>JBLZYV010000001.1:0-205232 GCA_050282565.1 Comamonas sp.
CCCGTCAGGCACAGCTCGGTCAGCACCTGGCGCGAGACGAACTCGGCCAGGAAGGCCGTGGCGCCGCCGTCGGGCGTGAGGCCGACCTTCACGTAGGCCACCGAGAACACCGCGTTCTTCGCCGCCACCAGCATGTCGCAGGCCAGCGCCACCGACAGGCCGGCGCCGGCGGCCGCGCCCTCGACGGCGGCGATCACCGGCTTGGGGCAGTCTCGCAACGCGCGCACCAGGTTGTGCAGGCCTTCAAGCTTGATGCGGCGCTCGATGATCGGCAGGTCGCGGCGCGTGGCCAGCTGGCGCAGGTCGCCGCCGGCGCAGAAGTGCCCGCCCTCGCCGGTGAGCACGATGGCCGTGACCGTGGGGTCCAGCGCCGCCTCGTTCAGCGCGGCCGTCACGCCCGCGTAGAACGCGGGCGACAGCGCATTGCGTGCTTCCGGGTTGTTGTTGGACAGCACCAGCACGCCGCCTTCGCGGCGCGTCAGCAGCGCGGCGCTCATGCGAGGCCCAGCGCCATGTAGCGGGCGAGGTGGTGGTCCATGTCGCCGAGCTGGTGGTCGATCATCACGATGCGCTTGGCGTAGTGCGCCAGCGGCAGCTCCCAGGTCACGCCGATGCCGCCGTGCATCTGGATGGATTCCTCGGCGATCAGCGTGCCGATCTGGCCCACGGTGTACTTGGCGGCCGACAGCGCCTTCTCGCGCGCGGTGCGGTCGGTTTCGTCGATGGCGGCGGCGGCATTGATGACCGCCGAGCGCGCCTGCTCGACTTCGAGCAGCATGTCGGCCATGCGGTGCTGCAGGGCCTGGAAGCTGCCGATCGGCACGCCGAACTGCTTGCGCGTACGCAGGTATTCCAGCGTGTGGTTCTTGGCCACGTCCATCGCACCCAGCGATTCGGCGGCAAGCGCCAGCAGGCCGAAGCCGCTCACGCGCTCGAGCAGCGCATGGCCCTGGCCTTCGCCGCCCAGCAGCGCGTCGGCGCCGACCTTCACATCCTTGAGCACCAGCTCGGCGGCGTGGCCGCCGTCGATGCGGCCGTAGCCGCGGCTCGAGATGCCCGCGGCATCGCCCGGCACCAGGAACAGCGAGATGCCGGCCTCGTCGCCCACGGCGCCCGAAGTGCGTGCGCTCACCAGCAGCAGCTGCGCCTGGTCGCCGAACAGCACCACGGCCTTGCTGCCGTTGATCACCCAGCCGTCGCCGCTCTTCTGGGCGGTGGTGGCCACGCGGTTCAGCTCGTAGTGGTTGGCGGGCTCGTCGTGCGCCAGCGCGCACACCGTCTCGCCGCCGATGATGCCTTCGAGCCTGGCCTTCTGCGCGTCGGTGCCCGCCTCGGTCAGCGCGCGGCCGACCAGGAAGGCGCCCAGCACCGGCTCGGCCACGAGGTGCGTGCCCAGGGCCTCGAACACCACGCTGATGTCCACGCCCGCGCCGCCGAAGCCGCCGTCGGACTCCTTGAACAGCGCGCCGATGGCGCCCAGCTCGGCCAGCTTGGCGTAGGTGTCGGCGCTGTAGCCGGCCTCGCCGTAGGCCATCTTGTTGCGGTACTCGGTGGCGTACTGCTCGCTGAGGTAGCGGTTCAGCGCATCCGCCAGCATGCGGCGGTCTTCGTCCAGTTGGAAGTTCATGGAGGTCTCCTTACAGGCCCAGGATCATCTTGGAGATGATGTTGCGCTGGATTTCGTTCGAGCCGCCGAAGATCGACAGCTTGCGGTAGTTGAAGTACGCGGCCGCCGCGGTGGCGGCCTCTTTCGGGCCCACCGGCTCGTCGGCGTACTCGGCGTACTGGGCTTCCTCGATGAAGGGCAGCGCATACGGGCCCATGGCGCGGCGGATCAGCGACAGCAGCTCCTGGCGGATCACCGTGCCCTTGATCTTGAGCATGGAGCTTTCCGCGCCCGGCACGCCGCCGTGCGCCACCGACGCGATCACGCGCAGGTTGGTGGTGGCCATGTTCAGCAGCTCGATCTCGACCTTGGCCATGCGGGTGGCGAACTGCGGGTCCTCGATCAGCGGCTTGCCGTTGCGCTGCACGCGCTGGGCGATGACCTTGAGCTTTTCCAGCCCGGCCATCGAGAAGCCCACGCCGGCGATGCCGGTGCGCTCGTAGGTCAGCAGGTACTTGGCATAGGTCCAGCCCTTGTTCTCCTCGCCCACCAGGTTCTCGAGCGGCACCTTCACGTCGGTCAGGAAGACTTCGTTGACTTCCTTGTCACCGTCCAGCGTGCGGATGGGGCGCACTTCCACGCCGGGCTGGTTCATGTCGATCAGCACGAAGCTGATGCCCTGCTGCGACTTCACGTCCTTGTTGGTGCGCACCAGGCAGAACATCATGTTCGCGTGCTGGCCCTGGGTGGTCCAGGTCTTCTGGCCGTTGACGATGTAGTGGTCGCCCGTTTCGTCAGTGACTCGCACGGCCGTGGTCTTGAGCGAGGCCAGGTCGGAGCCGGCGCCGGGCTCGGAATAGCCCTGGCACCACCAGTCGGCGCCGTTCAGGATGCGCGGCAGCCAGTGCTGCTTCTGTTCCTCGTTGCCGTACTTGATCAGCACCGGGCCGAGCATGGACAGGCCGAAGGGCACCAGGCGCGGGCCGCCGGCGAGCGCGCATTCATCGTCGAAGATGAACTTCTGCACCGCCGACCAGCCGGTGCCGCCGTGCTCCTTGGGCCAGTGGTAGGCCAGCCAGCCCTTGTCGTTGAGGATGGCGTGCCAGCCTTCCTGGTCGGCGCGCGTCAGGCGCTGGCCGTTCTTGCCCTTGGCGGCCAGCGCCGGGGGCAGCTTGTCTTGCAGGAAGGCCCGCACCTCGGCGCGGAAGGCTTCCTCTTCGGGGGTGAATTGCAGATCCATTGCGGTCTCCTCAGAAAATTTCGAACAGTCCGGCCGCGCCCATGCCGCCGCCGATGCACATGGTGACCACGCCCCACTTGGCCTTGCGGCGCTGGCCTTCGAGCAGGATGTGTCCCGCCAGGCGCGCGCCCGTCATGCCGAAGGGGTGGCCGATGGAGATGGCGCCGCCATTGACGTTCAGGCGCTCATTGGGGATGCCCAGCTTGCGCTGGCAGTACAGGGCCTGCGAGGCGAAGGCCTCGTTCAGCTCCCACAGGTCGATGTCGTCGACCTTTAGGCCCGCGCGCTCGAGCAGGCGCGGCACGGCGAACACCGGGCCGATGCCCATCTCGTCGGGCTCGCAGCCGCCGATGGCGAAGCCGCGGAAGGCGCCCAGCGGCGACAGGCCGCGGCGCTCGGCCTCCTTGGCCTCCATCATCACGCAGGCGGCCGAGCCGTCGGACAGCTGCGAGGCGTTGCCGGCGGTGACGAACTTGCCCTCGCCCTTCACCGGCTCGAGCTTGGCCAGGCCTTCGATGGTGGTCGAGGGGCGGTTGCAGTTGTCCATGGTGGCGACCACGTCCTTGTACGTGACCTCGCCGGTTTCCTTGTTCTTCTCGGCCATGCGCGCGGCGCAGGGCACGATCTCGTCCTTGAACACGCCGGAGGCCTGCGCGGCCGCCGTGCGCTGCTGGCTCTGCAGCGCGAAGGCGTCCTGGTCTTCGCGGCTTATGCCATAGCGCTGGGCCACGATGTCGGCGGTGTCGATCATCTCCAGGAACAGGCCGGGCTTGTGCTCGACCAGCCAGGGGTCGAGGTCGGCCGTGCCGTTGCGGCCGGCCGGGCGTAGCAGCGAGATGCTTTCCATGCCACCGGCCACGAGGGCGGGCACGCCTTCGACCACGATGCGGCCGGCGGCCACGGCGATGGCCTGCAGGCCCGAGGAGCAGAAGCGGTTGATGACCGTGCCGCCCACCGACACCGGCAGGCCCGCGCGCAACGCCGCCTGGCGGCCGATGTTGCGGCCGGCCGTGCCTTCGGGAAAGCCGCAGCCCAGGATCAGGTCCTCGAGCAGGGCCGGGTCCACGCCCGAGCGCTCGACGGCGGCCTTGACCGAGTAGGCCGCGAGCTGTGCGCCGGGGGTGACGTTGAACTCGCCGCGGTGGGACTTGGCCAGCGGCGTGCGGGCGGTGGATACGATGACGGCTTCGCGCATGTTTGCTCCTGGGGTGATTGTTGGAATATGCTTTTGATAGCTTCTAGCGCTTGTCACACCTTATTTTCAATATGTTTTCATATTGAAAACCTTGTTAAACAAGCGCCAGCAGCTCCTATTTTTACTTGGCGGCCTGGTTCAGGCTGTCGAAGTTCTTGCCTTCGGCGACGAGCTTTTGCAGCAGCGGCGCGGGCTGCCAGAACAGCGGGTCTTCCTTGGCGAAGGCCTGCACGTCGGCCAGCACCTTGTCGAGGCCGACCATGTCGGCGTACTTCATCGGGCCGCCGCGGAAGCGCGGGAAGCCGTAGCCGGACAGGAAGGTCACGTCGATGTCGAGCGGGCGCAGCGCGATGCCCTCTTCCAGCACCTTGGCGCCTTCGTTGATCATCGCGGCCATGTAGCGGCGCATGATTTCCTCGGCGCCAAACTTGCGCGGCGCCACGCCCTTCTTGGCGCGCTCGGCGTCGACGATGGCCAGCACCTCGGGGTCGGGCTGGCCCACGCGGGCGCCCTGCGGATACAGGTAGAAGCCCCGGCCCGTCTTCTGGCCGAACCAGCCCCTCTCGCAGATGCGGTCGGCGATCTCGACGTAGCGCGCCTTGGGGTCGCGCGTGACGGCCTTGCGCTTGCGCGTGGCCCAGCCGATGTCGCCGCCGGCCAGGTCGGTCACCTGGAACGGGCCCATCGGGTAGCCGAAGCCGCGCACGGCCTCGTCGATCTCGTACGGCGAGGCGCCGTCTTCCATGATGTAGTCGGCCACCTGCTTGTACACGGCCAGGATGCGGTTGCCGATGAAGCCGTCGCACACGCCGGCGCGCACGGGGATCTTCTTCATCTTCTTGGCCAGCTCGAAGGCCGTGGTCACCACGTCGGGCGCGACCTTGGCGGGCACCACGATCTCCAGCAGCTTCATGATGTTGGCCGGGCTGAAGAAGTGCAGGCCGATCACGTCCTGCGGCCGCGAGGTGACGGCGGCGATGGCGTCGATGTCGAGGTACGAGGTGTTGGTGGCCAGCACGGCGCCCGGCTTGCAGACGCGGTCCAGCTCCTTGAACACGGCCTTCTTGACCTCGATGTCCTCGAACACGGCCTCGATCACCAGGTCCACGTCGGCGATCGCGTCATAGCTGGTGCTGGGCGTGTAGCGCGCCAGGATGGCGGCCTTGGCCTCCTCGGTCATGCGGCCCTTGGCGATCAGGCCGTTGTAGACCTTTTCCACATTGGCCTGGCCGCGCGCGATGGAGTCGGCGTCGCGCTCGATCATCACCACCGGCAGGCCGGCGTCCAGCGCTGCCACGGTGATGCCGGCGCCCATGGTGCCGCCGCCGATCACGGCGATCTTGCCCAGCGCGCGGGGCTGGGCCGCATTGGCCTCGGGGATCTTGGCCGTCTCGCGCTCGGAGAAGAAGGCATGGATCAGGCCCTGGCGCTGCGGGCTGTTCAGGCATTCGACGAAGAGCGCGCGCTCCTTGGCGATGCCCTCGTCGAACGGCAGCTCGACGGCGGCGCGCACGCACTCGACGATCTTCAGCGGCGAGAACAGGCCGCGGCTCTTCTTGGCGGTGTCGGCGGCCAGCGCATCCAGCTCGGCGAGCGCGGCGGGCTTGTCGGCGATCACGATGTCGCGCGTACGGCGTGGCTGGGCGCCTTGCGCCAGCAGCTGGTTGGCATAGGCCAGGCCGGCGGCCACGGGGTCGTCGCCCTCGGCGAGCTGGTCCACCAGGCCCGAGGCCAGCGCGGCCTTGGCCGACAGGTGCTTGCCGCTGAGCATCAGCTCGGTGGCGGCCTTCACGCCCATCAGGCGCGGTGCGCGCTGCGTGCCGCCGGCGCCGGGCAGCAGGCCCAGGTTCACTTCGGGCAGGCCGAGCTTGGCGCCGGCCAGGGCCAGGCGGTAGTGGGCCGAGATGGCCACTTCCAGCCCACCGCCCAGCGCCGGGCCGTGGATGGCGGCGATCACGATCTTGTCCGAAGCCTCGAGCCGGTTCAGCACCTCGGGCAGCGACGGCGCCATCGGCGGCTTGCCGAACTCGCGGATGTCGGCGCCGGCGATGAAGGCCTTGCCCTCGCCCACGATCAGCACGGCCCGGGCGGCAGCATCGGCCTCGGCCTGCTCGATGGCGGCCAGCAGGCCGGCACGCACGGCCTGGCCCAGGGCATTCACGGGGGGATTGTTGATGCTGACGACCAGGACCTGGCCGTGAAGATGCGTTTGGACAGCGGCTGCGGACATGCGGGAGTCTCCTGGGTGGATTTTGAGGAAAAACCTCTGCATTGTGTGGATGTCAATGCACTTTGACAATCCTAGAATTTATTGACAAACTGTCATATATATTTGGACAGTTGCCATGGATCTGCAGTCTCTCACCTTGCTCGTGGAAATCATAGACTGCGGCAACCTCAGCCAGGTGGCCCGCAAGTTCAACATGACGCGCGCCAACGTGAGCTACCACCTGTCGCAGCTCGAGAAATCGGTGGGCGCGCAGCTGGTGCGCCGCACCACGCGGCGGGTCGAGGCCACCGAGGTGGGCCTGCGCCTGTACGAGCACGGCCGCAATATCCAGAACGAAATCCTGGCCGCGCGCGAGACCGTGGAGCAGCTCGGCCAGGGCCTGCAGGGGCGCGTGGGCATCAGCGTGCCCAGCGGCTTCGGCGACCTGGTCATGGCCGACTGGCTGATCGAGTTCAAGCACCTGTACCCCGGCATCGTGCTCGACGTGCTGTTCGAGAACCGCACCGACCACCTGCGCGACGAGGTGGACCTGGCCATCCGCGTGATGAACGAGCCGCCGCCGTCGCTGGTGGCGCGCCGCCTGGGCGACGTGCGCTGCATCGTCTGCGCCTCGCGCGAGTACGCCGAGGCCCACGGCATGCCACGCACGCCGCAGGAGCTGTGCGAGGCGCCGATCATCTCGGTGGGCGCGCTGGGCCGGCAGATCCGCATGTGCGCCGAAGACGCCACCACGCGCCACGAGGTGGTGCTGGAGCCCACGCTGATCTCGGACCACTTCCCCTTCCTGCGCAAGGGCATCCTGGCTGGCCTGGGCGTGGGCCTGGTGCCCGACTATGTGCTGCCGGACAAGCTGGCGAGCGGCGAGATCGTCACCGCGCTGGACGACTACCGGCTGAGCATCTACGGCGAACACATGTACCTGCTGTACATGCCCAGCCGCCACCGCACCAAGGCCATGCGCACCTGCATCGACTTCCTGCTCGAAAAGGCCGGCGCGGCCCAGCCCGCCTCCGGACACGCACCCTGAGCGTTTCTCGACAATCGCCATCCCCCGGCGGCCACACCATGCTGGCATGAGCCAACCATTCGCTTCTTCTTCCGCCTTCGGCATCGCGCTGGTGTCGGTGGCCGGCGTGCTCTGGGGCACCAGCGGCACGGCGCAGCACCTGGGGGCGGCCGGGCTGTCGCCGTTCTGGGTGGGCGCGGCCCAGCTGGCGGCGGCCAGCGTGTTCCTGCTCGCGGCGCTGCTGCTGTCGCTGCGCCGGCGTCCGCCCGACTTCACCCTGGATCCGCGCGCGGCCGGCCTGCGCTGGTCGTGGTTCGCCTGGGCGTCGCTGGGCATCGGCGGCTACAGCGTGTTCTTCTACGAGGGCGTCAAGCTCGCCGGCGTGGGCGTAGGCACGGCGGTGGCCATAGGCAGCAGCCCGATCTGGGCCGGGCTGCTGCAGGCCCTGGTGCTGCGCGCGCCGCTCGCGCTGCTGTGGTGGGCGGGCACGCTCATCAGCGTGGCCGGCGGCGCGGCCATGGTCATGGGCAAGGGCGGCGGCGGCGCCGTCTCGTGGCCCGGGCTGGCCCTGTGCCTGTTGGCCGGGCTGTCGTACGCGGGCTATGCGCTGATCAACAAGCGCCTGGTCGGCCACATGCCGCCCAAGGTGGTCAACTTCTATGTGTTCACCGGCGCCGCGCTGTTCGCCGCGCCCATCGCCTGGCTGCAGAGCGGCCTGCCTGCGTTCACGCTGTCGGCCCTGCTCGTCGTGGTCTACCTGGGCGCGGTGGTGTCCGGCATCGCGCACATGCTGTTCTCCATCGGGCTGCGCCACATCTCCGGCCCCACCGGCGTGGCGCTGAGCCTGGTCGAGCCGGTCGCCGCCTTCGTGCTGGCGGTGTGGATCGTGGGCGAGCACCAGCCGCTGAGCGCCTGGCTGGGCCTGGCCGCGGTGCTTGCCGGCCTGCTGGTGGTGGTGCAGGCCGAGATGCGGGCGCAGCGCAACAGCACGCAAGCGCAGGTCACATAATGTGAGCATGCATCGCGCCGCATCCTCCCCCTCTTCCTTCCGCCACCTGTTGTTCGCGCTGGCCACCGCAGCTGCCATGGCCCCCGCGCTGGCCCAGGTGGACGTGGGCAAGTCCTCCAGCCTGCGCACCCTGGTGCCAGCCGAAACGCTGGAGCAGGCCGCGCAGCAGCAGTACGGGCAGATGCTGCAGCAGGCCGCGGCCAAGGGCGCGCTGGCCAAGGCCGGCGACCCGCAACTGGAACGGCTGCGCGCCATCGCCCAGCGCCTGATCCCGCAGGCCATGGCCTGGAACCCGCGCGCCCGCGACTGGAAGTGGGAGGTGAACCTGATCGGCAGCAAGGACGTGAACGCCTTCTGCATGCCGGGCGGCAAGATCGCCTTCTTCACCGGGCTGCTGGCCCAGATCCAGCCCAGCGACGACGAGATCGCCATGGTGATGGGCCACGAGATGGCGCACGCGCTGCGCGAGCATTCGCGCGAGCAGCTGGCCAAGAACCAGGCCACCAGCATCGGCATCCGGCTGGGTGCCTCACTGCTGGGCCTGGGCGATGTGGGCACCGCCGCCGCCAACCTGGGCGGGCAGCTGCTGTCGCTGAAGTTCAGCCGCAGCGACGAAACCGATGCCGACCTCGTCGGCCTGGAGCTGGCCGCTCGCGCCGGCTACAACCCGCAGGCCGCGGTCAGCCTGTGGGAGAAGATGGGCCGCGTCACCGGCAGCGGCGGCGTGGGCTTCCTCTCCACCCACCCCACCGGCCCGGACCGCATCCGCATCCTGCAAAGCAATGTGCCCAAGGTGCAGGGTTTATACCAACAGGCCCGGCGCAACTGAATCCAAGAAACTATCTTTTAGATAGCAGAACATCCTTAACTGTTCTTGAAAAAATTCACTTCCCACTGCACATATCATTGATTTGATCGATAATCTTATACATACAAAAATTACAAAAGTACGCATATGTACATGTAGCATTCAAAGTCCGCCGATGGCGGATTTTGTTTTTACACATAGAGGGACAGGGTATATGTTGAAGAAATGGACGGCAGCAGCGCTGCTGCTGGGAACCAGTGCGGCCTATGCTTTCATGCCGCAGGCAGGCACCTGGGTGATGAACGACGAACTCAACGGCAAGCCGGGCCGGGGCCTGAGCATCGACGTGCAGAACAACACGCTGGTGATGCAGATGTATGCCTACGAAAGCAGCGGCAAGCCCACGTTCTACCTGGCAACGGGCAGCGTGGTGGACAACCAGGTTTCTGCAGAGCTGAAGCACTACGAAGGCGGCCGCTATCTCGGCAGCGGCGACCGCTCCGGCGAGGAAAAAGGCTCGGCCGGCCTGGTGCGCATCCGCTTCGTGGATGGCACCAACGGCTTCATCACCTTCCCCGGCGAGCCCGAGAAAGCCATCACGCGCTTCAGCTTCGGCTACCAGCCGGTGCCGGACAGCCTCAAGGGTGCGTGGTTCTTCACCACCTATTCACCCACGCTGGGCTGGCAGGTGGAGATCCCCGAGTTCACCACCACCGGTCCCGCGACCGACATGGGCTCCGGCATCGTCGTCTCCTCGAACAAGCGCTTCGTCTGCGAGCACCAGGTGCGGGGCGACCTGGCCGGGACCGTCATTTGCATCAAGACGCTGTCCGGCAGCACCACGCCGCAGCACGGCTATATCTTCAAGTACAGCGTCAATGATGGCGAAGGCGACTGGACACCCTACCTGGGCAAGACGTCCTATGGCTTCTATCCCCGGCGCCTGGGCACGCCCAATGGCCAATTGACTGGCATCATCCGCAAGGACGATGTGGCGGAGCCAAGCCCCGCGGCCCTGGAGGATCTTGCAGCCTCCCTCAATGAAGCCGTTGCCCAGATACTGCAGCAGCGTTGATGGACCCCGATGCGCCCACGCCAGCATCCGCTTGGCGATGGCGCATGGCCCGGGCCTTACCGGCCCGGCGCCAGCCGGCTGATCAGGTCCCGCCCACGTAAGGATTGCTCTGGCGCTCGCGGCCGAAGCTGCTCTCGGGCCCGTGGCCGGGGATGAACACCGTCTGGTCGCCCATGGGCCACAGCCGCCCGGTGATGCTGTCGATCAGCTGCTGGTGGTTGCCGCGCGGGAAATCGGTGCGGCCGATGCTGCCGGCGAACAGCACGTCACCAACAAAGCAGCGCTCGATCTGCGGCGCATGGAACACCACATGGCCTGGCGTATGGCCCGGCGTGTGGCGCACCTGCAGGGTCTCGCGGCCGATCTGCACGGTGTCGCCGTCGTGCAGCCAGCGCGTGGGCGTGAACGGCAGCACCTCGGGAAAGCCGAACATCGCGCTTTGCTGCGGCAGGCCGTCGATCCAGAACTGGTCCTCCTCCTGCGGCCCGACGATGGGCAATTGCAGCTTCTGCGCCAGCTCGCCCGTGCCGCCGGCATGGTCGATGTGCGCGTGCGTGAGCCAGATGGCCTTGAGCGTGAGGCCCAGGCGCTCCAGCTCCCATTCGATCTGCTCCAGATCGCCGCCCGGATCGATCACGGCGGCCTCCATCGTCTGGTCGCACCAGACCAGGGAGCAGTTCTGCTGGAAGGGGGTGACGGGGACCGTGTGGTACTGGAGCATGGAAATGGTTGAACAAAGAAACGCCGGGCACGACCATAACACGGGCACCGGCGTCCTATTCTGACCACAGGGTGACTGCGCCGACGTTTTCCCTCTGGCCCGCGCCACAAGCCTGTGCTACAAGTCTGCCCAACCATCTGGCAACACAGCCGCAGCCAAGCGGCGAGCCCGACGCAACGATTCCAAAACTCCAGGAGAGATCCTTCATGCAGACTAGTCCAAATCCGGCAGCGCCCCCCAGCGATGCCCAGCGCAGTGCCGCCCAACGCATAGGCGTGCCGCGCGAAACCTTCCCGCTGGAAAAACGTGTCGCCACCGTGCCCGATGTGGTCGAGAAGCTCGTCAAGCTGGGCTTCACGGTCGCCATCGAATCCGGTGCCGGCGAGGCCGCCAACTTCAGCGATGACGCCTACCGCGCCGCCGGTGCCGAGATCATCGATGGCGCCGCGGCCCTGTGGGCCGCCTCGGACATCGTGCTCAAGGTGCGCCCGCCGAGCGAAGGCGAAGTCGGCCTGATGCGCGAAGGCGGCACGCTGATCGACTTCATCTGGCCCGCGCAGAACCCCGAGCTGATGCAGCAGCTGGCCGCGAAGAAGGCCACGGTGCTGGCCATCGACTGCCTGCCGCGCACGCTCTCGCGCGCGCAGAAGATGGATGCGCTGACCTCCACGGCCGGTGTCTCCGGCTACCGCGCCGTGATCGAGGCGGCCAATGCCTTTGGCCGCTACTTCAACGGCCAGATCACTGCAGCGGGCAAGGTGCCGCCGGCCAAGGTGTTCATCGCCGGTGCCGGCGTGGCGGGCCTCGCGGCCATCGGCACGGCGGCCAACCTGGGCGCCATCGTGCGCGCCAACGACACGCGCGCCGAGGTGGCCGACCAGGTCAAGTCGCTGGGTGGCGAGTTCGTCAAGGTGGACTACGAGGAAGACGGCTCGGGCGGCGGCGGCTACGCCAAGGTCATGAGCGAAGGCTTCCAGGCCGCGCAGCGCCAGATGTATGCCGCGCAGGCCAAGGATGCCGACATCATCATCACCACCGCGCTGATCCCCGGCAAGCCGGCGCCCAAGCTCATCACCGCCGAGATGGTGCAGAGCATGAAGCCCGGCAGCGTGATCGTGGACATGGCCGCCGAACAGGGCGGCAACTGCGAGCTGACCGTGCCCGGCGAGGCCGTGGTGCGCCATGGCGTGACCATCATCGGCTACACGGACCTGGCCTCGCGCCTAGCCAAGCAGTCGTCCACGCTGTACGCCACCAACCTGCTGCGCCTGACCGAAGAGCTGTGCAAGGCCAAGGATGGCGTGGCCGTGGTCAACATGGAGGACGACGCGATCCGCGGCCTCACCGTCATCAAGGATGGCGAGATCACCTGGCCCGCACCGCCGCTCAAGCAGGCCCCGGTGCCCGCACCCAAGGCAGCGGCCGCACCCGTGGCCGAGAAGAAGAGCGGCCACGGCCATGGCGCCGGCGCGCCCATGTCGGTCAAGTCGCTGGTCATCGTGTTTGCCGTGGCGGCCGTGCTGTTCGCGCTGATCGGCGCCTATGCGCCCGCGGCGTTCCTCGGCCACTTCACGGTGTTCGTGCTGGCCTGCTTCATCGGCTACATGGTGGTGTGGAACGTGACGCCCGCGCTGCACACGCCGCTGATGAGCGTGACCAACGCCATCTCCAGCATCATCGCCATCGGCGCGCTGGTGCAGATCGCGCCGCCCGAGGCGGGAACGAACGGACGGCCTGACGGACTGATCATGTGGCTGGCGTTCGCCGCGCTGGTGCTCACGGCCGTCAACATGTTCGGCGGCTTTGCCGTCACGCGTCGCATGCTGGCCATGTTCCGCAAGTAAGCCATAACAAGAACAAGCAAGGAAAGACGCACATGTCCCAAAGTCTCGCTACCGTCGCCTACCTGGGCGCGGCCATCCTGTTCATCCTCAGCCTGGGTGGATTGTCCAACCCGGAAACCTCGCGCCGCGGCAACCTGTTCGGCATGATCGGCATGGCGCTGGCCGTGCTGGCCACCGTGTTCGGCCCGCGCGTGAGCCCGTCCGGCATCGCCTGGATCGTGATCGCGCTGGTCATCGGCGGCGGCATTGGCCTCTATGCGGCCAAGATCGTCAAGATGACGCAGATGCCCGAGCTGGTCGCGCTCATGCACAGCCTGGTGGGCCTGGCGGCCTGCCTGGTGGGCTTTGCCAGCTATGTCGATACCTCGGTGCAGTTCAGCGGCGCCGAGAAGGCCATCCACGAGGTGGAGATCTACATCGGCATCCTGATCGGCGCGGTCACCTTCAGCGGCTCGCTGATCGCCTTCGGCAAGCTCGCCGGCCGCATCGGCGGCAAGCCGCTGCTGCTGCCCGGCCGCCACTGGCTCAACCTGGCCGCGCTGCTGGTGGTGATCTGGTTCGGCAAGCAATTCCTGAACGCGCACGACGTGCAGGCCGGCATGACGCCGCTGGTCGTGATGACCGTGATCGCGCTGCTGTTCGGCGTGCACATGGTGATGGCCATCGGCGGCGCCGACATGCCGGTGGTGGTGTCCATGCTCAACAGCTACTCGGGCTGGGCGGCCGCGGCCACGGGCTTCATGCTGAACAACGACCTCTTGATCGTGACCGGCGCGCTGGTGGGCTCGTCGGGTGCCATCCTGTCGTACATCATGTGCCAGGCGATGAACCGCAACTTCATCAGCGTGATCGCCGGCGGCTTCGGCTCGGGCGCGCCCAAGAAGGCGGCCACGGGCGACAAGGCGGCCGAACCGCAGGGCGAAGTGGTGCCGGTGAGCGCCGCCGAGACCGCCGAGATGCTGCGCGAAGCCAAGAGCGTCATCATCGTGCCCGGCTACGGCATGGCCGTGGCCCAGGCCCAGCACACGGTGTACGAAATCACCAAGACGCTGCGCGAGAAGGGCGTTGACGTGCGCTTCGCCATCCACCCGGTGGCCGGCCGCATGCCGGGCCACATGAACGTGCTGCTGGCCGAGGCCAAGGTGCCCTACGACATCGTGATGGAGATGGACGAGATCAACGAGGACTTCCCGGATGCGGACGTGGCCATGGTGATCGGCGCCAACGACATCGTGAACCCCAGCGCCATGGAAGACCCCGACAGCCCCATCGCCGGCATGCCGGTGCTCGAGGTCTGGAAGGCCAAGCACTCCATCGTGATGAAGCGCTCCATGGCCTCGGGCTACGCCGGCGTGGACAACCCGCTGTTCTACAAGGACAACAACCGCATGCTGTTCGGCGACGCCAAGAAGATGCTGGACGAGGTGCTCTCGGTGCTGAGAGGCTGATCCGGCCCAACCATCGCTCCTGAAATAGAAGCGGCTGGCGCTTGTTTATCAAAGGATTCAAATGCAAAACCATTTGAATTTCAGATACAACAAGCGCCAGCCGCTCTCTTTTTTGCAAGCTGCCAAATGGCGCGCGGGTTCCCGAGTAATTAGCTGGCGTTTGCGTGTAACAACTCGTCGGCTCATGGTTTTTACCTATACTCCGCGCCTCTTTGTCTTGTCAAAGACCAAAGCGTGGCGGACGGCCGGGCTGCTGGCATGTAGGCGAAAGCCGACAGCAGCAGCCGTTATCACCTGCTTTTTGACTCTTGGGCGTATAACCGCCCGGGGAATACATAGTCATCTAGCGATGTGCCCACGCCAGCCCTTGCTGCCGCCTGTGCGCATTGCAGTGAGGAGTGAACCGTGTCCAAACTGGACTTGAACCGGCGAGGTTTCCTGAAAGCCGCCGCCGCCATGGGCGTGATTGCAAGCGTACGCCCGGTCAAAGACGCGCTCGCGGAATTGATCACGCCCGCCGAGGGTCAGGAGACCCACTGGATCAGCGGCAACACGCTCAACTACCGCCGCGACGGCCTGGCCAAGGTCACCGGGCAGAAGGTCTTTGCCATCGACCTGCGCGCCCGGGACATGCAGGGCTGGCCCGAGCAGCAGTCGCATGCGCTGACCATCCACATCCCGCGCGCCGACCGCATCTACGAGGGCCTCGACCTGTCGGTACTGGGCAGCGACTACCAGCCCGATGTGCTGATCGACGCCGAGTCCATCGCCGCCGACGGCGTGGGCATGCCCGAGCCCGGCTTCTACGGCGAGTTCTTCGTCAAGAAGGGCCAGGTCTCGCCCATGCTGGGCCACCCGGTGGCCGTGGCCATCTGGCACGACTACGAGAAGTTCCGCGTGGCCAACCAGCGCCTGCGCTTCAACGACGCGATCTTCCGCTTCGGCGCCGAGGCCGCCCAGCCGCCGCGCGCGCCCTACGTGGCCGCGCGCTATGTGCGGGTGCAGGGCGAGGACGGCTATGGCGAGGACAAGTTCTCGCCGATGAAGAACACCGTCGTCTGGCCGCAGCTCGACGAAAAGGGCGTGCACTGGCCCGACCGCAGCCATCCGGCCTTCGGCGCGCTGATGGGCGAATCGGCCCGCATCCAGGCCGAGATGAAGCAGCCCAAGGAAGGCTTGCGCGCCTTCGCCCGCAAGTACTACAGCCAGTCCATCGAGCACATGTCCATGGAAATGGAAAACGGCCTGGCCTGGTACGAGCGGGACAGCGGCACGCTGCACATGGTGGCCGCCGCCCAGGCGCCCTATGGCACGGCCGAGCATGTGCTGCACATGCTCAAGGACAGCAAGCTGCCGCTGAACAAGCTCGACTACATCAGCTCCTACACCGTGGGCTACGGCCAGAAGGAGCACCACCCCTTCCCGTTCTACGTGGCGCTCGCCTCGCTGTACGCCCAGGGCCGCCCGGTGCGGCTGGCGCTGGACCGCTGGAAGCACTTCCAGTTCGCGCTCAAGCGCCACCCCTTCGACGTGGAGACCGCGATCTCGGTGGACAAGGACGGCAAGTTCCACGCGCTGACCTGCCACATGGTGGGCGACGGCGGCGGCGTGACCAACTTCAGCCCTTCGGTGGGCACGGTGGCGGTGACGGCGGCGCAGTCCATCTACTACTTCCCCGAGAGCGACCTGTCGACCGAGGTCTATCCCTCCATCGGCGTGACGGCCGGCTCCATGCGCGGCTACGGCACGGTGCAGTCCATGGCCTACACCGAGATGCTGGTCGACGAGATCGCCCAGGAGATCGGCCTCGACGCCATCGAGCTGCGCCAGCGCAACGTGCTCAAGAGCAGCATGAAGAACACCCAGGGCGCCTCGCCCTCGGGCCACCTGCGCATCGGCGAGATCCTCGACCTGGCCGCCAAGGACCCGATGTGGACCGAGCGCGCCAAGCGCAAGGCCGACTTCGAGGCGGCCAACCCCGGCCTGCGCTACGGCATAGGTTTCGGCGCGGTGCAGAAGGACTTCGGCACGGGCGCGGAAGCCTCGATCGCGCAGCTCGAGATCACGCCCGAGGGCCGCATCAAGATGCGCCACATCGCCACCGAGATCGGCACCGGCAGCACCACGTCGCAAATGGTGGCGGTGGAGCCCTTCCTCGGCCGCCCGGCGGACGATGTGGACTTCGCGGTGAACCAGTGGGACAACCTGCCGCTGCACACCAAGGACGAGCCCTACACCACGCCCCAGGCCAAGGAAGACGAGCTGGCCAAGGACCCGACCTGGGTGCCGCGCCTGGTGTCGCCGGTGTCGGCCTCGAACTCGGCCTACTACTTCCGCCACGCCACGCAGCAGGCCGCGCAGCTGCTGCTCAAGCTCTGCCTGTGGCCCGCGGCCCAGTCCATCTGGTCCAGCAAGGAAGGCGGCGGCCAGCTGCTGCCCAGCACCGTCACCGAGGACATGCTGGAGTGGCGCGACCGCCTGCTCGTGGCCGAAGGCCTGGAGCCGCTGAGCCTGGAGCGCCTGGCTGCCCGCGCGCACGAGCTGGGCATCGTGACCGGCGTGTGCGTGCACGCCTTCAACCGCTGGGCCTGGGCCAAGGCGGACTTCACCGTCGATGGCAGGAAGTTCCAGGCCATGATCGACGCCCTGTCCGTGCAGTACGGCAAGGGTGCCGGCGAGGCCAAGAAGGCCGCGATGAAATCCGGCGGCTACGCCTTCATCGCGCGCGACAAGGTCTACTACCCGCCGGTGCAGCGCACCAACGCGGGCACGGTGTACTACGCGCCCTGCGCCACCATGGTGGAGCTGTCGGTATCGCCGGGCACCGGCAAGGTGAACCTCCTCTCGCACAAGACCTGGCTGGAGTGCGGCACGCAGATCGTGCCCGAGCTGGTCTCGGGCCAGATCCAGGGCGGCGTGGCCATGGGCATCGGCCATGCGCTGTACGAAGACCTGCCGCGCCACGAGACCGGCCCCGGCAACGGCCAGTGGAGCCTGAACCGCTACCACGTGCCGCGCGCCAGCGAAGTGGCCGTGTGGAAGGCCGAGGGCGTGGTGCTGCCGCCGCTGTCGCGCACCGACCCGCCCAAGGGCATGGCCGAGGTGGTGATGATCCCGGTGGTCGCCGCCTGCGTCAACGCCATCGCCCACGCCACCGGCAAGCGCTTCCATGCCACCCCCGTGACCCCCGACAAGATCAAAGAGGTACTGTGATGCAGGACCGTATCCAATTCTCCGCCACCATCAACCGCAAAAAAGTAGGCCCCGTCGACGTTCCCAAGGACTTGATGATGATCGAGTTCCTGCAGGAATACGCGGGCATGAACGGCACCCGACTGGGCTGCGGCCAGGGCGTGTGCCGCGCCTGCACCATCATCGTGGACGACCCGGAAAAGGGCTCCATCACCGTGCCCGCCTGCGTGACCGGCGTGACCTGGCTCAACGGCAAGATCATCCGCACCGTCGAGGGCATCGCCTCGGTGGACGACAAGGGCGTGGTCCATCCGTCGCCCGTGCAGAAGGCCTTCCTGGAGCACTACTCCTTCCAGTGCGGCTACTGCACGCCGGGCTTCGTGAACTCGGCCACCGTGCTGGTGGAAAAGCTCGAGAAGCATCCCGTGCCCGCCGACGACGTGGAAAAGGCCATCGAGCAGCAGCTCGAACCCCACATCTGCCGCTGCACCGGCTACGTGCGCTACTACAACGCCGTGCGCGACGTGATCCTCAAGACGCCGGGCCTGACCACGGGCAAGCGCACCAAGGAGGTTGTCAGCAATGGCTAAACGCAGCTGGATCAAGGGCCTGGGCCTGGCCGTGGTGGCCGGCGTGCTGGTGGCTGGCGGCATGTACTGGTATGGCAGCTCCAGCAGCGTGCCGCCGGCGACGGTGGACTTCGCCAAGCTGGACGCCAAGGAGTTCGACGCGCTGTACAAGCGCGGCGAGCAGGTGTTCCGCGCCGGCGACTGCGCGGCCTGCCACAGCTCGCCGACGACCGGCGCCGAGCTGGCGGGCGGCGTGCCGATGGTCACGCCCATGGGCACGCTCTACGGCACCAACATCTCGCCGTCCAAGGAGCATGGCATCGGCAACTGGACGGCCGACGACCTGTACCGCGCCGTGGCCGCCGGCATCGCCCCGGGCCGCAAGATCCTGTACCCGGCTATGCCGTACGCCAGTTACCACCAGATCACGCGCGGCGACGTCGATGCGCTGTGGGTGTGGCTGATGAAGCAGCCCGCGGTCGAGGTGGCCAACCAGCCGAGCGGCATGCACTTCCCGTTCAACATCCGCCCGGCCGTGGCGGCGTGGAACGTGCTCAACCGCCCCGCCACCAAGGAGTTCGATCCGTCGATGGACGAGCTGGCGCGCGGCAAGTACCTGGTGGACGTGCTGGGCCACTGCGCCGAGTGCCACAGCCCGCGCACCAAGGCGACCTTCGCGATGGATGCCGCGCACTACCTGGAAGGCAACACCATCGAGGGCTCGTACGCCCCCGCCATCACGCCCGATGCGCTCGGCGAGCGCGGCTGGAACAAGGCCGACCTGGTGCAGTTCTTCCGCACCGGCGTCTCGCCGCAGGGCGTGATGACCTTCCGCATGGCCTCGGTGCTCGAGCATTCCACCTCGCGCATGGCCGAGGCGGACGTGCGCGCCATGGCCGCCTACCTGACACAGAACCGCGAGATGCCCGGCCCCAAGGTGAAGGCGCCCGAGGGCCAGGTCAACGTCAAGGGCGAGCACCTGTACCTGGGCCTGTGCGCGGGCTGCCACGGCGCGCAGGGCGCGGGCCAGCCGCATTCGTCGGTGCCCATGAGCACCAACACCACGGCCATGTTCCCCACGCCGATCAACCTGATCCGCGTGGTGCGCGAAGGCGTGCATGAGCGCGACCTGGCCCAGGGCGAGCGCATGCAGGCCATGCCCGGTTTTGCCGACAAGCTCAGCAACGAGGAGATGGCCGACCTGGTCAACTACATGCGCCAGACCTGGGGCGGCCGCCCCGGCGACGTGACCGCCGCGCAGGTGGCCGAGCATGTGAAGACCATCGACAGCAGCCACTGAGCGGTACTTTCGCAACGGCTGAATAGGCCACGGACGCCGGGCGTCCGTGGCCTTTTTTGTACCCGCTGCGGCGGTGCTCTAATGCCCGTTTGCCCCAGGAGCCCCGCATGGTCACCGCCCACGTCTTCATCGCCACCAGCCTCGACGGCTTCATCGCCCGCGCCGACGGCGACATCGCCTGGCTGCTGCAGCGCGACGATCCCGCCGAGGACCACGGCTACCCGGCCTTCATCGCCGACAAGGACCTGATCGTGATGGGCCGCGGCACCTACGAGGCCGTGGCCGGCTTCGACCCCTGGCCTTACGACCGCCCGGTCGTCGTGCTGTCGCGGCAGCTGGCCGGCACGGCCGTGCCCGAGGCGCTGCGCGGCAGGCTGCGGTTTTCGGCGCAGACGCCCCAGGAGCTGTTCGACGAACTGGCGCAGCAGAACGTGTGCCGCATCTATGTGGACGGCGGGCAGCTGATCCAGTCCTTTCTGCGCGAGGGTCTGGTCAGCGACATGGTCGTCACCACCGTGCCGGTGCTGCTGGGCGCGGGCCGCCCGCTGTTCGGCGCCGTGCCGCACGACATCGATTGGACGCTGGTGGCGAGCCGCAGCTTTGCCTCGGGCCTGGTGCAGTCCACTTACCGGCTGGCGCGCTGATGGCACCCGGCTAGCGGCCGGCCACGATCACATGGGCCTGGATCTTGCCGGCCACCGGCCCATCGCCATGGCGGCGGGCGATGGCCTCGGCCGCACGCTCGGTGGCGAGCGGCAGCAGGCCTGCGTCGCGCGCCTCGATCTCGCCCCGCAGCGGCGTGCCCTGGCAGTAGGCGATGGCCACCTCGCGGGCCGATGGCGCGCGGCTCTGTTTCTCGTGCGTGGCGATCGCGATGTCGGCGAAGCCGGCGCGCTGCACGTCCTCGCGGATCCGCTCCACGTCGTGGTAGCCGTGCGGCGTGCGGGCGAGAAAGCGCGGCGGGTCGGCGGGGAACAGCGCGGCCATGGCCGTCGTGACCTCGTCGGCGAAGGCGTTGTCCTCGATGCGGTCCCAGACGCTGAAGAGCCAATGCCCGCCGGGCCGCAGCACGCGCCGCGCCTCGGCGTAGCCGGCCACGCGGTCGGGGAAGAACATGGCGCCAAACTGGCAGCAGACAACGTCGAACGACGCATCGCCGAAGGGCAGCGCCAGCGCGTCGGCCTGCTGCCACTCGATGCGGCCATCTGTCGGCTGGCGGCCGATGGCGTAGTCGAGCATGGGCTGGTTCAGGTCGGTGACCACGTAGCGCGCATCGGCGCGCAGTTGCGGCGCCAGCGCCCGGGTGACCGCGCCGCTACCGGCCGCCGTCTCCAGCACCGCGCCGGGCGCGAAGGCGGCCACCAGGCCCGCCATGTCGGCCGCATAGTCCGCGAAGATCAGCGGCACCATCAGCGTGTCGTAGAACTGCGGCAGCGAGCCCGCGAACACCTTGTCTTGCTCAGCCATGGCGTGCTCCTTTCGGAAAGACCACCTGCCATGGTGAACCGGGCCGCCGGCCCCGTCAATGGCCCGAAAGGCCGCTGCCGGCCAGGCGAAGACTGCTCCTATAAAAGGAGCTTCTGCCGCTTGATTCCATTGAATTTCAAATAGTTTTCCATTTGAAAACCAATGGCAATGAGCGCCAGAAGCTCCTGTTTTTGAAAACCCCGCTTACAGCGCCAGCTCGTAGTCGATGGTGATCGGCGCGTGGTCGGAGAACTTCTGCTCCTTGTAGATGTGCTCGGCGCGCGCCAGCGCCGCGATCGCCGGCGTGGCCAGGTGGTAGTCCAGGCGCCACCCCACGTTGTTCGCGTAGGCCTGGCCGCGGTTGCTCCACCACGTGTAGCAGGCGTCGGTGGTGTCGGGCTGCAGCAGGCGGTAGACGTCGATCAGGCCGCCGGCCTCGGCTTCTTTTTCGAGCACCCCGGTCATCCAGGCGCGCTCCTCGGGCAGGAAGCCGCTGTTCTTCTGGTTGCTGCGCCAGTTCTTCAGGTCGGCGTTCTGGTGGGCGATGTTCACGTCGCCGCAGAGGATGAAGTCGCGCTCGCCCTTGAGCCGCATCAGCTGCGGGTGCAGCTCGGCCAGGAAGCGGTACTTGGCCAGTTGTCGGTCCTCACCCGAGCTGCCGCTCGGGAAGTAGCAGCTGATGATGGACAGCTTGCGCCCCGGCTTGTCGAAGCGCAGCTCCACGTAGCGGCCCTCGGCGTCGAACTCGGTGGGCGAGAAGCCGATGACCACGTCGCTGGGCTCGTGGCGCGTGTACACGCCCACGCCCGAGTAACCCTTCTTCTCGGCAAACTGGAAGTAGCCGTGCATGCCATCGATCTGCTCGAACTTGCCCTGCATGTCCGCATGCTGCGCCTTGATTTCCTGGACGCAAATACAATCGGGCCGGGTCGCCTCGACCCAGGGAATCACCCCTTTGTTGGCCGCCGAGCGGATGCCATTCAGGTTGAGGCTGGTTAATTTGAACAAGGATTGGGTCATGGTGGATAGTCTCCCACAGTCGGCCGGTGCCGGCGAGCTGGCGCAGGCATTCGTGCGTTTTGCCGTGGAAGCGGGGGTCTTGCGGTTTGGCGAGTTCAAGACCAAGGCCGGGCGCATGAGCCCGTACTTCTTCAACGCCGGGCTGTTCGACGACGGCGCCAAGATGGGCCGGCTGGCGGCGTTCTATGCCAACGCCATCGTGGACAGCGGCATCGAGTTCGACATGGTCTTCGGCCCCGCGTACAAGGGCATCCCGCTGGCCGCCACGGTGGCCGTCGAGCTGGCCCGCCTGGGCCGCAACGTGCCCTTCGCGTACAACCGCAAGGAGGCCAAGGACCACGGCGAGGGCGGCAGCCTGGTGGGCGCGCCGCTGAAGGGCCGGGTGCTCATCATCGACGACGTGATGTCCGCCGGCACCGCCGCGCGCGAGTCCATCGCGCTCATCAAGGCCGCCGGCGCCGTGCCGCACGCCATGGCGATCGCGCTCGACCGCCAGGAAAAAGCCACCGAGAATGGCCAGGACGTGCCCTACAGCGCCGTACAGTACGTGCAGAGCCAATTGGGCATGCAGGTCTGCACGATCGCCAGGCTCGAAGACCTGCTGCGCTACCTGGGCGACGGCGCGGCCAGCGAGCACCACGCGCGGGTGCAGGCCTACCGCGAGCGCTACGGGGTATAACGACAAGACAGAAAGACAAGGGGACCGGGAACGCATGGCGGCACAAGACATTCGGTGGGTGGCTACGGCAGCGCTGGCGCTGGGCATGGCGGCAACGGGCATGGCCCAGCCCAAGCCGGGCGCCACCGCGACGGTCTATGCCTGCGTGGACGCCCAGGGCCGCCACCTCACTGCCGACCGCCCCATCGCCGCCTGCGCCGACCGCGAGCAGCAGGTGATCTCGCCCACGGGCGCGGTGCGCACCATCGGCCCCAACACCTCCGAATACGAGCGTGCCGAGCAGGCCGCGCGCCAGCGCCGCGAGGCCGAGGAGCGCAGCCGCGCCGGCGAGGGCAAGCGCCGCGAACGCGCGCTGGCCGCGCGCTACCCCAGCAAGGCCGTGCACGACGCCGAGCGCTCGGCCAACCTGGTGCTGCTGCAGGAGCAGGCCCGAACCGTGCAGGTGCGCAAGCGCATCATCGAGTCGGAGCGCGCCAAGCTCGACGAGGAGATGGAGTTCTACCGCAAGGACCCGGCCAAGGCCCCCGCGTCGCTGCGCGAGCGCGTCGGCGCCAACACGCAGGACCAGCAGGAGGCCGACAAGCAGACCGCCGTGCTGGCCGACGAGACCCGCCGCGTCAACGAGCGCTTCGATGCCGAGGCGCAGGTCCTCAAGCCCTACTGGGCCGCCCCCAAATGAGCGCCATCCCGCCCGAAGGACTGTTCGCCGGCGACGACGGCGCCCTGCGCTGCGCCTGGTGCGCCGCCACGCCGCTGTACCAGCGCTACCACGACGCGGAATGGGGCTTCCCGGTGCACGACGACCGGCGGCTGTTCGAGAAGATCAGCCTCGAAGGCTTCCAGGCCGGGCTGTCGTGGCTCACCATCCTGAACAAGCGCGAGGCCTTCCGCGCGGGCTTTGCCGGCTTCGACCCCGAGCAGGTGGCGCGCTTCGGCGAGGCCGACGTCGAGCGCCTGCTGCAGGATGCCGGCATCGTGCGCCACCGCGGCAAGATCGAGTCCACCATCAACAACGCGCAGCGCGTGCTGGCGCTGCAGCAGGAGTTCGGCAGCTTCGACGCCTACGTCTGGCGCTGGGCCCCGGCGCCGGCCAGCCGCCCGCAGCAGCCCAGCTGGGCAACCCTGCGCGCGATGACGACCTCGGCCGAAGCGACCGCGCTGTCCAAGGATTTGAAGAAGCGCGGCTTCAGCTTCGTCGGCCCCACCACGGTCTATGCCTTCATGCAGGCCATGGGCATGGTCAACGACCATGTGCATGGCTGCCATGTGCGCCACCTATCGCCGCTGGCCTGATCAGGCCGGCGGCAGCTCGCTGCGCAGCAGCGAATAGCGCTCCAGCGACACGTAGGCCGAGCCCCGGCGCGTGCATTCGCGCAGCAGGCCCTCGTGCTGGAAGCCGCAGGCCCGCAGCACCTGCGCCGAAGCGGTGTTGACCGGCTCCACATAGGCCACCAGGCTGTGCAGGCGCAGCCGCGCGAACACCCGCGGCGCAAACTGCCGCAGCGCCTGGCGCATCGCGCCCCGGCCCCAGTAGGCCGGCAGCAGCCAGAAGCCCAGGTCGGCGCTGTCGCCGTCGTCGTCGCGGTCATAAGCGCCCAGGCCGCCCACGAGGGCTCCGTCCTCGGCCGCCACGATGGCCTGCCACCAGCCCTCTTCCAGCGCCTGCAGCTCGCGCAGCCAGTCGAGCTGCTCGCGGGCGATGGCCTGCGGCGTGCCGGCTTCGGTGGAGAGCCCGTAGTACGCGGTCACGCGCGGGTCGGTCAGGGCCTGCCCCATCGTGGGCAGGTCGGCCTCGGCAAAGTCACGCAGCCGCACGGCCAACGGGCCGGTATCTTTTTGCATCAAAAGTGGTTGTAACGCCCAATGATAGAGCGCCAATAGCTATTAAATCAGGAGTATCTCAAGCCACATG
The DNA here is from genome assembly GCA_050282565.1 of Comamonas sp. Classification (GTDB taxonomy): domain Bacteria; phylum Pseudomonadota; class Gammaproteobacteria; order Burkholderiales; family Burkholderiaceae_C; genus Comamonas. The sequence continues at coordinate 24,322 of JBLZYV010000001.1, forward strand.
CCAGCGCTTGGGGGCCAGCGCGGCCTCGCCGGGCACCGGCTGGATGCCGAGCAGCGCCGCATTGCGCAGCAGCAGTTGTTCGAACTGGATGTGGCGGCTGGTGGTGACCAGGCCGCCGTATTCGTCTCCCTTGGCACTGTCCCAGTAATCGGCTGCCACCTGCGCGGCGGTGAAATCACGGTGTTGAAACTTTTGCACGATATTGCGCAGCTTGTCGAGATTGATGCTGTGAACGTCCGTCATGCCGACTCCTGCCCGCACTGCGCCGCGGGTATGCACCGGTTGTAGGACCAAAGCCGGTACCTGTCAATCGGTTGCAGCGCGGCACCGCGGGCACGGCACCGTAATGCAGGCGACACCGCCGCTTGTGGCCGCTGCCACCCGCTCCCATAATGAATAAAACCATAAATCCAATTCTATTTAGCAGCCCACCATGCCGGAACGCTCAGCCTCGTCCGCCAAGCCGCGCCGGCAGGCCTTGCAGGCGCGCAGCCAGGCCACGGAAGCCGCCCTGCTGGATGCGGGGCTGGCGCATTTCGAGGCCCATGGCTTCGAGGGCCTGTCCATGCAGGCCGTCGCCGAGCGCGCGGGCACCTCCATCGGCGCGCTGTATTTCCGCTTTGGCGACCGCGAGGGCTTTGTGCAGGCGGTGCTGGAGCGCGGCTTCGACCGCATCCGGCAGGACACGGACGCGCTGCTGGCCAAGGTCACCGCCGAGCACGCCTCGCCCCACGCGGTGATCCACTCCTTTGTCGACCTGGCAGTGCGGGTGCAGCAGCAAAGCCAGGGCGTGTTCCGCGCCGTGCTGCGCCGCGCCCTGGTCGACCCCGAGGCCTGGGAGCCCGTGGGCCGGCTCGGCAACGATGCCACCCGCCGCCTGGTGGCCACGCTGGCCCGCTACCCGGAGGTGACGGCCATCCCCGGCTGGGAAGAGCGCGTGATGTTCGGCGTGTATGCGGCCCGCGCCGCGCACTTCAACGGCATGTACAACCGCCAGGCACCCATCCCCCGCGAGCATGCGGCCCTGGTCCAGGTGCTGTACGAGCTGGTGCTGGGCCACCTCGGCCTGCCCTCCCTTCCCCCATCCCTGAACCCCGTCCAAGGATTGCCATGCAACGTGTGAATGTGAACTGCCTCGGCGCTGCCACCAGCGTGCTCGATGCCGGCCAGGGCCGGCCCACCATCCTCGTCCACGGCACCTCCTCCAGCGCCGAGACGGGCTGGGCCGCGCTGCTGCCGCGGCTGGCGGAAAAGCGGCGCTGCCTGGCGTTCGACATGATCGGCGCGGGCCAGACCGAAGACCCCGGCGGCCCCATCGCGCTGGCCACCCTGGTCGAGCAGGTGCGCGCCACCGCCAGCCTGGCGGGCGACGAGCCGTTCGACCTGGTGGGCTACTCGCTCGGCGCCGTGGTGGCCGCCGCCGCCGCGGCCGCGATGCCCGGGCGCGTGCGCCGGCTGGTGCTGCTGGGCGGTTGGGCCCAGACCGATGTGCGCATGCGGCTGCAGTTCGAGCTCTGGGCCGGCCTGTCGCGCACCGACAAGCGGCAGCTCGGGCGCCTGCTGCTGGTCCACGGCCTGTCCGGGGCCTTCTTCCAGAACAGCCCGCCAGAGCTCATCGCCACCGCGCTGGACCGGTATGCCACCGTGCTGTCCGCTGGCGGCGACCGCCAGGCCGAGCTGGACGCGACCATCGACATCCGCGCCGAGCTGGCTCGCATCCAGGCGCCGACCCTGGTCATCGGCATGCAGCACGACCGGCTGGTGCCGCCCGAGCACTGCCGCGAGCTGGCGGCCGGCATCGCCGGCGCGCGCCACGAGCAGCTCGACGCCGGCCACCTGGTCATGCTGGAGCAGCCCGATGCACTGCTGCGCCTGCTCGAACAGCACCTGGACACGCAAGGAGACCTCCGATGAATGCACCCACCGCGGCCCAGGACCTGGCGCAGGCGCCCCTGCGGACGGAACACTTCGACGTGCTCATCGTGGGCGCCGGCATCTCGGGCGTGGGCTCGGCCTTCCACCTGCAGACCCAGTGCCCGGACAAAAGCTACGTCGTGCTCGAGTCGCAAACCAGCTTCGGCGGCACCTGGCACACGCACCGCTACCCGGGCGTGCGCTCGGACAGCGACCTCTATACCTTCGGCTACCGCTTCAAGCCGTGGATGGGCAAGCCCATCGCCACGGCCGCCGAAATCCTCTCCTACATGGGCGAGGTGATCGAGGAAAACGACCTGGCGCGCCACATCCGCTACCGCCACCGGATCACGGCCGCGTCCTGGTCCACCGCCGACAGCCTGTGGACCGTGGACGCCACGCGCCTGGACACCGGCGAGCCGCTGCGCTTCACCACCCGCTTCCTCTGGATGTGCCAGGGCTACTACCGGCACGACCAGGGCTACCTGCCCGAATGGCCAGGCATGCAGGATTTCGAGGGCCCGCTGATCCATGCCCAGACCTGGCCCGACGACCTGGACGTGCGGGGCAAGCGCGTGGTCGTCATCGGCTCGGGCGCCACGGCGGTGCCGGGGCTGGCGCGCCTGGGCGCCCAGGTCACCATGCTGCAGCGCTCGCCCACCTTCTTCGTCTCGGGCCGCAACTCCAACGACCTGGCCAATGAGCTGCGCCGGCTCGAGATCGACCCGGCCTGGATCCACGCCATCGTCCGCAAGAAGGTGCTGATGGACAGCGCCCTCTTCGACCGGCGCTCGCGCGAGGAACCCGAGCTGGTGCGCACCGAGCTGCTCGAAGGCGTGCACAAGCAGCTGGCCGGCGCCTGCGAGCTCGATCCCCACTTCACGCCGCGCTACCGGCCCTGGCAGCAGCGCGTGGCCTTCATCCCCGACGGCGATCTGTTCGAGGAAATCCGCAACGGCCACGCCACCGTGGTGACCGACGAGATCGAGCGCTTCACCCAGGACGGCATCGCGCTGAAGTCCGGCGAGCGGCTGGATGCCGACATCGTCGTGGCCGCCACCGGCTTTCGGCTCAGCGTGCTGGGCGGCATTCCGTTCACCGTCGACGGCCGGCCGCTGGACTTCGCCAGCACCGTGACCTACCGCGGCATGATGTTCACCGGCGTGCCTAACCTGGCCTGGGTGTTCGGCTACTTCCGCGCCAGCTGGACCCTGCGCGCCGACATGGTGGCGGACTTCGTCTGCCGCCTGCTGGGGCACATGGACGCCGTGGGCGCCACGCGGGTGGTGCCGCGCCTGCGCCCGCACGAGCAGGACATGCCGCTGGGCAGCTGGATCGCCGCCGACAACTTCAACCCCGGCTACCTGCTGCGCGACATGCACCTCATGCCCCAGAGCGGCAATACCCGCGAGTGGCAGCACACGCAGGACTACTGGGGCGAGAAGGACGAATTCCCGGCCATAGACCTGACCGATGAGGTCTTCGCCTACGACTTCAAGCAGCCCTGAACCTGCGCTACTCCTTCTCGCAGAGCATCTCGTCGGCCAGGCTGCCCACCAGCACGCGCATCTTGCGGCCCTGCGCCACCTGCACCGTCCAGGTGTCGCTCAGGTCCTCGGGCACCAGGTCCTTGTCCTTGAGCAGCTCGGAGTTCTTCTGCTTGGAGCGGTCCTGCCGCACCACCTCGGGCACGATCAGCGTGATGATGCCGTCCTGCATGCGCCAGTGGCCTTCGCCCTGCAGCACGTAGGCGTACTGCTGGCGGGTGCTGGGCATGTCGTAGACCAGGTAGGCCTGCGAGCGCAGGCTGCCGTCGCTGTGGAACTGGTCGGTGTAGGTGAAGTTGGCCACGTCCTCGCCCATGCGGATCTGGAAGCTGCACTCCCAGACGCCATGCAGCTCGGCGGGGGCGATGCGCGCGGCCGGAGCCTCGGCCTTGGCTGCGGCAGCCGATGCTGGTGCGGCGGGGGCCTGGGCGACCTGGGCCGCCGGCGGAGCGGCCGGAGCCTTCTTGAGGGGCCAGAGCGAGCAGCCGCCCAGCGCCAGCGGGGCTGCGGCCAGCACCGCTGCCCGTATCAACAGTGGTTTCAACATAGCCGCGACTGTAGCAAATCGTCGTGTCAGGGCTGGGTCCACCACCGGAAGAGCGCAGACGCTACGCGCGCTGCAGCGCTGGGTAGTCGGTATAGCCCGCCTCGCCGCCGCCATAGAAGGTGGCGGTGTCGGGCTTGGCCAGCGGCGCGTCGTGGCGCAGCCGCTCGACCAAGTCGGGGTTGGCGATGTAGAGCCGGCCAAAGGCCACCATGTCGGCATAGCCGCTGGCCACGGCCTGCTGCGCCAGCGCGCGGGTGTAGCCGTTGTTCACCATCCAGGCGCCGCGGCCGCCCGCATCGCGGTAGGCCTGCTTGAGCGCGGCAAAGTCGAAGGGCCGGCCCTCGACCTCGCGCGGGCCGCCGGTGGCGCCCTCGATCACGTGCACGAAGGCCAGGCCCAGCGGCGCCAGCTCGCGCACCACGTGCTCGAACAGCGGCTGCGGATCGCTGTCGTGCACGCCGTTGGCGGGCGTGACGGGCGACAGCCGGATGCCCACCTTGCCCGGGCCGACCGCATCGGCCACGGCGCGCGCCACTTCCAGCGCCAGCCGGGCGCGGTTGGCGATGGAGCCGCCGTAGTCGTCGTCGCGCTGGTTGGCGCCGTCCTTCATGAACTGGTCGAGCAGGTAGCCGTTGGCCGCGTGGATTTCCACGCCGTCGAAGCCCGCCGTCTCGACCGCGTTGCGCGCCGCCGCGGCAAAGGCGTGGACGATGCCGGGCAGCTCGCCGGCGTCCAGGGCGCGCGGCGTGGAGGTGGGCAGAAAGCCGCCCTGCCCGGTGCCGCGGTCGATCACATAGGTCTTGGCCTGGGCCGCGATGGCCGAGGGCCCGACCGGCGCCGCACCGCCCGGCTGCAGGCTCACGTGCGAGACGCGCCCCACGTGCCAGAGCTGGCAGGCGATGCGGCCACCCTGCGCATGCACGGCGTCGGTCACGCGCCGCCAGCCGTCGAGCTGCTCGGTGCCGTAGAGGCCGGGCACGTCCGAATAGCCCTGGCCCTCGTGGCTGATCGCCGTGCCTTCCGAGATCAGCAGCCCCGCCGAGGCGCGCTGCGCATAGTAGGTGGCCGCCATGGCGCGCGGCACCGCGTCGGGCGAGCGGTTGCGCGTCAGCGGCGCCATGGCGATGCGGTTGGACAGTTGCAGGTCGCCGGCCTGCACGGTGTCAAACAGGGTCGGGGAACGGTGCTCGGTCATGCCTGGGATCCCGGAGAAAAAACAAGCTGCCGGTTGTACCACGCCCAAAAAATTCGTGTGTCAACCTGATAAACGCTAGTGGCTTCGGTTCTGGGCCATGATGGTTTGCTACACCACAGCACAGCGCAACCATGGCCAAGACCTCGCTCGACAAATCGAAGATCAAGTTCCTGCTGCTCGAAGGCATCCACCCGTCCGCGCTGCAGGTGCTGCGGGATGCGGGCTACACCAACGTGGAGGCACTCACCGGCGCGCTGGAAGGCGAGGAACTGCGCAGCAAGATCGCCGATGCGCACTTCGTCGGCATCCGCTCGCGCACCCAGCTCACCGAGGAGGTGTTCGCCGCCGCCCACAAGCTGGTAGCCGTGGGGTGCTTCTGCATAGGCACCAACCAGGTGGACCTGAACGCCGCCCGCGAGCGCGGCGTCGTCGTCTTCAACGCGCCCTACTCCAACACCCGCTCGGTGGCCGAGCTGGTGCTGGCCGAAGCCATCCTGCTGCTGCGCGGCATTCCCGAGAAGAACGCGGTGGCGCACCGCGGCGGCTGGCTCAAGAGCGCCGACAGCGCCTACGAGATCCGCGGCAAAACGCTGGGCATCGTCGGCTACGGCTCCATCGGCACGCAGCTGTCGGTGCTGGCCGAGGCGCTGGGCATGCAGGTGCTGTTCCACGACGTGGTCACCAAGCTGCCGCTGGGCAATGCACGCCAGGCCGCCAACCTGCCCGAGCTGCTGCGCCAGGCCGACATCGTGACCCTGCACGTGCCCGAGCTGCCGTCCACGCAATGGATGATCGGCCCGGACGAGCTGGCCGCGATGAAGCCGGGCGCCATCCTCATCAACGCCTCGCGCGGCACCGTGGTGCAGATCGACGCGCTGGCCGAGGCGCTGCGCAGCCAGCATCTGCTGGGCGCGGCGATCGACGTCTTCCCCGCCGAGCCCAAGAGCAACAAGGACGAGTTCGTCTCGCCGCTGCGCGGGCTGGACAACGTGATCCTCACGCCCCACATCGGCGGCTCCACGATGGAGGCGCAGGCCAACATCGGCCTCGAGGTGGCGGAAAAGCTGGTCAAGTACAGCGACAACGGCACGACCACCTCGGCCGTCAACTTCCCCGAGGTGGCGCTGCCCGCCCACCCCGGCCAGAACCGCATCCTGCACGTGCACCACAACCAGCCGGGCGTGCTGTCGGCCATCAACACGGTGTTTGCCGACAACGGCATCAACATTGCCGGCCAGTATCTGCGCACCGACGAGAAGGTGGGCTACGTGGTGATCGACCTCGATGCGCAATCGTCCGCGCTGGCACTGCAGAAGCTGGCCCAGGTGCCGGGCACGATCCGCTGCCGCGTGCTGTTCTGAGCCGGGCAGGCGCCAGCACTATATTGATAGCTGCTGGCGCTTTCCCCATTGTGATTTCAGACGGATTTACCTCTGAAATCCATATCTACCAAGCGCAAGAAGCTACTTTTTCCATAGCTACCGCCCTGCAAACGCCTGCACCGCCTCCTCGACAAAGCAGCGCAGCTTGGCGGTGCGCTGGCGGTCGGCCACATAGATCAGGTGCATGGGCCGCGACGGCCCCTCGTACCCGGGCAGCACGCGCACCAGCCGGCCGGCCTCCAGGTCGGCGCGCACCAGGTCTTCGGCGCCCAGCAGGATACCGCCGCCCGCCAGCGCCGCCCGCAGCTGCGCCTGGCTGCTGTTGACCTGCAGCCGCCCCTCGATGCGCACCGGGTAGTCCTGCCCACCCTGGGTGAACACCCACTCGTTGAAGACCTTGCGGTTCCAGAAGACGAAGCCAATGCACTGGTGCGCCGCCAGGTCCGCCGGCTGCCGCGGCATGCCGGCCCGCTCCAAGTAGGCGGGCGCCGCGCAGGCCACCATGCGGTAGCGGCGCAGCGGCCGCGTCACCAGGCTGCTGCTCTCGCCCACCGCGGGCTCGCCGATGCGGAACGCCGCCTCCACCCCGTCGTCGAGCAGGTTCACCCGCTGGTCGGACAGGCGCAGGTCCACCGCCACGCGCGGGTAGCGGGCCATGAAGAGCAGCGCGAAATCCACCAGCGACTGCGCGCCGAACTCCTGCGGCGCGCTCACCCGCAACTGCCCGTGGGGCTCGGCCTTCGCCTCCAGCGCCAGCGCATCGGCGGCGGCCGCCTCGCTCAGCACCACCACGCAGCGCTCGTGGTACTGGCTGCCCAGCTCCGTCAGGCTCTGGCGCCGCGTGGTGCGCTGCAGCAGCGTGGCCCCGAGGCGCTGCTCCAGCGCCTGCACGTGGCGCGCCACCATCTGCGCGCTCATGCCCAGCCGCTCGGCAGCCGCCGCAAACGAGCCCGCGTCCACCGCGGCCACGAACACCTCCATCGAGCGGAATCGGTCCAGCATTCACAACCATCAATACATAAACAAGCCAATACTAGTCCATTTATCTTATTTTTGGTTGTTATTAAGCTGTGGGCATTCTTCTTTTGGATACCGCCATGACCGAAACCACCGTCTTTGAAAACATCGTCCGCAACCGCCGCGCCACCCGCCAGTTCCTGCCGACCCCGGTGGCGCCGGCCCAGATCCAGGCCGTGCTGCGCGACGCCCAGCACGCGCCGTCGAACTGCAACACCCAGCCCTGGCAGGTGCACATCGTCTCCGGCGCCAGGCGCGATGCGCTGGCCGCCGCCATCCTCGCCGCAGAGGCCCGGGGCGAATACGCGCCCGACTTCTCCTTCGACATGGCCGCCTACTCCGGCGCCTACGCCCACCGGGCCCAGGCCAGCGGCAAGGCCCACTACGACCTGCTGGAGATCGCCCGCGAGGACCAGGCCGGCCGGCGCGAGGAACTGCTGAAGAACTTCGGCTTCTTCGGCGCCCCGCACGTGGCGCTGCTGTTCATGCCCAGCTTCGGCGACAGCGTGCGCACGGCCGGCGACCTCGGCATGTACGGCCAGACCTTCCTGCTGTCGCTGGCCGCCCGCGGCCTGGCCGGCATCCCGCAGACCTCGCTGGCCATGTTCGCCCCCACGATCCGCTCGGTGCTCGGCATCGCCGACGACCACAAGATGCTGTTCGGCATCTCCTTCGGCCACCGCGACCCGCAGGCCACCGTCAACCGGCTGGACGTGGGCCGCGCGGAGCTGTCGGAAAGCGTGGTCTTCCACCAGTAAGCGCTGGCCCTTGCGCGAGGCGCGCAGCGCCGCACGCCGGAATGTGGTGCAAAAAATACAAAAACCATAGCGAGCAGCGCTTGTTACATCTGCCTTTGCCGCTCAGAAGCATTCAAAACCAATATGTAACAAGCGCAAAACGCTACGTTTTTTGCAGCAAACAAAAGCAGGCATGGACCGCCGCTTGAAAGGGGCGCGCCCTGGCAACCAGGTGCGCCGGGGCCGCCTGCCTGCGTCGGCTTCCGCCGCCCAGGCGCCGCACCCTCAAATTCATTTAAATAAATTATTCATTCAGAGTTGTAAATATATTTTTCCAACTATGAAAAAATAGAAATGCCCTCACTCCGGCCCTATCGGCTGGTCCTGCATACAGCCCGCACACCGCCAGCCAGCGTGCGGGCCACCGATTCAGCGTACGGGTGAGGGAGCGTCCGCAAGCCGACATTCGCACGGCCCGAGTTATCCAAAACACCTCAGCAGGATCGGCATCTGAATGTTCTATCCCCACACATCTTCCCGGGTGCTCTTCATTCTGAAGAGCTTGTTATTGTTCTTCGGGCTGGCAATTGGCTTGGCGGCCCAGGCGGTCACCACCGGCGCCTGGACGGCCAGCGGCGGCGGCAGCACCAGCGGCAGCGCCACAGCCGCGGGCATCACCGCCACCTACAGCGGCTACCTGGGCGGCAGCTGCCTGGGTGCCCAGGCCGGCTACTACAACAACGTCACGCTCAACAACGGCGCTCCCAACGCGTACACCAACCCCTATGGCGGCCCGGTGGCCGGGCAGGTGGCGCTGCGGACGGTCGTCTGCTTCGGCAATGCCAACAACTCCGCGCTGCAGACCAAGACAGTGACCGTGACGTTCAGCGAGCCGGTGGATAACCCGGTGCTGCACGTGGCGCGCCTGGGAGGGATTGAGGGCCGCAACCCCAACATCTATACCAACAGCACCCAGTGGCGGCTGGCGGGCTCATCGCCGAGCAACGTGACCCTGTCCAAGCTCAGCGGCAATGCGCCTTTGTATGTGGACAGCGGCTCCTTCGTGCGCTCGGTCATCTACCAGAATGGCAACCCCATCATGGCCAGTACCGCGAACGGCGACTGCACCGCGAACAGCCTGGAGGACGGCACCGCCTGCGGCAGCATTCAGTTCTCGGGCACCAACATCACCAGCCTGACCTTCAACGTGTCCGGCACCTCGGCCCACAGCAGCGGCATGACCCCCGCCGGCGGCGACGCGCTGGAGATGTCCTGGTCCGTCAAGGGCGCGACGATCACGCTGCAAAAGCAGACCAACGATGGCTTCGGCAGCTTCAATTTCAGCAACGACAACACCACCACGGCCGATCTGGGCACGAACAAGCAAAGCGCCAGCACCCGCCTGACCACCGCGTCGGGCAGCAACCCGGCCGCCTCGCAGCGCTACCAGGTGGGCCACCACGGCGATGCGATCAACCTGGCGGAAACCGGCGGCCCGGCCGACTTCGTGCTGGCCGAGGGCACTTGCAGCTACGCGAACGGCGAGCACGTGGGCACCACCCGCAACGGCTCCACGATCACCATCCCCGCCAACGCCTATACGCCCGCGGACGACATCACCTGCACCTTCGTGAACCAGCGGGTCCAGGTGACCGCCAACCCGGACAGCGCCACGACCAGGAGCGGATCGCCGGTGGACATCAATGTCGCGGGCAACGACACGGCCCTGGGCTCGGAGCTGGACCCCAGCTCCATCAAGCCCAAGAACCCGCCCGCCAACGGCTCGGTGGTCTGCGGCGCCGAGGGTGATGCCTCGGGCTGCCGCTACACGCCCAACCCGGGCTTCAGCGGCGAAGACAAGTTCACCTACGAGATCTGCGACAACACGCAGCCCACGCCGTTCTGCAGCACCGCCGAGGTGACGGTCACCGTCGGCCCCGATGCGGTGGACGACAGCGCGACGACGCCGGTGAACCAGGCTGTCAGCGGCAATGCTGCCACCAACGACAAGACCACCTCGGGCTCGAAGTTCACCAAGCAGAGCGATCCCAAGAACGGCACGGTGACCATGAACCTCGACGGCAGCTACACCTATACGCCGAACCCGAACTTCGTCGGCGAGGACAGCTTCAGCTACCAGGTCTGCCTGCCGCCCGATCCGCAGACCGACCCCAAGCTCTGCGACACCGCCACGGTGACGATCAAGGTCGAGGGCGGCCAGATCGTCACCCAGCCCGACAGCGCCAGCACCCCGGCGCGCACGCCGGTGACCATCGACGTGGCCGCCAACGACTCCAGCAATGGCTCGCCGCTGAACCGCGACTCGACCAAGCTCAAGAGCGGCCCCAACCACGGCACCGTGACCTGCGACGCCAATGGCTGCACCTACACGCCGGATGACAGCTTCAGCGGCGAAGACCGGTTCCAGTACGAGATCTGCGACAGCAACCAGCCCACGCCCTCGTGCAAGACCGAGGAAGTGACGGTGGTCGTCGGCCCCGATGCCAAGGACGACAGCGCCAGCACGCCGGTGAACACGCCCAAGGACGGCAACGCGGCGACCAATGACGTCTATGCGCCGGACTCGGTGTTCAAGGCGACGAGCAACCCGGCCAACGGCACGGTGACCATGAACGAGGACGGCACCTACACCTATACGCCCAACCCGAACTATGTGGGCGAGGACAGCTTCACCTACCAGGTCTGCCTGCCGCCCGACCCGCAGGACGATCCCAACCTGTGCGACACCGCCACGGTGAAGATCACCGTCAACGGCGGCGAGATCACCACCGCGCCGGACCAGGCCAGCACGCCGCATGGCGAGCCGGTGACCATCGACGTCGTTGGCAACGACAGCAGCAGCGGCACCGCGCTGGACCGCAGCTCCACCAAGCTCAAGGACGAGCCCGCGCACGGCAGCGTGACCTGCGATGCCAACGGCTGCACCTATACGCCCGACGAGGACTTCAGCGGCGTCGACGAATTCACCTACGAGATCTGTGACAGCAACAGCCCCACGCCCAACTGCGCGACCGAAACGGTGAGCGTCAAGGTCGGCCCCAAGGCGGTGGACGACGAAGAGAAGACCAAGGTGAACACGCCGCTGAACGACAGCGTCACCCCGAATGACGTCTACGGCCCGGACGCCCAGTTCACCAAGACCAGCGATCCGGCCAACGGCACGGTGACGATGAACGCGGACGGCACCTACACCTACACGCCCAACGAGAACTTCGTCGGCGAGGACAGCTTCACCTACGAAGTCTGCATGCCGGCCCAGGTGGATTCGCCCGGCCCTCTCCTGCTGCTGGCGGCCCGGGCCAAGGCTGAGGGCGAACTCTGCTCCACCGCGACGGTGAAGATCACCATCGTCGGCGGCGACGTGATCGCCGAACCCGACACGGCCAGCACGCCGCACGACACGCCGATCGCCATCGACGTGGCCCGCAACGACAGCAGCGATGGCTCGCCGCTGGACAAAGCCTCCACCAAGGTGGTTGACCAGCCCGCCAACGGCACCGTGACCTGCGACGCCAACGGCTGCACCTACACGCCCAAGCCCGGCTTCAGCGGCGAGGACAAGTTCAGCTACCAGATCTGCGACAGCAGCCGCCCCACGGCCAGCTGCGACACGGCCGAGGTGACGGTGCAGGTCGGCCCCAAGGCCGCTGACGACAGCAACAGCACGCCGGTGAACACGCCGGTCGACGGCAGCCTCGCCGGCAACGACGCCTTTGGCCCTGGATCGACGTTCCAGCAAAAGAGCGGCCCGACCAACGGCACGGTGACGGTGAACCCCGACGGCACCTACACCTACACGCCGGACGAGAACTTCGTGGGCGAAGACAGCTTCACCTATGAAGTCTGCCTGCCGCCCGATCCGCAGACCGACCCGAACCTGTGCAGCGAAGCCACCGTGCGCATCACCGTGGACGGCGGCGACCTCAGCGCCGGCCCGGACAGCGCCAGCACGCCGCAGGACAAGCCGGTGCACATCGACGTGGCCGACAACGACAGCAGCAACGGCACCCCGCTCGACCCCGACTCGCTCAAGCCCAAGACGCCGCCGGCCAACGGCACGGTGACCTGCGATGCCTCGGGCTGCACCTACACGCCCAACCCGGGCTTCAGCGGCGAGGACAAGTTCCAGTACGAGATCTGCGACAGCAGCCAGCCCACGCCGAACTGCTCTACCGGCGAGGTGACGGTCAAGGTCGGCCCCGCAGCCGTGAACGACGACATCGGCACGCCGGTGAACACGCCGGTCAGCGGCAATGCTGCCAGCAACGACACCGCCGGCCCGGGCTCGATCTTCAAGCGCAAGAGCGGCCCGCGCAACGGCACGGTGACCATGAACGAGGACGGCAGCTACACCTACACGCCGAACCCGAACTATGTGGGCGATGACAGCTTCACCTACGAGGTCTGCCTGCCGCCCGATCCGCAGACCGACCCGAACCTGTGCAGCGAAGCCACCGTGCACATCACGGTGACCGGCGGCACGATCGTGGCCACGCCCGACCAGGCCACCACGGCGCCCGACACGCCGGTGACCATCGACGTGGCCGCCAACGACAGCAGCGCCGGCGCGCCGCTCGACCCGAACTCGATCAAGCCCACTGCACCGCCGGCCAACGGCACCGTGACCTGCAATGCCTCGGGCTGCACCTACACGCCCAACCCGGGCTTCAGCGGCGAGGACAAGTTCAGCTACGAGATCTGCGACAGCAGCACGCCCAAGCCCAGCTGCACCACGGCCGAGGTGACGGTGACCGTCGGCCCCAAGGCCGTGGACGACCGCGCCAACACCACGGTGAACCAGCCGGTCAGCGGCAACGCGGCCGAGAACGACAGCTACGGCCCCGGCGCGTCGTTCCGCAAGTCCAGCGACCCGGCCAACGGCACGGTCACCATGAACCCTGACGGCACCTACACCTACACGCCCAAGCAGGGCTTCGTGGGCGAGGACAGCTTCACCTACGAGGTCTGCTCCGCAGAAAGCTCGATGGGCGTCGCGCGGACCCCCGCCAAGGCCGGGGCCGAGACCTGCAGCACCGCCACGGTGACTATCACCGTCCGTGGAGCCGCAGCGGCCCCCACGCCGGTGCCGGTGGACAGCCGCTGGATGCTGACCCTGCTGGCGCTGCTGATGGGCGGCGCCGCCTGGGCCGTACGCCGCCGCTTCTAAGCTAAGCTAAGGCTAGCGGCTGGTAGCAAAAACCATAGCTGCTAGCGCAATCGCCCAAAGGGCTTCAGATATGAAAATATCTGAAGCCCTTTTCTTTTGAGCGCCAGGCGCTATCAATAGGGGACTGCCACCGGCCGGCTGTTCGCCTACTTCGAACGCTTCGCCTTCGCCTTGGAGGCATTCAGCGCCACCGCCGCCCGCACCAGCGTCTGGAAGGCCGCCGCGTCGACTGCCTCGCCCTCGCGGATGTCGATCGCGCGCCGGGTGTTGCCGTCCAGGCTGGCATTGAAGAGCCCGGCCGGGTCGTCCAGCGCGGCGCCGTGGGCGAAGGTCAGCTTGACCACCGCTTTATAGGTCTCGCCGGTGCACAGGATGCCGCCATGCGACCAGACCGGCGTGCCGCGCCATTTCCACTCCTCCACCACCTGCGGCTCGGCCTCGTGGATCAGCGCACGCATGCGCCGCAGCGTGGCGCCGCGCCAGTCGCCCAGTTCGGCGATGCGCTCGTCGATCAGCGTGGAGGCCGCGGGTCCGGTTTCGGGATTCGATGCTTGCATGGGTGTCTCCTGGAGCGCCGATGGTAGGCGCTGGCGGCGCCGGGGTCCACCACGCCCGGCCCGCCCTGCAGAACGTGTGGACGCGCTCAATCCAGCCCGCGCACCACCTGCATGGCCTCGTCCACCCGCTCGACCGGGTGGATGGTCAGGCCCTCGATGGGCTTCTTGGGCGCATTGGCCTTGGGCACCACGGCCACGGTGAAGCCGAGCTTGGCGGCCTCCTTCAGCCGCTCCTGGCCGCGCGGCGCGGGGCGCACCTCGCCGGCCAGGCCCACTTCGCCGAAGGCGATGAAGCCCTTGGGCAGCGCCTTGCCGCGCAGGCTGCTGGTGATGGACAGCATCACCGCCAGGTCGGCCGCCGGCTCGCTGATGCGCACGCCGCCCACGGCGTTGACGAACACGTCCTGGTCGGCGCAGGCCACGCCGGCGTGGCGGTGCAGCACGGCCAGCAGCATGGCCAGGCGGTCGCGGTCCAGGCCCACCGACAGGCGGCGCGGGCTGGGGCCGCCGGCATCGACCAGGGCCTGCACCTCGACCAGCAGCGGCCGCGAGCCCTCCAGCGTGACCAGCACGCAGCTGCCGGGCACCGGCTCGGCATGCTGGCTCAGAAAGATCGCGCTGGGGTTGGAGACACCCTTGAGGCCCTTTTCCGTCATCGCGAACACGCCGATCTCGTTGACCGCGCCAAAGCGGTTCTTGATCGCCCGCACCAGGCGGAAGCTGCTGTGCGTGTCGCCCTCGAAGTACAGCACCGTGTCGACCATGTGCTCGAGCACGCGCGGGCCGGCCAGCGCGCCCTCCTTGGTCACGTGGCCCACCAGCACCACCGCGATGCCGGTGCTCTTGGCCATGCGCGTGAGGTGGGCCGCGCACTCGCGCACCTGGGCCACCGAGCCGGGCGCGGAGCTGAGCTGGTCGGAGTACATGGTCTGGATCGAGTCGATCACCACCACCGCCGGCTGCATGCTCTCGCTGGTGGCGAGGATCTTCTCGAGCTGGATCTCGGCCAGCACATTGACCTGGCTGCCCTCGATACCCAGGCGCCGCGAGCGCAGCGCCACCTGCGCGCCGCTTTCCTCGCCGGTCACGTACAGCGCCGGCAGGCCCTGGCGCTGCAGCGCGTCCACCGCCTGCAAGAGCAGCGTCGATTTGCCGATGCCCGGGTCGCCGCCGATCAGCACCACGCCGCCCTCGACCACGCCGCCGCCGAGCACGCGGTCCAGCTCGTCGATGCCGCAGGGCGTGCGCGCCACGTCGGTGGCCTCGATCGCGGCCAGCGGCACCACGGCCTGCGCCTGCCCCGCGTAGCCGGCGTAGCTGGCCTGGCTCAGCCGGTTCTTGCCGCCGCCCACGGGCTCGGAGAGCGACTCGATCAGCGTGTTCCAGGCCCCGCAGGACGGGCATTTGCCCAGCCAGCGCGGGCTGGTGCCGCCGCATTCGGAGCAGGTATAGATGGTTTTTTCCTTGGCCATGGACAGATCGAGCGGGCGCGGCGCGCCGGATGCAAAGCGGCTATGGTACCCGCCGCGACTGCGGCCGTCGGGCAGGCGTGCCACAATCCATGGCGGTACGCCAGACTATCAATTTTCATAGCTGCTTGCGCTCACACCCATTGGCCTAGAGGCCGATTTCATTCAAAAGGAGCTTCCGCATGACCGCCCCGACCACCACGCTGTACTACGTGCCCGGCACCTGCGCCCAGGCCGTGCTGATCGCACTGCACGAGGCCGGCGCCGACTTCGCGCTGAAGACGCTGGACTTCGCCGCCGGCGAGCAGCGCAGCCCCGCCTACCTGGCGGTCAACCCCAAGGGCCGCGTGCCCGCGCTGGTCACGCCGCGCGGCGTGCTGACCGAGGTGCCCGCGCTGCTGCTGTATGTGGCGCAGACCTATCCGCAGGCCCAGCTCGCGCCGCTCCATGACCCCTTCGCGCTGGCGCAGATGCAGGAGTTCAACGCCTACCTGGCCTCGACCGCGCACATTGCCCACGCCCACCGCCCGCGCGCCGCGCGCTGGGCCGACGACGAGGCCGCCCAGGCCGCGATGCGTGCCAAGGTGCCGCAGAACATGCGCGAATGCTTCGGCGTGATCGAGCGGCACTACCTCAGCGACGGCCCCTGGGTTCTGGGCGAGCAGTACAGCACGGCCGACGGCTACCTCTACACCGTGGCCAGCTGGCTCAAGAGCGACGGCGTGGACATCGCCGAGTTCCCCCGCGTGGCCGCGCACAGCGCCCGCATGCGCGAGCGGGCGGCGGTGCAAAAGCTCGCTACGGCTTAGGCGCAATCACCTCCAGCCCCGTCTTCTCGACCACCGGCCGCGCCGCGGCCGACTGGTAGAAGCGCAGCAGCTCGCGCGCACCCTCGGGGTTCTTCGCCCCGGTGGCGATGCCAGCCGAGAACACCGCATAGCTCTGCACCGAATCGGGCAGGCGCCCCACGAAGGTGATGCCGGGAATCGGCAGCAGTTCGCTCACCTGCTGCATGCCCACCACCGCATCGCCGCGCGCCACGATGGTGCCCACGCGGTCGCCCACCACCTTCTTGCTCTTGGGCAGCACCTGGGCCTCGATGCCCAACTGCTTGAGCATCTTCGTTTCATAGAAGGTGCCGCTGGCGCTGGCCGAGTAGGCGATCGACGGCGCCGCGAGCAGCACCTGTTTGAACTTGGCCTCGGTGCTGATGTCGGGCACCGGCGCGCCCGCGCGCACCGCGAGGCCGATGGACGAGCGCACCAGGTCTACCTCGCTGCCCGGCCGCACCTGGCCCTGGGCCACGAGCTTGTCGAGCGCGCCGCGCTCCAGCACCACCACGTCGATGGGCTCGCCGCGCTGCAGCCGGTTCGGGATGGAGGTGGTCGATGCGCCCATCGACGAGCCGTAGGCCGATTCGACCTTGCCGCCGGTCTGCTTTTCGAACAGCGGGAACAGCTGCTGGTGCGCCTCGGCGAAGCCGCCCGAGGTGACGAGGCGAATGGGCTGGGCCAGCGCAGGGTTGGGCGGCGCGGCAGTCGGGGTGGCGCAGCCGGCCAGCACGGCGGCGGCGGCGGCCAGCAGCAGCGCGCGGCGCGGCAAGGTGGGGAAGCTGGGTTTCATGCGTGTGTCTCCTTGCAGGTTGGAAGCTTGCTGCAGCGAGAATACTCGCGGGACGCCCATCATAAAAAAATGAGCTGCCAGCGCTCATCTGGCAATGGATTCCAAGGTATTTCACCTTGAATCCATTAATCAATAAGCGCCAGCAGCTCACTTTTTGATAGAGCCTGGCTCCGCTCAATTCACCTTCAGCGCGCGCCAGTCGATGTAATTGTCGGCGCGGGTCGGGATCTGCACCTGCTGGGTGGTGGCCCAGGGCGTGATCAGGTTGAACAGCGGGATGTGCGAGATGGCCTCGTGGTCGCGCAGCAGCACCTTCTCGATCAGCTGGTTGCGCACCTTCAGGTCGGTCTCCTTCTTGATGCGCTCGATCATCGCGTCCTGCTGCGGGTCGGAGAAGCGGCCCAGGTTGAAGTTGCCGTCGCCACCGGCCCCGGGGCTGCGGATCAGCGCCTGCAGGCTGTAGTAGGCGTCGAAGGTGGGCACCGACCAGCCGAGCAGGTAGATGCTGGCCTCGTTGCGCTGGATCATCGGGAAGTAGGTGGCGAACGGCTGCGTGCGCAGCTTCGCCTTCACGCCCAGCCTGGCCCACTGCGCAGCGATGGACTGGCACAGCGCCTCGTCGCCGGGGTAGCGGCCGGCGCTGCAGGCGAAATCGACCTCGAAGCCGTCGGCATAGCCGGCGTCGGCCAGCAGCAGCTTCGCGGCGTCGGGCGCATAGGGCAGGCGCGCATCGGCCTGTTTCGTCCAGCCGTTCACATGGTGGGCAATCAGCGTGCCGGTGGGCTGGGCCAGGCCGCGCATGGCCACGCGCTGGATGGCGGCGATGTCGATGGACTGGTACAGCGCGCGGCGCACGCGCTGGTCCTTGAGCGGGTTCTTGCCCTTGATGTTCGAGCCGGGCAGCTCGTCGCGGAACTGGTCCATGCCGAGGAACATGGTGCGGTCGGCCGCGGCCTCGAGCACCTGCAGCCGCGGCTGCTGGCGGATGCGCGGCAGGTCGTTCATGTTCGGGTCGATGATGAAGTCGATCTCGCCCGACAGCAGCGCCGCGGTGCGCGTGGCGTCGGACTTGAGCGGGGTGTAGACCACCTCGGTCACGTTGCCGCCGAACCGGCCCTTGCCCCACCACGCCGGGTTCTGCTCCAGCACCAGGCGCGAGTCCTGCGACCACGACTTGAGCACGAAGGGGCCGGTGCCCAGCGCGTGGCGGTGGGCGTAGGGCTCGTCCTTGGACTTGATGTCCTTGGGCTGCAGCGACTGGTGCTGCTCGGCCCAGGGCTTGCTCATGATGCGCAGCTCGGTGAGCTGGTTGACCAGCACCGGGTTGGGGATGTCGGAGAAGATGTCGACGGTGCCGGGGTTGACGACCTCGACGCGATCGATGCCCTGGGTATAGACCACGAAGCCCGAGGTCTTGGCCTTGGCCCGCTCGAGCGAGAACTTCACGTCGTCGGCGGTCAGCGGCGAGCCGTCGCTGAATTTGACGCCGGGGCGCAGCGTGACGCGCAGTTGCGTGGGGCTGATGCGCTGCCATTGGCTGGCCAGCGACGGCTCGGGCTTGAGCGTCTGGCTGTTGTACTCGACCAGGGCCTCGTAGACCGCGCGGTGCAGCGAGTTGTTCACCCCCACGTTCTGCGCGTGGATGTCCCACGACGACATGTCGGCCGCGCGCGACCAGCGGAAGGTGGCGGCGCCGCCGGTCAGCGGCAATGCCGCGGCGAGCGCCAGCAGCGGCAGGGCAAGGCGGGGCGTCAGACGCATGGCTTCTCCTCGGTATTCAACCAAACCCGCGACTATCGCAGAAGCGCGCGCCGCCGCGAACGATTTTTTGGTTGGTTGGATATGCCCCACCCTGCCGTCACTTCAGGCCGCCTCACGCAGCCCCCTGGCCGCCTGCACCATGTGCGCCAACGCCGGCAGCACCTCGGCCCACTGGCGGGTCTTGAGGCCGCAGTCGGGGTTGACCCAGAGCCGCTCGGCGGGGATGCGCCCGGCGGCCTTCTTCATCAGCTGCACGATGTGCTCGCGCGTCGGGATGTTGGGCGAGTGGATGTCGTAGACGCCGGGGCCGATCTGGTTGGGGTAGTCGAAGTGGTCGAAGGCGTCGAGCAGCTCCATGTCCGAGCGCGAGGTCTCGATGGTGATCACATCGGCATCCATCGCGGCGATCGACGCGATGATGTCGTTGAACTCCGAATAGCACATGTGGGTGTGGATCTGGGTCTCGTCGCGCACGCCGTTGGCGCTGATGCGGAAGCACTCCACGGCCCAGTCCAGGTACTGCTTCCATTGCGACCGGCGCAGCGGCAGGCCCTCGCGCAGCGCGGCCTCGTCGATCTGGATCACGCGCACGCCGGCCTTCTCCAGGTCGAGCACCTCGTCGCGAATCGCCAGCGCGAGCTGCCGGCACGACGCGGCGCGCGGCTGGTCGTCGCGCACGAAGGACCAGTTCAGCAGCGTGACCGGGCCGGTGAGCATGCCCTTCATCGGCTTGCCGGTGAGCGACTGCGCGTAGGTGGTCCACTCCACCGTCATCGCCTGGGTCCCCTGGTTCCGGCGGCGGATGTCGCCGAACAGGATGGGCGGCTTGACGCAGCGCGAGCCGTAGCTCTGCACCCAGCCGAACTGGCTGAAGGCATAGCCGTCGAGCTGCTCGCCGAAGTACTCGACCATGTCGTTGCGCTCGGCCTCGCCATGCACCAGCACATCGAGGCCCAGCGCCTCCTGCTCGCGCACGCTGCGGGCGATCTCGGCGCGCATCGCGGCCTGGTAGCCGCGCTGGTCCAGCCGGCCGGCCTTGAACTCGCTGCGCGCATGGCGGATGTCGGCCGTCTGCGGGAAGGAGCCAATCGTCGTCGTGGGGTACAGCGGCAGCTGCAGCTGCGCGGCCTGCTTGCGGGCGCGCTCGGCATAGGCGCTCTCGCGCCGGCCGAGCTGCGCATCGATGCGCGCCACCGCCGCCTGCACGGCCGGGTTGTGCACGCGCGGCGAGCTGCGGCGCGCCGCCAGCGCGGCGGCGTTGGCGGCCAGCTCGTGCCGGACGGCCTCGCGGCCTTCGCGCAGCGCGCGGCCGAGCACGCGCAGCTCCTCCAGCTTCTGCAGCGCAAAGGCCAGCCAGGACTTCACCTCGGCATCGAGCTTTTGCTCGATCGCCAGATCGACCGGCACATGCAGCAGCGAGCACGAGGGTGCGATCCACAGCCGATCGCCCAGGCGCGCGGCCAGCGGCTCCAGCCAGGCGAGCACGGCGGCGAGGTCGGTCTTCCAGATGTTGCGGCCGCTGACCACGCCCAGCGACAGCACCTTGTGCGCCGGCAGCAGGCCGAGCAGCGGCAGCACCTCGGCCTCGCCCTGCACCGCGTCGATGTGCAGGCCGGCCACGGGCAGGTTGGCGGCGAGGTACTGGTTCTCGTGCAACTGGCCGAAATAGGTGGCCAGCAGGATCTTCACGCGGCTGCTCTTGAGGTGGTGGTAGGCGGTGTTGAAGGCGTGCTGCCAGTCCGCGTCCAGCTCGGTGACGAGGATGGGCTCGTCGATCTGCACCCACTCCACGCCCTGCGCGGCCAGCAGTTCGAGCAGCTCGGCGTAGACGGGCAGCAGGCGCTCCAGCAGCGCCAGCTTGTCCGAGCCGTCCTTGGCCTTGCCGATGGAGAGGTACGTCAACGGGCCGACCAGCACCGGCTTGGCCTTCACGCCTTGCGCCCGCGCCTCGGCCAGCTGCGCCAGCAGGCGCGAGGCATCGAGCTGGAAAGCGGTGTCGGCGTTGAGCTCCGGCACGATGTAGTGGTAGTTGGTGTCGAACCACTTGGTCATCTCGCCGGCCTGCACGCCGTCGCCGGCGTGCTTTCCATGGTTTGCGCCACCGCAACAGTCGTCGTGCGCGGCCGAACGGCCCCGGGCGACGCGGAAGTAGTTGTCCAGCGCATCGCCATGGAAGCCCTGCACGCGCCCGGGCAGGTTGCCGAGCAGGAAGCTGGTGTCCAGCACCTGGTCGTAGAACGAGAAGTCGCCGACGGGCACGAGGTCGAGCCCCTGCTGGTCGGCCCAGTGGCGCTGGCGCAGCTCGGCGCCCAGCGCCTGCAGTTGCTCGCGCGACGATGCGCCGCGCCAGTAGGCCTCGAGCGCGAACTTGAGTTCGCGCCGGGCGCCGATGCGGGGAAAGCCGAGGTTGTGGATGACGGTCATGCTGTGCCTTCGAAAAACAGGGAATCGCGGCATCGTAGGCAAGCCAACCCATGAAGTAAAATGGTTTTATCTCACGTATCCATTAGTTCTATTCATACACCATGCTCGAGCGCATCCATCTCGCCATCGTGCAGCAGGTCGAGCAGCAGGGCTCGCTGACGGCCGCCGCCGAGGTGCTGTGCGTCACCCAGTCGGCGCTGAGCCACAGCATGAAGAAGCTGGAGCAACAGCTGGGCACGGCCATCTGGCTGCGCGAGGGCCGCAGCCTGCGGCTGACGCAGGCCGGCCAGTACCTGCTGGCGGTGGCGAGTCGCGTGCTGCCGCAGCTCGACCTGGCCGAGGAGCGGCTGCGCCAGTTTGCCGATGGCGCGCGCGGCAGCCTGCGCATCGGCATGGAGTGCCACCCCTGCTACCAGTGGCTGCTGAAGGTGGTGTCGCCCTACCTCGCGGCCTGGCCCGACGTGGATGTGGACGTGAAGCAGAAATTCCAGTTCGGCGGCATAGGCGCGCTGTTCGGCTACGAGATCGACGTGCTGGTCACGCCCGATCCGCTGTTCAAGCCCGGCCTGCATTTCGAGCCGGTGTTCGACTACGAGCAGGTGCTGGTGGTGGCCGGCAGCCACCCGCTGGCGGGCGCGGCCTACGCCAAGCCGCAGCAGCTGGCGCGCGAGGTGCTCATCACCTACCCGGTGGCCACCGACCGGCTGGACATCTACAACCAGTTCCTGCTGCCCGCGGGCGTGGGGCCAAAGCGCCACAAGACCATCGAGACCACGGACATCATGCTGCAGATGGTGGCCAGCGGCCGCGGCGTGGCGGCGCTGCCGCGCTGGCTGGTGCAGGAATACGCCGAACGCATGGACGTGGTGCCCGTGCGCCTGGGGCCGCGCGGCATCGCCAAGCAGATCCACCTGGGCGTGCGCGAGGCTGACCTGGCGACGGACTACCTGCAGGCCTTCATCGCGCAGGCGCGCACGCCGGCTGTATAAAAACAATAGCTGCTGGCGCTTATTTTTATTGGATTTTCAATGAAAAATCCTTTGAAAACCAATAATGACAAGCGCCAACAGCTCTCTTTTTTGAATCAGCGCCGGCGCGCGCCCTGGCGCATGAGCCGCATCAGCGTGGCCAGCGTGCGGGTCTTGAGCAGCGCGTCCGGCTCCACCGGCAGGTTGACCGGGTAGAACGGCGACAGGTCGAGCGCGATGCCGATGCCGATGATGTCCACGCCGCCGCGCTCCTGCTGCGCCACCACGTCGCGCAGGTGGTGCTCGAGGTAGTTCGGCGCGTTGAGCTGGTGGGTGGCGGTCTCGGTCGGGCAGCCGTCGGACATCACCAGCAGCACGCGCCGCGCCGCGCCCTCGCGGTGCAGGCGCTCGCAGGCCCATTCGATGGCCTCGCCGTCCAGCCCCTCCTTGTAGAGATCGGCCTTGAGCAGCGCCGCAAGCTCGCGCCGTGCCCGCCGCGCGCGCATGCCGGCGGGCTGCAGCACGAGGTGCAGCCGGTCGGCCACACGCCCCGGAGTCATGCCCGGATCGGCGCCGGCGCGCTTTTTCTGCCACAGCGCGCGCGCCTTGCCGCCGTTCCAGCTCGACGTGGTGAAGCCCAGCACCTCGAACGGCACCTGGGCCAGCTCGGCCATGCGGCCCAGCACCATGGCGAACAACGCCACCTGCTCGGCATGCGCCTTCATCGAGCCCGAGCAGTCGATCAGCAGCGTGAGCGCGGCGTCCACCTTGGCCTGCTCGGCCTCGATCTTGAACAGCCGCGTCTCGTGCGGCGAGGTCACGATGCGCGGCAGCTGCCGGCCGTCGATGCGGCCCGCCTCCTGGTCGAACAGCCAGCCGTCGCGCTCGGGGCGCTGCAGCGTCAGCGCCAGCTCGCGCGCCAGGCGGCGCACCGGCGGCTGCCAGTGGCGCAGGCTGTCCTCCAGCTTGTGCAGGTTCTCGTCGAGCACGGCCGCGCGCACCAGCTCCGAGGCCACGCGCTCCTGGTCGAACTGCGGCGTGAATACGCGGTAGCGGTCGGCATCGGCGGGCAGCAGGCGCTGCGCGCCGGCCGGCGCCAGCGGCAGCGCGTCGTCGTCCTTGGGCGAGGGATCGAACCAGAGGTAGAACGACGACGACCAGCTGCCGGCGCGGCGCCCCTCCTTGGCATTGCGCTCGCCGGCCGCCTCGGTGGCCAGCGCGGCCACCGCGTTCGCCAGCGCCGCCGAGGCCGGGGCGAAGCGCGCCGGCTCGTTCAGGTGCCGGCTCATCGCGTAGAGCGGCCCGCCCAGCAGCTCGGCCAGGCCGGCGCGCGTGCTCTCCATGGTGTCCTGCAGCTGCTCCTCGGGCGCGGTGCGCGACAGGCGCGACCACACCGACACGCTGACCGAGAACAGCAGCAGGCCCAGGCGGGTCTCGATCAGCGGCGAGTCGTGGTAGCGCCGGCTCCAGTCCTCGAAATGGCGGCGCAGGTTGTGCGCGCTGCCGGGCAGGGTCTCGGGCGCCAGCGCCTCGACGCGCAGGTGCTCAAACCATTCGTAGAGCATGCGCGCCAGCACGGCGCCGCAGGCCGGGTCGGGCGCATGCAGCGCATGGGCCTCGCGGTCGCCCAGGCGCTCGCGCAGCGCCAGGCTGTCGGCGATGGCGCGGTAGGTGAGCAGGCCGTCTTCCTCGCCGCCATGCAGGTGCGGCGGCATCCAGGCCATGGGCTCGCCGCCGCGCCAGGCGTGCGGCGCGCGAAAGCCCAGCGCCGGATTGCCGGCCAGCGCGCGCAAGGCGGCGGCGGTGAGGTGGTCGAGCTTCTGCTGGCGGCGCGCGCGGGCCGGCGGGCTGAGCGGCGGGGGCGATGCCGCAGCGGTGGTGGGCGCGTCCATGTCAGGCGGCCGCCGGCTGGCGCCCACTGTGGGGGCCGTGCGCGCAGGACTCGGCCAGCTCGGCATCGAAGCAGCGCTGGAAATACTCGGCCACGAGGATGCGCTCCTCGTCCTCGCACTTGTTGAGGTAGGTCAGGCGGAAGGCCTGGGCCACGTCCTGGAAGAAGCGCAGGTTCTCGGCCCAGGTGATGACGGTGCGCGGCGTCATCAGCGTGGACACGTCGCCCGCCGCGAAGCCCGCGCGGGTGAGCGCGGCCAGCGCGATCATGCGCTGCACCGTCAGGCGCCCGCGCTCGTCGCCCAGCTCGGGCACGTGCGCCAGCACGATGCGCTCCTCCACCTCGGGCTGGAGGTACGAGAGCTGCACCACCAGGCTCCAGCGGTCGAGCTGCGCCTGGTTGAGCCGCTGCACGCCGTGGTACAGGCCCGTGGTGTTGCCCAGGCCTACGGTGTTGGCCGTGGCGAAGATGCGGAACTGCGGGTGCGGCTGCAGCACGCGGTTCTGCTCGAGCAGAGTGAACTGGCCGTCCTTTTCGAGCAGGCGCTGGATCACGAACATCACGTCGGGCCGGCCGGCGTCGTACTCGTCGAACAGCAGCGCCATCGGCTGGCGCAGCGCCCAGGGCACGATGCCGTCCTGGAAGCGGGTGACCTGCTGGCCCTCGTCGAGCACGATGCTGTCCTTGCCGACCAGGTCCATGCGGCTGATGTGGCCGTCGAGGTTGACCCGCACGCAGGGCCAGTTCAGCCGCGCCGCCACCTGCTCGATGTGGGTGGACTTGCCGGTGCCGTGCAGCCCCTGGATGAGCACGCGGCGGTTGTGCTCGAAGCCCGCCAGCAGGGCCAGCGTGACCTCGGGGTCGAACTGGTAGTCCGGGTCGCGCGCCGGGGTGAGGTCGCTGGGCTCGGCCAGCGCATGGACTTTCAGCGAGGAGGCGAAGCCGAACACTTCATCCACACGGACGAGTTGCACGGGCGAGAGGCTGGCGGGGGCGGTCATGGCAGGGGCCGGGCGTAACCGGTGTGGCGTCGACAAAAAGGGCGCCTCCCACGGAGAGGCGTCTTTGATTTTAAAAAAACGAGACAAAAAAGTCCAATAAATGTATTATTCAACCCATCGATGCGTGGTTGACGCCCACCTTCGCCCCTTTTTCCGCACTTCACGAGGCCCCGCATGCCCAGTTCCACCGCCGCACCATCGCCCCAGCCCACTCGGATGCAGGGGTGGTCCGCCCTGGTCCCCGGCCTGATGCTGGCCATCGTCGTGGCGCTGGCGGCCACCTTCGTGTCCGAGCACTACGGCGGCCCCAAATTCCTCTATGCGCTGCTGATGGGGGTGGCCTTCCACTTCCTGTCCGACAACGAGCGCTGCCGCGACGGGGTGGAGTTCGCGGCCAAGAAGCTGGTGCGCTTCGGCGTGGCCCTGCTGGGCTGCAAGATCGTGATGGCGGACGTCGCGGACCTGGGGCTGGCCGGCATCAGCGCACTGGCCGGCGCCGTGATGCTGACCATCGCGTTCGGCCTGGTCATGGCGCGCGCGCTGGGCCTGCCCTTCAAGCTCGGCCTGCTGTCGGGCGGCGCCACGGGCATCTGCGGCATCTCGGCAGCCATGGCCATCTCTTCGACCATGGTGCAGGACGAGGAGAATGAGCGCTACACGCTGATGACCGCGATCGGCATCGCCAGCCTGTCGACCACGGCGATGGTGCTGTACCCGCTGTGGGTCAAGACCATGGGCCTGTCGCCCGCGCAGGCGGGCCTGTTCCTCGGCGGCTCCATCCACGACGTGGCGCAGGTGGTGGGCGCGGGCAACATCGTCTCGCCCGAGGTGGCCAAGCTGGCGACGCTGGCGAAGATGTTCCGCGTGGCCATGCTGGTGCCGGTGGTGCTGGTGCTTGCGCTATATTTCCGCGCCGACGTGGCGGCCTCGAAGGCCCATGGAGGCCATGCGGCCAAGCGCCAGCCGGTGCTGCCCTTCTTCCTGGTGGCCTTCATCCTGCTGGTGATCGCCAACAGCATGGGCTGGGTGCCGCCGGCGGTGCAGCACGCGGCCAACGAAACCTCGAGCTGGGCGCTGGTGATCTCGATCGCCGCACTGGGCGTCAAGACCTCGTTCGAAAAGATCGTGCAGCTGGGCTGGCAGCCCATCGCCCTGCTCATCAGCGAGACGGTGTTCATCGCCGTGTTCATGGCGCTGGTGGCCTGGTTGCTGAGATGACGCATCGCCGGCGCGGCGATGCCGGCGCACGCAGCGCCAAGGAGAACTGAAATGACGGAACATGGCAAGGTCGATGGCGCATTGTGGGCGGCCTTGTGGGCGCCCTACCGCGACCCTTCGCAATCGCTGCAGACGCAGGTGCGCCGCATGCTGGTCGCGGCCATGCTGGACGGCATGCTGCCGCCCTCCACCTACCTGCCCTCCACGCGCGACCTGTCGCGCGCGCTGCAGGTGTCGCGCAACACCGTCATCATCGTCTACCAGCAGCTGGTGGACGAGGGCTACCTGTGCGCCGAGCCGCGCATGGGCTACTGGGTGGCCGAGACGCTGCCCGGCAAGGGCGCCGCGGCCCCGGCAGGGCCCACCGCTGCGCCTGCCGCGCCAGCCACCCCCCACGACCCCCAGCCGGAGCCCGCCTGCATCGAACCGGACTGGGACAAGCGCATCCGCTTTCGGCCCAGCACGCAGCGCAACATCGAAAAGCGCAGCAACTGGCGCAACTACCGCTATCCCTTCCTGTACGGCCAGTTCGACGCCCGGCTGTTTCCGCTGGCCGACTGGCGCCTGTGCTGCCTGCGCACGTTGAACCTGCTCGAATCCTCCGAGTGGGGGCAGGACATGCTGCTGCGCGACGACCCGGCGCTGATCCAGCAGATCCGCACCCGGCTGCTGACCATGCGCGGCATCCACGCGCAGGAGGACGAAATCATCGTCACCGTGGGCTCGCAGCAGGGCCTGTACCTGCTGGCCGACCTGCTGATGGAGCCGGGCGTGTGCGTGGGCATGGAAGACCCGGGCTACCCCGATGCGCGCAACATCTTCGTGCAGCGCCGCGTGCACCTCACCGGCCTGGCGGTCGACGAGGAAGGCGTGGTGGTGAACAACCGCATGCGCGGCCAGCAGTACGTGTACGTCACGCCCAGCCACCAGTGCCCCACGTCGGTGACGCTGAGCATGCCGCGGCGCCAGGCCTTGCTGGCCATGGCGCGCGAGTCCGACTTCGTGGTGATCGAGGACGACTACGAGACCGAGGACGGCTGGGCCGGCGAGTCGATACCCGCGCTCAAGAGCATGGACCGGGACGGCCGCGTGATCTACATCGGCAGCATGTCCAAGAGCCTCGCGCCGGGCCTGCGCATCGGCTACGTGGTGGCGCCGGCCGAGCTGGTGCGCGCCCTGCGCGGGCTGCGGCGGCTCAACATCCGCCACCCGAATGCCTATGGCCAGCGCTCGCTGGCGCTGTTCATCGGCCTCGGGCACCACAACACCCTGCTGCGCAAGCTGGCGGCCGAGCACGCGCTGCGCGCCACCGCCCTCCAGGAGGCCATGCAGCGCCACCTGCCCGACTGGCGCGCCAGCACCGTGAGCGGCGGCTCGGCCCTGTGGGTGCAGGGGCCGCCGGGCCTGGATGCGCGCCGGCTCAGCGAGGTGGCCGAACACCACGGCGTGCTGATCGAGCCGGGCGACGTGTTCTTCATGAATCAGCTCGAAGGCCACCAGAGCGCCGACCACGCGCGCTTCTTCCGCATGGGCTTCACCTGCATCAGCGTGGCCGACATCGAGCCGGGCGTGCAGGCCTTGCGCGCCGCCTACCTCGAGCTGCAGCGGGCCGGCAGCTAGGCTTTCTTCCGCGGGGCGGCCCCCGGGCGGGCCATGGTTTACCAGCAGGCCGCGCAGGTGGTACCAAAAATTGAAGATGGCTGGACCTAAGCGTATTGCGGGCAAAGGCATACGCTGACATCCAGATCATTTTCATCCACCTCCGCACGGAAGGACCTGCTACATGTCATCGAACCAATCCCCCGAAATCCAGATGCTGGTGGCCTTCAACCAGGCCTGGAACGACCACGACATCGAGGCGCTGATGGGCTTCATGGCCGACGACTGCTCGTTCCACGCCGTGGGCGGCCCCGACCTGCTGGGCCTGACCTACACCGGCCGCGACGAGGTGCGCAAGGGCTTCGAGGCCGCCTGGCTCAACTTCCCCGACGCGCAATGGCTGGACGGCGACCACTTCGTCTCCGGCAACCGCGGCGTCTCCGAGTCCACCTTCGTGGGCACCGCCAAGGACGGCAGCCGGGTCGAGGCCCGCATGGTGGACGTGTTCACGTTCCACAACGGCAAGATCGCGATCAAGAACGCGTTCCGCAAGAACCGTCCCGCCCAGCCCGCTGCCAAGTAAGGCCTCGCCGTCCCGCTCCCCAGCCCAGAAAGCACCGCGATGCCCGACAACACCACCTTCCCATCCCTGGCCACGCCGGCCCGGGATCGCTACGACCCCGGCTACGACCCGCTGGTGGACACCTCCCCCGGCCACGGCCGCGACTATGCCCCGACCTACTGGATCGGCACCGCCGGCGAGCCGCCGCCGGACGACGGCCCGGTACAGGGCGACATGGATGCCGACGTGGTCATCATCGGCTCGGGCTTCACCGGCCTGAACGCCGCCATCGCGCTGGCCCGCGACCACGGCATCAAGGCCGTCGTGCTGGAGGCCAACCGCGCCGCCTGGGGCTGCAGCACCCGCAACGGCGGCCAGGCCCAGTGCGCATCGGGCCGGCTGTCGCGCTCGCAGTGGATCGCCCGCTGGGGCATGGACACCGCCCAGCGCATGCACCAGGAGTGCGTGGATGCGATGGAGTACTTCAAGCAGATGACCGCCGACATCGACTGCGAGCAGCAGCCCGGCGGCCACTGGTACCTCGCGCACAAGCCCAGCGTCATGCCCAAGCTCGAAAAAGAGGCCAAGCTGCTACGCGAGACCTTCAACTACGACGCCAAGATCTACGACGCCGCCACCGTGCGCCGCGACTGGGTGAACGACCATGAATGCGCCGGCGCCATGCACGAGCCCGAGGGCATAGGCATCCACGCCGCCAAGCTGGCCTTCGGCTACCTGCGCAAGGCCCGCGCCCTGGGCGCGCGGGTGCATCCGGCAAGCCCCGTCATCGGCTGGGAGACCAGGAACGGCATCCACTACCTCAAGACCCCCGGCGGCACCGTGCGGGCGCGCGCCGTGGGCGTGGCCACCGGCGGCTACACCTCGCAGACGCTGCACAAGGAGCTGAAGAACCGCCTGCTGCCCATCCTGTCGAACTCGATCGCCACGCGGCCGCTGACCGAGGCCGAGATCCGCGAGGCTGGCATCCACACCACGCAGTTCTTCACCGACACCCGCGTGCTGCGCCACTACTACCGGCTGATGCCCGACCGCACGCTGCAGATCGGCAGCCGCAGCGCCATCACCGGCCGCGCCGCGCCCGACCCGCACTACCAGGACATGCTGGAGCGCGACCTGGTGCGCAAGTTCCCCTCGCTCAAGGACGTCGAGATCAAGTACTCGTACTGGGGCTGGGTGGACGTGAGCCACGACATGATGCCGCGCATCGTGCAGCCCGACAGCAAGCAGTCCATCTACTACGCGCTGGGCTACGGCGGCAACGGCGTCATGTACTCGGCCCAGGCCGGCCGGCGCCTGGCCATGCTGATCGCCGGCAAGCCCGACGGCGCCTTCGACCTGCCCATCTTCCAGGACCGCCTGCCCTTCCCCAACGTGCGCGAGATGGTGACCTCGGAGGTCTTCGCCCCGTTCCGCCGCTTCGGGCAGCGCTTCCTCTACAAGTGGTACTACCTGAAAGACGAGGTGCTATGACCGCCAGGCCCTGAAGGCCGCCCGTTCCCCTTTCCCGCATTCATATATCTACATCAGGAGACAAACATGGGATCGACCAAACGCAATGCATTGAAGGCCCTCGCGGCCGCAGCCGCCATCGCCCTGACCGGCGCCGCCTACGCCCAATCCAAGACCGTGACCTTCGCGCACCAGGACATGCAAGTGCCGCTGCGCCTGGTCATGGAGTCCGGCGAGGTGGAGAAGGCCACCGGCTACAAGATCAACTGGCGCATGTTCTCGGGCGGCGGCGACGTCATCCGCGCCATGAGCTCGGGCGACGTGCAGATGGGCGAAGTGGGCTCCAGCCCGCTCACCGCCGCCGCCAGCCAGGGGCAGGACATCAAGATGTTCTGGGTCTCGGCCGACATCGCGGACGCCGAGGCGCTGGTGTCGCGCAACGGCACCAACGTCAACTCCATCAAGGACCTGGTGGGCAAGCGCGTGGGCGTGCCCTTCGTCTCGACCGCGCACTACCAGCTGATCGCGGCGATGAACAAGGAAGGCGTGGACGCCCGCAAGGTCGACGTGCTGAACATGCGCCCGCCGGAAGTGGCCGCGGCCTGGGAGCGCGGCGACATCGACGCCACCTTCATCTGGGACCCGGTGCTGGCCAAGATCAAGGCCAAGGGCAAGGTCATCGCCACCTCGGGCAGCATCGGCGCCATGGGCTTCCCCACCTTCGAGGCCATCGCCGTCAACGCCAAGTGGGCCGCCGAGAACGAGGCCTTCATGGTGGCCTTCGTGAAGGCGCTGAACCGCGCCAGCGCCCAGGTGCGCGACAACCTGGCCCAGTGGACGCCCGACTCGCCCGAGATCAAGGCCGTGGCCAAGTGGACGCGCGCCGACCCCAAGGACGTGCCGGCCGCCATGTCGCTGTACCGCTTCCCGAGCGCCGAGGACCAGCTGGGCGCCAACTGGCTGGGCGGCGGCGTGGCCCAGGCCATGGGCAACACCGCGGTGTTCCTCAAGTCGCAGGGGCGCATCCAGGAAGCCAAGCCCAGCTACGCCGGCAACGTGACCGACGTGTACGTGCGCAAGGCCCTGGGCAAGTAAGGCCCCGGAACGTGTTCAAAGTGGGCGGGGCCTGGCGCCCCGCCTCTCGATCCCCATCACCTTGGAGAGGAGGGTAGCCCCGTGCCTCAACTGGAAATCCGCGACCTCACGGTCAACTACGAAGTCAAGGGGGGCACGCTGCAGGCGCTCGCCCCGGTCAACATGGTCATGCAGAGCGGCGACTTCGTCGTCGCCCTGGGTGCCTCGGGCTGCGGCAAGACCACGCTGCTCAACTGCATGGCGGGCTTCCTCGCCCCGTCCACCGGTGCCATCCTGCTCGACGGCCAGCCCGTGAGCGGCCCCGGCGCCGACCGCGGCGTGGTGTTCCAGAAGCATGCGCTCATGCCCTGGCTCAACGTGCGCGACAACGTGGCCCTGGGCCTGCGCCTGCAAGGCATGGACAAGGCCCAGCGCCTGCAGATCGCCGAGGAAAAGCTCGGCCTGGTGGGCCTGCAGAAGTATGCGCAGCGCGCCGTGTACGAACTCTCGGGCGGCATGCAGCAGCGCGTGGGCATTGCGCGCGCGCTGGCCAACGACCCGGCGCTGCTGCTGATGGACGAGCCCATGGGCGCGCTCGACGCCTTCACCCGCGAGCAGGTGCAGGAGATCCTGCTCAAGGCCTGGAAGGCCACGCAGAAGATGGTGTTCTTCATCACCCACTCGGTGGAGGAAGCCCTGTTCCTCGCCACCCGGCTGGTGGTGATGAGCCCCAGCCCCGGGCGCGTTTCGCACGTCTACGAAGACCTGCCGTTCTCGCACGAATTCCTCGAAAGCAACGACGCGCGCGCCGTCAAGTCGCGCCCCGACTTCATTCGCCTGCGCGAGGAAGTGCTGGGCCTGATCCACCACCGGGAGAAGTGACATGGCAACCACGACCACGACAACCGCCGCTGCTGCGCCAGCGCCGGCCCCGACCGGCCCCGTCAAGACCAGCAAGTTCAAGGTACCGGGCGAAGGCTCCAGCCTCACCATCAGCATCGTCACCGTCTCCGCACTGATCGCGCTGTGGTTCGCCGCCACCAACCTGGGGTGGATCAAGCCGCTGTTCCTGCCCAGCCCGCAGGCGGTGTTCCAGCAGTTCTACGAGTACCTCACCGGCCAGACCAACGACAAGCCGCTGTGGCAGCACTTCTCGGCCAGCCTGCTGCGCGTGACGGGGGCCTTCTGGCTGGCCTTCTTCACCGCCGTGCCGCTGGGCATCGCGATGGGCATGTCGCGCGTGGTGCGCGGCATCTTCGATCCGCCGATCGAGTTCTACCGCCCGCTGCCGCCGCTGGCCTACCTGCCGCTGATCATCATCTGGTTCGGCATCGACGAGCTGCCCAAGATCCTGCTGATCTACCTGAGCTGCTTCGCGCCGCTGGCCCTGGCCGCCCGCGCCGGCATGCGCAGCGCCGCGCAGGAGCAGATCAACGCCGCCTACTCGATGGGCGCGAGCTACTGGCAGGTGATCCACCACGTCATCCTGCCGGCGGCCATGCCCGACATCCTGATCGGCATGCGCATCGCCATCGGCTTCGGCTGGACCACCCTGGTGGCCGCCGAGATGGTGGCGGCCAACGTCGGCCTGGGGCAGATGGTGCTGAACGCGTCGAACTTCCTGCGCACCGACATCGTCATCATGGGCATCGTCGTCATCGGCGTGGTGGCCTATGCCTTCGACCTGTTCATGCGCTGGGTGGAAAAGAAGCTGGTGCCGTGGAAGGGCCGGATGTGATCCGGCACCGCCGATAGGCCACCTGTCGGCAGCCACCCGAACGGCGCCACCCGGCGCCGTTTTTGCGTGCAGCGGCCGGCCCTCTCGGCCGCGACGGGGAAAGTAGCTCCTAGAATCGCCCCATAGGATTCAAGGAGACACCCATGCGCATCCTGATAGCCGAAGACGACCAGGTGCTGGCCGATGGACTGCTGCGCAGCCTGCGCGGCTCGGGCGCGGTGGTGGACCATGTGGCCAGCGGCTCCGAGGCCGACGCCGCGCTGATGACCAATACCGAGCTGGACCTGCTCATCCTCGACCTGGGCCTGCCCAAGCTGCACGGCCTGGAGGTGCTCAAGCGGCTGCGCTCGCGCGGCTCCAGCCTGCCGGTGCTGATCCTCACCGCCGCCGAAAGCATCGAGGAGCGCGTGCAGGGCCTGGACCTGGGCGCCGACGACTACATGGCCAAGCCCTTCGCGCTGTCCGAGCTGGAAGCGCGCGTGCGCGCCCTCACGCGGCGCGGCATGGGCGCCACCAGCAGCACCATCCGCCACGGCCCGCTGGTCTACGACCAGGCCGGCCGCGTGGCCAGCATCGACGGCAAGATGCTCGAGCTGTCGGCGCGCGAGCTGGGCCTGCTCGAAGTCTTGCTGCAGCGCGCCGGCCGGCTGGTGAGCAAGGACCAGCTGGTGGAGCGCCTGTGCGAATGGGGCGAGGAAGTGAGCACCAACGCCATCGAGGTCTACATCCACCGCCTGCGCAAGAAGATCGAGAAGGGCCCCATCCGCATCGCCACCGTGCGCGGCCTGGGCTACTGCCTCGAGCGCATAGAGCGCATCGAGCCCACCGCCTAGCCCCGGCCACCCACCATGTTCCGCAGCGAGCAGCGCTCCCTGTTCGGCGAGATCCTCGACTGGATGCTCACGCCGCTGCTGCTGCTGTGGCCGGTGTCGCTCGCGCTGACCTGGCTGGTGGCGCAGAACCTGGCGAACAAGCCCTTCGACCGTGCGCTGGAGTACAACGCCCAGGCGCTGGCCCAGCTCATCAGCGTGCGCGGCGGCCAGACCTACTTCAACCTGCCGCAGCCCGCCAGCGAGATCCTGCGCGCCGACGACTCCGACGCCGTGTACTACCAGGTGCTCACGCCCACGGGCCAGTTCCTCTCGGGCGAGGCCGCGCTGCCGCCGCCGCCCGAGGCCGACGAGCGCCAGCCCGGCGAAGTGCGCCTGCGCGACGCCGAGATGCGCGGCGAAGACCTGCGCGTGGCCTGGATGTGGGTGCGCCTGTCGCTGCCCGAGCCCAGCCTGGCGCTGATCCAGGTGGCCGAAACGCGCGAGAAGCGCAGCGTGCTGGCCACCGAAATCATCAAGGGCGTGATGCTGCCGCAGTTCGCCATCCTGCCGCTGGCCGTGCTGCTGGTGTGGCTGGCGCTGGTGCGCGGCATCAAGCCGCTGCACCAGCTGGAGGAGCGCATCCAGGCGCGCAAAAGCGACGACCTCTCGCCCATCAACCACCGCGGCGTGCCGCTGGAGGTGGTGCCGCTGGTGGATTCGGTCAACGGCCTGCTCGAACGCCTGCAGGACTCGCTGGCCACGCAGAAGCGCTTTCTCGCCGACGCCGCGCACCAGCTCAAGACCCCGCTGGCCGGCCTGCGCATGCAGGCCGAGATCGCGCAGCGCGAAAGCGCCAGCGCCGAGGACCTGAAGCAGTCGCTGCAGCAGATCGGCCGCGCCAGCATGCGCGCCACGCACACCGTCAACCAGCTGCTGTCGCTGGCCCGCGCCGAAAGCCGCGGCGGCACGCTGCAGACCAGCCGCTGCGACATGGCCGCCATCGTCATCGACGCGGTGCACGACTGCATAGCCCGCGCGCTGGCGCGCGGCATCGACCTCGGCTACGACGGCCCCCAGCCCGGTGAAGGCAGCCAGGCCGTGGTGGACGGCAACGCCACGCTGCTGTCCGAGCTGGTGCGCAACCTGCTGGACAACGCCGTCAACTACACGCCGTCGAGCAGCGAAGCACCCGGCGTGATCAACGTGCGCCTGCTGGCCGACCCCTTCGGCCAGGTGCTGGTGCTGCAGGTGGAGAACACCGGCCCCGGCATCCCCGAGGGCGAACGCGAGCATGTGTTCCAGCCCTTCTACCGCGTGCTCGGCACCGGTGTGGACGGCTCGGGCCTGGGCCTGCCCATCGTGCAGGAGATCGCGCGCCAGCACGGCGCCAGCGTGCTGCTGGAAGACGCCTTCCCCCAGCGCAGCCAGCGCGGCGTGCTGGTGACGGTGCGGTTTCGCACCACCGCCTAACCATATAAGCCAAATTAGCCTCTAGCGCTTACTGGATAAGCGCCAGCAGCTCACTTTTTTGATTTTTCTGATGCTTCGAGCACCGGCCCCAGCCCGACCAGGTTGCCATGGCGGTCGCGGATGCGCAGCATGCCGGGAGTGTTGTTGAGAACGGGCAGGCTGATGGGGCCGGCCCAGGCCCAGAGCTGGCCATCCGGCTGGCCGCAGCCGGGCGTGTCGGGAAACGGCGCCCCGCCCGGCCAGCAGACGACAGAGCCATCCGCATTGCTGACCATGCCATTGTCGAGCACGCGGTCAAACAGCACCCGCAACTGCCGGTACGGCATGTACCACTCGCCGAGCAGGTGGTCGGCCAGCGACTGCTGCGGCTCCAGCACCAGCCGGCGCAGAGTCTTGGGGGCCTCGCCAGGCAGGGTGATGGTGCCGGTGCTCCAGGTGTCTGCCCAGCGATCCTGCACGGCAAACTCCAGCGCTGCCGTGCCGGCCAATTCCTCCTCGTGCGCCGACTGGGCCGGCCCGCCCAGGCTGCGGCCGCCGCCATAGCGGTGCAGCGGCACCTGGGCCACCGACGCCAGCGTATCGGCGCCCTTGCTGCCGTAGGTGCTGCTGCCCATGTGGAAAGTGGGCTGCCCGTCGGCGCGGTAGTTGAAGGCCTGCAGCACGGCCGTGCTGCCCTGGATGTCCAGTGCCAGCCCGCGTCCGGGCTTGCCGGTCAGCTCGTCCGCGATCACCCAGGTGCCGTTGAACGGCATCAGCGTGTGGAAAAACCGGGTGCAAATGTCCATGCAGGCGCCACGCCTGCGGATGCTGGCATAGCTTTGCTGATAGGCCGTGATGCCATCAGACAAAAACGCATGCTGGGTCTGCCCCACCAACGTCCATTGCCGGCGCTGGCCCTGGGTATCGACCACCTGCACTGCACCACCCACATCGCCGGCGGCCAGGCGCAAGTCCAGCGACTGGATCCGCAGCGCGCCAATTGGCAGCACCCCATCCGGCGCCACGCAGTGCCACTGCGCGATGGCGCCGGCCGGGGTACAGGCCAGTTGCTGATCGTTGATGCCCAGGCGAACGCCAGCTTCATCGGAGAAATCGGCAAGCCAGAACTGCGCCATCGCACCCTGCTCATCCAGCGCCAGCAACTGGAACGCCCGGCGGCCCAGCTGGGCCAAGGGGTTGGTGACGGCAGGCTCCTGACTGGTGACCAGAAACCGCTCAATGGCCACCGGCACCTCGCCCGGAAACTGCACCGTGTCCTTGAGCCCGTTCATAAACGAGACCTTGACCTCGCCGGGCGAACCGTCCTCCACCCCGTCGCGCGCCTCGCCGCCAAAGCTGCGCCCACCGCGCCAGCGCATCAGCGGCGCGGTCACGCCATTGCCGTCCATCTGGCCGGTGGCGGTGTAGAACGTGGCATCACCATTCTTCTCGTAGCCGAACACCTGCATGAAGAAGGTATTGCCCTGCACATCGATCGCCAGGCCCCGGCCGGGCTTGCCGTCCAGCTCGCTGCTGACGATCCAGGTGCCCGCCTGCGGCGTGAAGTCGCGTGCGGCAAAGGCCGAGCACGCCGTCATGAGGCCAAGCGCAAGCGCGGCGATTTGGTGTTTTTTCATATGGGTCAACCCTCTCTGGAATGGGGTAGCGCCTCCTTACCGCCGCGATGCTTGGCCGGCTCTCTTACGCTACCGTGGGTTGCCTGACTATTTGACAAAAACCAGCCAAGCGCCGGCAGTGTCCCCGGCAATTGACTCCAGCGACATCGGCACAAATTCCGATAGCCAATATTTATTCAGCTGACAGTCTGGGCTGGCCCCGATGTCATGAATGCCAACCAAATCAGCCTCCAGCGCTTATCCCACAAGCGCCGACAGCTATGATTTTTGTCAGGAACAGCCTTGCAGCTCCTTGCCGTCCATGGCGTGCCAGCTGTTCACGCGCTTGCGGGTGGCGCTGTCGGCCTTGGGCAGGCGCAGGGTGTAGCTGGTGAGCTCGGGGCGCTCGACCACGACCTTGGCGCTGACGCCTTTTCTGGCCAGCATGGCCTGCTGGCGCTCGGCGGCCTCTTCGGTGGAGAAGCGCCCCAGCGAGATGCCCGGCTCCAGCGACGCGAGGCGGGCGCGGTCGGTGGGGATGTCGAGCGTGCGCAGCTCGTCGCGGCGCTTGTCCAGCGCCTCGGGGCTGCTGAACTTGCCCAGGTACACCATCCAGCGCCCGGCGGTGCTGCTGGAGTCGAGCTTCCACGAGCCCTCGGGCAGCTTGGACAGTTGCAGCCGCAACGCCTCGACCTGCTTGGCGTCGAAGCTGCCGGCCTGCAGGCATTCGCGCTTTTCCGGTTTTTCGGGCTTGGCTTCGGCCACCACGGGCGGCGGAGCC
Organism: Comamonas sp.; assembly: GCA_050282565.1. Taxonomy (GTDB): domain Bacteria; phylum Pseudomonadota; class Gammaproteobacteria; order Burkholderiales; family Burkholderiaceae_C; genus Comamonas. The sequence goes on from JBLZYV010000001.1 coordinate 61,862, forward strand.
TCGGCCACGGCGGGGGTGGGCGCAGGAGCCGCGGGCAGGGGCGCCGGTGCAGGCGCCGCTTCGGCCGCGGCCGGGCGGCGGCGCGCGGCGTCGGCCTCCGGCGCGGGCAGGATGCGCAGCTGCTCGGGCCGCACCTGGCGCTGCACGCGCTCGGGCTCGGATGGATCGGCCGGCGCCATGCCCAGGCTGCGCAGCATGCCCTGCGAGAAGGCGTAGTAGCCCAGGTTGGCGAGCAGCAGCAGGATGACGGCGATGCGGATCATGGCTGCACTGGCGCAGGCGCCGCGGGCCGCACGCTGATCTCGGAGCTGGTCACCGCCGACACGCCCTGCGCGGTGCGCACCAGCAGCGCGCCGTCGCCGCGCAGGCCCTCGGCCACGCCCGCCGTGCCGTCGGTGAGGTTGACCGCCCGGCCCCGCAGCGCGTCGCGCTGCGCAAAGCGCGGCAGCAGTGGCGCGAAGCCCTGGGCGGCGAAGGCCAGCAGGGTGTCGACCAGCGGCGCCGCGATGGCGGCCAGCGCCTGCGGCGCGTCCCAGCGGGCATCGAGCATCTGCAGGCTGCCCGGCGTGGTCGAGAGGCCGTCGCCCGCCGGCGCGCGCACGTTGATGCCGATGCCGATGACCACATAGCGTTCCGCAGGGTTTTGGGCTGCAGCGCCCACCCCATCTGCGCCAGCAGCTACAAAACTTGCAGTCTCGACCAGGATGCCGGCGAGCTTGCGGTCGCCGCTCAGCCACAGGTCGTTCGGCCACTTGAGGCCGATGCGCGGCACGGCGCTGCCCGGCTCGGGCGGCGCGGGCTGCAGGCTCTCGGCCACGCTCACGCCCACGGCCAGCGACAGGCCCGACCAGTCCTTCGGCGCCAGCGGCAGGCCCAGCGAGAAGGTGAGCGCATCGCCCACCGCGCCATGCCAGGGTCGGCCCAGGCGGCCGCGGCCGGCGGTCTGCCGCTCGGCCACCAGCAGGATGGGCTCGGTGCGGCCGGCGCGGGCGCGGCGCATCAGCTCGGTGTTGGTGGAGTCGATGCTGGGCAGCACCTCGACGGTGAAGCCAGGCAGGCGGGGATACAGCGCTTCCCAGATGGCCTCGGCGGGCCAGCGGATGGGCTCCGCGGTGTTATCGAGGCTCATCGGCTGCCGGCCTTCTTGCTGTCGCCAGGCATTGGCGGGCGCCAGCCGCGCTTGGGCGCCAGCATGGTGCCGCGGCAGTCCGCATTGCCGCAGTAGCAGGCGTACTCGGCCTTGAGCTGCTTGGTGTAGCGCTCTTCCACGATCAGGCCGTAGTCGTAGTTCAGCTCCTCGCCAGCCAGGATGTTGCGCAGCGCGGTGATGAAGATGCGGCCGTCGCGCTCCTCGGCGTAGCAGTTGGGCGCGCAGCTGTGGTTGATCCAGCGCGCCGCGTTGCCGCGGTCGCCGCCGTCGATCACGCGCTCGCCGTCGATCTGGAAGAAGAAGGTGTGGTTGGGGTTGGCCGGGTCGTGCGGGTGGCGGTCCTGGCTCTCTTCCCACGAGATGACCTGGCCCTTGTACTCGATGACGGTCTCGCCCTCGGCCATGTCCTGCAGCGCGAAGACCCCCTTGCCGTGCACGCCCGAGCGGCGCACCTGGATGCGGCGGCCAGGGGAAAAACGAGGGACATTGCTCGGCATGGCGAAATCTCTGCTAAGTTAAATAAGCACACGTATGCGCGTAGGCGCGCGCACGCGAAGAAACGCATTGTAGAAGCGCCAGCCCCCGGTTTGGGGGCGGCACCACGAATGAGACGAGCCCGTTCATGACAAAAACACTGGTAATTGCAGAAAAACCATCCGTCGCGCAGGACATCGTGCGCGCACTCACGCCGGTGGCCGGCAAGTTCGACAAGCACGAAGACCACTTCGAGAGCGACCGCTATGTGGTGACCAGCGCCGTCGGCCACCTAGTCGAGATCCAGGCGCCCGAGGAATTCGACGTCAAGCGCGGCAAGTGGAGCTTCGCGCACCTGCCGGTGATCCCGCCGCACTTCGACCTCAAGCCCGTGGACAAGACCAAGAGTCGCCTGAACGCGGTGGTCAAACTGGCCAAGCGCAAGGACGTGACCCAGCTCATCAACGCCTGCGACGCGGGCCGCGAGGGCGAGCTGATCTTCCGCCTGATCGAGCAGTACGCCGGCGGCGCCAAGGGCACCTTGGCCAAGCCCATCCAGCGCCTGTGGCTGCAGAGCATGACGCCGCAGGCCATCCGCGACGGCTTCGAGCACCTGCGCAGCGACGCGCAGATGCAGGGCCTGGCCGACGCGGCGCGCAGCCGCTCCGAGGCCGACTGGCTGGTGGGCATCAACGGCACGCGGGCGATGACGGCCTTCAACTCGCGCGACGGCGGGTTCTTTTTGACCACCGTGGGCCGGGTGCAGACGCCCACGCTGTCGCTGATGGTGGAGCGCGAGGAGAAGATCCGCAAGTTCGTCAGCCGCGACTACTGGGAAATCCACGCCGACTTTGCCGCCCAGGCCGGCCACTACCCCGGCAAGTGGTTCGACCCCAAGTGGAAGAAAGGCGAAGACCCCGAGGCCCGCGCCGACCGCGTGTGGAACCTGCGCGATGCCGAGGCGATCGCCAACGCCGCGCGCGGCAAGCCTGCCACCGTCACCGAAGAAGCGAAGCCCACCACCCAGGCCTCGCCGCTGCTGTTCGACCTGACCAGCCTGCAGCGCGAGGCCAACGGCAAGTTCGGCTTCTCGGCCAAGACCACGCTGGCGCTGGCCCAGGCCCTGTACGAAAAGCACAAGGCCCTGACCTACCCGCGTACCGATTCGCGCGCGCTGCCCGAGGACTACCTGCCCGTGGCCCGCGAGACCTTCGAGATGCTGGCGCACAGCGGCATGCAGCAGCTAGCGCCGTTCGCGCAGCAGGCGCTGGGCGCCAACTACGTGCGCGCGAGCAAGCGCATCTTCGACAACAGCAAGGTCAGCGACCACTTTGCCATCATCCCGACCACGCAGGCGCCGGGCGCGCTGTCCGAGGCCGAGCACAAGCTCTACATGCTGGTGGTGCGCCGCTTCATGGCGGTGTTCTTCCCCAGCGCCGAATACCTGGTCACCACGCGGGTGAGCAAGATCGAGGAGCACCACTTCAAGACCGAGGGCAAGGTGCTGGTCAAGCCCGGCTGGCTGGCCATCTACGGCAAGGAAGCCGCGAGCGAGGTGGAAGACGCCAAGGAAGGCGACAAGGGCCAGAACCTGGTGCCCGTGCAGCCCGGCGAGAAGCCACCGGCCGAGCAGGTCGACGCCAAGGGCCTCAAGACCAAGCCGCCGGCCCGCTACTCCGAAGCCACGCTGCTAGGCGCGATGGAGAGCGCCGGCAAGCAGGTGGAGGACGACGAGCTGCGCGAAGCCATGCAGGAAAAGGGCCTGGGCACGCCAGCCACGCGCGCGGCCATCATCGAAGGCCTGCTGACCGAGAAATACATGCTGCGCGAAGGCCGCGAGCTCATCCCCACGGCCAAGGCCTTCCAGCTGATGACGCTGCTGCGCGGCCTGCAGGTGGAGGAACTGTCCAAGGCCGAGCTGACCGGCGAATGGGAATACAAGCTCGCCCAGATGGAAAAGGGCCAGCTCTCGCGCGATGCCTTCATGGCCGACATCCAGGCCATGACCGAGCGCATGGTCAAGAAGGCCAAGGAATACGACCGCGACACCATCCCCGGCGACTACGCGACGCTGGCCACGCCCTGCCCCAACTGCGGCGGCGTGGTCAAGGAAAACTACCGCCGCTATGCCTGCACGGGCGCCAACGGCGCCGGCGAAGGCTGCGGCTTCTCGTTCACCAAGTCGCCCGCGGGCCGCACCTTCGAGCCCGCCGAGGCCGAGGCGCTGCTGCGCGAGCGCCGCATCGGCCCGCTGGAGGGCTTCCGCTCCAAGGCGGGCTGGCCCTTCACCGCCGAGGTGGCCATCGTGCGCGACGACGAGCAGAACAACTACAAGCTCGAATTCGACTTCGGCGACGACAAGGACGACGAGGACTCGGGCGAGCTGGTGGACTTCGGCAGCCAGAACGCGCTGGGCAACTGCCCCAAGTGCGGCGCGCCGGTGTTCGAGCATGGCGCCAACTACGTCTGCAGCCGCGCCGTGCCCACCGCGCAGCAGGCCAAGCCGAGCTGCGACTTCAAGAGCGGCCAGATCATCCTGCAGCAGCCCATCGAGCGCGAGCAGATGGTCAAGCTGCTGAAGGACGGCAAGACCGACCTGCTGGACAAGTTCGTCTCCAACCGCACGCGCCGCAACTTCAAGGCCTTCCTGGCCTGGGACGCGGCCGCCGGCAAGGTGGGCTTCGAGTTCGAGCCACGCGACTCCAAGTACCCGCCGCGCAAGGGCGCTACCAAAACTGCAGCTGCTGGCGCAGGTGGTACGGGCGCTGCAGCCAAAAAAGCCACCAAGACCGCGAGCAAGACCGCCACCAAGGCCGCCAAGGCCCCGCGCAAGACCGCGGCCGCCACCGGCAAGGCGCCCAGCGCCGCGCTGGCCGCCGTGATCGGCGGCGAACCCGTGGCCCGCCCCGAGGCGGTCAAGAAGATGTGGGAATACATCAAGGCCCACAACCTGCAGGACCCCAAGGACAAGCGCACCATCCTCGCCGACGACAAGCTGCGCCCCGTGTTCGGCAAGGACAGCATCGGCATGTTCGAGCTGGCGGGCGTGCTGGGGCAGCACCTGGGTTGATGCGGTCGGTCGTGAAGAAGAAGGCCCTCATCGCCGCCGCCGTCGGCGTCATCGGCGCAGCGATTGGCGTCGCTGCCCTGTACCTGCGCCCGGACGTGCCAGCCCACATCGCCATTTTTGCGCCCGCCGGCATCAACCCCGAGTTTGTCGGCAAGGTGGCCGGCACCCATATCAACACCGGTGAGCCAGACCACATGGAAAGGCAGCTCCAGAAGGTGGTGGGCAGCAGCACCAAGGTGGACCTGGACCTGGGGCCGGTGCTGAACCGTATCCGGCCCGTCGCCCAGCTCAATACCGAGTACGGGATGGGCGACCAACGGCAGCGCAAGCTGTTCGCCCCGCTGGCGCTCAACAAGCTGCGCGACATTCCTCCCGACCCGGAGGCCATCGCCATTCTGCGGCCCTACATGGAGCTGATCCAGCGCTACCAAGACCACGTAGCCACGGTCTTCGTGGCGGACGAACCGTATCTCAATGGCATCTCCAAGGCGGAGCTGGAGCGCATGGCGAAAACGCTGCGCGCCCTGTTTGCCGAGTACCAGATCCGGGATGTGAAGCTGGGGGTGATCTTTGCCAGCGGCATGGCGAACGCCGACTTTGCCCAGTTGCTGGATCGCGAGGCCGGCCAGTACGTGCGCAACATCGACCAGTACTACCAGGCCTTGAGCGAAAAAGCCCAGGCCGGCACCGCCGCCCCGGACGAGCTGCAATGGCTGCAGCACATCGAAAAGCACCGGCTCACCACCTATGACAGCGCCGGCAACATGTATGTGGGAGGCGGCCTGCCCCAAGGGTACGACGTCTTCGGGTTTGACTTCTACCTCTCCACCGTGCTGCAGGACGGGCTGTACGAAAACGCGCTGCCCGAGCTGCAAAAGCACGCACCGCGCGGTGCCTGCGAGATCGAGAAATTCAGCAAAATTTCCCAGCTGCGCGCGCAACTCTCGTTCTACCAGGATGGCCCCATCGTTCCGGCCTCCACAGCCAACGGCCAGGCTTCGACCGAAGATCCCCGGGACAAGGACCGCCGCCTGCTGGACCAGCTCTACCAATGCCGCATGGCAGCCGCAACCAACATGCTGCGCAAGGAAATCGCCAAGGTGGGGGGCAAGGGCAAGATCATCGTGGTCACCGAGTCCAGCAACAACGGCGTGCTGGAGTTCGACTCCAAGCAGAACATCGAGCCCGGCCAGCCCCAGCTGCTGATCGAAAGCCGGGTGCTGGATGAAGTCAGACGCGCCCTGGCCTTCTACGGCAAGGAACGGAAGCGGGGTGACATCGAGGCGCTGGAGTTCTTCACCTTCGATAACACCTACGACAACACCATCAACCTGCACATCGGCGGCTTTGTCGACATGCCGTCCGTCAAGGCCGAAATCTTCCAGGCTTCCAGACAGATGATGTGCCAGGGCAAGGCTGCCGCGCAAGCCGCTTGCCAGTAGCGCGGGCCCGGCAGCGAGCGAGGCGTGCCCCGCCCGCTGCCGATGTCAATCCGCCTTGACCCCCACGGCCTTGGTCAGCTCGGCGTAGCGCGCGGTCTCGGACTCGAAGAACCTGGCGATTTCCTGTGCGCTCATGTCCGGGATCTTGAGCGAGCGCTGGGTTTCGCGGAAGCTGATCGCCGCCGGGTCCTGCTGGGCCTCTGCGATCACCGTGCGCAGGCGCTGCACCAGCTCGTCGGGCGTGCCCTTCCTGACGAAGAAGCCGCCCCAGATCGTGTAGCTGAAGTTCTGCAGCTGCCGGCTCTCGTTCACCGTGGGCAGGTGCTTGAGCGTCTCGGGCCGCGTCGCGCCCAGGCTGGCCAGCATCTTCATGCGGCCCTGCTCGGCCATGGCGTCGAACGAGGACTGGTACGCGGTGATGACGAAATCGATCTGGCCGCCGGCCAGGTCCTGGATCATCGGCGCGCCGCCCTTGTAGGGCGCGTGGGTGAGCTTGCTGCCGATGCGCTGCGCGAAGTTCTCGGTGACCAGGTGGTAGAGCGAACCCAGGCCGGTGGTGCCATAGCTCAGCGGCGCGCCGGCGGCGGCGGACTTGCGCGCCAGGTCGATCAGCTCGTCCACCGAATTCACCGGCAGGCCCTTGCGGGCCAGCACCACCAGCGGCACATAGGACGAGGGCTGGACCAGCACGAAGTCCTGCGGCTTGTACTTGACGGCCGGATTGACCAGCGGCGACAGGATCACCTCGTTGGGCGAGCCCAGGAACAGGTAGTAGCCGTCGGCCGGCGCCGACAGCACCTTCTGCGCGCCCAGGCCGCCGCTGACGCCGCCCAGGTTCTCGACCAGCACCGGCTGGCCGAGCTTGGCGCCCATCAGCGTGGCGTACATGCGGGCCGAGGCGTCCGTGGCCCCGCCCGCCGGGTAGGGCACCATCACCGTGACCGGCTTGGTGGGGTAGGGCGGCGCCGCCAGGGCCCCGGGAGCGGCTGCCGCCGCGCAAAGCGCCGCGGCCAGCAGGCCGCACAGGTGTCGTCGAGTCTTCATGCCATTGATCCCTTTGGTTTTCTTTCTGTTCCGCTCAACCCACCTGGCGCGCCTGTCCGTCCCAGAAGCGCGCGCGCAGGGTCTTCTTGTCGATCTTGCCCAGCGAGGTGACGGGCAGCTCGTCCGCCAGCCACAGCTGCTTGGGCGTGTTGACCGCGCCCTTGCGCGCCTGCACGAAGTCGATCAGCTCCTGCGCCCCGGCCGCCGCGCCGGGCTTGAGCACGACGACGGCGGCAACCGCCTCGCCCCATTTGGCATCGGGCACGCCGATGACGGCCGACTGCGCCACCGCGGGATGCAGCGCCAGGCAGCCCTCGACCTCGCTGGAGTACACGTTGAAGCCGCCGGTGATGATCATGTCCTTGGCGCGGTCCACCAGGTAGAGGTAGCCGTCGGCATCGCAGCGCGCCAGGTCGCCGGTGTGCAGCCAGTCGCCGGCGAAGACCTTGGCCGTTTCCTCGGGCCGGTTCAGGTAGCCGGCCATGGTCAGCGGGCTGCGCACGCACAGCTCGCCGACCTCGCCCACCGCCACTTCGCGGTGCTGCGCGTCCAGCAGCCGCACCTGGTTGCCCAGTAGCGGCCGGCCGCAGGACTGCAGGCGCCCGGGCTGCTCCAAGTCGTGCTCGGCCTTGCGCAGGTAGCTGATGGTCATCGGCGACTCGGCCTGGCCGTAGATCTGGCCAAAGATCGGGCCAAAGCGCCGCACCGCCTCGGCCAGCCGCGCCGGCGCAATGGGCGAGGCGCCGTAGAAGATGCATTCGAGGCTGGAGCGGTCCCAGCGGTCCAGCTCCGCAAAATCCAGCAGTCCGTAGATCTGCGTGGGCACCAGGAAAGTCGCGGTGATGCGGTGCTGCTGCACGGCCTGCAGGAAGGTCTCGGGCCGGTACTGGTCGAGCAGCACCAGCGTGCCACCGCGCAGCAGCGTGGGCAGCACCATGGAGCCGCCGGCGTGCGAGATCGGCGTGGCGATCAGGCAGCGCGTCTCGGCCGGCCATTCCCAGCCGGAGAGCTGCTGCAGCGTCATGGTCAGCGTGGTGCGCTGGCGGTGGACCACGCCCTTGGAGCGGCCGGTGGTGCCGCCGGTGTAGCTGATCTTGGCGATGTCGTCCGGCTGCGCCGCGATAGGCAGCATGCCGCCATCGAAGGCCGCGCTGGCGGCGATCACGTCCTCGCCCAGGTCCGAGGGGCCGATGCTGAGCACATGCCGCACCAGGCCGCGCGCCTTGAGCTGCGCGCCGCGCTCGGCAAAGCGCGCGCCGACCACCAGCGCGGCCATGCCCGCGTCCTCCAGCACGAAGGCCTGGTCGTCCAGCGCGCCCATGGGGTGCAGCGCCGTCTGGCGCAGCCCGAGAAAGGCGCAGGCGATGATGACGGCCAGCGCCTCGGGCTGGTTGCCGGTGAGCACGGCCAGCCCTTCCTGGTGCCGTAGGCCCAGCGACGCCAGGTAGCGCGCCATGCGGTGCACGCGCCGTTCCAGCTCGGCATAGGTCCACGACGAGCCATCGGGCATCACCAGCGCCACGCGCCCGGGAAAGGATTGGAAGGCCGAGCGGTAGGCGTCGGCGACGGTGCTGCCTGCGTAGAGATCTGTCATCGGGATTCCAGGTGGAAGACTCCCCTGCATGATCCCTGCACGGCGCGCCGAGCGAAAGCCCGGCATGTAGCTACCGCGACAACGGTGCAGCCCTCGCTCCGCCGGTGCCGCTACCGGTAGCGCTGCGCGCAGGCCCAGCCCAGCTCGGCCAGCGGGCCGGCCCTGGCGCCGGTTTCCGCCGCGTCGGCCGCGGCCGCGTTGCCGTCGGCGGCGCGCTGGGCGATGCCGTAGAGGATGGCCGCCATGCGGAACAGGTTGAAGGCGAGGTAGAACTCCCAGCGCGCGCCGGGGTCGCGCCCGGTGGCCTCGGTGTACCAGCGCAGGTAGGCAGCCTCGTCGGGAATGCCCAGCGCCGCCCAATCGAGGCCGCCGATGCCGCGCCACAGCTGCGGCGGGATGCGCCAGCCCATGCCCTGGTATGCCAGGTCGGCCAGCGGGTCGCCCAGCGTGGACAGCTCCCAGTCGAGCACGCCGATCACGCGCGGCTCGCTGGCGTGCCACACCAGGTTGTCGAGCCGGTAGTCGCCGTGCACCAGCGTGGTTTCGTCGCGCTCGGGCAGGTGCTCGAGCAGCCAGTCCATCAGGCGGCGCATCGCGTCGTTCACCGGCACGGTGAGCTGCTGCGTCTGCTGGCTCCAGCGCCGCACCTGGCGGGCCACGTAGCCGCCGCGGCGGCCATAGTCGGTCAGGCCCACGGCATTGAGGTCGACCGCGTGCAGCGCGGCGATCACGCGGCCCATCTCGCGGTAGTGCGCCTCGCGCTGTGCGGGCGCCATGCCGGGCAGGGCCTGGTCCATCAGCACCCGGCCGTCGAGGAACTCCATCAGGTAGAACGGCGTGCCCAGCAGGCCGGCATCGTCGCAGTAGGCCAGCATGCGCGGCACCGGCACGTCGGTGGCGGCCAGCGCGTGCATCACACGGTATTCGCGGTCCACCGCGTGCGCGCCCGCCACGAGCTGGCCGGGCGGCTGCTTGCGCAGCACCATCTGCCGGCCGCCCGCCTGCAGGCGGTAGGTGGGGTTGGACTGGCCGCCGGCCAGCACCGACACCTGCAGCGGCTCGTTGCCGCCCAGGCCCTGGTCTTTGAGGTATTTTTGCAGGATGGCGCCCATGCCATCTGCGCCAGCAGCTACTGTTTGCATAGCAATCTATGTTCCCATCGCGCGGATCTGCGCCGGCACGCCGTACTCGGCTGGCGCGTCCTGCCCGGCCGCATGCACCAGCTTGCGCGCCATGCTGAAGCGGTGCACCTCGCTCGGGCCGTCGTAGATGCGGAAGGCCCGCATGTCCATGAAGATGCGCATCACCGGCGACTCCATGGTCACGCCCTGGCCGCCCAGCATCTGCACGCAGCGGTCCACCACGCGCCACTCGGCCTCGGAGCACACGACCTTGGCGCGGCTCGATTCGTAGTTGCCCTTCTCGCCCTGGTCCAGCAGCCAGGCCGTGTGCCAGATGTGCAGGCGCGCGGTGTGCAGGTCCATGTCGTTGTCGGCCAGCATGAAACCCACGCCCTCGTGCTCGGCCAGTGGCCGGCCGAAGGCCTGGCGGCGGCGCACGTAGGCCAGCGCCACGTCGTGCGCGCGCCGCGCCTGGCCCAGCCAGCGCATGCAGTGCGTGAGCCGTGCCGGCGCCAGCCGCACCTGGGCATAGCGAAAGCCCTTGCCCACCTCGCCCAGCACGTCGGCGGCGGGCACGCGCAGCTGGTCGAAGCACAGCACGCCGTGGCCGCCGGTGAAGCACGAGTCCATCGCATCCATGCTGCGTTCGAGCACGATTTCCGGCCGGTGCATGTCGCTGAGGAACATGGTGGCCGAGCCGTCTTCCATGCGCGCCATGATGATGGCGTAGTCCGCCCCTTCGGCGCCGGTGATGAACCACTTGCGGCCGCTGATGAGGTAGTCGCCGCCGTCGCGCACCGCGGTGGTCGCCAGCGCCGCCGGATCGGCGCCCGCGCCCGGGGCCGGCTCGGTCATCGCAAAGCACGAGCGCGTCTCGCCCGCCACCTGCGGGCGCAGCCAGCGCTCCTTCTGCGCCGGGCTGGCCACCTCCTCCATCAAATGGATGTTGCCTTCGTCGGGCGCATGGATGTTGAGCGCCGTGGGGCCCAGCCACGAGTAGCCGGCCTCCTCGAAGACCACGGCCTTCCCGACATGCGACAGGCCCAGCCCGCCCAGCTCCTTGGAGGCATGCGGCGTGAGCAGGCCGGCTGCCTTGGCGCGGCCCACCAGCTCGCGGCGCAGCGCCTCGCTCGGGCCGTGGCTCGACTGGCGCTCGTCGTTCTCCAGCGGGATCACCTGCTCGGCGATGAATTGCCGCGTCCTGTCGCGCAGCTCCAGCAACGGTGGCGGAAGCGAAAAGTCCATGGGGAAATCCTAGATCGGGCACTGCGCCCGATCTTGCCATGACTGCACCCGCCCCGGCATCGCCCGCACGACACACGGTTGCAGCCTGCATAGGCTATAACCCTATACATGTCCCCTACCACCGAAGCCCTCGCGGCCGGCCACGATACGCCGCGCCACATCGCCCTGCCCGGCACCACCAACTTCCGCGACCTGGGCGGCTACCAGGGGCTGCACGGCCGCACCGTGCGCTGGCGCAAGCTGTTCCGCTCCGACCACCTCGCCCACCTCACGCCACAGGGGCAGCAGAGCCTGCTGGGCCTGCAGGTGCGCCGCACGGCGGACTTCCGCGGCGCGCGCGAACAGGAACAGGACCGCTACGCCATAGCCGGCCTGCTGCACCACTCGCTGGCGATCGAGCCCACCGTGGTGCAGCGCGCCTTCACGCTGCTGCGTGAGGGCGCCGACCTGACGCCCGAGCACACCGTCACGTTGATGCAGGACACCTACCGCGGCTTCGTCCACGACAACGCCGCGCAGTTCGCGCAGTTCTTCGAAATGCTGCTGCACAGCGATGACCCCATCGTCTTCCACTGCACCGCCGGCAAGGACCGCACCGGCTGGGCCGCCACGCTGCTCTTGATGACGCTGGGCGTGCCGCGCGAGGTGGTGCTGCAGGACTACCTGCTGACCAACCGCTACTACCAGCGCCCTGCCGAGGCCCGCGCCGCGGCCGCCCACATCCGCCCCGACATCCTCGACGTGCTGTGGCGCGTGCAGGAGCCCTTCCTCACCGCCGCCCTCGACCCACTGCTCGCCCAGTACGGCAGCGTACCCGTCTACATGGCCCAGGTGCTGGGTGTGGACGAGAAGGCGCAGCAGCGGCTGGCGGAGATGTATCTGGAGTGATGCCGGGCCGGCCCTTCCTGGCCGTCACGGCAAGGTCAGGTCCAGGCCGAGCGTCCTGACCAGGGCGAAGGTGACGAGCCCCAGGCCCAGCAGCGACAGCACGAAGACCGCGGCCACCTTGCCGCCCGCGCGCAGCACCGCGCACGCCTCCTTCTCTTTCCCCCGCTTTCCCTGGTCGTAATGCCACTTGATGGCGAAGAACATGCCCGTGCCGAGCACGAGAACCTTGAACGCAGCGAAGACTACCGGGATCCAATCGACCATTTGAGAATTTCCAGCCTATGACTTGGCACTGTCCAGCATGAGAAGCATTGCCCCCCAGCTGAGCGCGGCAAAAACGCCAGCGACTGCCATGCAAGGAGGGCGTTGCTGCGCGTTCCAGGCCATACTACCTGCAAGCAACTTCCATACATCGATGCAAAACGCCCCGGTTGAAAATCATGCAAGATGACGATTTGCCCCTCTGGTTGCCGCGATTGGCCGTGCACGGCGGACCACGGTTCCTGCAGATTGCGGATGCCTTGCAGGCGGCGGTGGCAGAGGGATCTTTGACCCCGGGTGACCGTCTCCCGCCGCAGCGCCGCTTGGCCGCCCTGCTCGGCGTCGACCTGACGACGATCACGCGCGCCTACGACGAAGCCAGGCGCCGCCACTTGCTGGAGGGCCGCGGCGCTCGGGGCACTTATGTCGCGGCGCCGAAAGTCGAATTGAGCGCCATCCTCGACCTGAGCATGAATACCCCGCCACCGCCGGATGGCGTGGACTTCGGCGACCTGCTGAAACAAGGCCTGTCCCAGGTATTGATGAGCGCGGATGCTGCATTGCTGATGACCTACCACCTGGGCGGCGGAAGCGACTCCGACCGCAAGGCGGGAGCCCAATGGCTGGAGCCGATGTTGGGGCAGCTGGATCCCCGGCAGGTGGTTGTCTGCCCGGGAGCGCAAGCAGCGATCGCCGCCTTGATCCTGGCGCTGACGGAGCCTGGCGATGTGATCCTGGCAGAGCCGACGAGTTATCCCGGCCTGCGCGCCGCAGCGGCCCAGTTCGGCCGGCGCATCGTTGCGGTGGAGGCGGACCAACACGGGATGGTGCCTGGGGCGCTGGAGCAAGCGTGCCGCCAGCACCAGCCGGGGCTGGTCTACCTCAATCCGACCTTGCAGAACCCGACCGCCATCACCATCCCTGAACACCGGCGCCAGGAACTCGCCAGCATCGCGAAGCGCTGCAAGGTGCGCATCGTCGAGGACGATCCCTACTGGCTCCTTGCCGAGACCCCGCCACCACCTATTGCCACGTTGGCCCCGGAACAGGTGTACTACATCTCGACCCTGTCGAAATGCCTGACGCCCGGCTTGCGTGTCGCCTTCGTGCTCCTGCGTGACCCGCATGAACGCGAACGTTTCCTGGTCGCGCTCCGATCATTCGCGCTGATGGCCGCTCCCTTGACGGCCGCACTGGCCACGCAGTGGATCCTCGACGGCTCGGCCGACGGATTGATGGCAGGCGTACGCAAGGAGGCGCGTCTGCGCCACCGGATGGCCAGGGATATTCTGGCGGGGCGCTACAGCGGCGCTGGAGACGGCCTGCATGTATGGCTCGAGCTGCCGGGGTATTGGAGCCCCTCGCAGCTGGCGCGCGCAGCCGACAGCGAGGGCCTCGCCGTCACGCCGGCGGAGGCCTTCGCCACCGGCGGCGGGGCCGTGAATGCCATTCGGATCTCCTTGGGGTGCATCCAGGACCGAGGGCGCCTGCGGGCGGGCCTTCAACGGCTGTCCCACCTGCTTGCGCGGCGGCCCGAGTCGTTCAGCATTGCGGTCGTGTAACTGCGGGTCGCAGTCGCATCCCACCCCTCACACCCGCACCGACTCCCCGATCGCATAGAACTGCCCGCCCGCCACGTAGTGCAGCGTGCGCAGCTCGGGCGGCGCGGTGTCGAACTCCCAGTGCCCGTCGCGGAACACGCGCTCGTCGGCCCAGGCGGCCACGACTTCGGCGATGAACAGGTCGTAAGCCTGCTGGTTGTGCGGCTCGGGAATCAGCCTGCAGACCAGCCAGGCGGCGCAGCCCTCGACCAGCGGCACGGCGGGCCAGCCGGGCGCGGTGAAGAGCTGCACGCCATGGCGCTGCAGCTTGTCGGGCAGGTCCACGGCGCTGTCGGTGCCTATGGCCTTGGTCAGCGCGGCCATGGGCACGGTGGGCAGTTGCAGCGCGAAGCAGCCGCTGCCTTCGACCAGCGCGCGGGTGCGCGTGGCCTTGTCGATCACGACGGTGACCTTGGGCGGCGCAAAGTCCAGCGCGCAGGCCCAGGCGGCGGACATGGCGTTGCGCTCGCCCGCGTGCTCGGCCGAGACCAGCACGGTGGGGCCGTGGTTGAGCAGGCGGTAGGATTTTTCCAGCGGGACGGCGGTGAAGTGTTGGGGCATGGCGTGCACGGGTGACAGGGTGGCGGGCAAAGATCGCTAGGATGGCATCCGCAATCTGCGCCTGATGGTAGGCGATACAAGGAGGATGCAATGTTCAGCCATGTCATGCTGGGTGTGAATGACCTGGAGCGCGGCAAGCGCTTCTACGATGCGCTGCTGGGCCAACTGGCCGTGGCGCCCGGCGTCGCCAACAAGAACCGCTATTTCTACCGCAGCCCCACGGGCACGTTCGCGATCAGCACGCCCATCGACGGCCAGCCCGCCACCCACGCCAACGGCGGCACCACGGGCTTTGCCTGCGCGTCCACCGAGCAGGCCGATGCCGCGCATGCCGCCGGCGTGGCCGCGGGCGGCGCGAGCTGCGAAGACCCGCCGGGCTGGCGCGGCGAAGGCGCCGGCCGCCTGTACCTGGCCTACCTGCGCGATCCCGACGGCAACAAGATCTGCCTGCTGCACCGCCCGCCAAAAGCCGCCTGATATTGCAAAAAGCATAGCTGCTTGCGCTTGTTAGTATTTGATATTCAGGCATATATGGCCTGAATTCCTTTTCTGACAAGCGCAAGCAGCTACTTTTTTGGAAGCATGCGCATTGCGCGATACTCCCGGCTTTGGACAAGGAGCATGCGTGCAATCAGCGAGCGAGCAGTGGTTCGACGAGGCGTATTACCAGCGCTATTACTTCGACAAGAAAACCAGCGTGGTGGACGCCGAGCATGTGGCGCGGCTGGGCGCCTTCGTCTGCTCGTACCTCGGCTACCTGCGCGTGCCGGTGGCGCGCGTGCTCGACATGGGCTGCGGCATCGGGCTGTGGCGCGAGGTGGTGGAGCGGCACTTTCCCGGCGCCAGCTACCATGGCGTGGAGTACAGCGAGTACCTGTGCCAGCGCTTCGGCTGGGAGCGCGGCTCGGTGGTGGACTACCAGTCCGACGAGCCCTTCGACCTGGTGATCTGCCAGGGCGTGCTGCCGTACCTGAGCCCGCCCGACCTGAAGCAGGCGCTGCACAACCTGGGGCGGCTGTCGCGCGGCGGCCTGTACGTGGAGGCCGTGGCGCGCGAGGACTATGAGCGCGACATCATCGACGACGGCCTGACCGACCCGCGCCTGCTGCGCCACCGCGCCGAGCTGTACCGCCGCGGCCTGCGCCCGGCGATGCGCGAGCTGGGCGGCGGCGTGTGGCTGAGCCGCGATTGCGCCGTGCCGCTGTTCGCGCTCGAAAGCGTGGACCCCGAATGACGGAAACCGTCGTGCCCCATGCCGTCTCGCGGCTGCGCACGCAGCGCCTGGCCCGCAGCACGCGGCCCTTCCTGGCGCGCGGCGGCCCCAAGGGCGAGCGCTGCGAGGGCTGCCGCCTGCGGCCCTCGCACTGCATCTGCCAGTGGCGGCCAGGGCTGCAGACCGCGGCCGGCATGTGCCTGCTGATGCACGATGCCGAGCCGCTCAAGCCCAGCAACACCGGCTGGCTGATCGCCGACGTGGTGGCCGACACCTGGGCCTTCGGCTGGTCGCGCACCGAGACGGACGCGGCACTGTTGGCCCTGCTCGCCGACCCGCAGTGGCAGCCGTACCTGGTGTTTCCCGGCGAGTTCGTGCAGCCGCCCGAGCGGGTGGTGAACACGACGGCGCCGCAGCCGGGCAAGCGGCCGCTGTTCATCCTGCTGGACGCCACCTGGCCCGAGGCGCGCAAGATGTTCCGCAAGAGCCCGTACCTGGACCGCTTTCCGGTGCTGAGCCTGCACCCCGACCAGGTCTCGCGCTACCGCCTGCGCCGCTCGTCGCGCGGCGACCATTTCTGCACCGCCGAGGTGGCGGCGCTGTGCCTGGAGCTGTCGGGCGACGCCCGCGACACGCACGCCTCGCACACGCTGTCGGCCTACCTCGACGTGTTCACCCACCACTACCTGCAGGCGCGCCATCAGCTACCGGCAGACCGGGACAGCCCGGCACACCGGCAGTTGCAGGCGCTGCAAGCCGAATATCAAAAACAATAGCTATTAGCGCTTTATTTATATGCGCCAGAGGCCGATTTGATGCTCAGTACGTGGCCGCCGCCCGACGCTGCAGCGCGAATGGCGGCAGGCTCTTGAGCAGGCGCTGGCCGTAGCTGGTACGCACCAGGCGCCGGTCGTAGCAGTAGACGTGGGCGCGGTCGGACTCGGTGCGGATGGCCCGGCCCACCCACTGCGCCAGGCGGATGGCGGTGGCGGGGATCACCAGCTCCACGAACGGGTCGCGCCCGCCGCCCTTGAGCCATTCGGCCCGCGCCTCGCCCACCGGGTCGTCCGGCGGCGCGAACGGCAGCTTGGTGATGAACAGCGACTCGCACAGCGCGCCGGGCAGGTCCAGCCCCTCGCCGAAGGACTGCATGCCGAAGATGATGGACGGCAGGCCGGTGAACACGCGGTCGCGGTGGGTCTGCAGCAGCTGGCTGCGCGGCAGGGTGTTCTGCACCAGCACCACGCTGCGCATGGCGGTGGGCAGCGCATCGACGGCCAGGCGCATCTGCTCGCGCGAGGTGAACAGCACCAGGCCGCCGGCCTCGACCCGGGCCAGGTCGGCGAGCAGCGCATCGATCATCTCGGCGTTGAACTGCTGCGGCTGGCGCGGGTCGGCCACGGTCTCGGTGGCGATGAGCGCGCCCTGCGAGGCGTAGTCGAAGGGGCTGGCGACCTCGAGCGTGCTGACGGCGGCATCGCCGTACAGGCCGGTCTCGCGCAGGAAGTAATCGAACGGATCGCCGGCCCCCGCGCCGGCGCTGGTGAGCGTGGCCGAGGTGAGCAGCGCGCCGCGCACCTTGCTCCACAGGTGGTGGCGCAGCGTGGCGCCGGGCAGCACCGGGCTGGCATGGGCCTTGATGACGGCCAGCTCACCCGAGACCTCGAGCGTGAACCATTTGGCCGCCGGCACGCTGCCCTCGGCCGGCTCGGACAGCAGCAGCTGCGTGGCGTTGTGCACGGCCTCGAGCCGCGGCGCCAGCGTGCCTACCTGGGCATAGAGCGTGGACAGGCGCTTGGCCTCGTCGGGCTTGTCGCGGATCTCGGCGCGCAGCGCCTTGGAGATCGCCTGCAGCACGTCGAGGAAAGCCGTGGCATGGTGCGCGGCCTGCGCCAGCGGCTCGAGCATGGCCGGCGCCAGCTGGCCGCGCGGCAGGCGCACGCGCGCAGGCACCGACACCGTGCTGCGCATCTGCTGCAGCTGCTGGCGCATGCCTTCGCCGTATTCGTCCATCACCAGGCGGGCGCAGTCCTGCAGGTGCTGGCGCAGCTGGCTGGCGTGGGTGGCGATGTCGGCCACCTCGCTCACCTCGACCAGCTGGCCGACGCGGGTGGCGCGGCTGGCGAGCTTGTCGATCCAGCCCAGGCGGCTCAGGTCCATCTCGCTGGCGAACTGGTCGAGCGCGGTGCCGGGCAGGTGGTGGGCCTCGTCGAGCACCAGCAGGCAGTTGTCCAGCTCGGGCAGCAGGCGCGCGCCCAGCGACGACAGCAGCAGGTCGTGGTTGGCCACCACCACCTGGGCCTGCACCAGCTCCTTGCGCCGGTCGTAGTAGGTGCAGCTGCCGAACAGCGGGCAGTGCTTGCCGGTGCAGGAGCTGGACTCGGCGGCGATGGGGCTCCAGACCTCGGGCTCGGGCGGGGTGTCGAGGCTGTCGCGGTCGCCGTCCCAGCGGCGGGTGGCGAGCGCATCGGCCATGCGGGTGTAGAACTGCAGGCGCGCCTCGCTCACCTGCCTGCTGCGCGCGGTCTGCTGGGCCTCGGCCATCTCGTCGGGGAAGAAGTCGTCGAAACCCTCGCCGTCGGCCTCGGCGCCGCCGCCATCGCCGGTGCCCGCCATCCGCTCCAGCTTGAGCTTGCAGACATAGCGCCCGCGCCCCTTGGCCAGCGCATGGCGGAACGGCATGCCCCCTGATTCGCCCATCTTGGCGGCCAGCGCCGGCAAATCCTTGTTGACCAGTTGCTCCTGCAGCGCCACCGTGGCGGTGGAGATCACCACCCGGGTGCCGCGCGCCAGTGCGATGGCGATGGCCGGCACCGCATAGGCCAGCGACTTGCCCACGCCCGTGCCCGCCTGGACGACGGCGATCGCTCGCCCGGGCTCGCTTTCTTCGTCATCCAGCTTGCCCAGCTCGGCGGCGGCAAAGGTTTCGGCCACGCGCGCGGCCATGTTCCGCTGCCCCTCGCGGCTGCGGAACCCCTCGGTGGCGCTGACAACGGCGTCAAAGGTCAGCAGCGCCTCGCGCGCCCAATCTTGTTCTGGCATAGCCCGCTAGTGTGGCATGGCCATCGCGGCCATGGGTGTCTATGGGCATCCGAAGACAACCGGGCTGGCCATTGAATAATTTTTCCCCGGGATACTGCCGACTCCTGCAGCATATTCCCGAATTAAAACAATATGTAACCTGAAGTCTGTCCCATGCAATTATCGACCGGTAAAATCGCCGGGCTATTTTCAATAGTTCCGCAAGCGCCCGCGTGTATTTTTGCCGTTCGCCAGCGCACCATGCACCGCGCCCGGGCGGCCGGCTCCATGAGGCAGAGCTTTCCTATAACCACGGAGTCTTCCAATTGATAGAACGCGCAGGCAGCACCGCCTCTGCGAGTGCCATGATCGACAGCCTGCGGACGCACCGGCCCCTGATTGCCAAGATGGTGCGCCGCGAAGTGAGCGGCCGCTACAAGGGCTCAGTCATGGGCTGGCTGTGGTCCATCCTCATTCCGCTGCTGATGCTGGTGATCTACACCTTCGTGTTCTCGGTGGTGTTCAAGGCCCGCTGGGGAGGCGCGGAAGA
Organism: Comamonas sp.; assembly: GCA_050282565.1. Taxonomy (GTDB): domain Bacteria; phylum Pseudomonadota; class Gammaproteobacteria; order Burkholderiales; family Burkholderiaceae_C; genus Comamonas. The sequence goes on from JBLZYV010000001.1 coordinate 81,097, forward strand.
ATCGAAGACGCAGTTCGCGATGGTGTTGTTCGCCGGACTGATCGTGTACAGCTTCTTCTCGGACGTGCTCAACCGCGCGCCGCAGCTGATCCTGGCCAACGTCAACTACGTGAAGCGCGTGGTGTTTCCGCTGGAAATCCTGGTGGCGGTGGCCACGGGCACCGCGCTCTTCCACGCCGCAGCGAGCCTGGCCGTGCTGCTGGCGGCGCTGCTGCTCTTCAATGGCCAGCTGCACGCCAGCGCCCTGCTGCTGCCGCTGGTCTGGGCGCCACTGATCCTGATGACGCTGGGCATGGGCTGGATCTTTGCGTCGCTGGGCGTGTTCGCGCGCGACCTGGGGCAGATCACCGGCGTGATCACGTCGATGCTGATGTTCGTCTCGCCCATCTTCTTTCCGGTGAAGGCGCTGCCCGAGCCCTTCCAGACCGTGCTGCGCCTCAACCCGCTCACCTTCTTCATCGAGCAGACGCGCGAGGTGCTGGTCTGGGGCCACCTGCCGGACTGGATCGGCCTGGCCTGCGCCTATGCCGCCTGCGCCCTGCTCGCCTGGCTGGGATTCGCCTGGTTCCAGAAGACCCGCAAAGGATTCGCCGATGTCCTCTGAACCAGTGAACGACGAGCTGGCCATCGAGGTCGAAGGCCTGGGCAAGTGCTTCCAGATCTATGCCACGCCGGGCGACCGCCTGCGGCAGTTTGTGCTGCCGCGCCTGGCCCGCCGGCTGGGCCGTCCGGCCAGGAGCTACCACCGCGACTTCTGGGCACTGCGAGACGTGAGCCTGCACGTGCGCAAGGGCGAGACCATCGGCATCATCGGCCGCAACGGCTCGGGCAAGTCCACCTTCCTGCAGATGGTCTGCGGCACACTGGAGCCTACCCAGGGCCGGCTGCGCACGCAGGGCCGCATCGCGGCGCTGCTGGAGCTGGGGGCAGGCTTCAACCCCGAGTTCTCGGGGCGCGACAACGTCTACATGAACGCGGCGCTGCTGGGCCTCACGGATGCGCAGATCGCCGAGCGCTTCGACTCCATCGAGGCCTTCGCCGACATCGGCGAGTTCATCGACCAGCCGGTCAAGACCTATTCCAGCGGCATGTACGTGCGCCTGGCCTTTGCCGTGATCGCCCATGTGGACGCGGACATCCTGGTCATCGACGAAGCGCTGGCGGTGGGCGACGCCTTCTTCACGCAGAAGTGCATGCGCTTTCTGCGCAACTTCATGCAGCGCGGCACCGTACTCTTCGTGAGCCACGACACGGCCACCGTCAAGAGCCTGTGCGACCGCGTGGTCTGGATCGACAAGGGCGAGGTCATGCAGGCCGGCCCCGCCAAGGAGGTCTGCGAGCGCTACCTCCAGGCCTTCTACGAGGCCCAGCAGGGCGGCAGCACCGCTGCCGCCGAGCCGCTGCCCGAGACGGCGCTGCTGCCGCTGCATGACCAGCGCCAGGACTTCTTCCACGCGCCCCCGCTGCGCAACGACATCGAGGTGTTCCGCTTCCAGCCCGATGCGCCTTCGTTCGGCGCGGGCGGCGCACGCATCACCGGCGTGTGGCTGATGGACGCGCAGCAGCGCCCGCTCAACTGGGTCGTGGGCGGCGAATCGGTCATCCTGCGCGTGGAGGCCCATTGCCACCAGCCTCTGACTTCGCCCATCGTGGGCTTCGTGGTCAAGGACCGCACCGGCCAGACCCTGTTCGGCGACAACACCTGGCTGAGCTACCTGCAGGCGCCGGTCGCCTGCGAGCAGGGCCAGCGGCTGCTGGCCGAGTTCAGCTTCGACATGCCGCGCATGCCCGTGGGCGACTACACCATCGCCATCGCCCTGGCCGACGGCACGCAGCACGACCACGTGCAGCACCAATGGATCCATGACGCGCTGCACTTCAAGTCGGAGTCCACCAACGTGGCCACTGGCCTGCTGGGCATTCCCATGCGCCGCATCGCGCTGCACGCCGGCAGCGGCACCGACAACCCACCATCGACATGAGCAATACCACCCACATTCCAGCGGCCGGCTATGCCTGGCTGCATCCGGCGGCATTCATGGAGCCCAGCCACCTGACGCATCCTGCGCCATGGGCCGGGCATATCCCGTTCGCGGCCTGGCTGATCGCCGTGGCGCAGCCGCGGGTGCTGGTCGAGCTGGGCGCCTATTCGGGCATCTCGTACATGGCCTTCTGCCAGGCCATCACCGAGCAGGGACTGTTCACCCGCGCCTACGCGGTGGACACCTGGGAGGGCGACGCCCACGCAGGCGCCTATGGCGAGCACATCTACAACAGCCTGCGCCAGGCGCACGATCCACACTACGCGCGCTTCTCCACGCTGATGCGGATGCGGTTCGACGAGGCGCTGGGCAGCTTTGCCGACGGCAGCGTGGACCTACTGCACATCGACGGGCTGCACACCTACGAGGCCGTACGCCACGACTTCGAGACCTGGCTGCCCAAGCTCAGCGAGCGCGGCGTGGTGCTGTTCCACGACAGCAATGTCTACCGCGATGACTTCGGCGTACACCGGCTGTGGGCCGAACTCCAGGACCGCTATCCCAGCCTGCACTTCGCGCACAGCAATGGCCTGGGCGTCCTGCTGGTGGGACCTCAGCAGCCTGCGCCGCTGCTGGCCTTGTGCACGCCGTCCGACGTCGCTCTGCAGCACCAGGCCCGCACCGTCTTCAGCACGCTCGGAGCGCGGCTGGAGCACCGCGCCGACCTGCTCATGCTGGGCCACCAGCTCGGCAACGCGCAGCAGCAGGCACAGCAACTGGAGGCAGCCGGGCAGCAGCGCCACGCCTGGATCGAGAAGCTCGATGGCGACATCCTCGAACTGGAGCGCAGCCGACAGCAGCTCGGAGCCCAGGCAGAAGAATGGAAGCACAGCACCCAGCATGCACAGGACACGCTCGGTCGCACCCAAGGCGAACTCGATCGTGCGCAGAATGAACTGAAGCAACTGCGGCAGTGGAGCCAGCAGACACAGGAGCGGCTGGAGCAGGCCCGGATCGAGTCGGCCAAGCAGCAGTGGCAAATCGAGCACCAGGCCGAGCAGATGCAGGCGCTGGCGCGCCAGCTGTCGCTGCGCTGGCGCATGACCGACATGCTGCGCAAGCTCAAGGGCGCCGCCTTTGCCCTGCGCCTGAAGCTGGCTCCCTATGAACCTCTGCCGGTCCGCAAGGTCCGCCACGCCGCACGCCGGCGACTGCGGCAGGCCCTGGGGCAGGCGCCCCTCACCATGCCGGTGCCGGCCTCGGCCAGCAAACATGTGGGCATCATGGCCACCGCGCACACACAATTCGTCGCCCACGGCCTGGCACGGATGCTGCGCAAGGCGGGCTTCACGGTCACGCTGTACCAGGAGGCCCCCGCCGAGGGCTTTGGGCTGGGCATGTACATCGTCGTCTGCCCGCAGATGTTTGCGCAGTTGCCCCCCGGGGAAAGGCGCATCGTCTTCCAGATGGAGCAAAGCGTCAGCCCCCGCTGGTTCACGGCCGAATACCTCGCCACGCTCGAGAACTCACTGGCCGCCTGGGACTATGCGGAAACCAACCTTGCCTTCCTGGAAGGCAAGGGCATCCGCTACCCCCATACCTACCTGGTGCCGATCGGCGGCATCCCTGGCTATTCAGAGGTGCTGGCCGAGTGCGGCGAAACCGCACTCACGGCACCGACTACGCCCACGCACGACGTGCTGTTCTATGGCGACGTCAACGCGCCACGCCGCCAGCAGATGCTGCAGGAGCTGCAGCGCCATTTCTCGGTGCGCATCGAAGGCAACCTGTTCGGCGCGGCCCTGCGCGATGCCGTGCGCCAGGCTCGGGTGGTCGCCAACATCCACTACTACGAGGGCGCGCTGCTCGAAACCACCCGTATCTATGAGTGCCTGAGCCTGGGCGTACCGGTGGTCACGGAAAGCAGCGCTGACATCCAGGCCCACGCCCTGCTCGCGGAAAGCCAGGCGGTACGCATCACGCCCGTGGGCGATGCCCAGGCCATGGTGCGCGCCATCCAGGAGGTGCTGCAGCAGCAGGCGGCGGCTCCCGCCGAGTTGCAGCAGGCGGTACAGGCGGCCGTGCAGCGCAGCAGCGATCAATTCGAGTTCATGGCCTACCGCGCCTTGTATGCGCTGGGCCGCATCGACACCGACCAGTGGGATCAGCTGACCGAAACGCAGAACCTGCCCGGCACCTGCCTGGCGCTGAGCATGCCGGAGACCACACGCCGGAGAGAGCATTTCGTGCAGCAGACCCGACCCGGCTTGCAAGGCGAGGTGACCATCTTCAACGGCGTGCGTCACAGCCCGGGCTGGCTCGGCTGCGCCATGAGCTACCACTACCTGGCGCGCAAGGCCCTGCAGGCCGGCGTCGACCGGATCGAGGTGATGGAAGACGACGTGGAGATGCCGCCCGGCTATACCCAACGCCGCAGCAAAGTGGATGCCTGGCTGCAGCAGCACGAAGGGCAGTGGGACATTTTTGCCGGCCTGATCGCCAAGATCCACCCCGACACCCGGGTGCTGGATGTGCAGCGGCACGACGGCGAGACCTTCGTCGTGCTCGACCGCATGACCAGCATGGTGCACAACATCTATGCGCGGCCTGCCCTGCAGGCGCTGTCCGAGTGGAACGCCCACATCCGCGACCCTCATACCAACACCATCGACTCGTACCTGCAGGGACGAGCGCAGATGCGCGTGGTCACCACCCTCCCGTTCCTGGTCGCTCACACCACTGAGATGGACTCCTCGCTCTGGGGAATCAACAACCAGGAATACCTGGCTGTCATTTACAAAGCCGAACAAGATCTGCGCAACCTCGTCGACCAATTCGAACCAGGTTGAGACATAGTCTTTTCCAAGTGTTCAATATGGGTCATTGATAAATATATCGAAAGAATACACTCAATTAAAATACCAAATCTTGCATTGTTTTCGGAAACCACTTCATCCATGGCCTCCTACCAAATCACCACCACCATATTGGGCATCGGTTTTGCGGCGGTTATCCTGCTGCTGATCACCCGGGATCATCTCAATGTGCGCCATGGCCTGTTCTGGTTCGTGATTGCGCTGGTGGCGATAGTCCTGGGTGCTTGGCCCCGGGTCATGGACTACCTGTCGGACCAGGTGGGCGTGCGCTATTCGCCCGCGCTGCTGCTGGTGGGCGCCGTCATCATCCTCTTCGTCAAGGCGCTGCATTCCGACATCGTCAACACCCGCATCGAGCGGCAGGTGCGCCGCCTCACCCAAAGCCTGGCACTGCTGTATCTGAAAGAAGCCTCCGACGCAGTCCAGCCCCCACAAAAATCCCCCTCGGACAACACATGACCAAAGCACGCAAAGGCATCATCCTGGCCGGAGGCTCCGGCACCCGCTTGCACCCAGCCACGCTGGCCATCAGCAAGCAACTGCTGCCGGTGTATGACAAGCCCATGATCTACTACCCGCTCAGCACGCTGATGCTGGCGGGCATACGCGACATTCTCGTCATCAGCACTCCCCAGGACACCCCGCGCTTCCAGCAACTGCTGGGCGACGGCAGCCAATGGGGCATCAACCTGCAATATGCCGTGCAGCCCAGCCCCGACGGCCTGGCGCAGGCCTTTCTGATCGGCGAGGATTTTCTCGACGGCGCCCCCAGCTCGCTTGTACTGGGCGACAACATCTTCTACGGCCATGACTTCGAGCCCCTGCTCGCCAGCGCCGACCAGCAGCAACAAGGCGCCTCCGTCTTTGCCTACCACGTGCATGATCCCGAACGCTATGGCGTCGTGGCGTTCGACCGCGCGGGCAAGGCGGTCTCTATCGAGGAAAAGCCCGCCAAACCCCAGAGCAACTACGCCGTTACCGGGCTGTATTTCTACGACAACCAGGTCGTGGATATCGCCAAGAACGTCAAGCCAAGCGCCCGCGGCGAACTGGAGATCACCGCCGTCAACGACGCCTATCTGCAGCAGGGCCAGTTGAACGTGCAGATCATGAAACGCGGCTATGCCTGGCTGGATACCGGAACCCACGACAGCCTGCTGGAGGCAGGGCAGTTCATTGCCGTCCTGGAGAAACGCCAGGGCCTGAAAATTGCCTGCCCGGAGGAAATCGCCTTCCGCAAAGGCTTCATCGCCGCAGATCAGTTGCAGAAACTGGCAGAGCCCTTGAAGAAGAATGGCTACGGCCAGTACCTGCTGCATATCCTCGAAGCGGCGAAATAAAGCCTCGCCCTTACACAGACCAGCAAGAACAGCACCTGTCATGTTTGAACTCACTCCCGTCATCATGTGCGGCGGCAGCGGCACACGCTTGTGGCCCCTCTCGCGCGAACAGTATCCCAAGCAGTTTCTGGCGCTCAGCGGCAACGGCATCTCGATGCTGCAGGACACCGCCGGGCGGCTCAATGGGGTGGCCAGGCAGATACCGCAGGGCGCGCCCATCGTGGTCTGCAATACCGAGCACCGTTTCCTGGCCGCCCAGCAGTTGCATGATTCGGGCATCGCCGGCGCCCGCCTGGTGCTGGAGCCCACGGGCCGCAACACTGCACCGGCCCTGACGCTGGCCGCGCTGGTGGCTGAGCCGCAGGCCGTCCTGCTGGCCATGCCCGCCGACCATGTCATGACTAAGGTTGCCCAACTGCACCAGGCCGTGGAAGCCGCCTGGCAACTGGCCAAGGACGGCGCCATGGTCACCTTCGGCATCGTGGCCGACCGACCCGAAACCGGCTATGGCTATATCCAGAAAGCCGGCGCTACGGACGGCGGCTTTGCATTCGCCATCCAGAGCTTTGCCGAAAAGCCCAGCCTGGAACTGGCGCAGGCCTATGTGGCCAGCGGCAGCTACCTGTGGAACAGCGGCCTCTTCATGGTGCGCGCCGACCAGTGGCTCAAAGCCATGGAAGCACTGCAGCCTAAGATGCTGCAAGCCTGCCGGACGGCGATTGCGCAGAGCAGCAAAGACCTTGACTTCATCCGCCCCCACAGCGAGACCTTTGCCAGTTGCCCCGCAGACTCCATCGACTACGCGGTAATGGAGCACCTGCCCAACCGGCCAGAGTTGGGCATTCCCGCCCGCGTGGTGCCACTGGACGCGGGCTGGTCCGACCTGGGCGCCTGGGATGCTCTGTGGGAGGTACTGCCCCGCGACGCTCAGGGCAACGCCGTCACCGGCCAGACGCTGGCGGTAGACACCAAGGACAGCCTGCTGTTTTCGGAAAGCCGCCTCGTCACCACCGTGGGCGTGGACAATCTGGTGGTCGTGGAGACCGCCGATGCCGTGCTGGTGGTGGACAAGCGCAAAACCCAGGACGTAAAGAAGATCGTGGCCGAGCTGAAGGCGCAAAAGCGCAGCATGGCCTCCACACACCGCAAGGTGCACCGCCCCTGGGGCTGGTACGACAGCATTGACAGTGGCGAGCGCTTTCAGGTCAAGCGCATCGTGGTCAATCCCGGCGCCAAGCTCAGCCTGCAAATGCACCACCACCGTGCCGAGCACTGGATCGTGGTGAAGGGCACGGCCGAAGTGACCAACGGCGACCAGACCTTCCTGCTGGGCGAGAACGAGTCCACCTTCATTCCCCTGGGCCATGCGCACCGCCTCGCCAATCCCGGCAAGGTGCCGTTGGAAATCATCGAAGTGCAGTCGGGCAGCTATCTGGGCGAAGACGACATCGTCCGTTTTGAAGACACCTACGGCCGCGCGCCGATACTGCAAACAGCCAAGTGAGTACCATTCCCGGATTACCCATGCTCCACGCCCTGTGGAGATACCGCAGCTTTGTCTGGAGCAGTGTACTGCGCGAGTTCCACGGCAAGTACCGCGAATCGCTGCTGGGCGCCTTCTGGTCGGTGGCCAACCCGCTGACCATGATCATCATCTACACGGTGGTGTTCGGCCAACTCATGCGCAACACATTGCCAGGGCATGAGCAGACCCCGTTCGCGTTCAGCATCTACCTTTGTGCTGGGGTCATTACCTGGGGGCTGTTTGGCGAAATGCTGGGGCGGCTGAACAACGTGTTCCTGGAGCACGGCAACCTCATCAAGAAATCAAACTTCCCGCGCATCTGCCTGCCCGCCATCGTCACGGTGTCGGCGCTGATCAACTTCGGCATTGTCTTTGCGCTGTACCTGGTCTTCCTGGCCCTCATCGGCCATTGGCCCGGCATGGCATTGCTGGCTCTGGTGCCGCTGCTGGCGCTGCAGATCCTGTTCACGCTGGGACTGGGCATCTTCCTGGGCACGCTCAATGTGTTCTTCCGCGACGTGGGGCAGCTCACCGGCGTGGTGCTGCAGTTCTGGTTCTGGCTCACCCCCATCGTCTATACCTTGCCGGCGCTGCCCGAGAAGGTACGCGGCCTCATGGCTTTGAATCCGATGCAGCCGCTGATGGCCGCCTACCAGCAGATCTTTCTCGACAAGACAGCGCCAGCGATAGGCCCGCTGCTACCACTGGCCGCGTTGACCGTGGTCTTCCTGCTGCTGGGAGCGGGCTTTTTCCTGGCGCGTGTGGGCGAACTGGTGGACGAGCTGTGATGAGTACGCTGACCGTCACCAACATAGGCAAGGCCTACAAGCGCTACCCCAGCAAATGGGCCCGTGCATGGGAGTGGATCACACGCCGCATCACCCACGAGAAAACCTGGGTGCTGCGAGACATTAACTTTGCCGTGCAGCCCGGCGAAGCCGTGGGGATCATCGGTGTGAACGGTGCGGGCAAGAGCACGCTGCTCAAGATCATCACCGGAACCACGCAACCCACCCAAGGACAGGTAACCAGCCAGGGCCGTGTGGCGGCGCTGCTGGAGCTGGGCATGGGCTTCCACCCCGACTTCACCGGGCGGCAGAACGTGTTCATGGCCGGACAATTACTGGGACTGCGGCAGGACGAAATCGCCGGCTGCATGCCCGCGATCGAAGCCTTTGCCGAGATTGGCGACTACATCGACCGCCCCGTCCGCATGTATTCCAGCGGCATGCAGATGCGCCTGGCCTTCAGCGTAGCCACCGCCGTGCGGCCCGACGTGCTGATCGTCGACGAGGCCCTATCGGTGGGCGACGCATACTTCCAACACAAGAGCTTCAGCAAGATCCGCGAGTTCCGCGAACAGGGCACGACGCTGCTGATCGTCTCCCACGATCGCGGCGCCATCCAGAGCTTGTGCGACCGCGCCATCCTGCTGGAGCGGGGCTTCGTCATCAAGGACGGCCGCCCGGAAGAGGTCATGGACTACTACAACGCCCTGATCGCCGAAAAGGAGAATGCCACCGTCGAAGTGAAGCAGCTACAGGACGGCCGCGCGCAAACGACGTCCGGCTCCGGCGAGGCACGGGTCGAAAGCATCGAGCTGCTGAATGGCAAAGGCGAGGCTGTCGAATATGTGAACGTGGGTGAGCCCGTGCAGTTACGCGTAAAAATCCGCCTGCATGACGATCTACCCGAACTCGTATTCGGCTACATGATCAAGGATCGCCTGGGCCAGCCAGTGTTCGGCACCAACACCCACCATCTAGGGCTGGCCTTGACCCGCCTCACGGCAGGGCAAGAGGTCACGCTGCTGTTCTCCTTTCCGGCCAACATCGGTCTGGGCTCCTATTCCGTCTCCACCGCACTACATCTGGCCGATACCCATCTCGCGGCCAACTATGAATGGCGGGATCTGGCCCTGATATTCAACGTGATCAACATTGATCGAGCGCAGTTCATGGGGTTGAGCTGGATACCACCCCAAGTGGAATACCAACGATGAGTACCGCAGGCTTTTATCGCGCTTTCGAGGACCGCCACCGAGGTTCGCGCGAACTGATACGCGATCGACTAAGGGCTTATCTGCCCTTCGTGGGTCCGCTGCGTCCTTTGTACCAGCCCACGACCGCTCTCGATCTGGGCTGCGGCCGCGGAGAATGGCTGGAGTTGCTGCAGAAAGAAGGCTTCCAGGCCCATGGCGTGGATCTCGACCCCGGCATGCTGGAGGCCAGCACGGCATTGGGCTTGTCCGCCATCCAGGGCAATGCCATCACGCACCTCGCCGCCCAGGAAGATGAATCGCAAAGCATAGTCTCCGGCTTCCATATTGCCGAGCATCTGGATTTCAGCGATCTGGAAACGGTGGTCATCCATGCGCTGCGCGTGCTCAAGCCCGGCGGGCTACTCATTCTGGAAACTCCCAATCCGGAAAATCTGGTGGTGGGCAGCAGCAACTTCTATCTGGACCCTACGCACCAGCGGCCCATTCCCCCGCTGCTGCTGGCATTCCTGCCCGAGCACCACGGTTTTGCCCGCGTCTGTACCGTGCGATTGCAGGAAGCGCGCGAGCTCCATGGCCGCAGCGATGTCAGCCTGATGGATGTGCTGGGCGGCGTAAGCCCCGACTACGCCATCGTGGCACAAAAGGCCGCGATACCGGAGGTGCTGGCCAGTTTCGATGCAGTGTTCAATGCCCACTACGGGTTGGAGCTTCCTCAGTTAGCACAGCGGTACGACAGCAAGCTGGCCGATCTCAACCAGCGCCTTGCCGCTGCAGAAACACAGGCCGGCAGCATGGCCGGAGCCCTGTCACACTTGGTCTCGCTGGAAAACAAACTGGCCCACGCAACTGCACAATTGGCCACGGTAGACCAGCGCCTTGCCCAAGCCCATGCCAGTGGGGTAGCCGAAGCGCTGGGCAACCTCTCATCATTGCAGGACAAGCTGATCGATGCCAGCATGCAGTTGGCCCGCAAACAAGCGGAAGTGGAACAACTGGAAAACCATGCCGCGCGCAGCCTGCAACGTGCCGAAACAGCCGCGGCAGAGGCCCAGGTGGCCAAGCAACAAGCATTGAACCAGGAGCGGCGAGCCATTGCCGCCGAAACCCGGATCCTGCAAGAAGAGCAGCGAGCCCTTGCTGCCGAAGCCCTGTCCGAAGAGCAGACACGCAACGCGCAAACTGCGCTCAGGCAATTCAAGAGCCTGCAGACCAAGATCAATGACCTGGGCGGTGACCGGGCGCAGTGGCTGCAATGGGTCAATGGACTGGAAGCCGAGCACGATGCCTTGCTGCAAAGCTGGTCATGGCGACTTACTGCGCCACTACGCATAGCAGCCAGTGCCATCAAGCACCCGAAACAGAAGCTGCGCGATGGTGCGAACTTTGCCATCCGCCATGCCGTTGACATAGGCCAGCGCCCTCTGTCACTCGTGATGGCGCAAGTGCTGCGCCGCCCCCATCTCAGCCATCGCGTCAACCAATGGCTACTGCAGCGCTTTCCGGCGCTGCATGCGCAACTGGTGGCCATTGGGCGCCAGCAAGGAGTGGTGCCCGCCCCCTCCCCAGAAGCCCAAACCTCCGAGCCCACACTTGCCGAGCTTACGCCTCGGGCACGCCAGATATATGCCGACCTGGAGGCAGCCATTCAAAAACACCAGGAGCAAGAGGGAGCAAAGCATGCGGATCGTCATTGACATGCAAGGCGCCCAAACGGGCAGCCGCCTCCGAGGCATCGGCCGCTACAGCATGGCGCTCGCCCAAGCCATGGTCCGCAACCGCGGAGAACATGAAGTGATCCTGATGCTGAATGGCATGTTCCCGGAGACGATCGCGCCCATCCAGCAAGCGTTCGGCAAGCTCCTGCCGCGGGAGAACATCCGCACCTGGCATGCACTGCCACCGGTTTGCACGGATATCCCGGACAACGATCATCGGCGGCATGTGGCAGAAGCGATACGGGAAGACTTTGTCCAGAAACTGAAGCCCGATGTGCTGCATATCACCAGCCTATTCGAGGGGTTTGGAGACAATGCCGTCCACAGCATAAAAAAACATGGCAACTCTCCGTTGATTGCCGTAACCTTTTATGATCTCATTCCCTTGATTCAAAAAGAGATCTATCTTGATCCCAATCCGCATTTCAAGAAGCCCTATTATGAAAAAATAGAGCACTTGAAAGAATCCGATCTACTGCTCGCGATCTCCGAGTCATCCAGGCGTGAGGCTATCGATCACCTTGGATTCGCAGAAAACCAGGTCGTCAACATCTCCGCCGCTGCGGATGAGGTCTTTCGCCCCTATTTTCCGGAAGCGCAGGAAACCATAGAATTAAAGCAGCGCCTGGGGATACGCAACCAGTTCATCATGTATTCCGGCGCGACGGATGACAGAAAAAATCACCGCGGCCTGATCCAGGCCTACGGATTATTGCCGAAATCAATTCGTGATACTTATCAACTGGTGCTTGTCGGAGGCCTGCCACTGGAGCATCGCCGCCAATTCGAGGGCTATGTGCATCAGTATGGATTGACTGCGAGCGATGTGATTATTACGGGACGCGTCAGCGATAAGGACCTGATACATCTCTACAGCATCTGTGATTTGTATGTGTTCCCTTCATGGCATGAAGGCTTTGGCCTGCCAGCGCTTGAAGCCATGTCTTGCGGCGCCCCGGTCATTGGCTCCAACAATACCAGCATTCCCGAAGTCATTGGCAATGAACGCGCATTATTCGATCCGCATTCTGCACGCTCGATTGCAGACAAAATACTGGAAATCCTCAGCAGTCCGGAGTTGCACGCCGACCTCAAGGCCCATGCTGTAACCCAGGCTGCTCGTTTCTCCTGGGATGCATCTGCTCGCCGAACCTTGTGTGCGCTGGAGGCCCTTCATGAGGCCTCCAATAAGAAGCAGCAGGATGCGTTGCCCTCGAAAAACGGCACATCAGAACTCATCCCTCACATTGCGCAGATCTTCGCCAAGTGCGGGGGCAGGAACAGCATAAATCTCGCTCATCTGTCGCAAGTTCTGGCACGCAATGTCCAGCCCAGCAAACCACAGCTACTGGTAGATGTCTCGGAGCTGATGCTGCGAGATTCTCACACGGGCATCCAACGGGTCGTCCGCAGCATCTTGCGTGAATGGCTTCTTCATCCTCCGCCAGATTTTGACGTTCGCCTGGTTTATGCGAACAACTCAGTACTTGGTTACCGATACGCCAACGCTTTCACGAAATCCTTTCTTGCCACAAGCAACGGCCTGGCGACGACCATCGCCGCCGAGCAAGATCTGCCTATTGACTACGCTTTAGGAGATCGCTTTGTTGCCTTGGACATGCAGCATGAAGTGCAGATTTTCCAATCCCCCTTTTACCAGATTATGCGCAATGCGGGCGTCAAAACCCAGTTCATTGTTTACGACCTGCTCCCCATCAACACACCGCAGTATTTCCCCCACGAAGCCAGCATCAACCATCTATCCTGGGTAAAAACCGCGGCTCAAGCCGATAGTGTCATCTGTATTTCGAAGGCCGTTGCCGCTGATTTCGAAGACTGGCTAGAGAAAAACAATACACATTCGCCGCACCGCTCCGATATTCAGTGGTTTCACATGGGGGCCGACATCCAAAGCTCCATGCCGACAACCGGCCTTCCGGAAGATGCGGCAAAAGTGCTTGCTCAGATTTCTGCGGCCCCTGCCTTTCTCTTGGTAGGAACGGTGGAGCCACGCAAAGGGCACGAGCAGGTACTGGAGACCTTTGAGCAGCTATGGCGAGACGGAAGCGCCGTCAGTCTTGTCATCATTGGCAAGCAAGGCTGGGCTGTGGAGCCCTTGGTCAGTCGCATACGCAATCATTCTGAATTAAATAAGCATCTATTCTGGTTTGAAAATGCAAGTGACGAATATCTCGAAAATATCTACGATGCCAGCACCTGCCTTATAGCAGCCTCTTATGGAGAAGGCTTTGGACTTCCGCTCATCGAGGCTGCTCAACACAAGCTTCCCATCATTGCTCGCGATATACCCGTATTTCGGGAAGTGGCTGGTGAGCATGCCCATTACTTCAGCGCCACGGAACCCGATGGGTTGCTGCAGGCAATACGGCATTGGCTGCCCCTCCACGCTGCCGGACGCCAGCCTCGCTCGGAACATATGCCATGGCTGACCTGGCACCAGAGTGCATCCCATTTGATGCACATCGTTCTGGGAGCCCGGCCATCCGACCTCGCTGAAAGCGTTTTTTTGCCCCCAACGCTCCCTAAGGTTTCCCACCCAACGATGTGCCAGGAAAGTGTCTAGTGAAGCTGATCATCCAAATTCCCTGCCTTAACGAGGCAGGCACTCTTGCCATCGCCTTGCAGGATCTGCCACGCCAGGTCCCTGGCTTCGACACCGTGGAATGGTTGATCATTGATGACGGCAGCACCGATGATACGGTGCGAGTCGCCCTTGAAAATGGCGTAGACCATGTGGTTCGGCATACGCGCAATCAAGGATTGGCGCGCGGCTTCATGACGGGGGTGGACGCCTGTCTGCGCCTAGGTGCAGATGTGATCGTCAACACCGATGCCGACAACCAGTACAACGCCCAGGATATCCCGGCGCTTACGGCCCCTATTCTGGCCGGAACCGCCGATATCGTGGTTGGTGCGCGCCCCATAGAAACCATTGAGCATTTTTCGCCACTCAAGAAAATGCTGCAGAAACTGGGCAGTTGGGTCGTGCGCGTGGCCAGCAAGACGGACATTCCAGACGCTCCCAGTGGCTTCCGAGCCATGGACCGGGCCGCCGCCCAGCGCCTGATGGTATTCAACGACTATACCTATACCCTGGAAACCATCATTCAGGCGGGACAGAAGAACATGGCCATCACCTCGGTGCCGATCCGTGTCAATGGCGATCTGCGTCCATCGCGTCTGGTGAAGAGCATACCGTCTTACATCAAGCGCAGCATCATCACCATTGTCCGCATCTTCGTCGTCTACCAGCCCTTCAAGTTTTTTGTCACGATAGGTTCGGCGCTTTTTGGCCTCGGATTCCTGATTGGCTTGCGTTTCCTATGGAAATATTGGGGTGGTGACGGGGCTGGGCATATCCAATCGCTGATTCTTTCCGGCGCATTGCTGGGAATGGGTTTCCAGACTTTCCTGGTAGCTTTTCTGGCCGACCTGCTCTCGGCAAACAGAAGGCTGCTTGAGGAAATCAGAACCAAAACTCAATAATTCCCGGATATGCAAGCAGCACGTAAGCCGCATGTTTTATTTCTTACCCGAAAATGGCCGCCGGCGATTGGCGGGATGGAGAACTACTCCTTAAACTTGGCCCAATCCATGTCGGAAATGGTCAACATATATACACATGCTTTACCAGGACGAATGGATGGTCGGCCACCATCGATGCGTGCCTTACTGCTATTCTTTTTCTCATCCGCGGCAGCCATCATTAAACAACGAAAAGTCGATGTAATACATATTGGTGATTTTGTATTATGGCCCCTTTTTCTGGTGGCCAGAATATTCAACCGTCAAGCCACAGTGGCCATCACCGCTTTTGGTCTCGATCTGCTTTATGCTGAAAAAAACGGCATTCTCCCCAAAATTTATCGCCACTATTTGCGACTCTGCCACTTCTTTTGCGCCAAAAATCTCAAAGTTATTGCCATCTCCTCAGCAACCGGCAAGATTTGCAAAGAGAAAGGGTATCAATCCATAAAAATAGCCCCCCTGGGCGTCACCGTCAGCAAGGGAGAAGCACTTTCAGCAGACAGCACTGAAGCCCGGACTCCATTCGTACTTTTTGTAGGTCGTTTAGTTAAACGAAAAGGGGCCGCTTGGTTTGCATCTCACGTTTTACCTGAATTACCTCCAGAAATAAAAATGATCGTAGTTGGCAAGAAGTGGGATCAGGAAGAGTTTCAGATCTTGATGAACTCTCCAAGAGTGGATTACAGAGGAACCGTTTCTCAAAAGGAACTCAAAAAACTGCGGCGGGAGGCGATTGCAGTACTAATGCCTAACATCCCTGGAAATGGGGCTGACATGGAGGGTTTTGGGTTGACTGCGTTGGAGGCCGCCGCAGATAGTGGAATTTTGATAGCCAGTGGGATAGAGGGCATTGTAGATGCCGTAATAGATGGTCAAACCGGATTTTTATTACCTACAATGGACACCATGGCATGGCAAGAAAAAATCCAGGATATTCAAAAATGGAATATGAGCAAAAGGAACGACTTCACGAGCCATGCCTTGAAAATTCTTAAAGAAAATTATAGCTGGAGCCGTGTGGCAAAAAATACGATTGAGGCCTACAGAAGTTAAATCCAGACTTCGCTCAATACATTCACATGAAGCCAATAATAGCTCAAAAAAAATACCGTAAAACCATATCTCAATGGCTCATCGGCAGTCTAACTGCACTAGCGGTAGTTTTTTTCATCCTTTTTATTTTTCGCTACTGGGCCGACATACCATCGATTGACTGGGGTTTGCCCAGTGCCCTCACTCTTACTGCGTCAATTATATTATCAGGAATCACCATCAATATTAATGGAATTATATGGTGGATATTTTTACTCGACGCCTATAAAAATACACCGCTTAGCCAATCCATCCGCACCATCGCAATATCCCAATTTGGAAAATATTTACCTGGAAATATAGCCCAGCACTTTGCCAGAATATATATGGCACATCAGCAAAAAATACCCTCATCTTTTGCTTTAAGTGTTGTATTGATAGAGGCTCTATGGAGTGCAGGAATTGCTGGCTGCATTGGTATTTTTGGCATTTTTATCTATGCCCCATTCTTCCGGGACAAACCCAGTATTCCCAGCATTTCCATCACCCCTCTTGTCATTTTATTAATTTCCACCGCCTTTACCTTCATCCCGTTCCTCGTCACCAAGAGCATTAACTCCATATTCCCCCACCTTGCTCGCAAGCTGAATCATGGAAATCCGCTCTATGAACCCACGCTCAAAGCATCATTTTTCATCAGCCTCTTCATCATATCCAATGTATTGATAAATGGCTTCACTGTGTACTTGCAGGCTGTTTACTTCTTTGACATGAGGGACGCTTCGCTGCCTTTGCTGACAACCGGATTCGCGTTGGCCTGGGTCGTTGGCTATATTGTCCCCGGTGCTCCGGGAGGGATAGGAGTTCGAGAAGCGCTGTTCACCATACTACTGGGCCCCTCCCTTGGCACAGGGCCAGCGCTGGGATTGGCCTTGACATCGCGCCTTACAGCAGCGTTGGGAGATTTGATTATGTATGGACTTGCCCATCTCATACCCAAGAACAATAATTACTTCCAGGTTGAAGAATGATCAGCACACAATCCGCAAATCCGCAATATTCAAAGTATATTTATTTAAGCCTGACTTTTGCCTTGGGAGCCATCCTTCAGGGCGCCATCCCATTTTTATCACTCACTACGCTTGGCCAAGCTGTTGTGGTAGTGGGCTACCCCATATCCTTCATTAATGACGGCGGACTAACCCTGTACGCAACCAACATGGGATATCCATCCCTTGCCCCCATGAGCACCATGTTGGCACCTGGATTGGTCATGGAACTCTTCCTGCTATGTGGATTTACAGCACAGAACGCATTCACCGCGTCGTTTATCCTCTGGTACTCTCTTGGTTATTGGGGAGCCTATAAGCTAGCTAGAACCAATGGCGTCAAGACGGAAATTTCTGCATTACTTGCATTGCTTTGGATGGCTTTCCCGATCGTTTGGAACTCTTCGAGATATAGCCATTTGCATTTCGGCCTGGTACTGTTGCCTTTTTTATTTTTTTCCTGCATCAAAGCTATAGACTCCATTAAAAGCAAGAATTTCCAAGCGCTTCTTCTGTATCCTCTGACCGCACTCCTTGCCGTTTTCACGGACGGCTACACATTCATGTTCTTTGCCATTGGCTCCAGCATCATTTTGCTGCACCAAGTCTGGGCCATGAAGGAAATCCGTATTGGCATTATCAAAAAAATACTACCACTGCACGCATTCTCTTTTGCCATCGCTTACACGGCCTATGCTGTCTACATAGGAAAAACGGCATACAACCCTGCTCCATTGGATTTTTTTAGAGGCTGGGGCGTCGATCTGCTCTTTCTAGCACAGCCATCGCTCGGAGTGCATTGGCTTTGGGACACGCTGGGTTTATCGACTAGCAGAACGGAAGCTCATCTTTTCGGCGATGAATCCGTTTGGATTTCATCCTTTTGCTTGCCCTTGATTATTGCAGGTGGCATTGCCTATTGGAAATCAAGAAAGACCTTTGTGTTTGCAGGCGCGATGCTGCTTCTTGCAATTTTTGGCGCATATATGGCTTTGGGTCCGTCCATCAAGCTGGACGCAACAAGAGCAGCAGAACTGGGCCGCTCTATGCCTGCAGAGCTTGCTCTTGGCTCGACTGGTAATGCATTTCTCTCCGAATACATTCCAGGCTTCAAAAGCATGCGGGCATCTTATCGCTGGATAGCTCTCTGCTTCTTCGGCCTCTGGGGTTTGTTGGTCGGATATTTTTACATAACCAGACACAAGAACCATGCTATCAACAAGCTTTTGCTAGTTATATTGATAGTGCTTTTTATTCCCAACATTAGTACACATACCCAAGAAAAAATCAATAATTACATTGGATTTTCTGGAATAGACGATGACTTGGTTCAGGAGTTGAAGAAAGATGTTATCCCCGGAGAGATTGTTGCATTTCTACCTTGGAATAATGATTTCATCATGAACTACCTAGCGCCAAAGCTGGATATAAAATCCTACAATGTTGGCGGGGACAAGAACGTAGATACCGCCTACAAAAAATGGCCTCCATCGCTGCGCTTGCTTTCTGCAAATTCTTGGAATGACCAATATTCATTGAATACCCTGCTATTTCTAGCAACCGAGAATGTTGATGCTGTCATTTTCCCGTACTTCGACATGCTCGAAGCCGCCCATGCCTGGCCCTCTCCGCCGATATATCAAGAAAGGGTTACGCAGGTTTTTCAAGAACTGGAAGACTCCGGCTATGTGACAGTTATCAATAAAAATAATTATTCTGTGGCGCGTTTGAAATCGGAATTTTCATCCTCCATCGCAAAAAAGGCTCTTGCCAAGGATATCGCCTCGAAATATTGCCTATCACCCATATGCATCCGCGCCTCCGGATTCACTACCGAAACACCCAAACAGGTAGGCACAGTCATTGATGGGAAATTGGCAAGCAATGGATTATCCGGATTCCTACATTTTGGCCCCTATGCTCCCCTTCAGGCCGGAGATTATGTTTTGCACATATTTGGAACGGTGGCGAACGCATCCGAGGTCTGGGTCGATGTAGTGAGTCGCAAAGGCTCGGTCAATCATGGCAAGTTCATGATTAAGCAACCAACCGGATTCCAAGAAAACCTGCTTATCGCCGCGCCTATCCATCTGCCTCAGCCTGTAAATGATATTGAGGTTCGCATGTATGTGGGAGCAGAAAGCAAAATAGTATTGAATAGCTATGAGCTGCGCCCAGCCTCCAAGGACACACAGCCATGAAAATCACCGTTGCTGGAACAGGCTATGTCGGCCTGTCCATGGCCGTACTGCTGGCCCAGCGCCACGATGTGGTGGCGTTTGATATCTCGCCTGAAAAGATCGCCATGCTGGCCGAGCGGCGAGCCCCCATCCAGGATCCTGAGATCGAGCGCTACCTGCGCGAAAAGCCGCTGCGGCTGCATGCCACGCTGGACAAGACCGCCGCGTATGCCGGTGCGGACTTCGTGATCATCGCCACGCCCACCGACTATGACCCGGAGACGAACTACTTCAACACCTCGTCGGTCGAATCCGTCATCCGCGATGTGATGGCGATCAATCCGCAGGCGGTCATGGTGATCAAGTCCACGGTACCGGTGGGCTTCACCGCACGGGCCAGGGAGCGCTATGGTTGCGACCGCCTGATGTTCTCGCCCGAGTTCCTGCGCGAAGGCAAGGCACTGCACGACAACCTGCATCCGTCGCGCATCGTCGTGGGCGAACAGTCGGAGCGGGCTCGGGTGTTTGCCGATTTGCTGTGCGAGGGGGCCATCAGGAAAGATGTACCGGTGCTGTTCACCGACTCCACTGAGGCCGAGGCGATCAAGCTGTTCGCCAATACCTACCTGGCCATGCGGGTGGCCTATTTCAACGAACTGGACAGCTTTGCCGAGCTGCATGGGCTGGATGCGCGCCAGATCATCAACGGCGTGGGCCTGGACCCGCGCATCGGCAACCACTACAACAACCCTTCGTTCGGCTATGGCGGCTACTGCCTGCCCAAGGATACGAAGCAGTTGCTGGCCAACTACCGCGACGTGCCGCAGAACCTGATCCATGCCATCGTGCTGTCCAACACCACGCGCAAGGACTTCGTGGCCGACAGCATCGTGCGGCGTCGGCCGCGGCGGGTGGGGGTGTACCGGCTGATCATGAAGGCCAACTCGGACAATTTCCGGGCCTCCAGCGTGCAGGGCATCATGAAGCGCATCCAGGCCAAGGGGATCGAGGTGGTGGTGTTCGAGCCTGGCCTGAAGGAGGACGAATTCTTCCACTCCCGCGTGGAACGCGACCTCGCGGCCTTCAAGCGCGACTGCGACGTGATCGTCGCCAATCGGATGACGGACGACCTGGCCGACGTCGAGAGCAAGGTTTACACGCGCGACCTCTTCGGCGGCGACTGAGCTGCCAGCGCCGACCTGCGCGCACGGCCTGCTATTTAATTTTGATTACAAATTGGGTAGGCGACCTCGATAGCCGCGGCTGCAAAATGTTGCATAGTGATGCAGTTTTGCGTCTCGGTGATGGGCTTTTGCAGGCAATGGCTGGGGCACCATACAGATTACAAGAGAGGAAGAGCAATGAAAAAAGCCATCATCACCGGTATCACCGGACAGGACGGCGCCTACCTGGCTCAGCTGCTGCTGGACAAGGACTACGTCGTCTATGGCACGTACCGCCGCACCAGCTCGGTCAATTTCTGGCGCATCGAGGAGTTGGGCATCCAGAACCACCCCCAGCTGCACCTGGTGGAATACGACCTGACCGACCTGTCGGCCAGCATCCGCCTGCTGCAGACCACCGAGGCGACCGAGGTCTACAACCTGGCCGCGCAGAGCTTTGTGGGCGTGTCGTTCGAGCAGCCGGTCACCACGGCCGAGATCACTGGCCTGGGCGCCGTCAACCTGCTGGAGGCGATCCGCATCGTCAACCCCAAGGTGCGCTACTACCAAGCCAGCACGTCCGAGATGTTCGGCAAGGTGCAGGCGATTCCCCAAGTGGAATCCACACCCTTCTATCCGCGCAGCCCTTACGGCGTGGCCAAGCTGTATGCGCACTGGATGACGGTGAACTACCGCGAAAGCTACGGCATCTTCGGCTCCAGCGGCATCCTGTTCAACCACGAGAGCCCGCTGCGCGGCCGCGAGTTCGTCACCCGCAAGATCACCGACAGCGTGGCCAAGATCAAGCTGGGCAAGCTCGACGTGATGGAACTGGGCAACCTGGACGCCAAGCGCGACTGGGGCTTCGCCAAGGAATATGTGGAAGGCATGTGGCGCATGCTGCAGGTCGACGAGCCCGATACCTTCGTGCTGGCCACCAACCGCACCGAGACGGTGCGCGACTTCGTGCGCATGGCCTTCAAGGGCGCGGGCATCGCGGTGGACTTCCGCGGTTCGGCCGAGAGCGAGACGGCAGTGGACACCGCCACCGGCAAGACGGTGATGCGCGTCAACCCGAAGTTCTACCGCCCGGCCGAGGTGGAGCTGCTGATCGGCAACCCCGCGCGGGCCAAGGAAAAGCTGGGCTGGGAGCCGCACACCACGCTGGAACAGCTGTGCCAGATGATGGTGGAAGCGGACCTTCGCCGCAACGAAGCGGGTTTTTCGTTCTGACAGGAGGCGCCGGAGTCTCCATAATGTGGCGTCCGGTTGGCTGAAGCCTGCTTTGCCGACCCTGTGGATTACAAAAAATCATAGCGGCTTGCGCTTGCAGATAAAGGATTTGACAGTTAATTTACAGTCAAATGCTTGAATAGCAAGCGCTAGTCGCTCTCTTTTTTGAAACCCTCTTCCACCAGATCTCCAACAATGCACACACCACATGGCACAGCCCCGAGGCGGGCACTGATCACCGGGGCCAGCGGCTTCACCGGCCGCTATCTGGCCCGGGAGCTGGAACAGCATGGCTGGGAAGTATGGGGCCTGGGACACGCGCCGCACGACAGCGCCCGCTATGTGCAGGCCGACCTGGGTGACTACGCACAGCTGCAGGCCGCGGTTCGCGAGGCTGCGCCGCAGGCCGTCTTCCACCTGGCCGCCATCGCCTTCGTGGGCCACGGCTCGCCGGCGGACTTCTACCGGGTGAACGTGGGCGGCACGCGCAATCTGCTGCAGGCACTGGCCAGCCTGTCCGAGGCGCCGCAAAGCGTGCTGCTCGCCAGCAGCGCCAATGTGTACGGCAACGCCGCCGAAGGCCAGCTGGACGAAACCACTCCCATGCGGCCGGCCAACGACTATGCCGTCAGCAAGGCCGCCATGGAGATGATGGCCAGCCTGTGGATGGACAAGCTGCCGCTGGTGATGACCCGGCCTTTCAACTACACGGGCGTGGGCCAGTCCATCGACTTCCTGGTGCCCAAGATCGTCGACCACTTTCGCCGCAAGGCACCGCTGATCGAGCTCGGCAACCTGCAGGTGTGGCGCGACTTCTCGGACGTGCGCGACGTGGTGCGGGCCTACCGGCTGCTGGCCGACCAGCGGGCCGCAGGCACCGTGGTGAACGTGGGCTCGCAGGCACTGCATTCGCTGCAGGACGTGCTGGACATGTGCGCGCGACTGACCGGGCATCCGCTCGAAGTGCGCGTCAATCCGGCCTTCGTGCGTGCCAACGAGATCAAGACCCTGTGTGCCGATACCGCACGGCTCGAAGCCCTGATCGGCCCCAGAACCCTGGTGCCGCTGGAGCAGACGCTGCACTGGATGCTGCAAGCAACCTGACCGGCCTCTTCCCTACCTTCACTGCAGTTTCTCCCACCACATAAAACACAACAGGGGTATAGCGTGCTGACGCGACTCGTCCATTTCCTGAGTGAGCTGGCGTACAGGATGCTGCGCGGCCACCTGCCTTTGTCGCTGCTGTCGTTCCTGACGGTGGGCTCGCTGGGCGTCGTCGTGCACATGGCGGTGCTCAACCTGTCGATCCGGACCTGGGCACCCAGCTTCCTATGGGCCAATGGCTCGGCCATGCTGGTGGCGGCGACCTTCAATTACTCGCTGAACAACGAAACCACCTTCCTGTTCAAGAAGCTCCGCGGCCGGCAGTGGTTTCTGGGCTATCCCATCTACCTGCTGGTCACCTCGCTGGGGCTGGGCGTGAGCCTGCTGGCGTC
The DNA here is from genome assembly GCA_050282565.1 of Comamonas sp. Lineage (GTDB taxonomy): Bacteria > Pseudomonadota > Gammaproteobacteria > Burkholderiales > Burkholderiaceae_C > Comamonas. The sequence goes on from JBLZYV010000001.1 coordinate 104,239, forward strand.
CAACACCTTGTACCAGAAGATCCACATGCCCATGGTCGCGGCGCTGGCCGGCATTGTGCTGGGCGCGCTGTGGAATTACCTGATGACCCAGAAGTTCGTCTGGAAGCTGCTGCACAAGGAGCAGCCGCAAGATGGCGACAACCAAGCATCCCTGCCGCCCCCTGGGCGCCCCCAACCATGAAGACCCTCGTCTTTTCTGCCACCTACAACGAAGCCGGCAACGTCCGCAGCCTGCTGGCAGGCATTGCTCAGGCCGCGCCCCATGCAGACATCCTGATCGTCGACGACGGCAGCAAGGACGGCACGGCCGCCGCCATGCGGGAAATGCAGCTGCCTCAGCTCACCATCATCGAGCGGCCCGGCAAGATGGGGCTGGGCACGGCCCACCTGCTGGCTTTCCGCTATGCGATGCACCATGCCTACGACGTGCTCGTCACCATGGATGCCGATGGCTCCCACGAGACCTCCAGCATCCCCCATCTGCTCGGCAAGATGGACGGGCCGCATGACTTCGCCATCGGGTCGCGCTACGCGCCGGGTGGCAGCTGCGACTACTCGGGCTATCGCCTGCGCGTTAGCCAGGCGGCGAACCTGGCGGCCAGACTGCTGCTGAACATCCGCCTGACGGAATTCACCACCTCGTTCCGGGCGTTCAAGGTCGCCCGGCTGCAGGAGCTCCCGCTGTCGCGGCTGGACATGGGCGGCTACTCCTTCTTCCTGACCACCGTGGTGGAGTGCGCCCGCCGGGGATTCCGGATGACGGAGATTCCCATCCATTTCCGCGAGCGTGGCTACGGCAGCTCCAAGATCCCGCCTTTCGAGATCTTCCGGGGGATGCAGAACCTCCTGAGGCTGGTGTTCGTCAAAGCTTGGGGCCGGCCACAAAGCAGGCAGCAGGGCGATATGCAGGCCTGCGCTGCCTGCGGCACTACCTATTCGTGGATCTCCCGCCAGCCCGACGGCGCCTCGGCCAACCCCGGTGTCTGCGTGCGTTGCGGGGTGCGCTCATGATGCAATCGCGGCCCGCCGCCATCAATAAGTCCGGGTGGACGCTCGACCTGCTTCTGCTGGTGCTGCTGGCCGCGCTGGCGGGATGGCTATACCCGATGTCCAAGACCCTGGCCGGCCTGCAGGACGGCGACGGGATACTGACCAGCCTGATCTCGACCCAGAAGCTCACCTGGTATTTCTGGGGCCAGGACCGGCTGCTGAACCTGCTGCCGGCGCTCGCCTACCCCGTCACCGACGTCGAGGCCAACGCCCACCTGCAGATCTCCTTGCGTGCGTTCATGAGCGTCCTCGCCCCGGCGGGCCTGCTGGCGCTGCTGCAAAAAGACAGCCGATCCCTGTTCCTGCCTACCGCGGTGGCAGGGCTGCTGCTGGCGCTTTCGCTGTCCAGCCAGTACGCGCTCTTCAATCTCTACGTGCAACACAACCCGTTCAGCTCGTCTCTTGTGCTCTTCGGCATCGGTGCGATTGCTTTGCGCGGGGGCTGGGGGATAGGCCGCGTCCTGCTCGCCGTTGCCACGGGCTTTCTGGCGTATGCCACCAACTTTGCGCTGATGACGCTGATGGTGCCGGTGCTGGCATTCCTGCTCCTGTTCAACCGGGAGTCGAGAGCCTACCTGACCCGGGTATTCGCCGTCCAGCTCATCTGTATCGTGCTGGCCTACTTGCATGCCAAGCTCTTTGGCGAGGCAGCCACCTCGTTTGGCATCCACCCATCCTGGCAGGCCGTGCAGGCCGCCTGGGGCATCGTGTCGACCCATGTGCACCATGGCTGGCTGCTGGCCATGGGCCTGGCGGCCAGCGCCGCCGCTGTGCGGCTGCGAACCCGGGAGGCTTTGCTGGTCTGGCTGTTGGCCCTCGCCATGCCCTTCGCCATTACAGCGCTCAGCGCACTCACCTGGGTGCAGATGAACCAGTTCAACATCCGGTATTTCCTGGTTTTCATATTGGCCTATTGCAGCTTCTGCACCTATCTGCTGCATGCCTGCTTTGCAGGGGCCATCAAGCGCCCGCTCCAATGGCTGCTGGCCCTGGGCTGCCTGGCCTATGTCTTCACGGTGACGCTCGGGGGAATTGCGCCGAATCCGCGCGAGATCGTGGGCACCACCTGGCGCGCCCCGGCCCGTGCCACGGCATCGGTCGCCATCCAGCAGCATGCCAACCTGGTCGTCGGGGAATTCTGGGACACCTGGCCCGTGGTCTTCTTTGCCAATGCCAAGTCGCAGGATGGCCCCCCCTCCTCATCCCAGGTCTACGGCGTCACCTACCGTGGGCATGTGCTTCGCACCCAGTTGCTGGAGCGCGGCCGGCACGGTGAACGGCTCCAGGCACTCTGCCTGCAGGACACCCTGGACCAGTGCGCCAAGCTCACCTGGGACCATCTCATCCAGGACGCACACTTCCATATCGTCAGCCAGAGCGTGCGCTCCATCCCCATCGGGAAAAAAATGGGGCTGTTGTATGAAATCGCCCCAGATTGAATCCCGTCGCGCATGACGCCGCAGGCCGCACCGCGGCCTGCATTTTTGATGAGCGCTCCGTTTCACGATATAAAGTCGGCGATTGTGAAAAACGATTTCATCCGGCCCCAGCGCACTCCAGAGCCCTGGCTCCTCCTCCATGAAACTTGATGTGATCCTGGCAGCCGATGCCCTGCGCCCCCCGCTGACCGGCATTGGCCGCTACACCTACGAACTGGCCAAGCGCCTCACACGCCATACCGATGTAGAGCGGCTGCGGTATTTCTCCATGGGCCGTTGGTTGGCCGACCCCCTGGCCGATCTGGACCGCCCTCCATCCAACGAAGCCAGCCCGTCCAGGCCCGAACACGCCTCGCTGCGCACCCGGCTGGCCACCAGCCGGCTGGCTGTGCGGGTCTACAGCAAGGTGACCCCCGCGCTCTTCGGCTGGCAGTTGCGGGGCAACCGGCAGTCCATCTACCACGCTCCGAACTACATCGTGCCGCCCTTTGGCGGCAAGACCGTCAGCACGGTACACGACCTGTCGCACATCCTGCACCCGCAGTTCCATCCGCGAGCACGGGTGGACTACCTGGAGCTGTCCCTGGGCGACAGCCTGGCCCGCACCGACCATGTGATCACCGTGTCCGAGGCAGTGCGCCAGGAAATGATCGAACGCGGACTGATGCCGGCGGAGCGCATCACGGCCATCCTCGAAGCAGCGGATGCGGCATTCCACCCCCACACCCCGCAGATGCTGGAGCCGGCCATGGAGGCCCTGGGCTTGCGCGCGGGCCAGTACAGCCTGTTCGTAGGCACCGTGGAGCCGCGCAAGAACGTGGAGCGGCTGATCCAGGCCTATGAGCGGCTGCCGGTGGACATGCGCCGCGCATGGCCGCTCGTGGTGGCCGGCGGCAAGGGATGGAACTCCGAGGCCATCCATGCCCGCATGGCCAGGGCGCAGGCAGAAGGCTGGCTGCGCTATGTGTCGTTCGTGGAGCAGCGCTGGCTGCCAGCACTCTATGCGGGCGCCCGGCTGATGGCCTACCCGTCGCTGTACGAGGGCTTTGGCCTGCCCATCGTCGAAGCCATGGCCAGCGGCACGCCGGTGCTGACCTCCAACACCTCGTGCATGCCCGAAGTGGCCGCCGGTGCGGCGAGACTGGTCGATCCCCTGGACGTCGAGGACATGGCCCAGGCCCTGGCCGAATGCCTGGGCAACGAGGCATGGCAGGCCGAGGCCAGGGCCAAGGGGCTGGCCCGTGCCGCCGGCCTGTCGTGGGACCGCTGCGCGGCGGAGACCGTGGCGGTCTACAAGCGGCTGGCATGAGCCTTCGCCCCAGCCGCCGCGCCTGCTGGGCCAGCCTGGCCACGGCCCTGGCATTTGCGCTGCTGGCATGGGCATTGCGAAGCTGGGGCAGCTACCCCATCTGCCACAACGACGAAGTCAACTGGATCGGGATTGCACGGCAGCTGGACCAGGGCAAGCCCTGGCCGGTTTCCGGCCCGGCTTTCATCCAGGCCGTTCGCGAACTGGCCTGGCAATTGCAGACCAGCCACGCCCAGGCCATTTCACTGATCGGCATCGGCGGTGTCTTCGTCGCGGTACTGCTGCTGCTGTGGGGCTACCGCCGGCTGGCGCTGGCCGGCACCGCCGCCACGCTGGCCATGCTGGCGCTGTCCAGCTACTTCTGGGCGCCGCTGCTGGAAGCGCGCCCGCAGCAGTGGGGCCAGATCCTGGTGTTCTGCGGCACCATCTGCTGCTGGCTGTGGCTGCACCGGCGCGGTGGAACCGCTTTCTTCTTAGTCCTGCCGCTGATCGCATTCACACACATCCTGAGCCACGCCATCCTGCTGTGGCTGTGCAGCGTGCTGGTGCTGGCCGACTATGCCGAGAACCGGCCGCTCACCCGCCGCCATCTGGCCGTGCTGCTGGCGCTGCTGTTCAGCCTGCTCACCTACCTGTGGCCTGGCGGCCCGTATGCCGTGATGCTTCAAGACGTCGAGCAGAACCACCTGCACCGCCTGCTGGTATGGGCACCGCAGATCGGTGGCGCGCTGCTACTGGCGGGGCTGATCGCCATCGGCGTGCAGCGCCAATGGCACTGGCGCCCAGCCTGGTCGCAAGCGTTGGCGCGAACGGTGCTGCAGCGCAAGACCGCCGCCCGCCTGAGCGCCCTGGCCATCATCCTCACCGCGCTGGCCCTGCAGGCCATCTTGCTGCCCACGGCCGCCTGGCGGCCCTATGGCGGCTCGGTCTGGCTGTTTATCTGGTGCCAGACCGGCAATGTGCTGTTTGCCGCTTTCTTCGTGCTCGGGCTGCACCACTTCATCCAGGGATTGCTGGCGCAGGAGCTGGACCCGCTGATGGGCCGCCTGCTGGTCTGGGTCCTGGTGGCGCTGGGCGCTCTATCCCTGGTGGCCGTCGTGGCCTCGTGGTGGCTGCTGGATACCAATTGGTTCCTGCGGGTGCTCAACTATGGCCTGCTGTTCGCCGCCATCGTCGCCGCCCTGGGTCTGCAGCGCCTGCGGATCACCCGCGCCGCGCCGCTGGCCTATGCGCTGCTTCCGCTGGGCTGCCTGGCAAGCCTGGTCTTCGTGCTACGGCCCCCCGGGCTTCTGGGCTGCTAGTTAACGGCCAGATGATCAAGGCCGCTGGCAGGTCAGGCCAGTTCTCCCAGCTTGCGATGCGACGTGGTGGGTTCAGACGCCACGTCGAATCCGATGAACGCCAGGCACAGCTGTACACCCAGGATGATGGGCAGCGCGCTGGCCATCACGGTCCCCGCGGGGGTGGTGGTGCCCTGCAGCATCGACTGGAGCCAGTGGAACAGCCCGAACAGCGTCCCGCCGCCTACCAATGCCAAGCCCAGCGGCAGCTCCAGTGATGCCAGAGACATGCCCCTCAAGTAGTAGTTATAGAAGATGCGCTTGACGAGATTACGGATGTGCTTGAGCGGGAATTCCGTCAGAACCCTGGATATCTTCAGGTTGCTTACTTCGGTTTCGTACTTGGCATCCATCGGGATATCAAGCACCACGGCGCGGATGGTGTTCAGACGAAACAGCATGTCCGTCTCGAAGAAGTAGCGCCGGCTAATCCGATCCAGCGGCAGCTGTGCCGCCGTGGCCGCCGCGATGGCGGTGTAGCCGTTGGTGGGGTCGAAGCTGCTCCAATAGCCGGACGACAGCTTGGTCATGAACGACAGCACGGCATTACCGAAGATACGGATCCTGGGCATGCGGCTGATCTTGTCCAGGTAGAAAAAGCGGTTGCCCTTGGTGTAATCGGCACTGTAGTTCAGGATGGGCGCGACGAAGCGCGGGATCAGCGTGGGATCCATCTGCCCATCACCATCGATCTTGATAATCACCGCATCGCCCTGCGCAATGGCCGCCCGGTATCCTGCCATCACCGCACCGCCCACGCCCAGGTTGACCTCGTTGTACAGCACGCGCACGCGCGGGTCGGTGCTGTGTGCTTCGACAAAGCGGCCGCTGTGCTCGGGGCAGGCATCATCCACCACGTAGATGGAGTGCACTTCTGGCCCTATCTCCTGGAGCACGCCGAGGATGTGCCTGGTCACCTTGTAGCAGGGGATGACGACAGCAATCTTGGATGGAGCTGGATTCATGGATGCTCGTTTATCGTGGTTGTTGCACCAGGGAGAGCTGCTGCGGCGCACCGTCGACGAGACACGCACCCCACATGCGGGGCGACGTACGCAGCCAGCTTTGCAGCGCATCGCCCTCCAGGTGGAAAGTCTCGACTCGCAGATCCAGGCAGGGCATTCCAAAGAAAGAAGCCACCCAGGCACGCCAGTTGCGCCGCCGCTGCCCGGAAGCCGCCATGGGCCCAATGGACAGCTCCTTAACGCCCTGCTCCAGAGCCAGCAGCTGCACCATCTCCACGGCATCGGACAGGGTCAGCCCCTGCGCCAGCCCATCCGCAAGGTCGATCACCAGCCCATGCGTGCGCCAAGGCTCAGCGGCTGCGGCATCGCCCGAGAGGTTGATGAGCATGATCTGCTCTTCTCCCCCAGGCTGCGCGGCAATGTGTGCCGCCAAGTCGGAAGGAGAAAAGGCGATCCACACCTGCAGCCGGCCCCCGGCCCTCAACGGACCATGCTGGATGGCAACGCCATCGATGCGGTCGAGCAAGCGCAAATAGACATTGCGGATGCCCTGCTCGCACTGGGCAATGGTGAACTGGCTCTGGGTGGCTTCCTTCGCTGATTCGCCCATGCGGCTCAGCTGTGACTTGGATGCCAGGCACTGCTCGATGGCACGCTTCCAGGCCTGCACCTGATCGGGAGCGTAGCAGCGGCCGCCTTCAGCCTGGCTCACCACCCACGACATGCCCGAGCCTTCCAGATCCGACACCATGCAGGGTTTGCCGTGCTGCATGGCCTCGACCAGTACCAGGCCGAAGGCCTCGGTGCGTTCGCGCGACGCCAACGCGAACACGTCGCAACTGTTGAACAGCGCGTGCTTTTTCGCCTCGGACACCGCGCCCAGCAACTCGACGTTGGCGCAGCCTTGCCCCGCACGCTCCTTGGCAATCAGCTCCTCCAGCATGGGACGCTGCTCGCCCTCGCCCGCAATGACAAGCTTGACCGTAGGATGACCCGCCACGGCGGAAACCAGGGTGTCGAAGCCCTTGTAATAGGTGAGCCGACCCACCGAGAGTATGCGCAATTCGGCATCGCCCCATTCCGCCACCGGCGCAGGCGCTGCAGGGGCCGCATGTTCCTGCGCCAGGGGCTTGAGCCCCAGCGGGATGGCAATGGTCTTGTACAGCCAGCGCTGCAGGGGCTTGCTGGCCGCCATGTAGGGCGGCGAAGTGGCCAGGATGGCCTCGCTCAGCTGCAGCAGCTTGTACTCGAAAGGACGGTACAGCTGGTAGCAGGCGGACAACAGCCAGTCCCAGCGGCTGATGAGCACATCGGAATGCCAGTGCACCACCCAGGGGATGCGCCGCGCCCCCGGCACCACCAGCGCCCAGAAGGCCGCATTGTTGGGCATGTGCAGATGGATCACGTCGGGCTTGAAGCGCCGGATCGCGCGCCACAACGCCAGCGGGAAACCCGCAGCAATGGGCGCGAACACCAGCTTGATCTGCACCGGCACGCGCAGAACCCACTCGGGGTCATTCGGCAGCGGATCTCCATGCACCAGGGCACGCGCGTCGATGCCGCTGGCGCGCTGCTGGTCCAGCAGGTCGGCCAGGAAAGACTCCATGCCACCGCGAAATGGCGGGTAGTACTTGCCAATATGCAGCACGCGCAGCGGCCGGGCAGCGGAATTGCCGGAGACAGCGGAGAAATCGCCTTGCAGCATGCAGCTCCGGTCTTATTTGCCGGCGCCGCCGGCGGCACGCAGCTGCTGCAGCATGCCCTTGTATAGCGGGTTGGCCGGATCCATCGCGCTGGCCCGGGCCAGGTGCTCGATGGCAGCCGCCACATTGCCCTGCTCGCGATACACCAGCGCCTTGCCGTACAGCGCGGGCGGGTTGGGCTGGCGGGCCAGCGATTCGTCGAAGATGCGCATGGCCTGCGCGTAGTCCTTCTTGCCGATATGCGCAATGCCCAGGCCCACCACGTAGCGCGGGTTGCCGGGCTGGGCCTGCAGCAGCTGCTGGTAGTTGGCGATGGCCGTATCGTAGTGCCCGGCGGGAATGGCCACCTCGGCCTGCTCCACCAGCATGCGGCTGCGCAGCTCGTCGGGCGGGTTTAGGGCCAGCGCCTTGGCATAGCTCTGGAATGCGGGTTCCAGCTGGCGCATGGCCTTGTACGACACCGCCTCGTGGTAAGGCAGTGCGGCGTTCTTGAAGCCCTGCTGCTCGGCGGCGGCAAAGGCCTTCACCGCCTCGGGGTAGCGCTTGAGCAGCTCCAGCGTCATGCCCCGGTTGAACTGGGCCGAGCCCAAAGGTTCGCCCAGCGCCACCGCAGTGTCGAAGTCCTTCAGTGCCTGTTCGTAGTTCAGTTTCTCCAACCGGTCCACACCGCGGTTGAGGAAGGGCCGCCAGCGGCCGAAAGCATTGAAGGGCGCTTGCATGTCCACCTTCTCGGCGGCATCGCCCCAGGCAGTTTCGGGAGTCTTGAGCGACACCATGCGCTCCACGGCCAGTACCGACAGGCCCAGGCATAGCACGCAGGCCAGCGCCACCATCACCCGCCGCGGAAACAGCAGCAGCACCAGCGCAAACAGCGCGGGCAGGAACATCGCCCATAGGTAGCTGCGGTACAGCACGAATGGGTCCTGCAGCCAGGTGGTGATGAACTCGGTGGCGAACAGCATCGCGCTGCACACCACCACCAAGCCCACCAGGCCCCAGCCGTCTCGCCGGCGCAGCAGCAGGACCACGCCCGCCACCACCAGCGCCACGAAGCCCAGCGCGCCCGCCAGTTGCGGCATCGCGGTGAAGCTCACCGGAAACAACGGCCGCAGGTCCATCGACATCCACTGCACATTGGGCAGCCACCACAGCAGGCCATAGTGGAAAAACTGCGCCGCCTGGTTCATCACGCTCAGCGGATACACCTTCGAGACAATGCCAGGAAAAGCTCGCTCCAGTTGGTGCAGGTAAGCCCCCGAGGTTTCGTCAAATGCCGCAGCCCCGACCATCACGCCGAAGCGGCTCCACAGCAGCGCCGCGAGCACAGCCAGCACCAGCGCCGCGCCGCCCGTCACCAGCGCCACGGTCCTGATGCCGGGGCGCTTCACGAAGATATAGAGCGGCAGGGCCAGAGCCGGCAGCACCACCGCGTACTCCTTGGACATCAGCGCCAGCAGCACGCACAGCAGCGCCACCGCGGCCCAGGCCCAACTGCGCTGTGCCAGCGCCTTCACATAAGCCCAACAGGCCAGCGCGGAAAACAGCGTCAGCAGCACGGTGCTGCGCTGCAACAGGTAGCCCACCGCATATACCGCCACCGGATGCACCGCGAACAGCGCCACGCCGGCGAAGATGGCGATGCGCTGGTTGCGCGCGAAGTCAGGGTCGGCCAGGGTCTCCTCGGACCACTGCACATGCTGGAACAGCGCACTCATCAGCAGCCAGACAGCGGCACAGGTGGCCAGGTGCAGCAGCACGTTCAGCACGCGCTGGCCGGTGTAGCTCTCGCCCAGCAGCGGCTGCAGCCAGGCGAAGCTGCCGTAGGACAGCATGCGCGGCTGGATCTTGAGCAGGCTGCCGTACTGGCCGAGGATGGTGCCGTCGGTCAGGCGCGCATCGTCGAACACCAGTTCGTTGGACAGGCCCATGCCATAGATCACGCAGACGCAGGCCAGCACGCAGGCGATGCCGAGGGCGGGAAGCAGTTTGGACTTGGTCATGGACACCATCAAAAAAAACCTCGCACCAGCGAGGCGGACATGCGCAGGCAAGCGCCGGCGCCATCTTTACACGATTTTAACGGGGCCGATCCCGGTGCCGGCATCACCCCCGCCATCAGCCTCGCCCTTTGGCGCCATAGGCGCAGTAGCCCGGCCGCGGCCCCTTCTGCGGATGCAGGCGGCAGGTTTCAGGGCGCCGCTCATACACCGTGCAGCGGCGCGTCTGCGCGTCGAGGAAGCAGCAGTCGCCGCCGGCGCGGCGCGCCATGGTGAAGATGCTGTGCTTGTGGTTGAAGTGGTCGATCAGTCCGGCCTTTTCCAGCCGTTTAGCGATGCGCTTGGGCTCCTCGTGCTCGGCCTCGAAGGGATCGACCAGCCCCAACCGCACCAAATCGGGCAGGCGCACCTCCAGCGGCATGGTGCAGCAGTTGGCGGCGCAGCTGTCGCACAGGCCGGCGCGGTAGCGCGTCCAGGTGTCCAGGCGGTCGACATCGACGAGGCGGATGGAGGATTTCATGAAAAACACATTGTTACGCGCATGGGTGCAGCGCAGACAGCTATTGTAAATATAGTGCCCCTAGACCGCCCCCTGCGCGGCCAGCGCGCGCAGGCCTTCGCGGGCGCGCAGCAGCACGGCGCCGTCGTGCGCCGCCGCGTAGACCACCGAGGCCGCGTGTGAGAACTGCGGCGCACCGGGCACCGCGAACAGCCGGCCCCGCTCCAGATAGGGCGCCACCGTGCCGGCGCGGAAGTAGCCCGCGCCGCCCACGGTCAGCACATAGTGCAGCGCCAACGGCCCCAGCGAGATGGCGACCGGCGGGTTGGCCAGATCGGCAAACGCCGCCTGGTGGTTCACCGCGAAGCTCGGGCCCCAGTCCACATACACATAGCGCTGCGCATCGAGCCGGCCGCCGGGCTCGCTGCTGACCAGAACCAGCTTTTCCTCCAGCAGCAGCTCGCACACCAGGCCCGCGCGCTGCGGCGGGTTGTAGAGCACGGCCATGTCGAGCGAGCCGTCCTCCACCCGGTCGAGCAGGCGCGGCGGCGCATCCACGTCGGCGTGCAGCGCCACGGCGGGGCAGGCATGGTGCATCCAGGTCAGCCATTCGGCCAGCAGCGGCTGCCAGATACTGGGCTCGGCCCCGACGCCGATGCCGTGCTCACGCCCCGGCGGCAGCGCCACCTGCTGTCGCGCGCGCTCCCAGCCCTGGACCATGCTGGTGGCGTGGCGCACGAAGCGCTCGCCCGCCGGCGTGAGCCGCGCCCCCGCCTTGTTGCGCACGAACAGCGGGCGGCCCAGTTGCTGCTCCAGCGCCCGCACCCGGGCGCTCACCGCCGTCTGCGTCACATGCAGGCGCTCGGCGGCGGCCACGAAACTGCCGCTGTCGGCAATTTCGAGAAAGGTGCGGGCGAGGTCGATGTCCATTTCAGTGCAATATTATTGCTTTCAACAAGAATAATAATTCGTTTGCATGCATTCAAGCCGCTGCGCATCATGAAGGCCTGTCCACCGCGAGCCTGCTGCCCATGTCCGACGCTCCCGCTTCCCTCCTGCCCGCCACCCCGTTGTGCGACCTGCTGGACTGCCGCCATCCGCTGATCCTGGCCGGCATGGGCGGCGTGGCGCGCTCGGAGCTGGTGGCCGCCGTGAGCGAGGCCGGCGGCTTCGGCTTTCTGGGCATGGTGCGCGAGCCGGTGGCGCTGATCCAGAGCGAGGTGCAGCGCGTGCGCGAGCGCACCGGCCGGCGCTTCGGCGTGAACCTGATCCCCGCCGCCACCGAGGCGCGCCTGCTGCGCCGGCAGGTGGACCTGTGCATCGAGCTGGGCGTGCCGGTGGTGTGCCTGTTCTGGGACGTGGCGCACCAGGTGATCGAGCGGCTGCGCAAGGCCGGCGTCATCGTCGTGCACCAGGTGGGCTCGGCCGCCGAGGCGTTGCTGGCACAAGAGGCCGGCGCCCACGCGCTGATCGCCCAGGGCGTGGAGGCCGGCGGCCATGTGCGCGGCCGCCAGCCGCTGGACGCGCTGCTGGCCGACGTGCTGCCGGTGGTGCACATCCCGGTGGCCGCGGCGGGCGGCATTGCCGACGGCCGGCGCGTGGCGCAGCTGCTGGCCCGGGGCGCGCAGGCCGCTGTGCTGGGCACGGCCTTGCTGGCCACGCGCGAGTCCTTTGCCAACGATTACCACAAGCGCCACATCGTCTCGGCCGAGGCCGGCGACACCGTGCTGACCGAGGCCTTCCACATCAACTGGCCGCCGCACGCGGCGGTGCGGGTGCTGCAAAGCAGCGTCACGCGCGGCGAGCGCGGCAGCCCGCAGGCCGCCGGGCGCACCCAGATCGGCGACGAGGAAGGCCGGCCGATCTACCTGTTCAGCACCGATTCGCCGCTGCGCTCGATGACGGGCGACTTCGAGTCGATGGCGCTGTATGCGGGCCAGGGCGTGGACAGGATCACCGCCATCGAGCCCGCCGCCGATTGCATCGCCCGCCTCGTGGCCGAGGCCGAGGCGGCGTGGCCACCCGCGCGGGCAGCGGCAGCGGCCGGCCCGGTGGAGCTGAGTTCGCCCGTGTGCTATGCCGCCGAGTTCGAGCGCGAGCGCAACGCGCCCCTCATCGCGCGGCTGAACGAGCTGCTCGAGGCCGAGCGCGCCGGCGTGCGCGTGACGGTGCAGACGCTGGCGCAGATCGAGGCGTCGCGGGCCCCCGCGCTGCACGGCCTGGTCGAGGCCATCCACCACGACGAGGCTCAGTGGTGCGTGCTGCTGGTGCATGCCATCCGCGACCTGGGCTGCAAGCCGGGCACGCGCACCGGCGACTTCCACGCCCGAGCCATGGCCATTCCCGACCTGCACGAGCGCCTGCTGTTCCTCAACCGCGGCCAGGGCTGGGTGGCGAAGAAGCTGCGCGAGCTGCTGCCGCTGGTGGAGGAAGACCCGGCGCTGCACCGCGGCCTCACGCGCATGCTGCACTCGCACGAGCAGAACCTGGACAAGGTCAACCAGGCGCTGGAAACACCGGCCGCCAGCCGCTGACGTCAAACCGTCATCCGGCAGCGCGACACTGGGATTGCACACGCCCGCGCGGTGCGGGCCATGGAGATTGCCATGCTGTGGGAGAAGCAACTGTCGCAATGGGCGGACGAGCTGCGCGCCCAGGCCAACCTGCCGGCCCGCCTGGTGCTGTGGAACGGCGAGCAACTGGATTTCGGCAGCTTTGCCCAGCCGGCCGTCACGCTCAAGGTCAACCAGGCGTCGGCGCTGCCGCTGCTGCTCGACCCCAGCCTCGACCATCTGGGCGAGGCCTACGTCAAGGGCCAGATCGACTTCGAGGACCAGCTGCCCGACATCATCCAGCTGGGCTATGCGCTGGCGCGCAGCGCGGTCGGCAGCGGCGGTGGCGGCGCCAGCCGGCTCGCGCGGGTGGCGCGCTACTTCACGCACACCAAGGCCAGCGACCGCCAGGCCATCCAGTACCACTACGACGTCTCCAACGACTTCTACCGCCTGTGGCTGGACCCGGGCATGGTCTATTCCTGCGCCTACTTCGAGCACGGCGACGAGGACCTGGCCACCGCACAGCTGCAGAAGATCGACCACATCCTCACCAAGATCCAGCTGCGGCCCGGCCAGCGCCTGCTCGACATCGGCTGCGGCTGGGGCGCGCTGGTGCTGCGCGCGGCCGAGCAGTTCGGCGCGCACTGCGTGGGCGTCACGCTGTCGCAGAACCAGTACGACCTGGCCAGCGCCCGCGTGCGCGCCGCGGGCCTGTCCGAGCGCGTGGAGATCCGGCTGCAGGACTATCGCGACGTGCAGGGCCGCTTCGACCGCATCACCAGCGTCGGCATGTTCGAGCACGTGGGCCGCAAGAACCTGCCCATGTACTTCTCGCGCGTGTGCGAGCTGCTGGCCGACGACGGCGTGGCGATGAACCACGGCATCACCTCCACCGACCCGGACAGCGGCGACACGGCGCTGGGCGGCAGCGCGTTCATCGACCGCTATGTCTTTCCCGACGGCGAGCTGCCCCACATCAGCCTGGCGCTGGAGGCCGCGCAGCGCGGCGGGCTGGAGGCCGTCGACGTGGAGAACCTGCGCCGCCACTACGCCCGCACGCTGGAGCTGTGGACGCAGAACTTCGAGGCGCGCACGCCCGAGATCCGCGCGCAGGTGGACGAGGAGAAGTTCCGCATCTGGCGCGTGTACCTGGCCGGCTGCGCCTATGCCTTCGAGCACGACGACGTGGCGCTCTACCAGATCGTCTGCCGCAAGGCCGGCCGCAGCGCCGGCACGCTGCCGTGGTCGCGTAGGTACATGTACGAGGGCCGTTGATAGCTATATAAAAAGGAGCTTCTAGCGCTTGTCACGCAATGATTTCAAAATTATTTCATATTGAAATCAGCCTGCAACAGGCGCTAGCAGCTCTCTTTTTTGACAAACCCTCGCTGCCTCAATCGACCGCGAAGCCGGCCTCGGTGAGCTGCACCTCGCCATACGGGCCGGTCTGCAGCCAGCCCTGCTGGTGCGCGTATTGCAGCGCCGCCTGCTGCTCGGACTCGCTGATCTGGTGGCGCACCAGGTCTTCCGTCAGGTCGGCCACGCTCAGGCCGTCGCCGGCGCGCAGGCCCTGCTCGTTGACGAGGATGTACAGGATGCGCTTGGCATGGGTTTCGGCGGGGGTGGTCATCACTTGGCTTTCTTCATCCAGTCCGAGAGTTCGTCGGCGTGTTCCTGCTCCTGCTCGAGGATCTGCTCGATCATGCGGCGCGTGGTGTGGTCCTTGTCGCCGATCAGGTCGATGACCTGGGTGTAGGCTTCGATGGCTACGCGCTCGGCGACCAGGTTGGCGCGGATCATCGCGTGCAGGTCCAGCTCGTCGTTGTAGTCGGCGTGCGAGCGCTGCGTGAGGCTGTCCGGGTTCAGGTCCGGCTCGCCGCCCAGCTGCACGATGCGCTGCGCGATGCGGTCGGCATGCGCCTGCTCCTCGTTGGCATGCACCAGGAACTCGTTGGCGATCGCCGGCGACTCCAGGCCCGTGGCCGTGAAGTGGTGGCGCTTGTAGCGCAGCACGCAGACCAGCTCGGTGGCCAGCGAATCGTTGAGCAGCTGGATGATGTCTTCGCGCCAGGGGCCGAAGTCGGGCGTCACGGCACCGTCGTCCAGGCTTTGCTTGGCGGCGTCGAGGCGCTGCTGGTCCAGAACCAGCGGTTTGTGGGGCGAAGTCGAATGGCGCATGGAGGCATCCCTTTCATCGTGGTGTGGAGGTTTGCATCCAAGGTAGCGCGCAGCGGACGGCGCCGCTGTGAGACAGCTTCGACAAAGCGCGTACGCCCGCGCTGCGCCTGAGCGGCCCCGAGGCTCAGAAACCGGCGCCCGGCTGCGCCAGGTAAACCGCCTCGTCGGGCGTGTCGACCCGCCCCAGGATGGCGTTGCGGTGCGGAAAGCGGCCAAAGCGCGCGATCACCTCCTGGTGGCGCCAGGCGTAGTCCAGCGTGCCCTGCACGAACTGCTGCAGGTCCGCATCGCCCGATGCCTCCGCCGCCTGCGCCAGCGCCGCCACGGCCAGCACGCTGCGCCGCTGCATCGCCGGGTCTTCGGCGTGCTCCAGCGGCAGGTAGAAGAAGATGCGCAGCACCTCGGGCAGTTGCAGGTCCATGCCCGCATCGATGGCGCCCAGCGCCAGCGCCAGCGCCTGCCGGTCGCCGGCAAAGGCCTGCGGCGTGCCGCGGTGGATATTGCGGGTGAACTGGTCCAGCAGCAGGATCAGCGCCAGCCGCTCCCACGGCTGCGCGGCCCAGCCATCGAGCCGGCCATCGAGCGCCGCCTGCACGGTGGCGCCGAAGCGCTCGCGCATCTCGGCATCGAAGGCGTCGGATTTGGTGAACCACTGCTGGCGCTGCTGCAGCGCCCGGGTATTGTCCGGGCGGGCGGCGCCCAGCCAGAAGTGGAGGATGTCGTCGGCGGCTGCGATGGCAGGCGCGCTGGGGGGGACGGAGGGAGGATTCGGCATGCCCCGGTTATACCGCGGAGCATGCCAGTGCGCCGGGCCTCAGTTGATCGCCACACCCGCGCTGGCGTAGCCCGTCACCGCATTGATGAGGGTCAGACCAGCGGCCGTGCTGGAATAGACCATCAGCAGGCGGGTTTGCGCCGTTACGGGGATGCTCAGTCCGGTGGTGATGCCGGATGCCACCGTGCCAAGGGCCACGATTCCCGTCAGAGGTGGCGTCAGGCTCACCATCGCGCCAGGCACCGCGGTGAAGGTGTTGTCGGGCGTGGTCGACTGGTAGAGCTGTGCGGTCACGGT
The DNA here is from genome assembly GCA_050282565.1 of Comamonas sp. Lineage (GTDB taxonomy): Bacteria > Pseudomonadota > Gammaproteobacteria > Burkholderiales > Burkholderiaceae_C > Comamonas. Next base: position 120,346 of record JBLZYV010000001.1, read on the forward strand.
GATGGTGGTGCCGAGCAGAGCCAAGGCCACCGTATTGCTGAAAAAGGCCGACATGGATGTGATGACCCCGTCCCGGGGCATTGAGAACGCCTGGTTCAACAAGGGCCCCAAAGCAGATCCCGTGAGATCGATGTTCGAGCCAACCAGAGATACACCCGTCGCGGTGCTGCCAAAGCCCACCAGGGAACTGGTTCCGACCAAGCCACCGGCAATGGTCGTCATGACAACCGGCGTACCCGATGCGAACGGAATGATCGCACCGGCTCCGGCGGCTCCGGTGGTGCCCTGCGGACCCGCAGGACCGACGGGACCTTGGATACCTGCAGAACCCGCAGAACCCGCAGGGCCCGCCGGACCTTGAGGGCCTGCCGGGCCGGCAACACCTGCAGGGCCTGGCGGCCCCATGATGCCCATGGGACCAATGGGGCCCACCGGACCGGCAGGACCAGCCACCCCCTGCGCGCCCACGGGACCAGCCGGCCCCGTGGGGCCCGCCGGCAGGGCACCGCTGCCATCAGCCCCAAAGCCCGCATTCGCGGCGCAGGGCCCGACCTGGCCCGAGGCATTGAAGCAGGTGATCACGTTCTGCGGCGTGGACGCCGGCAGCGTGGGCAGCAGCACGTTGTCACTGGCGCCCTCGCCAATGCGCATGCGCGTGGCCGAGCCGGCGCTGTCCTGCACCACGAAGCCGCCGGCGGCCGGCGGCTTGACCGTGATATCGGCCGCCCAGGCCAGCGGAGCGGCGGCCAGCAGGCCCGCCCCCACGGCCCGGATCAGTGCAGCTTGCAAACGGGAGTGCGCCCATGGTTTTGCCGAGATCATTCCAAGTCCCTTCCTGAGATGGTGAATCTGTCTGGTGTATGTGTGCCGGCTTCAGCGGCGGGGCGCGTACTGTCGCGCACGGCGCCGGCCCCAGGCCGCCACGCCGCCCAGCAGCAGCGAGAGCCAGCCCGCGCCCGCCATGCCCAGGCCGGGCACCGGCACTGCCTGGCCACCGGGCGTGCCGCCCCCGCATTGGGCGGGCGGCTGTCTGGCAATCCAGATGCCAGGCCCCAGCGTGACGTTGGCCAGATTGGGAGCAGGTGCATTGGGGCCCAGCAAGATGCCGGCGCAGGTCGGGCCGCTGATGGCGACGGGCGTACCGTTGCCGCCGAACGTGAGGGCGCCGTTCACCGCCGTGACCACCGTGTTGGGGCTGGGCAGGACGACGGTGATCGGTGAATTCGCGTTCTGGCCGCTGATGTCCAGGTTGTTGAAGGTGGTGGCGCCGCTCAGCTGCAGGGTGCTGGCGCCGCAGCGGTTGCTGAGCCTGACCGTGCTGCCCGCTGCGACAAAACTGCCGTTGTTGGTCCAGTCGCCATTGACGTCCAACGTGCCGGACGGCGATCCGTCGATGGTGCCGCTGTTGCTCACATTCCGGATCTGGACGATCGAGCCGCCATTGAGGGCCACCGTGCCGCCGCCCTGCACGATCAGGTCGGTACAGGCCAGCGACTCCTCGCCATTGGCCACCACGGCATGGACGGCACCCGCGTCAACCGTCAAATCTGCCCAGGCGGATGCACCCTGGCAGAGCGCAAACGCCGTCACCGCGATACCGCGAGCACGTGGAAAAAGTCGCATACAGCCCCATCCCTCGTTCACAGATTTTGACAAAGATGGGCATTTGTATTTTTTTATGCCAATTTCATCCAATTTGTAATTAGGATCGCATCCGGTGCGCTGATAGCAATCCTCACGAAATACTCACCAATCCGAGGGTTCCCCCAAAATAAACCGCCCCGGCCGCCTTTTGAAGGCTGCCGGGGCGGCTGGGCGAAGGACGCTTACTGGCTCGGCGTCGTGGACAGGAACATCGAACCCGACTGCGTGAGGCGGCCATCGGGATCGGTGATGCGCATCACCGTCAGCTCCGGCGTGGCATCCGGCTCGGCGCCGCCATCACCCTCGATGCCGCGAGAGGCAGCGTAGTAGCCGGTGGCAAAGCGGATGACCGGGTTGCCTGCCCCTGGCTGGGCGGGATCGCAGCGGAAGCTGAAGCTGAGCAGTTGCTCCTTCACGCAGACATAGCCGCTGGCCATGTCGATGACCGAGCCTTCGGTGTGCGGCGTGAAGCGGAAGATCCGGCTCTTCAAGGGACCTGCATGCGCCAGCACCACCCACGAGCCGACCAGGGAGTCGATGCTGTTCTTGTCGACACCGAAGTAGTAGCGCTCGATCTGCACCGGATCCTCGCCCGGGAACTTGATGGTTCCGAGCGCCGAGGTGGCGAAGCGGATGTTGTCGGCATTGCCGGGGCTGCCCAGGTAGCTCGCGATCAGATCACCGCTGCCGAAGTACCGTCCGCCCTGGTACTGGCTCACGGCAAGGCTCGGCCTATTGGCCGCGGGCACCGTGGACGGCACATGCGCACCGAGCACGCTGTGGAACGTGGCATTGCCATTGCTCTCGTAGTCGTAGATCGACATGAACAAGGTGTGGTCGGCGCTGTTGACGGGCTTTTGCAGATCCAGCGCGAAGCCGCGTCCCGGCTTACCCGTGATTTCATCGCTGGCGATCCAGGTGCCGGCTTCCGGCGCGTAGTCGGGCCGGAAATAGGCAGCCAGCGAAGTCTTCCCATCGGCCGTCGTGTAGGCAGCACGTGTGATGCGGGCACCGATGATGCGGTGCATGGAAGCCGTGCCGAACTTGACCGAGCCGACCAACTGGTCGACGCTGCGCTGCAGTCGCAGCACCACCGACGTGCTCGCCGAGTTGCCGGAGCAGGCGAACACACGGTCGGCGCCGGTGTAGTCGCATTGGGCGAACAGCGGCGCACCCAGCGAGCCGTCGAAGCCATGCACCGTCACCTTGTTGCTGCCGGCATAGGGCCAGGGCGCGCTGGACAGAGCCCAGTTGTAGTTCAGGCTGACCTGGTCGCTCGCCCCGATGTCGGCCCACCAGGTGCCGACGGGCTGGTTGCTCTCGTCGAGCTCCACCATGGCCCAGCGGTCCACGAAGGCCGGGTCCGCGAACCTGTCTGCCGGCGTCCCTTCGTAGTCGAAGCGCTGCATGGCCTTGGCATCTTCGCCCGGGAACTTGATGGTGCCCGTGGTGCGGCTGGTGAAGACAATCTCCACATTGCCGGCATCGCCTGCCTCCTGCCCGTCGCGAGGGCCGCTGCCGAAATAGCGGCCGTCCTTGTAGAACTTGAGGGGCGCCACGACCTTGTTGCCGTTCATGGTGCCGATGGCGAGGTGGAACGTGGGTGCGCCGGAGGTGGTGTAGTCATACACCTGCATCACGAAGGCACCGTTCTGCACGTCGATGCCCATGCCGCGGCCAGGCTTGCCGTTGAGCTCTGCCGTGATGATCCAGCTGCCGTTCTGGGGTGCGATGGCTCCACCGCCGCTGCCCGATCCATCGGAGGCCGTCGTCTTGTCCACCTGGCGCGTGGCGCTGCCGGTGTTGCCCGCGGCATCGGTCTGCGAAGCCTTGATCGTCACCGGGCCCTGCGGCAGGCCACCAACGTTCACGCCGGTCACCGTCCACGAGCCATTGATGCAGGGCGCCGAGGTCATCACGTTGCCAATGGCCACGGTCACCGCGCCATCGGCCGTCGTGCAGGTGCCCGATGCGGTGTAGGAGGACTGGTTCGTCGCATCGATGGTCGGAGCGTTGGTGATCGTCACGGCCGGCGGTGTCACATCCTTCACAGTCGTGCGCGAGCCGCTCACAGGTGCTCCACTGATCGTCTGCGTCGCCGTGATCGTCACGGTGCCGTCAGGCACACCGCTGGCATTGACACCCGACACCGACCAGGTGCCGCCGTTGCAGGTGGTGGCCGTGGTCACGCTGCCGATGGCCACCGTCACCGCCCCGCCCGCCGCCGAGCAGGTGCCCGTCACGCCGCCGTAGGACGACTGGTTGGATGCGTTGATGGGAGGCGCTGCCGTCACCGTCACGGCGGCAGCCGCCGACTCCTTGGTGGTGGCGCGGGTTCCGCTACCGGTGTTGCCAGCGGCATCGGTCTGCGAGGCAGTGACCGTCACCGGGCCAGAGGCCAGGCCGCCGACATCGACGCCCGATGCCGACCACGCACCGCCGCTGCAGGTCGGAGCCGGCACAACGCTGACGCTGCCGACACTGACCGACACCGGCCTGCCGTTCTCGCTGCAGGTTCCCGACACGCCATAGGACGACTGGTTGCCTGCGTTGATCGTCGGAGCCGTCGTGACGGCCACGGCGGGCGCCTGGGCGTCCTTGGTTGTGGCACGCGTGCCCGAGCCGATCTGGCCGCCCACGGTCTGCGATGCCGTGACCGTCACCGGGCCATCGCCCACGCTGCTGACGTTGACACCGGATACCGACCAGGTACCGCCGCTGCAGGTGGCCTGGGTGGAGACGCTGCCGATGGTCACCGTCACTGGCACGCCGTTCGCCGAGCAGGTGCCCGAGGCGCTGTACGAAGTCTGGTTGGCCGCATTGATGGTGGGTGCGCTGCCGACCGTGACCACCGGAGGGCCTTGCGGCGCGGTGCTCTTGGAGGTGGTCAGTGATCCCTGCCCGGTCAAGCCCCCAACGGTCTGAGAAGCGGTAACCGTCACCGAGCCATCGGGCAGGCCGCTGACATTGACGCCGGAAACCGACCAGGTGCCGCCGCTGCAGGTGGTGGAGGCAGCGACGCCGCCGATGGACACCGATACCGGCACGCCGTTCGCCGAGCAGGTGCCCGAGACGCCATAGGACGCCTGGTTGCCCGCCGTGATGGCCGGGGCGCTGGTGACCGCCACCGTGGGCGCGCCTGGCACCGCGGTGTTCTTGGTCGTCGTCTTGCTGTCCGAGCCGGTGAAGCCGGAGGCCGTCTGCGTGGCGGTCACCATGATGGAGCCATCCGGCAGGCCCGACATGTTGAGCGTGCCGCTGTAGGTGCCATTGCTCAGGCAGGCCAGCGACTGGGTTGCGCCGGCCGGGTTCGAGGTGATCGCGACATTGCCGCTGCCGGCGCTGCAGGTGCCGCTGACGGGCACGCTGGACTGGTTGCCGCTGGTGACGGCCGGCAGGGCGTTGAGCGTCACCGTGGGTTTGCAGTCGGTGATCGAGGCCTCGGAATGGCCGACCACGATATCCGCGGTGATCAGGCCCAGCACATTGATGCTGATGTGGATGGCGTTGACCGAGATTTTCTTGCCGTCGGGGGAGAGGCTCTGCTCATTCAGGAGGACGCTGGCAACGCCCAGCACATTCAAGCCCGTGTTGGCTCCAGGGTTGACGGCCACGCCGCTGAGCAGCCCGGTGCCTCCCACGATGGTGGCGCTGCCCGAGCCCGCAGGAATGCCGTTGACACAGGCCATCTGCGCGGTGGAGGTGATGGTATTGGCTCCGAGGTTCAGCAGCGATGCGCCCAGGGCACTGACCAGGGAAACATTCAGGCCGTCAACGCTCGAATTCGATACCACGCGGTTTTGCGCCAGCGTGCTCTGGGTCTGGTTGGTGATGACGCCGGTGGTCACCCCCAACACCTTGACGCCCAGGAGGCTCGCGCCTATGTCCGCACTGATGATCGGCCCCGCCACATCGAAATCCGGCGGTGCGGATTGCAGGCCGGTGTCGCCCAGCTGCACCGCGGCTCCCGCCAGGGTAAGGTTGGCGCCCACGTTGACGCCATAGGCCTGGCCTTTGCCACTGGAGGCCGCAAAAGACGTGGCACCCCAGCCGCATACGGCTGCGATCAGCAGCCAGCGAACCATCCGACGGACGATCCATCCTATTTCCACGGTATTCATGTCGCCTCCTCTTGGCATAGCCTCAAGACATGGGCAGACCTGCACCTACGGGCCTTTCACGCGGCCGGGAGTCAACCCACCACCCGTGAGCTCAACATGCGATCACTCACACTGCGCTTGCAAATGACTCATGTAACTTCACACTTACAAACATACGCCGTTCAACTCACGTTGGCAAACATACGCCTGTATTTGTTAATCATATAAATTGATTTATTAAATAAATACAATGATATGAAGAGTCAATATTTATTGATATTTTTCTTTCATTGGCAAAGCGCCATGGCCCAGGAAAATCGCGGCCTCGGTCGAGATCAATGGTTTTTTTGGACTATTGACACAGCAGCGATAGGTGCGGCGCTGCGCGGCGCTATAAACCGATTTTTTGGTAGAAACCCCGGTAAAAAATCCGGTTACAGAATGGCAGAAGCTCACAGTTGTTGACAATGTGAGTATTGGGCGCGCCGAATCGGCCGGCCTCAGCGCCAAGGCTGGCGACGATCAAGGGGTGTTGGAGCAAATCACCACGCCTCACGCCTGTGCATGAGGCGAGAGCACGGGGGGCAGGCCACTGCCTGCCCCTGGGCCCTGCCGTTGCGGCTGGGCTCAGACGGGAGCAGGTTGGCGGGGCGCCAGATGGATAGGTGCCTTGGCCCTGGCCGGCGCGGGACGCCGGATCCCGTCGCGCCAGCGCAGCGCCCAGCGCTCGACGGTGTAGAACGACAGCGCCGCCAGCGCGATCGACACCGGCAGGCCCACGGCCACCACCACCGGCCACGAGAACTCGGCGCGCAGCACGCGCACCACCGGGTAGTGCCACAGGTAGATGCCGTACGAGACCTTGCCCAGCCAGACCAGCGGGCGGATGCTCAGCATGTCGAACACCACGCCGCGCTGGTGGTAGATGGCCACCAGGATGGCCAGGGTGGCCAGCTCGGCCAGCGCAATGCCCCACAGCAGGGCCCCGCTGTCGCCCCACTCCCAGGTCAGCAGCAGCGGGAACATGGGTACCAGCCACAGCAGGTAGTGCTGGTGCCTGGCCAGCGCCTCGAACCAGGCGTGCCGGTGGATGACCAGCGTGGCCAGCAGGCTGCCCAGCAGCATGCCGGTGGCGCGGGTGTCGAAGCGGAAGAAGACCTGGTAGAAGGGCTGCCCCGCGTCCACCCACCAGGCGCGCCACAGGAAGGCCAGCACATACAGCAGCGCCACCGAGCCCCAGACGCGGGCCGGCGGCATGCGGCGCAGCAGGTAGGCCAGCAGCACCGGCCAGACCAGGTAGTAGTGCTCCTCGACCGACAGCGACCACATGTGCAGCAGCGAGTCCGGGCTGTCGAAGAAGGCGATGCCATAGTCCGCCAGGTAGGCCATGGACACCAGCACGTCCTGCGTCACCAGGTGCTTGTCGTCGGGCCACAGCAGCGGCGCCACCACCCAGTAGACGGCCAGGAAGAACAGCAGCGCGGGCATCAGCCGCAGGAAGCGGCGGTAGTAGAAGCGGCCGTAGTCGATGTGGCCTTCGCGCCGGTGCTCCATCAGCAGCAGCGAGGTGATGAGGTAGCCGCTGAGGACGAAGAAGATGTCCACGCCCAGGAAGGCGCCGTCGAACAATGGCACATGCGCGTGCGAAAGAAAGACCAGAACGATCGCTATCGCCCGCAATCCATCCATCGCGGGGTTGTACTTGAGATGCAAACCTGACAAACCAACTTCCTCGACTGTGGCGGGCCTGGGCTCGCCGCCGCGCAGGCGCAGAGCCAGCTTGCGCGCGTTGTCACAGTGCCGCTGCGCCCCCTCTTGGGCAGCGGCTCGGGGTCCCCTCACCCGTGCCGGCGGCGTGTCGTGCCGCGCTTGCAAACTACGGGTATGCGGTCTTGCGCCGCATGACTTGGTGTGCACCATGGCGGGAAAGTTCCCTGCCGGCGCTCATAAAAACTATAGCTGCCTGCGCAATACTGGCTTGCGCAAAGACCGCAAAGAACACATGTTTTTGCATTTACGGACACCACCGCCTCAGCCTTTGTGCACGTCCTGCCAGCACAGCATGTCGGCGATGCGCCCGGCCTTGTCGGCGTCGAAGCCCAGGTGCGGCACGCGCTCGGCCGGGTTGGCCCAGGTGCCGAAGATCCAATCCCACACCGGCAGGCCGTAGTTCTGCGCATGGTGGCCATACTGGTGGTGCACGGTGTGCATCTCGGGCCGCTGCACGAGGTAGCCCAGCCAGCGCGGCGTCTTCAGGTCGGCGTGCAGGAACAGGTCGAACGCCCCCGTCAGCCCGATGGCGACGGCCGCCGCCAGCGGGCTGGCGCCCAGCACCCAGTAGCTCGACAGCGCGCTCAGCAGCACGGCGGCGGCGGTGTCCAGGGGATGGGCGAAGAACGCCGTCAGCGCCTCGACCCGCGGCGCGCTGTGGTGCAGCTGGTGAAACATGCGCCACAAAATGTCAAAGCGGTGCGTGGCCCGGTGCCACCAGTAGAAGACGAAGCTCGTCAGCACAAAGCTCAGGCCTCCCACGGCCCAGGCCGGCCAGCGCTGGCCTATGTCGAACCAGGCATGGCGGCGGATGCCGTCGGCGAACACATGGCCCATCAGCAGCGTGGTGGCCAGCGTGCCCAGGCCCAGCAGCGTGGACAGGACCAGCCAGCGCCGGTCGCAGTGGTTGCGCGACGCAGGCGCGATCACCTCGCGCGCAAACAGCGCGACGAACATCAGCGCCAGCAGCGGATACGCAGCAAACTCCCACATCCCCGGACCATTCCTCCCAGCAAAGCCGCGTAGTGTATCGCCCATGCCCGGGATTTCCCTGACAGGCGGCCGCGCGTCTTGTGCCTAGGCTCGCAGTCCATGAGCCTGCCCTCCTCCACTCCCCACCGCCCCGTCGCCCAGATCCGCCTGTACCAGCAGTGGCTGGAGGCGCAGCGCGGCCTGCGCTTTGCCGACTACGCCAGCCTGTACCAGTGGTCGGTCGACCAGCCCGAGGCCTTCTGGCAAAGCATCTGGGACCACCACGGCGTCGAATCCGCCACGCCCGCCAGCGCCGTGCTGGACTATGCACGCATGCCCGGTGCGCAGTGGTTTCCCGGCGCCCAGGTGAGCTATGCGCGCCACCTGCTCGGCCATGCCGATGCGGCCCATGCCCAGGGCCAGCCGGCCATCATCAGCGACAACGAACGCGGCGAGGTGCGCACGCTCAGCTGGCCCGAGCTGCGCCGCCAGGTGGCGTCGCTGGCGCTGACGCTGCGCGCGCTGGGCGTGGAGCGCGGCGACCGCGTGGCCGCCTACCTGCCCAACATCCCCGAGACCGCCATCGCCATGCTGGCCTGCGCCAGCATCGGCGCCATCTGGAGCGTGTGCGCGCCCGACATGGGCGTGGCCTCGGTGAGCGACCGCTTCCGCCAGATCGAGCCCAAGGTGCTGATCGCCGTGGACGGCGTGTACTACGGAGGCAAGGCCATGGACCGCGGCGCCGTGGTGAACGAGCTGCTGGCCGGGCTGCCCAGCGTGCGGCACCGGCTGATCGTGCACACGCCTTTCGCTACTACAAAGATAGCTGATAGCGCAGACTGGAAAAGCGCTACCGCCCGAAATGATGCTGAAACCGCCGCCTTCGAGCCCGACTGGCTGCCGTTCGACCACCCGATCTGGATCGTCTACTCCAGCGGCACCACCGGCCTGCCCAAGCCCATCGTCCACGGCACCGGCGGCATGCTGCTGAACCTGCTGGTGCAGGGCATGCACTTCGAAGTGGGCGCCAGCTACCGGGACAACAACCGCGGCGAGCGCTTTCACTGGTACAGCTCCACCGGCTGGGTGATGTGGAACATGCAGGTCAGCGCGCTGCTGCGCGGCAGCACCATCGCCATCTTCGACGGCAACCCCTCGGGCAGCCGCGAACAGGTGGACTGGAGCGTGCTGTGGCGCTTCGTCGCCAAGCACCGCATCACCACCTTCGGCGCGGGCGCGGCGTATTTCACCAACTGCATGAAGGCCGGGCTCGACGTGGCCGGCCTGCCGGGCCTCGCCCAAGTGCGGGCGCTGGGCAGCACCGGCTCGCCGCTGTCGGCCGACGTGCAGCGCTGGGGCAGCGAGCAACTGGCGCAGGCCGGCGCGCCCGGCGTGTACTGGTGCAACATCTCGGGCGGCACCGACTTCTGCGCCGCCATCATCGGCGGCAACCCCGAGCTGCCCGACGCGCCCGGCAGCATGCAGTGCCGCATGCTGGGCTACGCCGTCGAGGCCTGGAACGAGCAGGGCCAACCGGTGGTGGGCGAGGTGGGCGAACTGGTCTGCCCCCGGCCCTTCCCGGCCATGCCGCTGTACTTCTGGAACGACCCCGGCAACCGGCGCTACCTGGCCAGCTACTTCGACACCTGGCCCGGCATCTGGCGCCACGGCGACTGGCTGAAGATCGAGACCGACGGCAGCTGCGTCATCTATGGCCGCAGCGACGCCACCATCAACCGCCAGGGCCTGCGCATGGGCACCAGCGAGATCTACAACGCCATCGAGGCCCTGCCCGAGGTCAGCGACTCCATGGTGGTCGACCTCGAATACCTGGGCCGCGACAGCTACATGCCGCTGTTCGTGGTGCTGCGGCCCGGCGCCGCGCTCGACGACGCGCTGCGCCAGCGCATCGCCCAGGCCATCCGCCAGGCGCTGTCGCCGCGCTTCGTGCCGGACGACATCTTTGCCGTGGCCGAGATCCCGCGCACGCTCACCGGCAAGAAGCTGGAGCTGCCGATCAAGAAACTGCTGCTCGGCCAGAGCTCCGCCCAGGTGCTCAACCCCGAGACCATGGCCAACCCCGGCAGCCTGCCCTGGTACGAGGCGTTTGCGGCGCAGCGGCTGCAACGCCTGTAGAGCATCTTTACACTTCCGTCATGCACGGCGGCCCGCGGGGTGCCGGCAGCGGCATGCTCTGTTCTTACAATCGCGCATCATGCATCGCCGCTTACTTCTCTGCTCTACTTTAAGCGTTGCCGCCTGGCTGGCCGGCTGCTCGATGGCACCGCGCAGCTACACCTTGTCGCAGCAGGAGCTGCAGGCCCTGGTGGCCAAGTCCTTCCCGCGCCAGTACCCGCTGCTGGGGCTGGTGACCATGGAGGTCTACGCGCCCACGCTCCGGCTGCTGCCCGAGACCAACCGCATCAACGCCACCATGACGGCCAAGCTCTCGGGCAAGGTGCTGCCGCAGAGCTACGACGGCGGCATGGACCTGGACTTCGCGCTGCGCTACGAGCCCACGGACCACAGCCTGCGCGCCACCGCAGTCAAGGTCAACTCGCTGATGATGACCGGCCTGCCCGACGCCGTCTCGACCATGCTGCACGCCTATGCGCCGCGCGCGGCCGAGCAGGCGATGGACAACGTGGTGCTGCACCAGTTGCGCGACGAGGACTTGGCAAAATTGAAGAACCTCGAGCGCGCGCCGGCCACCTTCACCGTCACCCCGGACGGCCTGCGCATCGACTTTGTGGAGAGCAAGTAAAAAGCGCGACGCGGCGGCGCCAAGGCGTTGCACATTGCAACGGCGCCGCGCCGGCTTCTCCCTTATAAACAGCCCTATCGAGGAGGTCCGATGAGCACCCTGGCAAACTTCAGCGTCACCCGCAAATGGCCGGCCAAGCAGCCCGACGTGCTGCAGCTGTACTCGCTGCCCACGCCCAACGGCGTCAAGGTCTCGATCCTGCTCGAGGAGCTGGGCATCCCCTACGAGGTGCACCTGGTCAACTTCGACAACAACGACCAGCTCTCGCCGGAATTCGTCGGCACCTTCCCCAACAACAAGATCCCCGCCATCATCGACCCCAACGGCCCGCACGGCCAGCCGATCGCGCTGTTCGAGTCGGGCGCCATCATGGTCTACCTGGCCGAGAAGGCCGGCCAGTTCCTGCCGCTCGACCCGGCGCTGCGCTACCCCACGCTGCAGTGGCTGATGTTCCAGATGGGCGGCATCGGCCCCATGTTCGGCCAGGTCGGCTTCTTCAACATCTTCGGCGGCAAGGACTACGAGGACAAGCGCCCGCTGATGCGTTACGTGAACGAGTCCAAGCGCCTGCTCGGCGTGCTCGACAAGCACCTGCAGGGCAAGGACTGGGTGGTGGGCAGCGACTACACCATCGCCGACATGGCCATCCTGCCCTGGGTGCGCAACATGATCGTGCGCTACGACGCCGAGGCGCTGATCGGCTGGGGCCAGTACCCCGAGGTGAGCCGCGTGCTCAGCCAGTGGCTGCAGCGCCCCGCCGTGCAGCGCGGGTTGCTGATTCCGGCACGGTAAAGATCCAGGCCCGTGCCGCCGGCCCCGGGGTCGGGCTTGAGGGTCTGTGCCTGGGCCGCCACCAGCACCAGCGCGAACATCAATGCCAGCAGCAGGCCCCATTTGACGGATTGCATGGCAGCCTCCATTCAATGGCGCGGCCTGCGCGTTGGTGCGCTGCGGCCGTCACCGGGTTGGATGTCTCATTTACATCAACCTCTCTATTGTTTCAAAATATTACAAAATCAGCGAAAGCGCAAGCTGGGGGAATTGCTGAGTATTGGTGAGCACTTTAAAAAAGAGAGCTGCCAGCGCTTATCAATCATGGATTTCAGCAAGAAATCCATTTGAAATACAGGCAAAGTGAGCGCTGGCCGCTCCTCTTTTTATCAGCGCTGCAGTTCGCTGGCCGCGATGCCGGCATCGCCCGGCGTGGCGCCCGACGCCACTTCCGGCCCCGGGGTGGCGCGGCGCCACACGATGCCGCCATCCTGCGCGGACGCGGGCGGCGCGCCGGGCACCACCACGCCCTGCTGCACCACGGCCTGGCTAGGCGGCGGAGCGCCAGGACCGGTGACCGCGGCGGAAGGCGCGGGGCCGATGGCCGCCGGCGCCCGGGGCGCCTCGTGCTCGATGCTGAAATTGCCCTCGCCACCGCCACCGCGGCGGTTGATGGGCCGCGGCTCGTCGTCGATCACCGGCGGCAGCCCGCCGCCGCCGCGCGTGGCGGGTGGGTTCTCGAACGGATCGGCCGGCGGGCGGTTGTCGGACCCGAAGCCCAGCAGCCAGCTGCGCAGGCGCTGCACGAAGGTGTTGTTCTCGGCTGGCCGCTCGAAGCCGGCGCCGGCCTCGACCAGCTTGGCGCGCTGCGCCTGCCCCGCCACCTGGGCCACGATGGGCAGCGCGCTGTGCGCGCCCTGGCCCCAGTAATCGTTCAGCGTGACCCGGCCGTCGTTGAAGCCGACCCAGGCGCCCGCGACGAACTGCGGGTTCATCAGCATGAACCAGCCGTCGGTGTTGTCCTGCGTGGTGCCGGTCTTGCCGGCCCAGTCGCCCTGCACGCCCCAGCGGCGCACGCCCTGGCCGGTGCCGTGGGCGATGACGCCGCGCAGCATGTCCACCAGCGCGTAGTCCACGCCCACGTCGAGCGCCAGCTCGGCCTCGGGCGGGGCAAATTCCTCCAGCACCTGCCCGCTGCGGTCGGTGATGCGGGTGACCATCACCGGCGCCCGGTAGCCGCCGCCGTTGGCCAGCGTGGAGTAGGCGGTCACCATCTCTTGCAGCGTGACCGGGCTGGTGCCCAGCGCCAGCGCGGGCACGGCCTCGAGCGGGCTCTGGCGCACGCCCAGCGCCGTGGCCAGCTTGGCGACCTTGGCCGGGCCGACCTGCATCATCACCTGGGCGGTGATGGTGTTCTTGGAGTAGGCCAGGCCGTCGGCCAGGGTCATCGGCTGGTACGAGGGCGGGCCGCCGTCGCTGGGCCGCCAGTGCTGGCCGCCGGCGAGCACGATGTCCACCGGCTGGTCCATCAGCGTGTCGCTGGGCACGGCGCCGTTCAGCAGCGCCGCGCCATAGACGAAGGGCTTGAAGGTGGAGCCCGGCTGGCGCCGCGCCTGCGCGACGTGGTCGAACGGGTCCTGCGCGAAATCGCGGCTGCCCACCCAGGCCAGCACATGGGCGTTGCGCGGGTCCATGGCCATGAAGCCGGCCTGCACGCGGGTCTTTTCCTCGCGCAATTTCGCCATGAAGTCACCATCGGCCAGCAACGCCTTGAGCGCCTCGTCCTTGTCGGCGCCGCCCTGCACGGCCTGGCGGTAGGCGGCGCTTTCGCGCACGAAGCTCAGCACCTGCGGGTTCTTCGCGCTCCACTGGCTGCGCGGGCCCCACAGGCCGTTGGCCACCTTCTGCAGCTGCTGGCCCTGGCGCGCCACGGCCTGGTTGGCCCAGGCCTGCACGCGCGAGTCGATGGTGGTGTGCACCACCAGGCCGTCGGCGTAGATGTTGTAGTCGTGCGCGTCGGCCCAGTCGATCAGCCACTTGCGCAGCGCCTGTGCGAAATGCGGCGCCATGCCGAAGGTGTCGTCCTGGCGCTCGAAGTCGAGCTTGATCGGCCGGGTCTTGAGCGCGGCGAACTCGATGTCGCTGAGCTTGCCGTGCTTGTACATCTGCGCCAGCACGGTGTTGCGCCGCTCCTTGGCGCGCTCGGGGTTCTGCACCGGGTTGTAGTAGCTGGTGCCCTTGAGCATGCCGACCAGCGTGGCGGCCTCCTGCACGTTCAGCTTGTCGGCCGACTTGTCGAAATAGGTGCGTGCCGCCATCTCGATGCCGAAGGCGTTGTACAGGAAGGGCACGGTGTTGAGGTAGGTCTCGAGGATCTCGTCCTTGGAGTAGGACGACTCGATCTTGAAGGCGGTGACGGCCTCCTTCAGCTTGCGGTTGAGCGAGCGGGCGCGGCCGATCTCCTCGGGAAAGAGGTTGCGCGCGAGCTGCTGCGTGATGGTGGAGCCGCCCTGCGGCCGGCCGGTGGCGGTGTGCACCACCGACGACAGCGTGCGCCGCCAGTCCAGGCCGTGGTGTTCGTAGAAGCGGTGGTCCTCGGTGGCGATCAGCGCGTTGACGACGTTGGGCGAGATGTCCTGGAGCGCCACCCACTCTCGGTTGGAGCGGCGGTACTGCGCGAGCTGCTTGCCGTCGGCCGACAGCAGTTGCGTGGGCGCCTCGAGCTTGGCCTTCTTGATGTCGCTGATCGACGGTGTGAGCGGGATCAGCACCAGCACGTACAGCAGCAGCGCCACCGGCAGCGCGGCCACCGCCAGCAGCCACTGCTTTTTGCTGCGGCCGCGCAGCCATTGCCATCCGCGGCGCGCCAGCGCCGCCACCAAATCGAGAAAACGCATACGAGTCAGTCAGAAAATCTGCGCCATTGTGCGGCAGCAGCATTCTGCAGAGGGTTGGATTTACGGAATATTGACGCAGCCAACTGTAACAAGCGCTGCAAGCCTGTGGGCAGGCGCGCATTGCCCCGTGCAGGCATCAAAAAACAGAGCTGCTAGCGCTTGTCTATGCTCGATTTCAAATGCTTTTGTATTTGAAACCCTTGCATACCAAGCGCCAGCAGCTTCTTTTTCAATAGCGCAACAGCATCAGCCCAGGTTGGGCGCCAGCTTGCGGCGCAGTTCCTCGATGTCCATGCCGCGGCGCTCGGCCATGTCGGCCAGCTGGTCCTCGCCGATCTGGCCCACGTTGAAGTAGGTCGCATCGGGGTGGCCGATGTAGAAGCCGCTGACGCTCGATGCCGGGAACATGGCCAGGCTGTCGGTCAGTTCCATGCCGATTTCCTCGGCATCCAGCAGCTTGAACAGATCGATCTTGGCCGTGTGGTCCGGGCAGGCCGGGTAGCCGGGCGCGGGACGCACGCCTTGGTACTGCTCCTTGATGAGCTGCTCGTTCGTCAGCTGCTCATTGGCGGCGTAGCCCCACAGGTCCTTGCGCACGCGTTCGTGCAGGCATTCGGCAAAGGCCTCGGCCAGGCGGTCGGCCAGGGCCTTGAACATGATGCCCGAGTAGTCGTCCAGCGCGTCCTGGAAGTCCTTGTCCTTCTTCTCGGCGCCGATGCCGGCCGTCACCGCGAACAGGCCGGCGTAGTCGGCGATGCCCGACTCCCTGGTGGCCACGAAGTCCGACAGGCAGCGGCTGGGGCGCATCGCGGGCCGGCCATCCGGGCCGTCCACCGCCTGCTTTTCGGTCTGCTGGCGCATGCCGTACCAGGTCATCAGCTCGGTGCGGCGCGACTCGTCGCTGTAGAACACGATGTCGTCGCCCACGCGGTTGGCCGGGTACAGCGCCATCACGCCGTTGGCGGTGAGCCAGCGGCCTTCGATGATCTTCTTGAGCATGGCATGCGCATCGGCCAGCACCTTGCGCGCCTCGGTGCCCACGACCTCGTCG
Source organism: Comamonas sp. (assembly GCA_050282565.1). Taxonomy (GTDB): domain Bacteria; phylum Pseudomonadota; class Gammaproteobacteria; order Burkholderiales; family Burkholderiaceae_C; genus Comamonas. The sequence continues at coordinate 136,315 of JBLZYV010000001.1, forward strand.
TCGAGGATGGCGGGGTACGGCCCGGCCAGATCCCAGGTCTGGAAGAACGGGCCCCAGTCGATGTAGCGCGCGATCTCGGCCAGGTCGAAATTCTTGAACACGCGGCGGCCCAGCGCGCGCGGCGCCACGGGCGGGTGGGCGGCGAAGTCCACCACCGTGGCATTGGCGCGGGCCTGGGCCAGCGGCCACAGCGGCGTCTTCTTCTTGTTGGCGTGCTGGTGGCGCACCTTGTCGTAGTCGGTCAGCAGCTCGTCCAGGTAGGCCTGCTTGCCCTCGCCCAGCAGGCTCTGCGCCACGCTCACGCTGCGCGAGGCGTCGGGCACGTAGACCACGGGGCCGTCGTACTTGGGCGCGATCTTCACGGCCGTGTGCACGCGCGAACAGGTGGCGCCGCCGATCAAGAGCGGAATCTTCTTGATGCGGAAGTAGTCGTCCTTGTCCATCTCGCCGGCCACGTATTGCATCTCTTCGAGGCTGGGCGTGATCAGGCCCGACAGGCCGATGATGTCCGCGCCCTCGGCCTTGGCCTTGGCCAGGATTTCGTGGCAGGGCACCATCACGCCCATGTTGATGACCTCGAAGTTGTTGCACTGCAGGACCACGGTGACGATGTTCTTGCCGATGTCGTGCACGTCGCCCTTGACGGTGGCGATGACGATCTTGCCCTTGCTGGACACGTCCAGGCCCGCCGCTTCCTGCTGGCGCTTTTCCTCTTCGATGTAGGGCACGAGGTGGGCCACGGCCTGCTTCATCACGCGCGCCGACTTGACCACCTGGGGCAGGAACATCTTGCCGGCGCCGAACAGGTCGCCCACGATGTTCATGCCGTCCATGAGCGGGCCTTCGATCACGTGCAGCGGGCGGCCGCCGCCCTGCACCACGATCTGCTGGTAGGCCTCTTCGGTGTCGGCGACGATGAAGTCGGTGATGCCGTGCACCAGGGCGTGCGACAGGCGCTCGCCCACGGTCTTCGGGTTCTCGGGCGTGCCGCGCCATTCGAGCTTCTTGCTGTCGTCCTTGGCGGCGCCCTTGGCGGCGTCGGCAATCTCCAGCAGGCGTTCGGCGGCGTCAGGGCGGCGGTTGAGCACCACGTCTTCCACGCGCTCGCGCAGCTGGGGCTCCAGGTCGTCATAGACGCCGACCATGCCGGCGTTGACGATGCCCATGTCCATGCCCGCCGAGATGGCGTGGTACAGGAACACGGTGTGGATGGCCTCGCGCACGGGGTCGTTGCCGCGGAAGCTGAAGCTCACGTTGGAGACGCCGCCCGAGACCTTGGCGCCGGGCAGATTCTTCTTGATCCAGCGCACGGCCTCGATGAAGTCCACGGCGTAGTTGTCGTGCTCCTCGATGCCGGTGGCCACGGCGAAGATGTTGGGGTCGAAGACGATGTCCTCGGGCGGGAAGCCCACCTCGTCCACCAGGATGCGGTAGGCGCGCTCGCAGATCTCGATCTTGCGCTGGTAGGTGTCGGCCTGGCCCTTCTCGTCGAAGGCCATGACCACGGCGGCCGCGCCGTAGCGCCTGATCAGCCGGGCCTGGCGCTTGAATTCATCCAGGCCTTCCTTCATGGAGATGGAGTTGACGATGCCCTTGCCCTGCAGGCAGCGCAGGCCGGCCTCGATGACTTCCCACTTGGAGCTGTCCACCATGACCGGCACCTTGGCGATGTCGGGCTCGGAGGCGATGAGGTTCAGGAAGCGCACCATGGCGGCCTTGCTGTCGAGCATGGCCTCGTCCATGTTCACGTCGATGACCTGGGCGCCGTTTTCCACCTGCTGGCGCGCCACCGACAGCGCTTCCTCGTACTGCTCGTTGAGGATCATGCGCGCAAAGGCCTTGGAGCCGGTGACATTGGTGCGCTCGCCCACGTTGACGAACAGCGTGCCCTCGCCGATGAAGACGGGCTCCAGGCCCGACAGGCGCATGGGAGGGACGGCAATGGAGGACGGGGACGCGGCAGCGGACATCAAGCTCACCTGTGAAAACCAGAAACAGAGGACAGAACAGGTGAGCGCCGTTGCCAAGAACGGGTTCAAAGCGCAGCGCGGGCACGCCCGGCCGCCTGCCCCAAGCCTGACAGGTTCGCGGCTATCACCGGCCTGCTGCAGCGCTCCTTGGGACAAGGCTGGGTATTTTAAGCCAGGCGCCGTGCTCTGGTGCGGGCATGGGCTTGGCGGCCGGCGCAGGCACCGCCTCGGTGTGCGCTTCCCGCGAAGCGTACGTTTTTTATGGCCGTGCGGTCGATATCCGAAATACAAAACCAAAACATCCGACAAACAAACTACCGATTGATTGCATAACAGATGTCATTTACATTACCACCATCAGACCCTCCCCCAGAAGAACAGGAAGACACATGCAACCCACCTATGACCTGGTGATCCGCCATGGCCTGGTCGCCACCGCCTGCGAGACCATGGAGACGGACATCGGCATCCAGGGCGGCCGGATCGTGGCGCTCGGCAAGGGGCTGGCGCCCGGCGCGGACGAAATCGACGCCCGCGGCAAGCTGGTGCTGCCGGGCGGCGTGGACGCGCACTGCCACTTCGACCAGCCCATGGGCGACGGGCTGAAGATGGCTGACGACTTCCTGTCCGGCACGCGCTCGGCGGCCTGCGGCGGCACCACCACCGTCATCCCCTTCGCCGCCCAGATCCAGGGCGAGTCGCTGCGCGCCGCCGTGGCCGACTACCACCGCCGCGCCGACGGCAAGGCGCTGGTGGACTACGCTTTCCACATGATCGTCACCGACCCCACGGCCGCGGTGCTGAACGAGGAGCTGCCCGGCCTGATCGCCCAGGGCTACACCTCGTTCAAGATCTACATGACCTACGACGACATGAAGCTCGACGACCGCCAGATCCTGCAGTGCCTGGCGGTCGCGCGCCGGCATGGCGCGCTGGCGATGGTGCATGCCGAGAACACCGACTGCATCGCCTGGCTGACCGAGGTGCTGGAGGCCGCCGGCCACACCGCGCCCAAGTACCACGCCGAGGCGCGCCCCATGGTGGTCGAGCGCGAGGCGACGCACCGGGCGATCGCGCTGTCCGAGCTGGTGGACGTGCCCATCCTGATCGTCCATGTCTCGGGGCGCGAGGCCATCGACCAGATCCGCTGGGCCCACGGCCACGGGCTGCGCATCTATGCCGAGACCTGCCCGCAGTACCTGTTCCTCACCGCCTCGCACCTGGACAACGGCTACGAGGGCGCCAAGTGCATCTGCAGCCCGCCGCCGCGCGACAAGGCCAACCAGCGCGTCGTCTGGAACGGCCTGTCGGACGGGCTGTTCACCATCGTCTCGTCGGACCACGCACCCTTCCGCTACGAGGGCAGCGACGGCAAGAAGCCGGGCGGCCAGGAAGTGGAGTTCCAGTATGTGCCCAACGGCATCCCCGGCGTGGAAACGCGCCTGCCCCTGCTCTTCTCGGAGGGCGTGCGCACCGGGCGCATCTCGCTGAACCAGTTCGTCGCGCTGACGGCCACCAACCCGGCCAAGCTCTATGGGCTGAACCCGCGCAAGGGCACGATCGCCATCGGCTCGGACGCCGACATCGCGATCTGGGACCCGGAAAAGCAGGTCACCATCACCAACAGCATGCTGCACCACAATGTGGACTACACGCCCTACGAGGGCATGCGCATCACCGGCTGGCCAGTCACCACCCTGGTGCGCGGCCAGCGCGTGTGGGATGGTGGCGAGGTCGTCGGCACGGCAGGCTACGGCCAGTTCCTGCCCTGCGGCCGGCCCGACATGGCACGCCCGAAGGTGTCCGACGAGGCCGCCGCCGGCCACTACGTGGGCCATGTGCCCGATGCGCTGCGCCAGCTGGCGAGGTCCACCCATGCATGAACTGTCCGCCACCGAGATCGCCGCCGGCTGCAACAGCGGCCCGCTGGACCCCGGCGCGGTCGCCGCCGCCTTCCTGCAGCGCATCGCGGCGCTCAACCCCGGGCTGAACGCCGTCGTCGGCGCCGTGCCCGCGCGCCTGGCCGCCGACGTCGAGGCGCTGCGCCAGCGCCTGCGCCGGGGCGAGCGCCTGCCACTGGCTGGCGTGCCCGTGCTGGTCAAGGACGTGATCTGGGTCGAGGGGCAGAACGTCACCCAGGGCTCGAAGCTGTTCCAGGACTTCGTCGCGCCCGAGGATGCGCCGGCCGTCGCCCGGCTGCGCCAGGCGGGCGCGCTGATCCTGGGCATGGCCAACACCTCGGAGTTCGCCTGCAAGGGCCTGACCACCAACCGGGTCTACGGCCTGACCCGGCACCCGGCCGATCCCTCGCTCACGCCCGGCGGCTCCTCGGGCGGCTGCGCCGCCGCCGTGGCGGCGCGGCTCGCACCGCTGGCCCTGGGCACCGACGGCGGCGGCTCCAGCCGGCGCCCGCCGGCCCATGTGGGCGTGGTCGGCTTCAAGCCCTCGCAGGGCGCCATCGCCGATCCGGTCGGCTTTCCGCATGCCTTCAACGGCCTGCAGGTGCTGGCCCCCATCGCCCGCGACGTGGCGGACACGCAGCTGATGTTCGGGGTGCTGGCGGGCGCCGAGCTGCGCGATCCGCAGTCCATCCCGCTGTCCGCCGAGCCGCTGCGGGCCGCGAAGGGGTTGCGCATCGCCTTCAGCCCGCGCTTCGGGCTCGACGTGCCGGTGGATGCCGATGTCGAGGCCTGCATCGCCCGCGCCATCGAGGCGCTGCGCCGCGCCGGGCTCGGCATCGCCGATGCCGACCCGGCCTGGCCGGCCGGCGCGGACGAAGACGCGCTCATGCCGCTGCAGCACGTGGGCCTGGCCAACCTCTTCGGGGACGCGTGGAAGCGTGATCCCACGCAGTTCGATCCCGACGTCGAGAAGCAGATCGCACGCGGCCTGCAATGGAGCGGCGCCGATGTGGCCCGCGCCCGCGAGGCCGGCTGGCGCATCGCCCTCACGCTGGGCGAGTTCCTGTCGCGCCACGACCTGCTGATCTGCCCGACGACACCCTGCGTCGCCTGGAGCGCCGACCGCCTGGGTCCCGAGACCATCGGCGGCGTGCCGGTGCAGCCCCGAGGGCATGCGGTCTTCACCCCCTTCGTGAACCACGCCATGGCGCCCGCGATCTCCATCCCCTGCGGAACGGGCCGGGCCGGCCTGCCGGTAGGCATGCAGGTGATCGCCGCCCGGGGCCGCGACCGGCAGCTGCTGGCGGCCGCCCGCGAGATCGAAGCCATCCTCGCCGCCGCGGCGGCGACCGCATAACCCATCGGAAGGCAGCAGCCATGCGCATCCTCGTTCTGAATCCCAACACCAGCCAAGGCATCACCGACCGGCTGATGGCCGCCGCGCTGCCCGCGGCCGCGCCCGGCACCGAGCTGGCCAGCCTCACGGCGCCGCGCGGGTTTCCGTACATCTCCACCCGGGCCGAGGCCCAGATCGGCGGCGCCATCGCGCTGGAGATGCTCGCCGAGCACCACCAGGACTACGACGCGGCCATCATCGCCGCCTTCGGCGACCCCGGCCTCTTCGGCGCGCGGGAGCTGTTCGACATTCCCATCGTCGGCATGGCCGAGGCCGCGATGCTGACCGCCTGCATGCTCGGCAAGCGCTTCGCCATCGTGACGTTTGCCCGGTCGCTGGGCCTGTGGTACCAGGAGTGCGTGGAGGCGCACGGGCTCACCAGCCGCCTGGCCGGCATCCGCATGCTCGATGAGCAATTCGGCTCCGTCTCCGACGTGCAGGAAGAGAAGATGCAGCTGCTGGTGGACCTGGCCAACCAGGCCGTGGTGCAGGACGATGCCGACGTCGTCATTCTCGCCGGCGCACCGCTGGCGGGCCTGGCCGACAAGGTGCGCGACCAAGTGCCCGTGCCGCTGGTCGACCAGATGGCCGCCGCCGTCAAGCAGGCCGAGACGCTGGCCAGCCTGCGGCCGCGCAAGGCCACGGCTGGCAGCTTCCGCCGCCCGGCGGCCAAGCCCACGAGCGGGCTGCCGCCCGCGCTGCAGGCGCGCTTCGAGCACCGTTGAGGGATTCGGCCCCGTCGGGGCCGACAGAAACGCTCAGGCGAAGATGGCCGCGAAGTCCACCTCGGGCTCCTCGGGCATCTCCAGCCGCAGGGCGTTCTCCACATGCGTCAGGTGCTCGACCATCAGGGCACAGGCGCGGTCCACCTCGCCCGCCTCCAGCGCGTCCAGGATTGCATCGTGCTCATGCTCGGGGCAGGAGGGTACGCCCGGCGCGTCGTACAGCGCAATCACCAGGCAGGTCAGCGAGCACAGCTCGCGCATGTACTTGGTGAGGTAGGTGTTCTCGGACATCTCCGCGATGAGGATGTGGAACTCGCCGGCATGGCGGATCGTCGCCCGGCGCTCGTTCTGCGAGCGGGCCTGCTTTTCGAGCGCGACATTCTTGCGCAGGCCCTCCAGATGCTCGGGCCGCAGCCGGCTCGCCAGCTCGCGCAGCAGGCAGGGCTCGATCAGGCGCCGCGTGGCCAATACCTGCCTGGCCTCCTCCACCGTCGGGCTGGAGACGAAGGTGCCGCGGTTGGGCTCCACGGTCAGGATGCCATCATGGGCGAGCCGCGCCAGCGCCAGCCTCACCTTGGTGCGGCTGACATGGAACACTGCCGCGAGCCTCTCCTCCACCAGCTTGGTGCCGGGCGGAAGCTGGTTCTCCCAGATGGCGCCCAGCACCCGCTCGGTGATCTCCTCCACGGACGCGGGCTCGCGCGACTTCGCACCCTTGGCGGAGGACAAGGTGGGTGATTCCTGGCCGGCAGTCGCTTTCTTCATCTCGTCGCATTTTTTGTATGGAACATGTGCAGAAATTGTACGCCAATCCACAAAACGACGCTTTTCCCATATGGTTGCAGCGTGTGGGCCTGCAGGCGCTGAGCACCAGGCACCTCTTGATGATATCCAGCATCCAAATTCAATAAAACCGACATACAAAATGCGAATTGATTGAATTTCGGTATTGGTATATCTTGGCGACGGACTGTATGCTGCAGTCCGTAGACTAAAAAACAGGAGACATACCATGCAGGCAACCATCAGTGGCTCGGCGGCCACGCCGGCCGTACCCGCCAACTCCGTCAGAAAGGTGGCAGCGGCGAGCTTGGCGGGCACCACGCTCGAGTTCTATGACCACTTCATCTACGGCACGGCAGCCGCGCTGGTCTTTCCCAGGCTGTTCTTCCCGCAAAGCGACCCGCTGGTCTCGACCCTGCTCTCCTTCGCCAGCTATGGCGTGGCCTTCGTGGCCCGGCCCATGGGGGCTGCAATCTTCGGCCACTTCGGCGACAAGATCGGGCGCAAGTCCATCCTCTTCATCACGCTGATGATGATGGGCCTGGCCACCTTCGCCATCGGCCTGCTGCCCGGCTACGGCACGCTCGGCATCCTGGCGCCCATCCTGCTGGTGCTGTTGCGCATCATCCAGGGCACCGCGCTCGGCGGCGAATGGGGCGGTGCCACCATCATGGTCAACGAGCTCGACCCCAGCGGCAAGCGCCGCGGCCTGCTCGGCTCCGTGGTACAGATGGCCGCGCCCATAGGGCTGCTGCTGGCCAACGGGGTGTTCGCGGTCGTGACCAAGCAGCTCAGCGACGAGCAGTTCCTCAGCTGGGGCTGGCGCATCCCGTTCCTGCTGAGTTCGGTGCTGGTCATCATCGGCCTGTACATCCGCGCCCAGGTCCATGAATCGGCCCTGTTCGAGAAGCTCGAATCCCAGGGCGAGGAGTCGCCCGCCCCGATCAAGGAGCTGCTGAGCCACTACAAGCGCAAGCTGATGATCGGCTTCGGCGCGCGACTGGGCGGCGACATCTCGTTCTACGTGTTCACGCTGTTCCTGCTGTACTACGTGCCCACCAAGCTCGGCCTGCCCAAGGACATCGCGCTGTACGCCGTGCTCGCCGGAGCCGTGGCGCAGATCATGTTCATCCCCGTGGCCGGATGGCTGTGCGACAAGCTCGGGCGCCGCCCGGTGCTGATGTTCGGCGGCCTCGGCGGCGCGGCCTGGACCTTTGCGTTCTTTGCGCTGATCGAAACCCGCATTCCCGGCCTGATCGTGCTGGCCGCCTTCGTCGGCATGGGCTTCGTGTCCTTCATGTTCTCGCCGCTGGCGTCCTTCCTGCCGGAGCTGTTCGCCACGCGGGTCCGCGTCACCGGTGCGTCGCTGGGCTTCCAGTTCGCCGGCGTCTTCGGCGGCGCACTCGCGCCCATCATCTGCACCAGCCTGCTGGCGGCCTATTCCACGACCCTGCCGGTCGCGCTGTACTGTGCCATCGCCTGCGCACTGATCGCCGTCGCAGCCTGGTGTGCCCGCGAAACGGCGCGCGCCCACCTGAACGACATCGACTCCCGCTGAGCCGCCACGCTTTCTACCACCACGCAACCACCATGAACAAGATCCGCATCACCGCCGCCGAACACCAGTTCATCGCCGAGTTCCACCCCGACGCCCCGCTCACAGCAGCCGCCTTCCGCAAGCTGCTGCCCTACCGGGAGCGCATCATCCACGTGCGCTGGAGCGGCGAAGGCTGCTGGATTCCGCTGGGCAACTTCGACCTGGGCGTGGGCTACGAGAACGCCACCAGCCACCCCGCACCGGGGGAGATCATCTTCCACCCCGGCAGCGGCGCCAGCGAAACCGAGGTGCTGCTGGCCTATGGCGGCGTCGACTTCTCCAGCAAGGTGGGCCAGCTGGCGGGCAACCACTTCCTGACCATCGTCGAAGGCAAGGAGCATCTGCGCGCCCTGGGCACCAAGGTGCTGTGGGAAGGGGCGCAGGAGATTCTTTTCGAGGAGCTCTGATGGACTGCGCGGGCCACCAGGGCCCGCGCGCTTCATGCCAATCCGGGCGGCATGCGCCCTGCCCGTCAGGCTACTTGCTGCCCAGCAGCATGATGGCTGCGATGGTGCCCGCGCCGAACACGACGGCCCACAGGGCCTGGGCAATCATCTCGGCGCGAAACAGCTGGTCCCAGGCCATGCCGCCGGACTCGCTGCCGGCGCCCGCCTGGTGGCTGTCTTTCTGGTCCATGAACACTCCTGTCTCGGTTTGACCGGAGCGCGAGTCTAAACACTGGGCGCCGCCCTGGGCGTGACAGAGGGTAACAAGCGTCGCAGCCGGGGCGGTCACTGCGCCGCCGCCGGCAGGCCGAAGACGCGGTCGAAGCTCCAGTTGAAGACGAAGGTGTAGACCAGGAAGAACAGCAGCAGGCCGATGTCCATCACCAGCGCCTCCCCCAGCGACACCTGGAACCACCACGCGAACAGCGGCACCAGCATGAAAACCAGGCCGCCCTCCATGCCGATGGCATGCGCAATGCGGCGGGCGATGCTGCGGCCGCGCACCTGCTGGCGCGCCTCCCAGCGCTCGAACAGCGAGTTCCACACCAGGTTCCAGACCACGGCGATGGCCGACGACACGGCCGAGATCACGCCCGAATGCATGGCCCCCTGGCCGGTGGCCGCCGCCAGGCCCGCCGTGGCGACCATGATGGCGAACACCTCGTACAGCCCCACGTAGGCCACGCGGCGCATGGGGCCCTGCAGGGGCCGGAGAATTGGTTTGGATAGTGCTTGCGTTGACATAGGGCGCATGGTATATCCGCAATACTGAAAGATAAAGTCAGAATCTTTCAGATATTTTGATAAATCAGGCGAAGACCGCTGCCATGGCATTTACTTCCGACAACATCCATGTCTTCCTCGCGGTGCTCGACCGGGGCTCGTTCTCGGCCGCGGCCCGGTCCCTGGGCCGCGTGCCTTCAGCGGTGAGCATGTGCATCGCCCAGCTCGAGGCCGAGCTGAACCTGCCGCTGTTCGAGCGCCGCGGCCGCGAGCCGGTGCCGCTGCCCGCGGCGCTCGCGCTGGAGCCCCAGGCCCGGCTGCTGGCCACGCAGCTGCAGCAGCTCAACACCCATGCGCTGGCGCTGGAGCAGGGCCTGGAGAGCCGGCTGACGCTGGCCATCGCGCCCGAGTTGCTGTCCGCGCCGTGGACGGTGCCGCTCGCCGCGCTCACCGGCGAGTTCCCCCAGCTCAACGTGGAGGTACTGACCGCGCCGCAGGCCGATGCGCTGGCCATGCTGCACAGCGGCCGCGCGCAGCTGGCCATCGTCTTCGAGCGCCCCAGCATCGACGGGCGCGAGGGCTTCCAGGAGGTGGGCGAGGACACGCTGCTCGCCGTCATCGCGCCGCAGCACCCGGTGATGCAGGCAGCCCGCGCCGGCCTGGCCGACGGCGCCCTGGTGCTGCTGCGCGAGCACCACCTCACCAACACGCGCCAGATCGTGGTGGCCAGCCGCGACTGGAGCGTCACCGACGGCCGCCTCGCCTATGCCCGCGACATCTGGCGCACCGACAACCACTGGGCGGCGCTGAGCATGATCAGCGCCGCCATGGGCTGGGGCTGGCTGCCGCGCCAGCTGGTCCAGCCCTCGGTGCAGGCCGGTACGCTGGCGGCGATGGAGTTCGACAACCTGAGCAACGGCGTGACCCTGTATGTGGACGTGGTCTGGTCCAAGGAGCACCCGCAGGGCCTGGCCGCGCGCCGCTACGTGCAGCTGGCGCGGCAGTTGATGGCCGGCAGCCCCTGATATTTCAAGCCAAATTGGCATCCAGCGCTTATGCAGCAAGCGCGAACAGCTATTCTTTTTAATATTGAACACCGGCAGCCCCGCTAGCGGTACAGTTGCACCGGTGTCTACCTTGCCCTGCTGCCGATGCACGCCTTCCGGACTTTGATTGCCGCCCTTGCGCGCCGCCTCGGGCCCGCGGCGCTGTGCCTGCTGTTGCCGCTGCTGGCAGCCGCGGCCGAGGCGCCCGCCGTGCCGACCTCGCCCGCGGGCGCCCTGGGCGTGCTGCGCGCCAACCTGGGCAGCAGCAAGCTCGACGACGACCGGCGCAACGCCGTCCAGGCCCAGGTGGACGCGGCCGAGACCGCCACCAAGGAGGCCGACGCGCTGGCGCAGGAGCTGGACCGCCTGCGCGCCCGGGCGCAATCGCCCGCCCCCGCGCTGCCCGCGCCGCTGAACGACGAAGAGGCCGGCAGCCTGCTGCAGCGCTGGCAGGAGCGCATCCCCGCCAGCGCCGGCATGGACGTGCTCGAACGCCTGCTGGCCGACGAGCGCGAGGCCATCGCGGCGCTGAAGACCAGCATCGAGAAGACCGCGGCCGACCAGGCCAACCTGGTGTCGCAACCCGGCCCGGGCCGCACCGACCTGGCCACGCTGCGCCTGCGCGTGCAGGAGAGCGCCGAGGCCGTGACCGCCGAGCCCGGCGAGCCCGCCGCGCTCACCCAGGCCCGCCAGCTGCGGCGCCGCGCCGAGCACCGCCGCGCCCAGCTCGAACTGGCCGTGCGCCAGGAAGAGCAATCCACCACCGAGGCCCGCCAGCGCCTGCTCGATGCCCAGCTGCAGGCGCAGCGCCGCGAGCTGCTGGAGCGCACGCCGCGCGTGGCCTGGCTGAACCAGCGCATCGCCGCGCGCAGCCGCCAGCAGCTGGAGCTGCAGGCGCGGCAGGCGGTTGACGCCGCCGCCCAGGCCGACCCGGCCAACCGCGACCTGGCGCAGCAGAACGCCCGCATCGCCGCCCAGATCCTGGACTACACCAACCGCCTGGCCCAGGAGCGCCAGAGCCTGGCCAGCGACGAGTACCGCCGCGACCAGCTCGCCTCGGCGCTGCGCGACACCCAGGCCCGCCTGCGCCTGGGCGGCACCGGCGCCACCGTCGGCCAGTGGCTGTGGAAGCAGCGCGTGGCCCTGCCCACGGACAACGCCGTCAAGGCCCGGCGCAAGGAGTTGCAGCGCCACCTGGCCGAGCTGCGCCTGGCGGTGTTCAACTCCAGCGAATCGCGCTTCGGCCTCAACGGCACGGCCGCGGCCGCTACAGATGGCGCCGTGCCGGTCCCCGCGGAGGCGGACAGCGCCGGCATCGCCGCCCAGCGGGCCGGGCTGATGAACCGGCAGCTCGCGCTGATCGACCAGCTGCAGCCGGTGCTGCTGCGCCGCATCGCGGTGCTGGAGCAGACCGACGACATGCTGCAGTCGGCGCTGCGCAGCAGCAGCGCGCTGCTGCAGGTGATGGACAAGGAGCTGCTGTGGTTCCCCAGCCACCGGGCCATGGACGGCACCTGGCTGCGCGAATGGCGCACCACGCTGCCGGGCGGGTCGGCGGCGACAGGCGCCTCGCCCTGGGCGACGGCCCGCGCGCTCGGCGCCAGCATGCAGCAAGACCCCTGGGCCTACAGCGCCATCGGCGCGGTCGTGGCCCTGCTGCTCGGCCTGCGCCGCTATGCCTCGCGCCAGCTGCACGCCATCGCGCTGCGCGTGGGCAACTTCGCGCAGGACCATTTCGGCCTGAGCCTGATCGCTCTGGGCTGGAGCCTGCTGTATGCCCTGCCCTGGAGCTTTGCCACGGCCGGCCTCGGCGGGCTGATGCAGGCCTCGGAAACCCACGGCGCGGCGCTGGAGCCGCTGGGCCGCACGCTGGAGCAGCTGAGCGACTTCATCTTCGTCGCGACGCTGCTCAACGCGCTGTTCCGCCCCGGCGGGCTGGCGCTGGCCCACTTCGGCTGGGCGCCCGAGCGCGTGCAGGCGCTGCGCCAGCTGGTGCGCCGCGCCACCTTGCTGATCGTGCCCACCGAGCTGCTGGGCGGCCTGGCCTTCTTCAGCCATGACGACATCGCCATCAGCACCTGGGGTCGCCTGTCCATCCTGGTGCTGTCGCTGGGGCTGGGTTGGATGGCCTGGAGCCACTTCCGGCGCAGCGCGGCGCAACGCCAGGGCTTCCACTGGGCCCATTTGCTGAACGGGCTGCTGGTGCTGCTGCTGGCCGGCGTGGCGGCCGGCATCGCGCTGGGCTATGTGTATACCGCCACCGAAGTCATCCAGGCGCTGCTGGGCAGCTTCGTGTTTCTCGCGGCCTCCGAGGTGGTGGTCAGCCTGCTGCGGCGCTGGCTGCTGCTGGGCGAACGGCGCCTGGCGCTGAACCGGCTGCGCGAGGCGGCCACGCAGGCCCAGAGCATCGGCGCGGCGGACACGGGCAAGCCGCCGCCGGACGAGGCCAGCCAGATGGCGCTGGTCACGGTGAGCACGCAGGCGCACCGGCTGCTGGGCCTTCTGCAGCGGGTGCTGGTGGTGCTAAGCCTGGCCTATGCCTGGTCGCGGGTGCTGCCCGCGCTGCTGCGCTTTGAGGGCGTGGTGCTCTGGTACACAACCAATACCGGCGCCGACGGCGTGGGCCACACCGCGCCGGTGAGCCTGATGGACGTGCTGCTGGGCGTGCTGATCCTGCTGCTCACCTTCAGCCTGGCGCGCAACCTGCCCGGGCTGATGGAGGTGGCGCTGTCGGCGTCGCTGCGCTTCAGCCACTCCGCACGCTACACCGCCGCCACGCTGGCGCGCTACGTCATCACCATCGCCGGCACGATCAGCGCCTTTGCGCTGCTGGGCCTGCGCTGGGGCCAGCTGCAGTGGATGGCCGCGGCGCTGACCGTGGGCCTGGGCTTCGGCCTGCAGGAGATCTTCGCCAACTTCGTCTCGGGGCTGATCCTGCTGGTGGAGCGGCCCTTTCGCGTGGGCGACGTCATCACCATCAACACGCTGGACGGCACGGTCACCCGCATCCGCACCCGCGCCACCACGGTGCTGGACTTCGACAACAAGGAAATCGTCATCCCCAACAAGACCTTCATCACCGGCCAGGTGACGAACTGGACGCTGAGCGACGACGTCACCCGCCTGGTGATCGAGGTGGGCGTGGCCCACGGCAGTGATTCGGAACAGGTGCGCAACCTGCTGCTGGCCGTGGCCCGCGAGCACCCGCGGGTGCTGCGCGAGCCCGAGGCGAACTGCTGGTTCATGGCGCTGGAGGGCAGCGGCCAGCGCTTCGAGCTGCGCGCCTACGTGGGCTCCGTGGCCGACCGGCTGCAGGTGCGCCATGACCTCAACCGCCGCATCAATGACAGGCTGGCGGCCGCCGGCATCGCCATCGCCTTCCCGCAGCTGGACCTGCATGTGCGCGACCTGCCGCCGGACGCGGCGCACCCCTCCACCCCATCCGACGTGGCGCCCGGGCACCGCGCCCTTCCCCCGAAAGCATCCTGACCATGCAACGACGCCACTTCCTCTCCCTCGGCGGCAGCGCCGCGCTCGCCGCCGCGCCCTGGCCGGCGCTGGCCCAGTCCGGCGGTCACTGGCCGGCCAAGCCGGTCCGCATCGTCATCCCGTATGTGGCGGGCGGCGTCACCGACAGCGTAGGCCGCCGGCTGTGCGACCAGCTGGCCAAGGCCCTGGGCCAGCCGCTGGTGGTGGACAACAAGGCCGGCGCCGGCGGCACGCTGGGCATGGCCGAGGTGGCGCGCGCCCAGCCCGATGGCTACACGCTGGCGCTCAGCGCCATCAGTCCGGTCACGCTGTCGCCGCACCTGATGAAGCTGCCCTACGACCCGCTCAAGGACATCGCCGCCGTCGCGCCGATGATGTACTCGCCGGTCTATGTGCTGGCCACGCCGGCCTTCACCGGCAAGAGCTGGGACGACCTGATCGCCCAGGCACGGGCCAAGCCGGACAGCATCCGCTTCGCCACCTCGGGCATAGGCTCGGTGGGGCACATCATGCTGGAGCAGATCCAGGCCAGGCTGGGGGTGCGGATGATCCACGTGCCCTACAAGGGCGTGGGCCAGACGGTGAACGATGCCGCGGGCGGGCATTTCGAGATCATGCTCGGCAATCCGTTCGGCACCATCAACGGCCTGCTGCAGCAGGGCACGCTGCGCCTGCTGGCCACCACCGGGCCACAGCGCGCGCCCAACCAGCCGCAGGCCGCCACGCTGGCCGAGCTGGGCGTGCCCGAGGCCAACCTGACCTCGCTGTTCGGCTTCATGGCGCCGGGCAAGACGCCGCCGGCCATCATCGGCCAGCTGGTCCAGGCCATCCATGCCCAGCTGCAGCAGGACGATATCCGGCAGCTGATGCGCAGCACCGACAACGTACCCCTGCAGCTGGGCGCGCAGGAATTCGCCCAGCTGCTGCGCGACGAAAGCCGCAACAACGCCGCCATCATCGAGAAGGCGAATATCCGACTCTGAGCCGCTGCAGGCGTCGCCCGGGAAAGCCCTGCGGGCGACGGGTTCACACTTTCAATATCTGTCAAACAATGTCTTGAGACTATCAAATTCACTGCATAGATTGATAAAATAAGTCTATCGATTACGCTTTTACGATTGCATTCGCCATCGGCAGCCTATCGATGCTCTCAGTCCTGCCGTGAATGCGATCCTGACCTCTGTCGCCCTGCGACACCGTGCCCTGGCTGCAGCCTTGTTCGCAGCTCCCGCCCTGGCCCAGGCTGCCGATGGGTCCAGCTCCAGGCTCTGGTCCTGGCTGCTGAGCGGCTGCATGGCCGGCCTGCTGCTCATCGTGGCGCTGGAAGCGCTGTACACGCTACGCCACTATGTCTTCACCTTCCACCGGCTGTTTGCCAGGCAGCGCCCCCTCTACGCCGGCATCGAGCAGGCCCATTGGCCCCACGTCACCGTCTTCATCGCCGCGCACAACGAAGAGGCCGTGATCGCCGGCTGCATCGAGGCCCTGCTGCAGGTGGACTACCCGCGTGACCGCCTGGTCATCATGCCGGTCAACGATCGCTCCAGCGACGGCACGCGCCAGATCATCGACCGCTACGCCAGCGCTCATCCCGGCCGGCTGCACCCATTCCACCGCCAGGATGGCCCGCCCGGCAAGGCGGCGGCGCTGGCCGATGCCACCGCGCTGGCCCAGCGCCAGGGCCAGTCCGAGCTGATCATCATCTTCGATGCGGATTACCTGCCCGGCAAGCAGCTCATCAAGCAGCTGGCGGCCCCGTTCCTGGACCCCGAGATCGGCGCCGTCATGGGCCGCGTGGTACCGCAGAACGCCGGCGTCAACCTGCTGACGCGGCTGCTGGACCTGGAACGCGCCGGCGGCTACCAGGTGGACCAGCAGGCGCGCTACAACATGGGTGCGGTGGCCCAGTACGGCGGCACGGTGGGCGGCATACGGCTGAGCGCCCTGCAGGACGTGGGCGGCTGGACCCCCGAGGTGCTGGCCGAAGACACCGACCTGACCTACCGCCTGCTGCTGCAGGGCTGGCAGATGGCCTACCTGGGCTACGCCGAATGCTACGAAGAGGTGCCCGAGAGCTGGGCCGTGCGCTTTCGGCAGATCGGCCGCTGGGCCAAGGGCCACAACCAGGTGCTCACCAAGCTGGGGCACCGCATGGTGACCCGCCCGGGCCTGCGCTGGACGGCGCGCATCGATGGCATCGCGCTGCTGGGCGTCTTCCTGATGTCGCCGCTGCTGCTGCTGGGCTGGCTGCTGGCGCTGGTGCTGACCACCACCGGCTATGGCCTCAGCACCGATGTCAACATCGCGCTGCTGATGCTGCTGGTCACCGCCGGCTTTGCCTGCGTCGGCAATTTCGCGGCCTTCTTCGAGGTGGCGGCAGCCGTGCACCTGGACGGCCATCGGCGCAGGCTGCGCCTGCTGCCGCTGCTGCTGACCGGCTTCGTGGTCAGCATGATCGCCGTCTCCAAGGCCACCGTCGATGGCCTGGTGCTGGACCGGCTGCTGCGCCGCCAGTTCAAGTGGGACAAGACCGTGCGCTACCGCCAGGGCGCGCTCCCCGCCCTCCGCCCCGCGCCATGAACGCCTCCACCGATTCGCCGCTGTTCGGCGCCCTCTGGCTGCTGGCCACGGCCCTGGTCTTCCTGGCGCCGCTCATCCCGTCGCTGCGCGAGCTGTTCTCGCGCAGCGATGCGGGCGCGCTGGACATCGACCACCTGGACAATGGCCGCACCGACTATGCCGCGCAGTCCGTGCGAGAGCAGTTGCCGTCGCTGGAGGACCTGCCCCAGGCCGCCGGCTGGCCACGCACGACCACCGGCCTGCCCATCGTGCCGCCCGGGCACGAGCGCCTGATGGCCCAGGCCTCGCAGCCACTGGTGCTCGCGCCCCATGCGGGCGCCCACACCCTGGTTTCCAGCACCACGGTCTACCTGCGGGCCCACAGCCGGGTCGAACGCATCCTCCATGCCCGCAGCATCCGCAGCCGCGGCCCCGTGGACCTGGCCTCCCGGACCAGCGCCGACGGCCATGTCACGCTCTCGCCCGGCACACGCTTCGAGCGCCTCTCCGCCGCCTGCATCTGCAGCCTGCCGCTGCGGCGCGAAGGCCGCATGCGGGCCGCCGGCCCGGCCAGCGGCATCCCCCTCACGGTGGCGCACCGCCGCCACGACGGCGACCTGCGCATTCCCGCGGGTGCCACGGTGCAGGGCGGCCTGGTGGTGACTGGGGACCTGTACCTGGAAGACGGCGTCGTCGTCATCGGCCATGTCAAGGTGCATGGCAGCGCGACCCTGGGCCGGGAGGCCAGCGTGCGCGGCGCCCTGTTTGCGCTGCAGGCCATTCACACCGAGGGCGACAACCATATCGACGGGCCGCTGTGCGCGGGACAGGCCCTGCGCCTGGGCACCGGCAGCCGCGTGGGCAGCCCGGCCATTCCCTGCAGCGTGTCCTCGTGGTCCATGGAGGTGGGCGCCTCGGTGCGCATCTACGGAAGCCTGTCGACAGTGCGTGGCGGCGAGGTGCTGCCATGAAGCTGCGCGCCCCCCGCCTCCGCGCCGTCGGCGCCGGTGTCGCCGCCATGGCCCTGCATGCCGCGGGCCAGGCCGCATCGCCGCCGCCCTTGCAGGATTTCGGAACCGGCGACGGCGCGTACTACACCACCGTCGGCGGCCAACAGGTGGACCCGTACTTCGTCAACAAGGGCTTCATCATCGCGATGCAGGCCGGCGTCCCCTTGCAGGCGGAATTCCTGCAGTGGCTGCGCTGGCTGCTGCCGCGCCAGCGCAGCGACGGTGGCTTCGACCGGTACTGCCGGCGCGAAGGCCAGGGCTGGCACAGCTGCATGAAGGCCGATGCCGACGACTCCATGGCCGCGACCACGATGCAGATGCTGACGCTGGCGCTGCAAAAGCGCTGGGTGCCCGACGATCAGCGCGCCGCCGCGCGCCGGGCCATCGACAGGGCCTCTGGATTGCTGGCATCGCTGCTCAACACCCAGACGCAGATCTACCGGGTGTTTGCCGATGCCGATACGTACTATCTCATGGACAACGCCGAAGTCTATGAAGGCCTGCGCGCGGTTGGCGCCGCCGCCAGCGCCAACCAGCTGGCCGCCGCCATCCGCCGGCAATTCCTGGACGGAACGCAGTGGAAGCCGGCCATCCCTGAGTACGCCACGCCGCAGTTCTACCCCCATACGCTGGCCAGCACCTACCTGTGGAGCACCAGCGTGCTGCCGCGGGCGGAGTCTGCAGCGATGGCGGCCCAGTGGCTGGCGCAGCACGGCAACACCTGGCTGAGCCGCAGCGGAGACCGGTTTGCCTGGGGCCTGGTGGCCTGGCAGATCCACCGCGACGCGCCTTTGCAGGCCGCCTGCTGGCGGGCATCGCTGCGCCCCTTCGACCCGGCCACCGGCTGGACCGTGCTCGATGCCCTGGTCGACCAGTCGCTCGCCTCCCGCCATATCGGCACCCAATGCGCACTGGCGGCCATGCCGGCGGCGCGGCCCGCTGCCGCGCCATGAAGGCTTCCGCTGTGTTCCGGCCCTGGACCGTGGCCCTGGTCCTGGTGGCAACGGTGCTGGGGGCCACGGCATGGCACCAGGCGGCGAGCGTGCGGGCCAGCCAGGTCTATGCTGCAGTCACCCTGCTCATCCCCGACGCCATGCGCGCCGATGCGCCGGAGGTGCGCATCTGGATCGACGCGGCCAGCGAGCGCGGCGTGCGGCTGCATCCGCTGCGCGCCAGCGAGTGGATGCGGGGCGTCAACTATGGTGCCCCCGCCGCGCGACAGTCCGTCATCGTGCCGGACACCTTCCACCGGGAAATGCCCGACGCCCTGGTGCAGACCATCTACCGCGTCGTCGAATCGGGCGGCAACGCCATGGTGGTGCACGACGCGGGCCTGCTGACCGAGCGCGGCTTCTACCATGCCGGATCGTCGCGCTTCTCGGACCTGCTGGGCGTGCGCTACGGTGATTTCGACCGCTGGAAGGAGCAGTTGTCGCACTACAGCGAGATCCGCGGCGCGCCCGCCACGCTGGAGCAACTGGGTATCCCGCCAGGGCGTTACCTCGACGCCGCTGCCGCGACCCGGCTGACCTCCATCGCCCGCACGGTGCTGCAGCGGCCGGACCCTTTGTTTCCCGCCTTCGTGGCCGGCTACAGCCACGACTCCCAGCGCTTCGCCGTGCTGCGGGCCGAGCCGGCCGGCTCGCCCACGGTGCTGCTGTCGTCCGGCAGCGGCGACGTGGTGGCCAGCCTGCATGTCCGCGGCCAGGGCAAGGCGGTGTTCGTCAACCTGCCGCTGACCTACCTGGTGGAGCGCACCGACGGCATCTTCCTGCATGGGTTTCTGCGCTATTTCGCCAGCGAGATCGCGGGCCAGCCCCAGCTGCTGGCGGCACCGAACGGGATCGGCGCATTGGCCCTGAACTGGCACAACGACGACGGGCAGGCCATACGCTTTCTGCACACGCTGCAGGAGGCGGGCATCTTCGACCACGGCCACCAGTCCATGCACTTCACCGCCGGCCCCGACGTGAACCGCCAGGGCGACGGCATGGGCATGGACCTGGACCGCAACCCCGACGCCCAGGCCATGATCGACCGCCTGCGCGAGCAAGGCCACACCATCGGCAACCATGGTGGCTGGATGCACAACTACTTCGGCCATTCCGCCCATGACGGCAATGGCGAGGCATTCGCGCCGCTGCTGGACCTGAACAATGCCGCGGTCACCCGCGCCAACGGCGGCCAGCAGCCGCGGGAATATTCCGCGCCCATGGGCAACCAACCGCTCTGGGTGTACGACTGGTTCGCGCGCAACGGCATCGAGGTCTACTACACCTCGGCCAACGTGGGCATGCCGCCCACCCGGCTGTGGATGGGCAAGCGCCGCATGGGCAGTGCCTGGTCCTTCCCGGTGCTGACCTACGGCCAGGTGGCCTCTGCGGAAGAAGCCTCGTTCCAGGACATGCCCATCGCCGAGTTCGATGCCTGGCTGCAACAGATCGCCCGCTTCATCGAGCAGCAGCGCGCCGTGCGCCTGAGCTACTTCCACCCGATCGGCGCGGTGATGTACCTGCCCGCCATCAAGCACTACATCGACACGGTGCAGCGCTGCGCGGATCGCCGCCAGTGCCAGTTCATCTCCATGACCGAAGCGGCCGAATTCCTGAGCCGCCGCGAACAGGCGCAATGGTCCATGCGCGCCGTCGGCGACAGCGATGAACTGTCGGCACACCACCCCACCTCGCTCGAGACCCTGACCTGGAGCATCCCCCGATCCCGCTATGCCGCCGTGCACGTGATCAGCGGCCAGGCCACCATCGAAGAAGGCCCCACATCCTGGCTGGTCCGCGTGCAGCGCGGCCGGGAACTCTCCCTGCAACTCCGTCGACCATCATGACCTCGTCTTCCTCACCCCTGGTGGTGGCCATCATGGGCACCCGCCCGGAAATCATCAAGATGGCGCCCGTCGTCTTGGCGCTGCGCGCTCAGGGCCTGAACACCCTGGTGCTGCACACCGGCCAGCACGAAGAGATGGCCTGGCCGCTGTATGCGTTCTTCGGCATCCCGCCGCAGGAAGTCATCCAGCTCCAGCGGGCCGTCAACACCCTGTCCGCGCTGGCCGGCGAACTGGTCTCCGAGATCGGCACCGTGCTGTCGCGCCTGCAACCGTCGGCCGTGCTGGTGCATGGCGACACCAGCAGCGCCGCGATGGGTGCGCTGGCAGCGGCGTTCCTGCGCATTCCCGTGGGCCATGTCGAGGCGGGGCTGCGCTCGGGCCGCATCGACGAGCCCTTCCCCGAGGAGATCAACCGCTCGCTGATCGGGCGGGTCGCGCAGTGGCATTTCGCCCCCACGGACCAGGCCAGGAACAACCTGCGCTGGGAAAACGTGCCCGGCAGCATCTCGGTGGTGGGCAATACCGTGGTCGACGCGGTGCAGCATGCCTCCCGCCATGTGCGCCAGCAGCGCCAGCAGGGCACCCCGATTGCCAACCCTGACTACCAGTGGTTCCTGGCCAGCGGCGCGGCCAGGCTGGTCCTGGTCACCGCGCACCGGCGCGAGAACTGGGGCCAGCCCATGGAGCAGATCGCCGCCGCGGTACGCGAGCTGCTGACGCAATGCTCCGACGCCGCCGTGGTGTGGCCGGTGCATCTGAACCCCCTGGTCCAGCTGGCCGTGCGCGGCGCGCATGCCGCCAGCCCGCCGGACATCCAGCGCCGCTGGCGCCTGACCGCGCCGCTGGACTACCCGCCCATGGTGGAGCTGATGGATGCCTGCCAGCTGCTGCTTACCGACTCGGGCGGCATCCAGGAAGAAGCCCTGTCGCTGGGCAAGCTGCTGCTGGTGATGCGGGACGTCACCGAGCGCCCGGAAGTCATCCACTGCGGCGGCGGCATGCTTGTGGGCGCCGATCCCCAGCGCATCGTGGCCGCGGCGAAGGCCGCCCTGGACACCGGCCGGTTGCCGCAGGCCAAGCCGCTCGCCGCCGAGAACCCGTTTGGCGACGGCACCAGCGGCACGCAGATCGCCACGGCCATCGCACGCCACGTGCAGGCCCCACCCAACCCATGATCCATCGCCTCCTCCACCTTCCTGCCGTGGCCATGCTGCTCGGCGCCACGGCCGCAGCAGTAGCCGATCCGGCCGCCCCCGACAGCGCGGTGCATGGCCGTGTCGAGGCCGGCCTGGGCTACGCGGCGCTCAACGGCGGCAACCGCAACTGGAACGACGAGTACGTCCGCGGCCATGTCGGGCTGAAACCCGGCACCACGCTGAACTGGGACCTGGCCAGCCAGAGCCACTTCGGGCAACGCGGCACCGTGGGCGCGCTGTCGCTCACCCAGGATCTGTCGCCCATCTGGTACATGGGCGTGGGCGCAAGCAGCGGCAGCGCCGGCTTCCACAACAAGTACCGCGCGGATCTGTCCCTCTACCGCAAGTGGACCGATACGCAGCAGTGGGTCACCGGCCTGGCGCTGATGAAGTCCGCCAGCCGCGACGGCATCCACCGCGACACCGGCGTCACCGCCTCGCTGGCGTATTACTCCACCCAGGCCTGGGTCGCCGAGGGCGGCGTGGTCTACAACCGGTCCAGTCCGGGATCGGTCGACGGCTTCCGCGGCTATGGCGCCATCACGCTGGGAACCGAGAAACAGCACTACTTCGTCGCCCGTATCGACCACGGCAAGGAGGCCTATCTGCCGCTGGGCGCGATGGCCGGCGGCGGCAACCATGTCGGCTTCCAATCCACCGAGCTCACGCTGCAGTGGCGCCAGTGGCTCGCGCGGGACTGGGGCTACACCATCGGCGGCCAGCTGTATCGCAATCCGTACTACCGCCGCGTGGGTGTCACTGCCGCGGTCTTTCTCGACTTCTGAGCGGGCCGAGCCATGCATCCATTGCCCCTCACCCGCCAGCACCGCGGCCTGCGAAGCTACCAGTGGACCTGGCAGCATGCGATGCGCCTGGCATTGCTGCTGTGCCTCTTCTGGCTGCTGCTCTGGTGCAGCATGCCCCACATCGTCCGGGGCTGGGCACAGCTGCTAGGCTGGGCCTGGCCCCGCCTCGGCCTGGGGCCACCGGACGCGGTGCAGCTCAAGACCGTGGTCTCGCTGGGCATTCCGGTCGAGGTGGTGCGCACCCGCTTTTTCACGCCCGCACCCAATCTGCTGCAGTGGTGGCTGGGCGCCGGCGTGTCGGTGGCGCTGCTTGCGGCGTCATGGCAGCTCTCGCGCGAACGACTGCCCTTGATCTATGGGCTGCGCATCGTCGGCTTTCTGGGCCTGTTCAGCCTGCTGGCCTATGAGTACCTGTCCGCCCAGGCCGTCAGCGATGCCAACCGGCTGCTGGCCGACAACATGCTGGACATCGGGCTGGCGATGCTGTGGCTGCTGCCTGCGGTGCACGCGTTCGTGCTCTATATCTTTCCCATGCCCATGCTCACCAAGGCCCTGGCCACCCTGAGCGGACTGGCCTTCATCGCCGTCAGCATCCCTCTGCAGGCGGCTTCGCTGGCCTGGCTGGCCAGCGAGTGCAGCGTGGTGGTGGCCGTGCCGCTGTACATGCTGTGCACCTTCCTGCCCCAGGTGGTGAGCCAGTTGGGCATCTATGGGTTCTTCATGAGCCTGGCCCCGGCTCCCCGCGGGAGCACATCCGTTATGTGAATATTGTATACACAACTATGCATTAAATGCATTACATGCAGATCATCCGGCCTTGGACAAGCGCAGGCGGCAGATTTAAGCTGTGCGTACCTCTTCAAACATGTGGATACCATGACGTCCTCTGCCACCCCCGGCGCCGCCGGCGCCCAGCATTCCCTGCCCTCGTACCTGCAGGCCGACCACCTCGGCCCCTGGGGCATCTACCTGCAGCAGGTGGATCGCGTGACGCCCTACCTGGGCCACCTGGCGCGCTGGGTCGAAACGCTCAAACGCCCCAAGCGCATCCTGATCGTGGACGTGCCGATCGAAATGGACAACGGCACCATCGCCCACTATGAAGGCTACCGTGTGCAGCACAACCTGAGCCGCGGCCCCGGCAAGGGCGGCGTGCGCTTCCACCAGGACGTGACGCTGTCCGAAGTGATGGCCCTGTCGGCCTGGATGTCGGTGAAGAACGCCGCGGTCAACGTGCCCTACGGCGGCGCCAAGGGCGGTATCCGCGTCGACCCCAAGACCCTGTCGCGTAGCGAACTCGAGCGCCTGACGCGCCGCTACACCAGCGAGATCGGCCTGCTGATCGGCCCCTCCAAGGACATTCCCGCCCCCGACGTGAACACCAACGGCCAAATCATGGCCTGGATGATGGACACCTACTCGATGAACGTGGGCGCCACCGCCACCGGCGTCGTCACCGGCAAGCCGGTGGACCTGGGCGGCTCCCTGGGCCGCGTCGAGGCGACCGGCCGCGGTGTGTTCACCGTGGGCGTGGAAGCTGCCAAGCTCACCGGCCTGCCGGTGGAGGGCGCGCGAGTGGCCGTCCAGGGCTTTGGCAACGTGGGCGGTATCGCCGGCAAGCTGTTTGCCGAGGCCGGCGCCAAGGTGGTGGCCGTGCAGGACCACACCGGCACCATCTACAACGCCAAGGGCTTCGACGTGCCTGCCCTGCTGGCACATGTGGCGGCCAAGGGTGGCGTGGGCGGCTTTGCCGGCGGCGAGGCCATGGACGCCAAGGATTTCTGGGGCGTGGACTGCGAGATCCTGATCCCGGCCGCACTCGAAGGCCAGATCACCAAGGACAATGCCGGCCAGATCAAGGCCAAGCTGGTGATCGAGGGCGCCAACGGCCCCACGACCCCCGAGGCCGACGACATCCTCAGCGACAAGGGTGTGCTGGTGCTGCCCGACGTGATCGCCAACGCCGGCGGCGTGACGGTGAGCTACTTCGAATGGGTGCAGGACTTCTCCAGCTTCTTCTGGAGCGAGGACGAGATCAACGCCCGCCTGGTACGCATCATGCAAGAGGCCTTCGCGTCCATCTGGCAGGTGGCCCAGCAGCACGGCGTGACGCTGCGCACCGCGACCTTCATCGTGGCCTGCCAGCGCATGCTGCACGCCCGCGAGATGCGCGGCCTGTACCCATAAAGCGCAGCCTTCTTGCCTGCCCAATAAAAAAGCCGCGGATCGCGGCTTTTTTATTGGGTTCAGGCGGCTTGCACGCGTTGCTGCAGGCGCAGTCCGGTGATGAAGCCGATCTGGCGCAGCGCCTCGCCCAACTCGTTGTCGGTGTCGCGCTCCGAGCGCGAGGTCAGTTCGGCGAACAGGCCAATCCGCGTGTAGTGGCGCACGCAGGCGATGAACGGGAAGCCATGCTTGCTGCGGTAGGCTTGGTTCAGCGTGGTCAGGCGGTCGGCCTGGTCGGCGGGCAGGTCACCCAGGCCAGCGCCCTGCTGCTCCTGCTGCGAATCGCTCGTCAGGGTGCCTGCATGCACCGCATGCGCCGACAGCTCCGGGTGGCCGCACAGGAAGCGCACCACCTGCTCGCGCGGGCTGGCATGCACCACGGCCATCATGCGGCGGTGCATGTCCTGCACGCTGGCGAAGGGGCGCTGCTCCCAGGCGGCTTCGGCCACCCAGGGGGCGTATTCGAATACTTCGCCCAGGGCGGCGACAAAGTCCTCGCGCTCCATGGCGTTGAGGGCGGTGAGGGTCAGAGGGGTGGTTGCAGTGGTCGTCATGCAGCCAGTGTAGGGAGCGGTCTCGCGCCTTTCCCAGTGGCGAATTGTTATAGCCCGTATAACAGGTCCGCAGGGCGCACCGGCCCTGCGGGTTAACCATGAGTGCCCGGCACCCTCTCAGGCCGCGACGAGCGTCTGCGCTGCCGCCGTCAGCACGCTGCGCAGCCAGGTGTGCGATGCGGCCCGGTGCTGCGACGCATGCCACAGCAGGTAAAAGCGCATGGAGCGGGGGCCCATCGGCAGCGGCACGATGCGCAGCGGCAGCCGCCTCGCGTGGTAGGCCGCGAAATGGCGGCCCGTGGTCATCAGCAGGTCGGTGCCCATCAGCAGGTCGGGAGCCAGCCCGAAATACGAGCACTGCACCCGCCGGTCACGGCTGACGCGCATGGTACCCAGGCTGGACTCGACCACGCCACGCTGGGCGATCGAATACGGCGTGGGCACGATGTGCGCGCCCTGCAGGTAGCGCTCCGGTGTCAGTTCGCCGGGCTCGGCCCAGGGGTGACTGGCATCCATCAGGCAGACGATCTCGTCCTCCAGCAGCGTGGACATGTGCAGGTGCTCGGGCGGGTTGGGCCAGTTGCCGATCACGACGTCGATCTCGCCGCTTTGCAGCGCCTGCTCATAGTCGAAGTGCGGCCCCAGCGGCAGCACCACCAGGCGGGCACCCGGGGCCTCGGTCCGCAAGGTCTGCGTCACCCGAGCCAGGAACGGCGGCGCCAGGTAGTCGGGCGTGGCAATGGTGAAGCGCAGCTGGGTGGTCTGCGGCGCAAACGACTTGCCGGCGTTAACCATGCCGTCGATCAGGTCCAGCGCCGCCCGGGCCTGGTCGGCCGCCAGCAGCGCGCGCGCGGTGGGCACCATGCGGTTCTTTTCGCGCACCAGCAGCGGGTCGCCAAACAGCAGCCGCAGGCGCCGGAGCGCCGCACTGATCGCCGGTTGCGACTGGTCCAATCGGATCGCCGCCCGCGATACGCTTTGCTCGCTGATCAGCGTGCACAGCACCCGCAGCAGGTAGGTATCGAACGCATCTTCGTTTCGTGACAAACGTATTCCTCCGCCGCCTTGCACGCCCACCCCGCAGCCTGCCTTCGGCGGGGTATATGCGCTTTGCTATTCAGTCTATAGATATTGCGCAGTTTCTTTCCGGGGGGCAAGCCGCGACCATGCCGGAGTGAAAACGCAGATAACCGTTGGAGACAAGGATCACATTATGAGTGCTCAAACCATGCAGACCGTCGGCACACCGGCGGCCGACGACCAGGTGAATGCCACCTATTCCAAGATTTCGTGGCGCCTGCTGCCGTTCCTCGGCGTGCTGTGGGTGCTGGCCTGGCTGGACCGGGTGAACATCGGCTTCGCCAAGCTGCAGATGCTGGACGACCTGAAGTTCAGCGAGGCCGTCTACGGCCTGGGCGCCGGCATCTTCTTCATCGGCTACTTCCTGTTCGAAGTGCCGTCGAACATGCTGCTGCAGAAAATCGGCGCCAAGAAGACGGTGATGCGCATCACCATCGGCTGGGGCATCATCTGCATCTTGCAGGCTTGGGTCAGCACGCCGACCCAGTTCTACATCCTGCGATTCCTGATGGGTGTCTTCGAGGCCGGCTTCTACCCCGGCATCATCCTGTACCTCACCTACTGGTACCCCTCCAAGCGCCGCGCCAAGGCCTTCGGCACCTTCATGTCGGCCTCGGCCATCGCAGGCGTCATCGGCGGCCCGCTGGCCGGCGGCATCATGACCTGGGCAGCCGGCGCGCACGGTATGCATGGCTGGCAATGGCTGTTCATCATCGAAGGCATTCCTTCGGTGCTGGCCGGTATCTTTGCCTACTTCTACATGACCGACCGCCCCGAAGAAGCCAAATGGCTCACCGATACGGACCGCGCTGTCGTGCGCCAGCAGCTCGAGATCGACCAGAAGGCCCAGGGCAACCGCGACAGCGACTGGCGCACCCTGTTCAGCAACCCGATGGTGTGGCTGCTGATCGCCGTCTTCTTCTGCCTGCTGTGCGCCAACTCCACGCTGACCTTCTGGATCCCCACCGTGATCCGCGAAGCCGGCTTCACCTCCCCCATGGAAGTGGGCTGGATCGCTGGTGCCGCCTACCTGCTCGGCGCGGCCGGCATGATCATCAACGGTCGCCATTCGGACCACCGCGGTGAGGTGCGCTGGCACTTTGCGGGCTCGGCCCTGCTGGGCGCCGTGGGCATGCTGGTGCTGGCCATCACCATGGGCATGAGCAGCATTCCCGTGCTGTTCGCCCTGAGCGCCATGGTCCTGGCCCTGGTCGGCACGATGAGCGCCATTCCCGTGTTCTGGCAGATGCCCAACATGCTGCTGAGCGGCGGCGCTGCCGCGGTGGGCGTGGCGCTGATCAACTCGGTGGCCAACCTGGCAGGCTTCGGTGCTCCCTACCTGATGGGCGTGATCAAGGCCTCGACCGGCAAGGTCGCCCCGGGCCTGTACATGGTCGCCGTCGTAGAAGCGCTGGCGGCCGTCCTGGCCATCGCCTTCATCGCCCGCATCCAGCGCCGCAAGAGCAACTAAGAAGCAAGCAGGAGACATGAGCATGCAACCCACCAAACCGCTGGTGCCATCGCGCAGGCAATTCGCCCTCTCCGGCATGGCGCTCGGCGCCTCGGCCCTGGCCGCCGCACGCGGCGCGATGGCCGCTGACGCCCCGGCGCCGGCCGCACCGGCCCAGAGCAGCGGCCCCATCTCGCTGCATGGCGTGAGCCCGCGCCTGACGGTGCACACCATCGACACCTTCCACGGCATGGCCGCCACCGGCCTGCGCATCGACTTCTCCCGTTTCGACGGCGAGGCCTATGCACTGGTGCGCTCCTTCACCATCAACGCCAACGGCCGTGCCGACGAGCCGCTGCTGATCGACGACAGCTACCGCGCCGGCCGCTACGAGCTGCTGCTGCACGTGGACGACTATTTCGCCGCCAAGGGTGCCAAGCTGCCGCGCCCGCCGTTCCTCTCGAAGCTGCCGGTGCGCTTCCTGGTCTCCAACGTCTCGGAGCGCATCCACCTGCCGATCCAGTTCGGCCCCTGGAGCTACACCTACTCGCGCGGCAGCTGATAGCAGCCCCGACCTAGACAGCTCTATCGCAACCCCATCGAAAGGCACGCCATGGCAGGCATCAGCACCCATGTACTCAACCTCACCAACGGCCGCCCCATCAGCGGCATGCGGGTGGAACTCTACGACGTTGCGCAAAAGCCCCCCGTGCGCATCAACGCCACGCGCACCAACGCCGATGGCCGCACCGACGCGCCCATGATGGCCGCGGCTGCGGCCCGCACCGGCGACTTCGAACTGCGCTTCTACGTGGGCGAGCATTTCAAGGAACCCACCGCGCTGTCGGACGAAGTGCTGGTGCGCTTCTCCATCTTCGACGCAGCCCAGCACTACCACGTGCCCATGCTGTGCTCGCCGTGGTTCTTCAACACCTACCGCGGCAGTTGATTCCACCTCGCGACTTGCGCCCGGCAGGCCTCGGCCTGCCGGGCGCAAGCCTTGTTTCTTTACCTAGGAGAATGACCCGATGAGCAACGACAACGACGCCGGCAAGTACCTGCTCGAATCCATCCGCCTGGCCATGGGCAACGTCAAGGACCGCCAGCAGGCCACCTGGCCGTTTGGCGCCGTGCTGGTCAGGGATGGCCAGGTGCTGGCCCGTGCCGTCAACCAGGTGGACGACCTGTGCGACCCTTCGGCCCACGCCGAGATGCAGGCCGTGCGCGCCGCCGCCAAGGCCCAGGGCCACACCGACCTGAGCGGCGCGGTGGTCTACGCCAGCGGCTATCCCTGCACCATGTGCTACACGGCCATGCTGCTGGCCGGCGTGAAGACGGTGTACTACGCCTACTCCAACGAAGACGGCGAACCCTTCGACCTGTCGGCCGCCCGCGGCTATAACGAACTCGCCAAGGCACCCGAGGCACGCGAGATGCAACTGGTCTCGCTGCCCGTGCGCGACGAGGGCGAAGACCTCTACGAAGCCTGGCAGAAGAAGGTAGCGCAGTAAGCGCCACGGCTTACTGCCTCCCGAAAGCGGCCCATACTGGGCCGCTTTTGCTTTCTGCGCTCAATGCGCGTGGGCCAACGCGCCGCAAGCGTGCGCATCGTTGCGGCACATGCGCTGGTAAGCCAGGATGGCCCGCTTGCGCTGCGCCACCGCTGCCGGCTTGCGGAACGGCGTGAGGATCTCGTCGAGCGAGTAGCTCACGCCATTCTTCACCACGTAGCGCACATCGGCCGCCGCCTTCAGGTCCTGCAGCGGATTGCCATTGACGATCGTCAGATCGGCCAGCTTGCCCACTTCCACCGTGCCCAGGTCCTTGTCAAGCATGCTCATCCTGGCGGCATTGATGGTCACGTTCTGCAGCGCCTGCACATTGGAGCTGGCCAGCGCCGCGGCACGCAGGTTGGTGTGCAGCGCAATGCCTGGCGCCACCAGCGGCGTGTCGGTGCCGATCGCCAGCAGGCCGCCGGCGCGCTGCACCTTGGCCGACTGCTCGGCGTCGCGGCGGATGTTGGCCATGGTGGCGGCGTCGGGCACCTTGGTGCTTTCCAAACCGGCGATGAAGTTCGGCGGCGTCAGCAGCTTGTGGCGGTCATCGCCGATCAGCGCCGGGTCGGCTCCCACCAGCGCGAGCGAGGAGAACAGCGTGTCCACCACATGGAAGTCGGCCTTGGCGTGCAGGTCGTAGGCGTCCTGGTAGGTGATCAGCCCGGTGAAGGACTTGGCCCAGCCGTAGCCCATGCGCTGCGTCGCCGACAGGTGCGTGGTACCGCCGATGCCCGCCGCCGCGCCCGGCGACAGCATGTGCGTGCCGGTGGGAATGCCGGTGTCCAGCGCGGCCTGCGCGATCTTGGTCATGATCGGGATCGGCGCGCGCACATAGGACTTCAGGTAGTCCACGCCCATCGCCGTGGCCTTGGCGATCTCCATATCGGCCACTTCCGGCGTGCGCAGCGTGCGCGCGAAGCTGTAGAAAAGGCGGTTGCCTTCCCACAGCGGCGGCGACGCGAACACGCGCGGCCCCAGCAGGTTGCCCGCATCCAGCGCCTCGCGCATCTCGATGCTCTGGTGCAGTGGCCCGGCCACCGATTGCGTGGAGGTGATGCCGTAGGCCAGCATGGCCGCCGACACCTGGCCGTACTGGCCGCCCTGGTACAGCGTGAGCGGATGGAAGTGCGGGTCCCACAGGCCGGGGATCACCGTCAGCTTCGAGGCGTCGACGAACTTCACGTTCGGATCGGTGGCCGAGGCCGGATCGTGCGCGCGGACCGCCTTGATGCGGTTCGCCTCGATCACGATGTCGACGTTGCTCTGCAGCTCGGCGTCCTTGCCGCTCCAGAGCTGGCCGGCGTGCACCACCGTGGTCTTGGGAGCCACCGCTTGCTTCCACGCCAGGGTGATCGGTATCTCGGCCGCGCCCGAGCCATCGGCGCGGATGGTCTTCAGCTTCTCGGTGGCCTTGTACAGGATGGTGTTGGAATCGCCGGCCCATGAGGGCAGGTCGGCCGCCTCCTGCGTGATGGCCACCGCCTTGCCGTCGGGCGAGCCGTTGGGCTTGAGCCGCATCACGTGCAGCAGCGAGTCCATGATGAAGGCGACCTTGGTGCCGTCGGGCGACACCGCGGCCGCGCCTTCCTCGCGGTCGGAGATCTGCTGCGGCGCCTCGGCCACCGGGTAGAAGGTGCCGGTCTTGCTGGCCACGTCGATCACGCGCAGCTTGTTGTAGCCCTCGCGGAAGCGGTTGTTCATGCGCTCGTTGTCGACCACGATGATCTGTTTGCCGTCGGGCGTCCACGAGGGCGTGCTGACCTGCCAGGCGATGGCGTCCACCACCTTCTCGCCGCTGCCTCCGCCGCCGGCATTCACCACCTCGATGGTGCCCGCACCCGTGCTGTAGGCGATGCGCGAGCCGTCGGGCGACATCTTCGGCGTCACCATCGACTTGGCATCGGCTGCGGCCAGCCGCGTGCGCGCCTTGCTCGCGATGTCGACCTTGTCGATGGCCAGCGCGCCGCCGTTGTCCTTCTCGGTCGAGAAGTAGACCGCCGTGCCGTCGGGCGTGAACTGCGGGCTGCCATCGCGGTCCTTGTCGTTGGTGAGGCGCACCGGCGCCTCGCCGATCTTCATCACCCACACGTCGTTGAGCGCGACGAAGGCGATCGATTTGCCGTCGGGCGAGATCACCGGACCGCTGATGCCGCGCACCGGCTGATCGCCGAGCCGGTCGAAGCCGCGGTCCCGGCTCTTGGTGAAGACCGGGCGGCGCATCTCCAACGTGGCGCTGAAGGGCACTTCGGCCAGGCCGTCGCCGCTGGCGTTGCGGATCCTGATCTTGCCGTCTGCGGTGTACATGAAGCGGCCATCGGCCATCCAGCGCACGGGGAACGGAAAGAAATCCTCGTTCGGCGCCACGTCCTTGCCTCGCACGCTCAGCGTCCGGGTCGCTGTCTGGAAGGCCACCGCGCTGCTGTCGGGCAGCCAGGACGGCATGGTGCCGGGGCCAACCAGCTTGGCCGCATCGGCGCTGCCCAGGGCCTTGGTGAAGACGCGGTTGGTGTCGACGAAGGCCAGTTGCTTGCCGTCGGGCGAGACCACCGGGTTGCTCTCGGCTCCCGGGCCCTGCGTCAATACGGTGTACTGGCCCGAGGCGATGTCCACGCGCCAGGTCTTGTACTGCCCATCCAGGCTGCGGTCGGAGGCAAAGACCAGCGACCTGCCATCAGGTGTCCAGGCCGGCTCGCGGTCGTCGAAGGGGCCCTTGGTGATGCGCGTGAGATCGGCGCCATTGGGCCTGATGGTCCAGAGGTGGTAGTTGCCCTCCACATCGTAGTTCTGGAAAGCGATGGTGCTGCCATCGGGCGCCCACACCGGCGCGGTCGGCTCCATCTGCCAGCCCGTCAGGCGCGTCGCCTTGCCGCCGGCGAAGGGAATGATCCACAGCGCGCCCTGCGCGGTGAACGCCACGCGCTTGCCGTCGGGCGAAGGCGCGGCCGCCATGTTGGTGCCTTCGTGGAACTCGAGGCTCACGTCCTTCGTCGAGCCACGCAGCGTGTTCATGGTCTGCACCGGCATCACGGGCGGATCGTCGCTGCCGCCTCCGCCGCCGCAGGCCGTGGCCAGCAGCGAGGCCATGGCCGCCGCGAACCAGGTGGTGCGCGGCGGCCTTAACGATTTATTACCAAAAACCCAGGGGAAAGATGCTGCCTGATGCGAACCGCAGGGGCGTGGCGAAGCCTGCCCGGCCTGGCGCTTGTGCATGGGGTTGTCTCCTGTTGAATGTTGTTGCTTCGCTGCCGCAAGAGGCAGTGACGGCGTCCTTGGGTCGACGCCCGATTCACTCTCAACAGGATTGCTTACAAACTGCTTACTGCCTGCGCCGCGGTGTAACGGCAGCAGCAGGCGCCGCCAGCCTCAGCGCCCGGCCTGCTTGCGCTCCCGGGCCGCGGTCAGCGCGGCGCGCAGGGCGTCGTCGCCGCCGGCCTGCCCTGCGGCATCCACCGGCTGCTGGCGCAGCAGGCCCGTGATCTTGCCGTTGCCCGTCATCAGCCGCTGCGCATAGAGCGCGCCGATGCTGCGGTCGTTGACATTGCTCCAGTCGCCCTCGCCCTGGTTCACGCTGTAGCTCATCCAGTAGTCGCGCACCGCTTCGCCCGAGGTGCCGCTGCGCATCTTCACGCACAGCACCCGGCCCGCATCGCCGCCCACCACCTGCTGCTCGCAGGTGTACTGGCCGGTGGCCGACACCACGATGCCGTTGCCCGACGGCGTGCCCGGCGCCACACGCACCAGCTCCACCGTGTCGTACTCGACCGTGCCGTTCTCCCAGGCCGAGACGAAGCTCCACAGGCCCAGCAGGCTCTCCGCCGCGGCCGGATAACCGAACTGGTAGCGCTTGATCGGCTTTTCCGGCTCTCCCGGCAGCGTGATGAAGCCGTCGGTGCCGCTGGTGAAGCGCAGCCGCACATTGCCCGGGCTGCCGCTCTCGGTGCCCGACAGGTCGCCGCTGCCCAGGTAGCGCCCGCCCACATAGCGGCCCAGCCGGGCATCGACGATGATGTGCTCGTCCACCGTGCCCGGGCCCGCCGGCACATAGGCCACCGGCGCCGAGGCCATGTAGAACGTGGGCTGGCCGTTCTGCTCGTAGGCATACATCTGCATCACCAGGGTGTCGTTCTGCATGTCGATGGCCAGGCCGCGCCCCGGCTTGCCGTTGAGCTCCGACGACACCACCCAGGTCCCGGCCTGCGGCACGAAGGCCTGGGCCGCGCCGCTGAGGGCGAGGCAGGCCATCCAGATC
The DNA here is from genome assembly GCA_050282565.1 of Comamonas sp. Lineage (GTDB taxonomy): Bacteria > Pseudomonadota > Gammaproteobacteria > Burkholderiales > Burkholderiaceae_C > Comamonas. Next base: position 169,916 of record JBLZYV010000001.1, read on the forward strand.
ATCCATTGCTTGCGCATGTTCAGCACTCCTGTGGTTGCAGCTGCATGCCGCCATGATGCGCCGATCGGGCGGCAAAAAATGACAACAGCATGTGAGGTGTGCGGTTTTTTGCAGCCAGACGGGAACGGCGGCGAAAGGGCAACCGGTTGCAATGTCCTACATGGAACTGCCATGCGGCCATGGTAAAAAAGGGAACCCCAGGCCCTGCGCCTGCGGGCACCCCACTCCAGCGCCCCACCCATGCAGTGGAGCGCGCAGCGCCCTCCGGCGCACCATGCCTGCCGTGACGGCAGGCCCCTCCCCCATGTTTTCGCCCATTCCGGGCCCCTCAGCAGGAGCAATCGATATGACGACACCCCAACAACCCGCGTACAGCGGCGAGTTTCAGGCCCGCGTGGTCGGCCCGGTGCAGCACCGCATCGGCGACGGCCAACTGGAAGAGATTCCCCGCGACCTGGACGTCCAGGTCTCCACCGCCATCGCCAGCTACGTGCTGTCGTGGGAGGAGGACGGCCAGCCGGTCACGGTGAGCCTGTCCACGCCCGACTTCGACTACCACGTCGAGCAGGGCAACATCCTCGTCAAGTAAACCCTCAATCCAGTTGCGTGGCGATGCGGATCTCGCCGCTCAGCAGCTTGTGCACCGGGCAGGCCTCGGCCACCTGCTGCAATCGGCTGCGCTGCTCGTCCGTCAGCGCGCCTTCGAGGTGGATGGTGCGCACGATGGCATTGCCCTGCGCGGGCTTGCCGTCGGGGTTGAGCGCCAGCTCGACCCGCACCGCGTCCAGCGGCCAGGCCTTGCGCTGGGCATACATCTGCAGCGTGATCGTGGTGCAGGCGCCCAGCGCCGACAGCAGCAGCTGCGACGGATCGGGCCCCACATCGCCACCGCCCTTGTCGGCGGGCTCGTCGGCCAGCCACTGGTGGCCGGCCGGGTCGGACAGCTTCACCTGGTAGGGCGTCGTGGTGCTGCGGGCGCTGGCTTGTTCGCTCATCCCTGTCTCCTGGGCCAAATGGGGCATCTTAGACCAGGCTTAGGCGCTGCACCTGGATACAGAAGGCCCCCTTTTGCCGCGCCAGACCGGCCCCATCTTCGTGCTGCATGCCCCAACAGGGGAGCAAGGACGAATGCAATGACTTCCCAGGAACAGCAATGGCTCGATGAATTCCTGCAGCGGCTGGCCGCCGCGCAGGCCGGGCCCAAGGACCCGCAGGCCGACGCGATGATCCGCGAACGGCTGGCGGGGCAGCCCGATGCCACCTACCTGCTGGTGCAGCGCGCGCTGCTGCTGGAGCGGGCGCTGAACGATGCGCGCCAGCAAATCACGCAGCTGCAGCAGCAACTGCCGGCCCCCGGCAGCGGCAGCTTTCTGGGACAGGGCCTGGACACCCAATTCGGCCGCAACCCCGTGCCGCCCGCCTATGCGGCACCACCGGCACCGGCCTATGCCGCACCCGCCGCCCAGCCCGGCTGGCGCGAGCGCATGTTCGGCGGCGGCGCTCCGGCTCAAGCTGCTCCGGCTCAAGCCGCCCCGGCCTCGGCCAGCAGCAGCTTCCTGGGCCAGGCCGCGGCCTCGGCGGCGGGCGTGGCCGGCGGCATGTTCCTGTTCAACGGCATCGAGAACCTGCTCGGCCACCGCCATGCCGCCCAGGCGGGCCAGCAGCAACCGTCCACTGGCAACGCCACGCAGAACCTCCAGGGCGACGCGCAGAACCAGGCCGGCCTCGACCGGCTGGCGCACGATGCGGGCGGCGACGCGGACATCCTGGGCGGCAACGGCAACAACGATGGCTATGGCGGGGACGGCGGCGGCTTCTTCGACGATGGCGACGACGGCCTGGCCTGATAAAAAAGTGAGCTCCCAGCGCTTACTGCACAATGAATTCAATGCGAAATACCTTTGAATTCCTTGTATAACAAGCGCCGACAGCTCCTGTTTTTGATATCTCACCCAACAAAAAGGCGCGTCCATGGACGCGCCTTTTTTCGTGACGGGCGGAAGGCGGCGATTACTTGCCGGCCACCACGCGCACCATTTCCAGGCACTTGTTCGAGTAGCCCCACTCGTTGTCGTACCAGCTCACCAGCTTGACGAAGGTGCCGTCCAGCGCGATGCCGGCTTCGGCGTCGAAGATGGAGGTACGGGTGTCGCCACGGAAGTCGGTGGCCACCACCTTGTCCTCGGTGTAGCCCAGGATGCCCTTGAGCGCGCCCTGCGACTGTGCCTTCATCTCGGCGCAGATCTCGGCGTAGGTCGCGTCCTTGGACAGTTCCACCGTCAGGTCCACCACCGACACGTCGGAGGTGGGCACGCGGAAGGACATGCCGGTCAGCTTGCCCTTGAGCTCGGGCAGCACCACGCCCACAGCCTTGGCAGCGCCGGTGCTGGAGGGGATGATGTTCTCGAGGATGCCGCGGCCGCCACGCCAGTCCTTGTTGCTCGGGCCGTCCACGGTCTTCTGGGTGGCGGTGGCGGCGTGCACGGTGGTCATCAGGCCGCGCTTGATGCCCCACTTGTCGTTGATGACCTTGGCCAGCGGGGCCAGGCAGTTGGTGGTGCACGAGGCGTTGGAGACGATGGCCTGGCCGGCGTAGGTCTTGCAGTTCACGCCGAAGACGAACATCGGGGTGTCGTCCTTGGACGGGGCCGACATGATGACCTTCTTGGCGCCGGCGTCGATGTGCTTCTGCGCGGTTTCCTTGGTCAGGAACAGGCCGGTGGACTCGATCACCACGTCGGCGCCGACCTCGTTCCACTTCAGGTTGGCGGGGTCGCGCTCCTGCGTCAGGCGGATCTTCTTGCCGTTCACGATCAGGGTGTTGCCCTCGACGGCGATCTCGCCCTGGAAGCGGCCGTGCACGCTGTCGTACTGCAGCATGTAGGCCAGGTAGTCGGGCTCCAGCAGATCGTTGATGCCCACGATCTCGATGTCCGAGAAGTTCTGCACCGCAGAGCGCAGCACGTTGCGGCCGATGCGGCCGAAGCCGTTGATACCTACTTTGATCGCCATGAAAGCTCTCCCAAAAGTGAAAAAAGAAACTGCTTACTTGCGCTGGAGCACGGCCTGCACCGTGGCCGCGACGTTCGCGGGCGTGAAGCCGAAGTGCTCGAACAGCACCGGCGCCGGGGCCGATTCGCCGTAGACATCGATGCCCACCACGGCGGCGCAGCCGTACTTCCACCAGAAGTCGGTCACACCCATCTCCACCGCCACGCGCGGCACGCCGGCGGGCAGCACGCCAGCCTTGTACTTGGCGTCCTGCTTGTCGAAGGTGGTCGTGCTGGGCATGGAAACCACGCGCACCGCGATCTTCTTCTCGGCCAGCTCACGCTGGGCCTTGAGCGCCAGCTGCACTTCGGAGCCGGTGGCGATGATCACGGCCTGCGCGGCCTTCTTCAGGCCCACGTCGGCGGGCTCGGACAGCACGTAGGCGCCGCGGCTGATGTTGCCCACGGCTTCGCCGTTCTTGGGCGCATAGGGCAGGTTCTGGCGCGACAGCAGCAGCGCGGTCGGCAGCTGGCGGTTGGTCAGCGCCACGCTCCAGGCCACGGCCGTCTCGGTGGTGTCGGCCGGACGCCAGACGTCCAGGTTGGGGATCAGGCGCAGGCTGGCCGCGTGCTCGATCGACTGGTGCGTGGGGCCGTCCTCGCCCAGGCCGATGGAGTCGTGCGTGAAGACGTGGATCACGCGCTGCTTCATCAGCGCCGCCATGCGGATGGCGTTGCGGCTGTAGTCGCTGAACGTGAGGAAGGTGCCGCCGTAGGGGATGTAGCCGCCGTGCAGCGCCACGCCGTTCATGATGGCGGCCATGCCGAACTCGCGCACGCCGTAGTTGATGTGGCGGCCGATCTGGCCGTCTTCGGTCTTGACCACGGCACCCTGGTCATCCATGCGCAGGGCGGGAGTGGATTTGGTGTTGGTCAGGTTGGAGCCGGTCAGGTCGGCCGAGCCGCCCAGCAGCTCGGGCAGCGCGGCGGTGAAGGCTTCCAGCGCCAGCTGGCTGGCCTTGCGGCTGGCCACGGTCTCGCCCTTGGCGTGGGCATTGGCCACGATCTCGACGGCCACCTGCGCGAAGTTCTTCGGCAGGTCGCCGGCCATGCGGCGGGTGAAGGCCTCGGCCAGCTCGGGGTAGGCCTTGGCGTAGGCGGCAAAGCGCTCGTTCCAGGCGGCTTCGGCCTTGGCGCCGGCGGCCTTGGCATCCCAGTCGCCATAGACGTCGGCCGGGATCTCGAACGGGCCGTGGTTCCAGCCCAGCGCAGCGCGGGTCAGCGCGATCTCGTCGGCGCCCAGCGGCTCGCCGTGGGCCTTGGCCGTGTCCTGGCGGTTGGGGCTGCCCTTGCCGATGTGCGTCTTGCAGATGATGAACGAGGGCTTGTCGCTGCTGGTCTTGGCCTGGGCGATGGCGGTGTTCAGCGCCTGCACGTCGTGGCCGTCGATGGGGCCGATCACGTTCCAGCCATAGGCTTCGAAGCGCTGCGCCGTGTTGTCGATGAACCAGGGCGCGACCTTGCCGTCGATGGAGATGCCGTTGTCGTCGTACAGCGCGATCAGCTTGTTCAGCTTCCAGGCGCCGGCCAGCGCGCTGGCCTCGTGGCTGATGCCTTCCATCAGGCAGCCATCGCCCAGGAACACATAGGTGTGGTGGTCGACGATGGCGTGCTTGTCACGGTTGAACTCGGCGGCCAGCAGCTTCTCGGCCAGCGCAAAGCCCACGGCATTGGTGATGCCCTGGCCCAGCGGGCCGGTGGTGGTTTCCACGCCGGGGGTGATTCCCACCTCGGGGTGGCCGGCGGTCTTGCTGTGCAGCTGGCGGAAGTTCTTCAGCTCCTGCAGCGGCAGGTTGTAGCCCGTCAGGTGCAGCAGCGCGTAGATCAGCATCGAGCCGTGGCCGTTGCTCAGGATGAAACGGTCGCGGTTGGCCCAGTGCGGGTTCGTGGGGTTGTGCTGCAGGTGCTGCCCCCACAGTGCCACGGCCATGTCTGCCATGCCCATCGGGGCGCCGGGGTGACCGGAGTTGGCTTGTTGGACGGCATCCATTGCGAGTGCGCGGATCGCATTCGCCATATTCTGAGTGTTGGCCATGGAGGGGTTTCCGACGGGGGAAGGGGTTCAAATTATCAACAAACCCCGCATTTTAACGGGCTGGCCCGGCAGCCCTCTGTCGCGCCCGGCAATGCCGCAGCCTGCAGCGCGTGTTTAGGGCTGGCAGGCCTGCACCATGTAGACAGCATCGGCGCCATAGCTGCGCAGGCGCCGCAGTTGCTCCGACGGCAACTGCTGGCACAGCTCGTAGCCGTGCCGCGCCCAGTAGGCCTGCGCGCCCTGCACGGCCACCAGCGCGCTGTAGCGCGGCCTCCAGGCCGCCGCCTGGGTCTGCGCAGCCCGCAGCAGCGCGCCGGCCAAGCCCTGGCCGGCATGGGCCGGGTCCACCGCCATGTCGTGCAGGTACAGGGTGTCGGGCGCCTCAATCACGCCAAAATCGCCATCCAGCGGCGTGATGGCATTGAGCCGCGACCGGTAGGCCGCCAGGTAGGCCCGCACCGCGCCTTCCCCATCCACTGCCACCAGCGAGCATTGCGCGCCGCTGGCGATGCGCCGGCCATAGACCTCGGCCGACTCGACGAAGCCCGCGCCATAGCAGGCCAGCTGCACCTGCAGCACGCCGTCCAGGTCGGCCGGCCGCATGGGCCGGATCCACCAGCTCATGGCTGCTGCAGCGTGCGCGCACGCCAGCGCCAAGCCACCGTGAGCAGGGCCAGCGCCGTCAGCAACAGCGGCGGCAGCGAGCCCCAGTTCAGCATGGTCCAGCCCTGGCTGGTCACCAGCGCGCCCGAGGCGAACGAGGTCACCGCCATGGTGGCGAAGACGCAGAAATTGATCGTGGCCTGGGCGCGGTCCTTTTCCTCGGGGCGGTAGTGGTCCATCGCCAGGCTGGTGCTGCCGGTGAAGAGGAAGTTCCAGCCCACGCCCAGCAGGGCCAGCGCCCAGGTGAAATGCATCACCGACTGCCCCGACAGCGCCACGCCCACGCAGACCAGATTCAGCAGCACGCCCAGGCCCATGATGCGCATCACGCCAAAGCGCTTGATGAGGTGGCCGGTGACGAAGCCCGGCGCGAACATGCCCACCACATGCCACTGCAGCACGCCGGCGGCCTCGGAGAAGTCGTAGCCGCACACGTCCATGGCGATCGGCGTCGCGGCCATCAGCAGGTTCATCACGCCATAGCTGGCCGCGGCGCAGAAGGTGGCCACGGCAAAGCCGGGCTGGGACAGCAGCTGCCAGGCGGTGCGCGGTGGTGCCGCAGCGGCGGCGGCTGATTTGGCCACGGGCGCCGGAAACCGCACCCGGCCCATGCACACCATGCCGATGGCCGCCACCACCATCAGTGCCAAGTAAGCGCCCAAAAAAGGCGTGGGCAGCCAGTTCTTGGCGTGGCTGGCCAGCGCCGGCCCCAGCGCCGCGCCCAGCAGGCCGCCGGCCAGCACCAGCGAGATCGCCCGCTCGCGCTGCGGGGCCTCGACCAGCTCGGCCCCCGCAAAGCGGTAGAGCTGGCCGTTGGCGCTGTAGTAGCCCGCCACCACGGTGGCCAGGCACAGCAGCGCGAACTGCTGGAAATAGGCCGCCACCGCGCACAGCGCCGCCGACAGCAGCGCCACCAGCAGGCCGAGCTGGAACGAGCCGCGCCGCCCCCAGCGCCGCTGGCTCGCAGCCACCAGCGGCGTGGAGAGCGCGCCGCCCACCACATAGCCCATCACCGGCAGCGTCGCCATCCACGGCCGTGGCGCCAGGTGCAGGCCCACCAGCCCGTTGACGGCGATGAACACCACGTTGTTGGTGAGCAGCAGGCCCTGGCAGAGCGTGAGCCAGGCGATGGAGCGGTTCATGGCGGTCAGGCCTCGTTATCGATGTTTGCCCGAGCATACGCCCGAAACCGACCACCGTACGGCCCTGCCGGCGACACCGGGTCTAGCGGTGGGCGCGAGACTGCACGAACTGCAGCAGCGTCTCGACCATGCGGCGCACATGGGGCTGGATGCGCGAGGCGACCGCGGGCAGGTAGTCGAACGGCAGGGCTTCCTGCATGTACGAGCACTGCGTCATCTCCAGCTGCACCGCCTGCACGTTCTGCCCGGGCTGGCCATAGTGGCGCGTGATGTAGCCGCCGGTGTAGCGGCCGTTGAGCACGGCAGTGAAGCCGTCGGCCGCGGCCTGGCCGGCCTCTGCCAGCAGTTGCTCGCCCAGGCCGGGGGCGCAGCTCGCGCCGCGGTTCGTGCCGAGGTTCAGGTCGGGCAGCTTGCCCTCGAAGAAGCGCGGCAGCACCGAGCGGATCGAATGCGCGTCCCACAGGCCCGCCGCGCCGAACTGCTGGCGCAGGCGGGCCAGCTCGGCGCCGAGCTGGTCATGGTAGGGCTGCCACACCAGCTCGCGGCGCCGCTCGATCTCGGCATCGTCGGGCGCCAGCGCCGCGTCGCGGTACACCGGCGTGTCGGCGAAGGTGTCCACCGGGCACAGGCCGGTCACGCTCTGCCCGGGGTAGAGGCTGGCGCCGTCCGGCGGGCGGTTCAGGTCCACCACGTAGCGCGAATGCGTGGCCACCAGCGTCGAAGCGCCGATCTCGCGCGCAAACGCATAAAGGATGGGCAGGTGCCAGTCGGTGTCGGGCACCTGGCGCGCTTCATCGGTCAGGCGCTCGGCCACCACGGGCGGCACATAGGTGCCCGCGTGGGGAAAGGAAATCAGCAGGGGCGCGGTGCCCTGGTGGAATTCGAACGCGGCGCGGTCGGTTTCGAAGTGCATGGTTCAGTCCTCCTGGATCAACGCGGCACGGGTCTTGACGAAAGTATCCTGGGCGCAGCGATGCCCGGCGTGGTGTCCCTGTTCCACCACGCGCCGCCCGCCCACCCATACGCCCTCCACCGCGCTGCTGCGGCTGCTGGCGAAGACGTGCGAGTCGAGCTGCGCGGCGGCATCGAGGCCGGCCAGCGCCACGTGCCCGGCGTCGAGCATGACCATATCGGCCCGCTGCCCCACGGCCAGGCCGGCCACGGCGCGGCCCGAGGCCTGGGCGCCGCCGGCCACCGCCTGCAGCAGCAGGTGGCTGGCCACATGCGGCTGCCGGGCGCTGGCCGCGACATTGCGCTGCATGAGGCGCAGGCGCTGGCCATATTCCAGCACCATCAATTCCTCGGCCGCGTTCGTGCCGATATGGCTGTCCGAGCCTAGGGCCCAGCGGCCTGATGCCTGCTCCCAGCGCGGCAGGTCGAAGAGGCCGTCGCCCAGGTTGGCCTCGGTCAGCGGGCACAGCCCCGCCACGGCCTGCGAAGCCGCGGCGCGCGCATATTCGGCCTCGTCCATGTGCGTGGCATGCACCAGGCACCAGCGCGCATCTACGGGCATATGGTCGAGCAGCCAGGCCACCGGGCGCTGGCCGCTCCACTGCAAACAGGCGTCCACTTCCGCCATCTGCTCGGCGATGTGGATATGCACCGGCGCTCGCGGCTGCATCGCATGCAGGCCTTGCACGGCTTCCTGCAGCGCCTGGTGCGCCACGGCGCGCAGCGAGTGCGGCGCCAGGCCCAGCACAGCGCCCTGCGCGGCGCAGGGGGCCGCCAGTGCCCGCAGCAGCGCCAGCATGTTGTCGGTACTGCGGATGAAACGCTTCTGCCCCTCGGCCGGCGGCAAGGCGCCAAAGCCGCTGTGCTGGTAGAGCACGGGCAGCAGCGTGATGCCGATGCCGGCATTCGCGGCGGCACGCAGCAAGGCCAGGCTCAGCTCGGCGTCCGTCGCATAAGGGGTGCCGTCAGGCTGGTGGTGCAGGTAGTGGAACTCGCACACGCTGGTGTAGCCGGCCTCCAGCATCTCGATGTACAGCCAGGTGGCGATGGCCTCCAGCTGCTCGGGGCCGAGCCGGGCGGCGAAGCGGTACATCAGCGTGCGCCAGCTCCAGAAGCTGTCCTGCGCCTGGCCGCGAAACTCGCTCAGCCCCGCGAAGCCGCGCTGGAAGGCATGCGAATGCACATTGGGCATGCCGGGCAGCACCGGGCCGGTGGCGCGCGGCGTGCCGGGCGAAGGCGCCGCGTCGGGCTGCACCTGCGTCAATTGGCCGCTGGCGTCCCAGCGCAGCTCCACGTTGCGGGCCCAGCCGCCGGGCAGCAGTGCATCGGCGGCGAACAGGCGCTGGGTGGATGGCTCCATGGTCGTCATGCGTTTCCCGCTCAGCGGGTCACGTCGTGCAGTTCCACCAGCAGCAGCTGCGCATCCGGAGCCAGCGGTGTGGCGGCCACGGCGGCGCCGTCGCCATCCGCCCAGTACACGCCGTCCTGGGCGCCAGCCGCCAGCGTTGCCGTCCCCGCGGCGCCGCTCAGGCTCCAGGCGCCGCGCAGTGCCAGCAGCAGGCCATTCGGCGCGTCGGCCTGCCCCGCTTGGCCTTCGGCGACCCGCACGCTGGCCCGCAGCGCGCCGCGGCGCACCATCACATTGAAGTCGCGCGAGACGCCGCCGAGCATCCGGCAGTCCAGCGCCACGTCGCCCGAAAAGGCGAACGGCACCAGCGGCCGGTTCAGCGCATGGTCGATGCGGCCGTCCGCCGAGGTCAGCTGCACGCCATCGCCTTGTAGCAGGCAGATGCTGCGGTCCACGCCCGGAAAGGCCGAGAACGGCCCACTGCTGGCGATCTGCGCGATGCTGATGCGCCAGGCAAAGCTGGAGAGGTCCGCGCCCTGGGGCCAGCACACCACTTCCTGCGTGGTGCCGCCACCATTTTTCCAGGGCATCGCAGGCAGCTGCGCGCTGCTGAAAAATGCAACCGTCATTCCATGTCCGCCTATTGCCGGGTGAGCACCGCCTGCAGGAAGTTGCGCGTGCGCTCCTTGCTGGGGTTCGAGAAGATGGTCGCCGGATCGCCGGCCTCGACGATGACGCCGCCGTCCATCACCACGACGACGTCGGCCACCTCGCGGGCGAAGCCCATCTCGTGGGTCACGACCATCATGGTCATGCCTTCGCTGGCGAGAAGCTTCATCACCTGCAGCACCTCGCCGACCAGTTCGGGGTCGAGCGCCGAGGTGGGCTCGTCGAACAGCATCACCTTGGGCCGCATCGCCAGCGCCCGGGCAATCGCCACGCGCTGCTTCTGCCCGCCCGAGAGGCTGGCCGGCATGGCATCGGCCTTGTGGCCCAGGCCCACCTTCTTCAGCAGGTCGCGGGCCTGCGACTCGGCCTCCGCCCGGCTCATGCCGTGCAGCTTGCGCGGCCCCAGCGTCACGTTGTCGATGACCGACAGGTGCGGGAACAGGTTGAACGACTGGAACACCATGCCCACTTCTTCGCGCAGCGCATTCAGCTCCTTGTCGGGCAGCATGCGGCCGTCATCGGCCAGCGTGCGGCCGCAGATGTCGACGCGCCCGCCCTGGGGCTGCTCCAGGCCGTTGCAGCAGCGCAGGAAGGTGCTCTTGCCCGAGCCGCTGGGGCCGATCACCACCACGACCTGCTGGGGCTGCACGTCGAAATCGATGCCGTCGAGCACCACATGCTCGCCGTAGGCCTTGCGCAGGCCGCGGATGCGCACCATGGGTTCGTTTCCGGAAGGGATTGCAGCAGCCTTCATTGCACCATGCCTCCTGCGCGCATGCGCTTCTCGAAATGGCGCAGCAGCAAGGTCGTCGCGCCGGTCAACACGAAATAGATCACGGCGATGGCCAGGTACACCTCGAGCGAACGGTACGACACGCTGATGATCTTCTGGCCCTCGTGCATCACGTCATGGATGGTCAGCAGCGACACCAGGGCCGAGTTCTTGATCAGCGCGATGAACTCGTTGCCCAGCGGCGGGATCATGCGCACCACGGCCTGCGGCAGGATGACCGAGGCCATGGCCTGCGCCGACGACATGCCGATGGAGCGCGCCGCCTCCATCTGCCCGCGGTCGATGGACTGGATCGCGCCGCGCACCACCTCCGACACATAGGCGCCCGAGTAGATGCCCAGGCCCAGCACGCCGCAGGCGAAGGCCGGCAGCATGATGCCGAACTGCGGCAGGCCGAAGAACAGGATGAACAGCTGCACCAGCAGCGGCGTGCCGCGGATCGCCGCCACGTAGGCGGTGCAGATGCCGTAGACGAGGCGGCGCTGCGGGTTGAGCCGCCCTATGCCCACCAGCAGGCCCATCACGCAGCCCAGCAGCAGCGATGCCGCGGTGATCTCCACCGTCACCGCCGCGCCGCGCAGCAGCTCGGCCCACCCCGCCCAGACGGGAGAAAAATCCAGATCCATGTCGCTACCCTGCCGTTTCCGTCACGCCGCGCGCATCACTTGGAGGGGAACCACTTGTTCACCAGCGCCTGGTAGCCGCCATCGGCCTTGAGCTGCGCCAGCGCCTTGTTCACCGCCTGGGTCAGCTCGGGCAGGTCCTTGCGCACGGCCATGCCGTATTCCTCGGTGGTCAGCTGCTCGCCCAGCACCGTCATGCCGCCGCGCGTGCGCACGTATTGGAAGGCGGCAGGCTTGCCGGTCACCGCCGCATCGGCGCGGCCGATGGCCACCAGGTTGAACATCTCCTGGTTCTTCTCGACCTCCACGCGCTGCACCTTGGGGTAGTGCTCGGTCAGGAAGCCGACCGACTTGGTGCCCACCTGCACCGACACCTTCTTGCCCTCCAGGTCGGCCAGCTTGGCGATGGGGCTGCCGTCCTTCACCATGGCCACCAGGCCGCCCGCGTAGTAGGGCTGGCTGAAGTCAACCACCTTCTTGCGCTCGTCGGTGATGTAGATCGCCGAGACCGCCATGTCGAAGCGCTTGGCGATCAGGCCCGGCACCAGGCCCTTGAAGTCGATGTCCACCCACTGCACCTTCTTGCCCATCTTCTGCACCACGGCCTCGACCAGCTCCACGTCGAAGCCGGTGCGCTTGCCGTTCTCCACGAACTCCATGGGCGGGAAGGTGGCATCGGTGGCGACGCGGACCACATCGGATTGGGCGAACGCGGCGTGGGCGCCGAAGGCCAGGGCAATCACGGCGGTGGTGCCGGTCTTCAAGACTATGCGGCGGAAGTTCATGGAAGTGTCCTTTCTTGGGGGAATCAGGGGGCTAAACATCATTCGGCCAGCAGGCGCGAAATGCGCGCCGCCGCGGCCAGGGTCGCTTGCACCAGCGAGGCCTCCTGGTGCAGCACGCGCTGGTGCGGGGCCATCAGGGTGATCGCGGCCACGGCGCGGCGCGCGTTGCCGAACAACGGGGCGCTGCAGCCCCAGACGCCGGCATCCACTTCGCCGACGGTGGTGACGTAGCCGCGCTCGCGCAGCTGCAGCAGCTCGGCCGCCGCCTGCGCCCGCGCGGGCGTGCCGGCGCCGTAGTGCCGGTCCAGCAAAGGGTCGCGCTGCGCCGCCGGCAGGTAGGCGAGCACGCACTTGGCCGAAGCGCCCACCGACAGCGGCACGCTGCTGCCCTTGGCGAACGAGCAGCGCAGCGACAGCGGGCTTTCCACCATGTCCAGGCACACGGCCTGGCCGTTGGCGGCCACCAGCAGGCCCACGCTTTCGCGGGTCTGGTCGGTCAGCTGCACCAGGATGGGACGGGCAACCTGCACCAGGTGCGAGCCATCGTCGAAACCGCGCGCCAGCTGCAGGCCCAGCGGGCCGGGCGCATACAGCGCGCCGCTTTCCATCACGAAGCCAAAGCGCTTGAGCCGCGCCAGCTGCCGGTACAGGCTGCTGCGCGGCAGGCCGGTGCCCTGCATCAGCTCGCCCGCCGTCAGCGCCCGGCCCGCGCTGGCCAGGACGGCCAGCACCTGCAGCACGCGGTCGGCCGCCGAGACTTCGGCAGGGGCGCTATCGGCGGTGAAGGGATCTGGCGCGTTCATTTCATATTCCCATTTAATGGGACTAAAAATCGAATCCAAAGAGGAATCTCAACGCCACGATTCTCATTTTCCGCTCTCTGCCATTGGCTAGCGAAAACCCTAGGTGATGGCCAAATAGCAAAGCACATTCCCATCCATTGGGAATTTTCAAGGCGCAATGCCCCACGCGCCGCGCAAGCGCGGCATGGCGCCAAAGCCGGAGAAGCGGGTTTACTGGAGGGTCAAGGCGGCCAGCGCCGCCAGCGGTGCCGTCTCGGCGCGCAGCACGCGCGGGCCCAGCGTGACCGGCGCAAAGCCGCTGGCGCGGGCCAGCGCCTCCTCGGCCGGCGCGAGGCCGCCCTCGGGGCCGGAGAAAAAGACCACGGCAGGCGCCTCGCCCGCCAGCGGCCCCAGCGCCTGCGGCAGCGGCCGGGCGCCGTCAGCCAGCGACAGCACCAGGCGCAGCGCGCCGGCCGGCTCGCCAGCCTGCACCCACTGGCGCAGGTCGACCGGCGCATGGATGACCGGCACGCGGTTGCGGCCGCACTGCTCGCAGGCGCTGGCGGCGATGGCCTGCCAGCGCTCCTGGCGCTTGGTGGCGCGCTCGCCCTTGAGGCGCATCACCGAGCGCTCGGCCTCGATGGGCGTGATGCTGGCCACGCCCAGCTCGGTGGCCTTTTCCACCAGCCACTCCATGCGCTCGCCGGCGGTGATGCCGGCCAGCAGGTGCACGGCCACGGCGGCCTCGCGCTCGACGGCGTCGTGGCTGTCGACGCGCACGGCCACCTGGCTGCGCCCCATGCGCGCGATGGTGGCGCCGTATTCGCCGCCCTCGCCGTTGAACAAGGTGATGGCATCGCCGGGCTGCAGCCGGAACACCTGGGCATGGCGCGCAGCCTCAGGCGGCAGGTCCAGTTCGGCGCCAATGGCCAGACTCACGGGGCAGTAGAAACGCGGCATGCGATGCAGATACTCATGAATTGATAGCTGTCAGCGCTTATCACATAAGCGCTGGAGGCCAATTTTACTTAAACCCGACCAAAGGCCCAGCCGGACGGGGTCTCGATGCCCTCGATCTCGTCCACCAGGCGCAGCAGGGGCTTGAGCTCGCGGTAGCGCGACGCGGTGGCGCGGATGTACTGGATGAAGCGCGGCGTGTCGGCCAGGTACTTGGGCTTGCCATCGCGCAGCGTGAGCCGCGCGAAGATGCCGGCGACCTTCAGGTGCCGCTGCAGGCCCATCCACTCGACGGCGCGGTAGAACTCGCCGAAATCTTCATGCACCGGCAGGCCGGCCTTGCGGGCCTTCTCCCAGTAGCGCACGGTGATGTCGATGACGAAATCCTCGTCCCAGCTGATGAAGGCATCGCGCAGCAGGCTGGCGATGTCGTAGGTGATGGGGCCGTAGAGCGCGTCCTGGAAGTCGAGTACGCCCAAAGGCGCCTTCTCCTGGGCCGGGACCATCAGGTTGCGCATCATGAAGTCGCGGTGCACGAACACTGGCGCCGCCGACAGGTTCTGCGCCACGATGGCGTCGAAGGCCTGCGCCAGCACCGCCTGCTGCTTGTCGTTCAGCACCACGCCGCGGTGCCTGGCGATGTACCAGTCGGGAAAGAGCTGCAGCTCGCGCCGCAGCACGGCTTCGTCATAGGGCGGCAGCACATCGGGGCGCGAGGCCTGCTGCCACTCGACCAGGATGTCCGTGGCCTGCAGGTACCAGGTCCGGGCCTGGTCCGCGCCGGCCTGCTCGGACAGCAGCTTTTCAAGCACCGTCTGCGCGCCCAGGTCGGTCAGCAGCATGAAGCCATGCGCCTCGTCCCACTCCAGAATCTGCGGCACGTTCAGCCCGGCCTCGCGCAGCAGGGCCTGCACGCGCACGAAGAGCGGGCAATCTTCCTTGTCGGGCGGCGCGTCCATGACGATGCGGGTGGCGCCATCGCGGTCGTCGATCCGCAGGTAGCGGCGAAAACCCGCGTCGGCCGACGCGGCGCGCAGGGTCTCGGGCAGCAGCCGCTGCGGGCCGGCAATCTGCGCCAGCCACTGCGCAAACAGCGTCTGGCGCTGGGCATCGGCCCAGGCCACCGCCGTAACAGTGGGTAAAGCTTGCGCTGCGGGATTGGCGGCGGAAAGGTCGGTCATGGGGGGATTCGGATGGCTCATGGATAATGGCAGGTCACGTCCTAGATTCTACAAACCCGACCCCGCCGCTGGCGGGAACTGACGCGGGGCCGGCCCGCTTCCCATAACGCAATGCCGCCGCCGCAGCCAGCCCTGTCCATGGATATCGATTCTTCAACCGACGCGCATCGCCCCCGCATGACCGCTATCGCCAGCCTGTGCATGGCGATGCTGTGGCTGCCCTGGAGCCCAGCGGCAGCCCAGACTGCCGACGACGGCCTGCAGCTGCAGGCCAGCCCGCGCCTGCGCGAACAGCTCACGTCCGAGGAACGCGCGCAGATGCCCGTGTTCCTCGAGGGCGACGACCTCACCGGCCAGTCGGCCGGCACCACGGTGGTCACCGGCAACGCGCAGCTGCGCCGCGCCGACACCATGATCCGCGCCGACCGGCTCGAATACCGCGAGCCCAGCGACACCGCCTTCGCCCAGGGCAACGTACACATCAACCGCGCGGGCAGCATATTCGACGGCCAGGAGCTGCAGATGCAGCTCGACTCGCACGAGGGCTATTTCAAGGACGGCACCTACCGCCTGCTGATGAACAACGCCTACGGCGTGGCCTCGCAGGTGGACTTCATCGACCGCAACCGCTCGCTGGTGCATGAAGGCACCTACACCACCTGCCAGCGCACCGACGAGGCCAGCTGGCAGCCCGACTGGATCATCCGCGCCGACAAGATCCACCTCGACACCATCGAGGACGTGGGCGTGGCCGAAAACGCCGTGCTCGAATTCAAGGGCGTGCCCATCCTGCCGGTGCCCCGCATCAGCTTCCCGCTGTCGGACAAGCGCAAGTCCGGGCTGCTGCCGCCCACCTTCACGCTGGACAGCAACAGCGGCTTCAGCTACGCCCAGCCCTACTACTGGAACATCGCCCCCAACCGCGACGCCACCATCACCCCGAGCCTGATGACCAAGCGCGGCGCGGCGCTGGCCGGCGAGTTCCGCTACCTGGAGCCCAGCTACAGCGGCCTGTTCGCCGCGCTGTACATGCCCAACGACAAGCTGCGCGACCGCGACCGCTGGTCCTACGTGCTGCAGCACAACCAGCGCCTGGACTCGCCCATCGGCGGCCTGGGCCTGAACCTGAACCTCCGGCGCGTGAGCGACGACCAGTACTGGCGCGACTTCATGCGCAACAACTACCACCTGAACGAGCGCCTGCTGAGCAGCGAAGGTTCGGTGAGCTGGGCCCGCAACGACCACAGCGTGCTGCTGCGCGCCCAGTCGTGGCAAACGCTGCAGGACCCGCTGTCGCCCATCGTGCCGCCCTACGACCGCATGCCGCAGCTGCAGTACCGCTACACGCCGCGCGACCTGGGCTATGGGCTGGAAGCCAAGCTCGAGGCCGATGTCACGCGCTTTCGCGCCGACCCGCTGCTGACCAACCAGTCGAACGCCGACCGCGCCTATGTGCAGGGCGAGATCAGCCGGCCCTTCATCGCGCCGCAGGGCTACATCACGCCCAAGCTGATGTTCAACTCGCGCCACTACCGCTTCGACGACCCGTCGATGACCGGAATCTCCGGCAAGAGCGTGACGCTGCCCACGTTCAGCCTCGACAGCGGCCTGATGTTCGAGCGCAATACCCAGCTCTTCGGCCGCAACCTGATCCAGACCCTGGAGCCGCGCGCGTTCTATACCTACACGCCCTACCGCGACCAGAGCATGATCCCGGTGTACGACACGGCACCGTACGACTTCAGCTTCGCCACGATCTACAGCGAAAACGCCTTCAGCGGCTACGACCGCATCTCCGACGCCAACATGCTGACCGTGGGCGCCACCACGCGCTTCCTCGATGCCGACAGCGGCGCCGAGGCGGCGCGCTTCAGCGTGGCGCAGCGCCTGCGCTTCAAGGACCAGCTCGTCACCATGCCGGGCGTGGCGCCCGACACCACCAACGGGCGCTGGTCCGACATCATGCTGGGCGCCGGCATCAACTGGACGCCGCGCTGGGGCTTCGACACCACGGTGCAGTACAGCCCCGAAATCAACCGCTCGGTGCGCTCCACCATGGCCGTGCGCTACAAGCCCGGGCAGTACAAGACGCTGAGCATGGCCTATCGCTACCAGCGCGACAACAGCGAGCAGGTCGACTTCGGCTGGCAATGGCCGGTCGAATCGCTGCTGGGCGGCGGCGCCCGCAAGCCTGGCGACGGGCGTTGGTACACTGTGGGCCGCCTCAACTACAGCATGCGTGACAGCAAGTTCGTCGACTCCCTGGTCGGCCTCGAATACAGCAGCTGCTGCTGGTCCACCCGCGTGGTGCTGGAGCGGCTGCAGACCAGCCTGATCCAGGCCAACACCCGGCTGCTGTTCCAGATCGAATTCCAGGGCCTGTCCAGGCTGGCGCTCGGGGCCGACCCGTTGATTTCACTGCGTGACAATGTGCCCGGCTACCAGCCGGTGATACGCGAGACCCCCGCGGCCAGCCGCTTCAGCAGCTACGATTGATTCCCTTCACTATGACCTATCGCTTTCTCCTCGGCAGCCTGTGCCTGGCCACAGCCGTCGCCGCCAGCGCCCAAGGCTTCAAGAATCCTCAGCAGGCGCCCTCGTCGGGCTCGGGACTGCGCGGCGCGGCCGGCATCTCCGCCCCGGTGCCGCTGGAAGGCCGCAGCAACAGCGCCTCGTCCAGTGCCTCGCCGCGTTCCGCCGACTACATCGTAGCCGTCGTGAACTCCGAGCCGGTGACGAACTTCGAGGTCCAGCAGCGCACGGACCGGGCCCTCGCCCAGCTGCAGAGCCAGGGCGGCGAGATTCCGCCGCGCGAAGCGGTGCGGCGCGAGATGCTGGAGCGGATCATCGCCGAGAAGATCCAGCTGCAGATGGCCACCGAAGCCGGCATCAAGGTCGACAATTTCGCGCTCCAGCAGGCCGAGCAGTCCGTGGCCCGGCAGAACAACCTCAGCGTCGAGGAGATGGCCAGCCGCCTGTCCCGCGACGGCATCACCCGCGACCAGTTCCGCGCCGACCTGCGCCGCCAGCTGGTCATCCAGAAGCTGCGCGAGGCCGAGGTGGACTCCAAGGTGCGCGTGAACGACCTGGACGTGGACCAGTTCATCCGCGAGCAGAAGACCAAGTCCGGCACGCCCACGGCCGCCGCGCAGATCAACCTCGGCCACATACTCATCGCCGTGCCGGAAAATGCCGGCGAGCAGCAGGTCAAGGAGCTGCAGGCCAAGGCGCAGGCGGCGGCCGACAAGGCCAAGGCCGGCGAGGACTTCCTCAGCGTGGTGCGCGAATACTCGGACGCCCCCGACGGCCGCGGCGGCGGCGCCATGGGCCTGCGCCCGGCCGACCGCTATCCGGAGCTGTTCGTGAATGCCACCAAGAGCGCGCCCGTGGGCGGCGTGGTCGGCCCGGTGCGCTCGCCCGCGGGCTTCCACGTGCTCAAGCTGATCGAGAAATCCAGCGGCGACGTGCCGGTGATCGCCGTGCAGAGCCATGCGCGCCACATCCTGCTGCGCCCCAGCGCCAAGCTGAGCGAGGCCCAGGCCGTGGAGCGCCTGGAGGACTACCGCCGCCGCATCACCGCCAACCAGGCTGACTTCGCCGACCTGGCGCGCCGCTACTCCGAGGACGGCAGCGCCAAGGGCGGCGGCGACCTGGGCTGGGCCGGGCCGCACAAGTTCGTGCCCGAATTCCAGGCCGCGCTCGACCACCTGCAGCCCGGCGAGGTCAGCGAACCCGTGGCCAGCCGCTTCGGCATCCACCTGATCCAGCTGCTGGAGCGCCGCGAGGCCAAGCTCAGCCAGCGCGAACAGCGCGACATGGTGCGCGACCAGGTGCGCGAACAGAAGCTCGAGAAGGCCTTCGGCACCTGGGCCCAGGAAGCCCGTGCCCGCGCCTACGTGGAATACCGCGAACCTCCACAATGAAGCACATCCCCCGCAAGCGCTTCGGCCAGAATTTCCTGACCGATGGCGGCATCATCGACGCCATCGTGCAGGCCATCGCGCCCCAGGCCGGCGAGCCCATGGTGGAGATCGGCCCCGGCCTGATGGCCATGACCCAGCCGCTGGTGGAGCGCCTGGGCCGCCTCACGGTCATCGAGCTGGACCGCGACTTGGCCGCGCGGCTGCGCCTGCACGCGCAGCTGCAGGTGGTCGAGTCCGATGTGCTCAAGGTCGATTTCACGGCGCTGGCCGACCAGCTCGGCGCGCCGCGCCTGCGGGTCGTGGGCAACCTGCCCTACAACATCTCGTCGCCCATCCTGTTCCACCTGCTCCAGCACGTCGACCGCATCCAGGACCAGCATTTCATGCTGCAGAAGGAAGTGATCGACCGCATGGTGGCCGAACCCGCCACCAGCGACTACGGCCGGCTGACGGTGATGCTGCAATGGCGCTACGCGATGGAAGATGTGCTGTTCGTGCCGCCCGAGAGCTTCGACCCGCCGCCCAGGGTGAACAGCGCCGTGGTGCGCATGGCGCCCCGCGAGACGCCAGCGACGCTGGATGCGGCCGTGCTGGAGGAGTTGGTGCAGGTCGCCTTCAGCCAGCGCCGCAAGATCCTGCGCAATACGCTGGGCCGCTGGCTCGAGGACAAGGGCTTTGCCGGCGACTTCGACCTGCAGCGCCGCGCCGAGGAGGTTCCGGTGGCCGAGTACGAGGCGCTGGCCGCCGCATTTTCTCAAAAATAATAGCAGTTAGCGCAGACCCCATCTGCGTTAACTGCCATTTTTGTATATAAAACTTACAGGAAAGAGTAGAAGCAGCGGAACGGGATCTTGCGCTCTGCCCAGTATTCGGCAGCGTCGCGGAACACGTCCAGCAACTGCTCTCGCGCTTCCTTGTCGAACTTCATCGCGGTGGGGATCTGGTCCAGCACCACGACGAAGCCCGGCTGTTTGCCGCTCTTGTGCAAGGGATCGGTCAGGCAGTCGAACAGCGCATCGAAGTTCTTGCCGTAGTGCGGCGGAAAATGGAATTGCGTGCCGATCAGCTCCAGCACATCCGCCTTGGACAGGGCATGGGCCAGATTGGCATAGAGAAAATGCTGCTCCAGCGCCACGGCCGCGTCGCGCAGATCCTGCAGACGGTAGGCCCGGATCGACTGCACGATGTTGGGCCGCACGAAACGCAGCTGCGTATCCTGTTCCTGACGAAGCGGAGTTTCCATCTCCGTTGCTCTTTCCATTAGCATGTGTGACAACTCGAGTTCCACGATTCCCGGATGGGCTCCGTTGATTGTTGATCCGCTGCAGTGCAATGCGCAAGCAGTTTCTTGTGCAAATATGACAACAACGTGCGTCGGATCAGCGCTTATTTCACGATCACGCGGAAGCTGGCATAGTGATCGTTCGTGTAATAGCACGCATCGGGCTGCGTCGGCACCTGGCCGCCGCAGATGATCCGCCGGGCACCGCGATTGCGCGCCCGGGGCGTCTTCACCGTGTATTCGCGGTAATAGCCGCGCTTGTGCGGCGGCAATATGCGCTCGCGGTTGCCGAAGACCGAGCCGTCCTTGTCATAGGGGAAGGGTCCCCCCTCCAGGATCAGTGCGTAGGTGGTGCGCCCCTGCTCGGGCAGATCGGCCAGTCCCACCGCATCCGGTACCGCCGGGGCGGCGGTTTCATAGCGAGAGTCGCGCGCCTCGCCGGGCAGCGAAGCACCCAGCAATACCATTCCCAGCACACCTGCAACAACCGAACGATATCCGTGGGAGGCCAGCGCCTTCAGCATGCGTACCTTTCAAGATTACGGGTTATCCCGCAATTCAAGGGCGAAAGTGTGACGGATGCAGGCACAAAAAGCAAGAGGACTGCTCAAAATTTGAGCAGTCCTCAAGGGTACTCGCCCGAAAGCAAGTATGTTTCAATTTTCGCTAAAAACCAACATCAGCGTGCAAAATTCGCATCCGCCACCGTGACGGCCGTCATGTTGACGATGCGGCGCACCGTGGTGCTGGGCGTCAGCACATGCACCGGCTGGGCGGCGCCCAGCAGGATCGGGCCGATGGCGATATTGCCGCCCGCCGCGGTCTTGAGCAGGTTGTAGCTGATGTTGGCGGCGTCCAGGTTGGGCAGCACCAGCAGGTTGGCGCTGCCGGTCAGCTGGCTGTTGGGCATGATGCCGTTGCGGGCCTTCTCGTCCAGCGCGACGTCGCCATGCATCTCGCCGTCCACCTCCAGCCAGGGCGCCTGCACGCGCAGCAGCTCCAGCGTGGCGCGCATCTTGATGGCGCTGGGCTGGTTGCTGGAGCCGAAGCTGCTGTGCGACAGCAGCGCCGCCTTGGGCTTGATGCCGAAGCGCATCATTTCCTCGGCCGCCATGATGGTGATCTCGGCCAGCTGCTCGGCCGTAGGGTCGTAGTTGACGTGCGTGTCCACCAGGAACACCTGGCGCTCGGGCAGCAGCAGGCCGTTCATGCAGGCGAAGGTGGCCACGCCGGCGCGCTTGCCGATCACCTGGTCGATGTACTGCAGGTGGTGGGTCGAGTGCCCCCAGGTGCCGACGATCAGCCCATCGACCTCGCCCTTGTGCAGCAGCATGGCCCCGATCAGCGAGAGGCGGCGGCGCATCTCGATCTTGGCGATCGGCGCGGTGATGCCCTTGCGCTCGGTCATGCGGTGGTAGGTCTGCCAGAAGTCGCGGTAGCGCTCGTCATGCTCGACGTTGACCACGTCGTAGTCCACGCCTTCCTTCAGGCGCAGGCCGAACTTCTCGATGCGCTGCGCGATGACGGCCGGGCGGCCGATCAGCGTCGGGCGGGCGATGCGCTCGTCCACCACGATCTGCACGGCACGCAGGATGCGCTCTTCCTCGCCCTCGGCGTAGGCCACACGCTTCTTGGTCGCCTTCTTGGCCGCGGTGAAGATGGGCTTCATCGCCGTGCCCGACGCGTAGACGAAGGTCTTCAAGTGCTCGCGGTAGGCGTCCAGGTCGGCGATGGGACGCTGGGCCACGCCGCTCTCGGCCGCAGCCTGGGCCACGGCCGAGGCGATCATCATCATCAGTCGCGGATCGAAGGGCTTGGGAATCAGGTACTCGGGGCCGAAGCTCAGCTCCTGGCCCACGTAAGCGGCCGCCACCTGCTCGCTCTGCTCGGCCTGGGCCAGCTCGGCGATGGCGTGTACGCAGGCGATCTCCATCTCGGTGGTGATGGTGGTGGCCCCGCAGTCCAGCGCGCCCCGGAAGATGTAAGGGAAGCACAGGACGTTGTTGACCTGGTTCGGGTAGTCGGAGCGGCCGGTGGCCATGATCACGTCATCGCGCACCGATTTGGCGTCTTCCGGCGTGATCTCGGGGTTGGGGTTGGCCAACGCAAAGATCACCGGACGGGCCGCCATGCGCGCCACCATGTCGGGCTTGAGCACGCCGCCCGCCGACAGGCCCAGGAACACGTCGGCGCCGTCGATCACCTGCGACAGGGTGCGCTTGTCCGTCTCGCGGGCAAACTCGGCCTTGTCGGGGTCCATCAGCTCGGTGCGACCCTGGTAGACCACGCCGGCCAGGTCGGTCACGAACACGTTCTCGCGCTTGAGGCCCAGCTTGAGCAGCAGGTTCAGGCAGGCCAGCGCTGCGGCGCCGGCGCCCGAGGCCACCAGTTGCACTTCGCCGATGTTCTTGCCGGCGACCTTCAGCGCGTTGATCATGGCCGCAGCCACCGTGATGGCCGTGCCGTGCTGGTCGTCGTGGAAGACCGGGATGTTCAGGCGCTTGCGCAGCTCGCGCTCCACATAGAAGCACTCGGGCGCCTTGATGTCCTCGAGGTTGATCGCGCCGAAGGTGGGCTCCAGCGCGGCGATCACCTCCACCAGCTTCTGCGGGTCCTTCTCGTTGATCTCGATGTCGAACACATCGACGCCGGCGAACTTCTTGAACAGCACGCCCTTGCCCTCCATCACCGGCTTGGAGGCCAGCGCGCCGATGTCGCCCAGGCCCAGCACTGCCGTGCCGTTGGAGATCACGGCCACGAGGTTGCCGCGGCTGGTGTACTTGAAGGCGGCGGAGGGGTCCTTGACGATCTCCTCGCAGGGCGCGGCCACGCCGGGCGAATAGGCCAGCGCCAGGTCGTGCTGGTTGGCCATGGGCTTGGTGGCCGCGATCGCCACCTTGCCGGGGCGCGGGAACTCGTGGTACTCCAGCGCTGCCTGGCGCAGCAGAGCACGTTTGTCGCTGGGGGAATTCGTGGAAGAAAGATCAGGCATGGCGGTCTCCGGCACTCGATGTCGCTGCCGCCCCGAGGGCCTGTTGAAAAAAAACAGGCCTGGCCCGAAACCCCGGGCCGGCGGCACTGGACGGGCCATTGTAGGCCGACGCCGACGTATTCCGGCCCGCCGCCGAGCGGGGAGGTCGGAGAAAACACTTATGACCTTTTTGCACCTAGTCCGCTCAAATGCGAGCCAGTTCCATGCTTCAAAGTTCATGGTGCACTGCAATAACCGCAGCAGGCGACCCAGCGGGATACGGAAGAGGCCCCTAGAATCACCACTGTTTCAGCCCGACAACCCGCGTTGCATATGGACTTATTGCTATTCGTCGTCCTGGTCCTCGCCGCCAGCTTCCTGCTGCGCGCCAAGGCCCAGAAGCAGCGCATCCAGTTGCTGTCGCACTACCTGCGCAACTACGACATCGAAAAGCTGCTGGAGCGCCTGGTGGGCGGCTACATGCGGGCGCTGGGTGAATCCGACCCGGCCCGGCAGGCGCAGATCTGGGAGCTGCAGCTGCCGGTGGAAAAAAGCCTGTGCAGCCAGTTCGGCAGCTTTGCCGACACGCTGGCCCAGGCGCCCGAACCCGACAACGGCGCCAGCTTTCTCGTCAGCAACCAGCCGCTGGGCTTTCCGTTCTCGCGGCTGATCGCCAGGCTGCAGGGCAAGCGCGGCGGCTTCGACCTGCGCACCGCCATCCGCCTGCATGCCGACGGCATCAACCGCGTGGCGCAGAACGCCGAGGGCCTGGCCCCCAAGGACAAGGCCTATACCCTGTTGGCCGAGCTGTACCTGATGCAGCACACCTGCCACTGGTTCTGCAAGTCCAAGACCGTAGCGTCGGCGCGCATGCAGCTGCGCAACCAGACCCGCTACGAGCAGGTGGTGGAAAGCGTGTCGCCCGAAACCCGGCAGGCGTACCTGGCGCTGATCGGCGGGCGTTGATTTATATTTTTTGATAGCTGCTTGCGCTCACTTTAAGCCGATTTCAGGTATTTATCTATCTGAAATCAAATACAGATTATCGCAAGCAGCTATCAAATTTAAAGCGCATCCAGCGGATACACGGGCCGCTGCACCCGGCTGAACGGAAAGCGCGAGTAGTCCGAGGTGGTCACGCCGGGGCTGTCGCACTCCACCAGGCCTGCAGACAGCGGCACGAACACCGGCCGGCAGTACATGCGCGACTTGAGCAGCAGGTAGCGGAAGCGCGTGGGATCGATGCCCACGCAATGGAACACGCCCAGGTCCCAGGGCTCGTGCGTCTGCTCGGTCACCACGATCTGCGCGGCGCCGGTGTCGAGCAGCGCCGTGCGGCCCATGTGGCATTCCATGCCGTTGTAGATCGGGCCCGAGACGATGTACCGCCCTTCGCTGAACCTGCGCACCGTGCCATGCAACTGCAGCGGCTGCTTGTGCAGGCCCAGGTGCGCCAGCGAGCGCTTGTTGCCCAGCGCGATGTCGATGGCGGCGCCCTCGCCCGCGGCGAACATCTGCGCCACCGCCTGCGGATCGCACAGCGGGCCGACGGCGATGCCGTCCATGCCCAACGCGAGCGCAGTCTGCAGCACGTCCATGGTGTCGCAGGTGCCGCCGGACATGCAGTTGTCGCCATGGTCGAGCAGCAGCACGGGCTTGCGCTGCGCCCGGCCTGCGGGGGACGCGATCTGCCGAGCCTGCTGCAGCGAGGCCTCCAGCGGCTCGCTGCGATAAATGAAGTCGGCGCGGCGCTGCCAGATGCCGTCGGCAAATGCGTCGATGACCGCCTGCTGCGTGCCGGCCGTGCCCTTGTCCACCGTGGCCACCACGCTCACGCACGGCGCAGGAATGTCGGCCAGCGAGAAGCCGCCGAACACCGAGACCGCGGGCAGGCCCTGCCGCGCCTCCATCTCCCGGGCCTGCTCGCAGGCGTCCTTCATCGGGCCGCCCAGCGTGGTGCTGCGCAGCGTGTGGCTCATCAGCGCCAGCGGCTTCCAGATCACCTCGTACTGCGCCTGGCCGCGCCACATCGCGATCAGCAGGCGGCCGGCGTGCTCGCCCGTCTCGTACATGTCGATGTGCGGGTAGGTCTTGAAGCCCACGATCACGTCGGCATGGCGCACGATCTTTTCGGTGATGTTGCCGTGCAGATCGAGCGCCACGCCCAGCGGCACCCCGGGTGCCGCGGCACGCACGCGTGCAAGCAGGTCGCCCTCGCCATCGCTGCTGTTCTCGGCCACCATTGCGCCATGCAGGTCGAGCAGGATGGCGTCGCAGCCGGGCACGGCCTCGACGATACGGCGGGTGAGTTCATCGTAGGCGTCGGCATGCACCGGGCCGCTGGGGTTGGCCATTGCCGAGACGGGCGTGACCAGCTCCGCCCCCTCGGCTTCGGCCAGCTCGATGAACGCGGCCATGGCCGTGCGCATGCCCTTGTTGGCGCGGTAGGCCTCGGCGCCATAGGTCGGGGTGAAGGCCGCCAGCGGCGTGGGAACGGGCGAGAAGGTATTCGTCTCGTGGTTCAGGCGCGCGATGAGGAATCTCGGCTTGCGGGCTGCCGTCATGCTGCGACCCCGGCGCTGTCCAGCATGGCGCGCAGCAGCACGTTGCAGCCGGCCTCCAGGTGCTCGGGCTCGGCATCCTCGATCTCGTTGTGGCTGATGCCGTCGGCGCAGGGCACGAAGATCATCGCCGCCGGCGCCAGGCGCGCCACGTAGACCGCGTCGTGGCCGGCGCCGCTCACGCAGTCCATGGCGCTGTAGCCCAGGTCGGCGGCGTTCGCGCGCACGGCCTCGACCAGCGCCGGCGTGAACGGCTGCGGCGGAAAATACACCACCTGCTCGATGCCGATCTGCAGGCCGCGCTCCTGCGCCACGCGGGCGCAGGCGGCGCGGATCGCGGCGTCCATGTCCATGAGCTGGGCATCGTCGGGCGCGCGCAGGTCCACGCTGAACTTCACCCGGCCCGGGATCACGTTGCGCGAATTGGGGAACACCTCCAGCGAGCCCACCGTGCCGCGCGCATGGGGCTGGCGCTCCAGCGCGATGCGGTTCACTTCGTGGATGAGATCGCTGGCGGCGAGCAATGCATCCTTGCGCAGCTCCATGGGCGTGGGGCCCGCATGCGCTTCCATGCCCTGCACCGTCACGTCGTACCAGCGCTGGCCCAGCGCGGCCTGCACCACGCCGATCACCTTGCCGTGGTTCTCCAGCACCGGCCCCTGCTCGATGTGGGCCTCGAAGTACGCGCCGATGGCGTGCGGCGCCGCGCCCTCGCCCGCATAGCCGATGGCCTTCAGCGCCTCGCGCACGCTGGTGCCCGCGTGGTCGCGGGCGCTGAGCGCATGCTCCAGCGTGAACGCGCCGGCGAACACGCCCGAGCCCATCATCACCGGCACGAAGCGCGAGCCCTCCTCGTTGGTCCACACCGCCACCTCGAGCGGCGCGCGGGTGCGCACGCCCGCATCGTTCAAGGTGCGCAGCACCTCGATGCCGGCCAGCACGCCGTAGTTGCCGTCAAACTTGCCGCCCGTGGGCTGGGTGTCGATGTGGCTGCCGGTAGTCACCGGCGGCAGGCTGTCATCGGTGCCCGCGCGGCGCGCGAAGATGTTGCCGATGGCGTCGACGCGGATCGTGCAACCCGCCTCGCGCGCCCATTGCGAGAACAAGTCGCGGCCCTGGCGGTCCAGCTCGGTGAGGGCCAGGCGGCAGACGCCGCCCTTGTCGGTGCCGCCGATCTGCGCCAGTGCCATGAGCGACTGCCACAGGCGCGCGCCGTTCACGCGCAGCGCCTTGAGATCCTGGGATGCCGCGGGGGCAAGGGTGTTCATGTCCATGGGAAAACTCCAGTGCTATGCCTTCTGCGCGTCAGGCCATGCCGACGCCCAGGTACCGGTCCTTCACGTCCTCGTCGGCGAGGAAGTCGCTGTTCGAGCCCTGGTACACGATGGTGCCCTGCTCGATGATGTAGTGCCGGTCCGCCAGCTGCGTGCAGACCTCGAGGTTCTGCTCCACCAGCAGGATGGACACGCCCGCCGCCTTGATGACCTTCAGCTGCGCGACGATCTCCTCGACGATCACCGGCGCCAGCCCTTCCACGGGCTCGTCCAGCATCAGCAGGCGCGGCGCGTTCATCAGCGCCCGGCCGATCGAGAGCATCTGCTGCTCGCCGCCCGAGAGCTGGCCGCCGCCATTGCTGCGGCGCTCCTTCAGGCGCGGAAAGATGCGGTAGATGTCGTCCAGCTGCCAGGGCGAGCGCTTGCGCAGGCCGACCAGCAGGTTCTCCTCCACCGTCAGCAGCTTGAAGATGCCGCGGTGCTCGGGCACCAGGCAGATGCCGCGCCGCGCCACCTGGTGCGTGGCCAGCCGGCTCACCACCTCGCCGCCGAAGCGCACCTGGCCCTGCGTGGGCGGCATCGCGCCGGCGATGGCCTTGAGCGTGGTGGTCTTGCCCGCGCCGTTGCGCCCGAGCAGCGTGACCAGCTCGCCGTCGCGCACCTCGAGCGACACGCCCTGCAGCACATGGCTCTTGCCGTAGTGCGCATGGATCTGTTCTGCCTGCAGCAACGTCCCTGCCGTCATGCCTTGCCTCCGGTGATCATGTTGCCGAGGTACGCCTTGCGCACGCGCTCGTCGTTGCGGATCTCGCCCGGCAGCCCCTCGGCCAGCACCCGCCCCTGCTGCATCACGGTGATGGTGTCGGAGATGTCCATGACGATGTTCATGTTGTGCTCGATCAGCACCACGGTGTGCTCGCGCTTGAGGCCCTGGATCAGGTGCTTCATCTCCTCCAGGTCGTCGATGCCCATGCCCGAGGTCGGCTCGTCGAGGAAGATCGCCTTGGGCCGCGCCGCCAGCGCCATGCCGACTTCGAGGCGGCGCTGCTGGCCGTGCGAGAGATTGCCCGCCGGCGTGTCCGCGAAACGCTCCAGCCCCAGCGTGGCCAGCACCTTGGCCACCATGTCGGCGCACGACAGCGCGCCCACCGGCTGCGTCCAGCAGTTCAGCGCCTTGGCCGGCGCCGTGCCCTGGGCGGCCAGGCGCAGGTTCTCGCGCACCGGCAGCGTGAGGAACAGGCTGGTGACCTGGAACGAGCGCGCCATGCCGCGGCGCACGCGCAGGTAGTCGGGCTCGCGCGTCACGTCGTGGCCGTCGAACACGATCCGCCCGCCGCTCACGCCCTTGGTGCCGGTGAGCATGTGGAACAGCGTGGTCTTGCCCGCGCCGTTCGGCCCGATCACCGAGTGCACGGTGTTGGCGCGCACCTGCAGGTTCACGCCGCCCAGCGCGACGAACTTGTCATAGCGCTTCTCGACGCCGACGGCCTCGAGCAGCACCGGTGTTGCGGTGGTTGCACTCATGCGTGGCCTCCCTTGGCTGGGGTGAGCGCCTTGCCGTCCGCCTTGCCGCCGCGCGCCAGCTGCCACAGCTTCTGGCACAGGCCCCACAGGCCGCCCTGCATGCCGAGGCTCACCACCATCAGCACCACGCCGAGGATCAGCAGCCAGCGCGGCCACAGCGTGGACAGCCAGTCGCCCAGCAGCACGTAGAAAGCCGCGCCCAACAGCGAGGCCAGCAGATTGCCGCTGCCGCCGATCACGGTCATCACCAGGATCATCTCGCTGGTGTGGTACTCGGCATTGGACAGCGGCGCGATGCCCGTCATCAGCGCGTGCAGCGCGCCGGCCAAGCCCGTCACCGCGCCCGAGATCACGAAAGCCTGCAGCTTCAGCAGGCGCAGGTTGTAGCCCACGGCGGCGGCGCGCTCCTCGTTGTCGCGCACGGCCAGCAGCGTGCGGCCGAAGATCGAGTCGCAGACGCGGCGCAACAGCCAGAAGACGAGCAGGAACAGCACCGCCACGAAGCCGTAGTACTGCCACGGCGAGGCCAGCGGCAGCACGGTCTGCCCCGCCACGGCGATGGAGTGGCGCGGGATGTCCATCAGCCCGTTGTCGCCGCCGGTCAGGCCCGGCAGGCTGTAGGCAATGAAGTAGAACATCTGCGCGAAGGCCAGCGTCAGCATCACGAAGTAGGTGCCGCGCTGGCGGATCGCCACCCAACCGACGAGGGCCGCGCCCGCGGCGCCCATCAGCACCGCGCTGGCCAGCGCCACCGGCATGGGCAGCGGCAGCCGGGTGAGCAGGATGCCCAGCGTGTAGCTGCCCAGGCCGAAGAAGATGCCCTGGCCAAAGGACAGCAGCCCCGTGTAGCCCAGCAGCAGGTTGCAGCCCATGGCGGCCAGGCCATAGATCAGCACCTCGCTGGCGAGCGAGCCCGACTGCATGAACAGCGGCATGGCGACCACGATGGCCACCGCCATCAGGAATTGAACGTGTTTGGCTTGCATGGCCCCCTCCTATACCGCGCGGCCCAGCAGGCCGTTGG
Source organism: Comamonas sp. (assembly GCA_050282565.1). Lineage (GTDB taxonomy): Bacteria > Pseudomonadota > Gammaproteobacteria > Burkholderiales > Burkholderiaceae_C > Comamonas. The sequence continues at coordinate 199,454 of JBLZYV010000001.1, forward strand.
GGCGCAGCAGCAGCACGGCAGCCATCGCCACGTAGATCATCAGGCTCGCGCCCTCGGGCCAGACCGTGCTCATCAGGCTCTGCACGATGCCGATCAGCAGGCCGCCGACCAGCGCGCCGCTGAAGCTGCCCAGCCCGCCCACGACCACCACGACGAAGGCCACGCCCAGCGCCTCGACGCCCATGAACGGGCTCACGCCGCGGATGGGCGCGGCCAGCACGCCGGCCAGCGCCGCCAGGCCCACGCCCAGGCCGAACACCAGGCTGAAGACGCCGAACACGTTCGTGCCCAGCAGCGACACCATCTCGGTCGATTCGCTGCCTGCGCGCACCACGCTGCCCAGGCGCGTGCCTTCCAGCACCCACCAGATGACCACCGCCAGCACCGCGGTGAAGCCGATCACGAACAGCCGGTACTTGGGGTAGACGAAGCCACCCCACATCACCACGCCGTTCAGCAGCTCGGGCACGGCCACGCTGTCGCCCAGCGGGCCCCACAGCAGGATCACCACCTCCTGCACGACGAGCGCGAAGCCCACGGTGACGAGGATGTGGAACTCGTGCGGCTTGGCGTACACGTGGCGCAGCACCAGTTTCTCGGTGAGCCAGCCGATGGCGCCGACGGCCAGCGGCACCGCCACCAGCGACAGCCAGAAGCTCACGCCCCATTGCGCCATCTGGTAGCAGAAGTACGCGCCCAGCAGGTAGAAGGTGCCGTGCGCGAAGTTCACGAAACGCAGCAGGCCGAACACGATCGACAAGCCCACGGCCAGCAGGAAATACAGCATGCCGATGCCGATCCCGTTGATGGTCTGAAGCAGATAGATGCTCATGGCGATGGCGGCTTGCCGGGGTTCAGGCCAGCTTGCAGCCGGTCTGGTCGACCGGCAGGAAGGACTTGCCGAAGCTGACGATGTCGGCGTAGTCGTCCTTGTTCTTCATCTTCGCCTTGGCCTTGCCCTTGAGCAGGTAGTAGTTCTTGAGCACCTGGTGGTCGGCCTTGCGCACCTCCTCCTCGCCGGTCAGGCCCTGGTATTTCAGGCCTTCCAGCGCGGCGACCACGGCCTTCTGGTCCACGCTGCCGGCCTTGATGATGGCGTCGATCAGCAGCTTGGTGCAGATGTACGAGCCCGCCAGGCTGTAGTTGGGGTTGGCCTTGAACTTGTCGTTCGCGCGCTTGACCAGGTCGAGGTTCAGCGGCGTATCCACCGTATGCCAGTACTGCGCGCCGAAGTACACGCCATCGCACAGGTCGGCGCCCAACGACTCGAACTGCTCCAGGCCCGAGGCCCAGGCGATCAGGATGGTCATGCTCTTGTTCATGCCGAAGCTCACCGCCTGGCGCAGCGTGTCGGACGACTGCTGGCCGAAGTTCAGGATCAGCAGCACATCGGGCTTGGCCGCGATGGCGTTGGTCAGGTAGCCGCTGAACTCCTTCTCGGTCAGCGAGTGGTAGCTGTTGCCCACGTGCTCGATGCCGCGTTCCTTGAAGATGTTCTTGGCCGCGGTGAGCAGGCCGTCGCCGAACACGTACTGCGGCGTGATGGTGTACACGCGCTTGGCCTTGGGGAGTGCGTCCAGCAGCGGGCGCACCGTCTGCTCGATGGCGCCGAAGGTGGGCACGGACCAGCGGAAGGTCGCGCTGTTGCAGTCCTTGCCGGTGATCTCGTCGGCGCCGGCGGTGGTGATGAAGATGCCGCCGGCCTTCTCGGCCTCCTTGCCCATGGCCAACGCCTCGGACGACAGGATGCCGCCGGCGAAGAATTTCGCGCCCTGCTGCGAGGCGTCCTGCACCTTGCGGATCGCCGTCGCGGGCTTGCCCTCGGTGTCGAGCAGCGTGTAGGCCAGCGGGCGGTCCAGCGCCTTGCCGTACTGCTCGATCGCCAGCTTCATGCCCAGGTCGGCGAACTTGCCGTTGGCCGCGAAGGCACCCGACATGGGCACCGGGCAGCCGAACTGGATGGGGCCCTTGGCCTGCGCGAAGGCAGGGTGGACCAGGCCCAGCGAGGCCGGCAGCGCGCCGAGCGCGGACAGTTGCAGGAAGTTGCGACGATGCATGGTGTGGTGGCTCCTTGGTGGATCGAGGCCGTGGGTGGCCTTCTTTTCAGAGCACGATGCATGCCAGCTTGCAACCGGGTGGTTTCTGCGCGCACAGGCTCCTTAGTCATATTTATAGTGATAAATAGAACAAATATGACGCGGACAAACCCTAGACACGCGGGCGACTGCACGATCGCGGTGCATACTGCACAAAAAGCGCGAAGGGCTCATGCACGGACCTGGGCACTCGCCGCACACACTACCGACATGGCAACCAAGAAGTCTTCCCCCCTGGCGATCAAGCAGCTCAAGCGCTCGGACCTGGTCGCGCAGGAGATCAAGCGCATGGTCACCGAGCGCAACCTCAGCCCCGGCGATCGCCTGCCGCGCGAGAGCGAGCTGCAGGAGCAGTTCCAGGTCAGCAAGGGCACGGTGCGCGAGGCGCTCAAGTCGCTGGAGGTGCAGGGGCTGATCACGATCTCGACCGGCCCCTCGGGCGGCGGCACCATCGTCGAGGTGCCGCTGGACCGCACGCTGCAGTTCATGCAGAACTACCTGTTCTTCAAGGAAGTGACCATCGACGACATCTACGCGGTGCGCCTGACGCTGGAGCCCGAACTGGCGGCCGGCGCGGTGCCGCACCTGACCGAGGCGGACTTCGAGGCGCTGGAGCACAGCATCACTTGCTGCGATCCGTCGTCGAGCGACAGCGACCTGCTGGTGCAGCGCCGCGAGGACGTGAACTTCCACGACATCCTCGCCGCGGCCAACCCCAACCCCTTCCTGCGCTTCACCTGCGAGCTGATCAACGAGATGATCCGCCAGCTCATCGTCTTCGGCAACCGCACGCCCAAGACCGAACACCGCCGCTTCGGCGAGGAGAACGCCAACTACCACCGCGAGATCGTGCAGGCCGCGCGCGAGCGCGACGCCGAGCGCGTGCGCGCGCTGATGCTCAAGCACATGCAGGACGCCACGCATGCCGTCAAGCGCATGAAGGGCCGCATCCAAGGCCGGCTGATCCTCGACGCCGAGACGCTGCGCAGCCCGCGGCCCGCGGTGGCGCGCAAGGCGCGCGACTGATGGCATCTCATTTTTGATAGCTGCTGGCGCTTTTCTTTAGCCGGACTCAGGTATTTTTCCATCTGAAATCCAATAGATACAAGCGCCAGCAGCTATCAAAAATAAAAAAGCCCAGGCGGATGCCTGGGCAAGTTGGGTATGCAGGGGACCGGCCTCGCGGCCGGTGCCGGCGCTCAGCGGCTGCTCGGGAAGCTGAACACCGCGCCTTCGCGCACGCCGGCCGAGGGCCAGCGCTGGGTGATGGTCTTGCGCTTGGTGTAGAAGCGCACGGCATCGGGGCCGTAGGCGTGCAGGTCGCCGAACAGCGAACGCTTCCAGCCGCCGAAGGAGTGGTAGGCCACCGGCACCGGCAGCGGCACGTTCACGCCCACCATGCCGACCTGGATGTGGTCGCTGAAGTAGCGCGCGGCCTCGCCGTCGCGGGTGAAGATGCAGGTGCCGTTGCCGTACTCGTGGTCGTCGATGAGCTTCATCGCTTCCTGCAGCGTCTTCACGCGCACGATGCCGAGCACGGGGCCGAAGATCTCTTCCTGGTAGATCTGCATGCCGGGCTTGACCTTGTCGAACAGGCAGGGGCCGAGGAAGTAGCCTTCCTCGTGGCCGGCCACCTTCAGGCCGCGGCCGTCGACCAGCAGCTCGGCGCCTTCGGCCACGCCGCTGTCCACGAAGGCCTTCACCTTCTCGAAGTGCGGCTTGGTGACCAGCGGGCCCATGTCGTTGGCGTTGTCGGTGCCGGGGCCGACCTTCATCTTGGCGATCTCGGCCTTCAGGCCGGCGATCATCGCGTCGGCGGTGTCGTCGCCCACGGCCACGATCAGCGGCACGGCCATGCAGCGCTCGCCGCAGGAGCCGAAGGCCGCGCCCATCATGGCGTTGACGGCGTTGCCGATGTCGGCGTCGGGCATGACCACGGCGTGGTTCTTGGCGCCGCCCAGGGCCTGCACGCGCTTGCCGTGCTTGCAGCCTTCGGCGTAGATGTATTCGGCGATGGGCGTGGAGCCCACGAAGCTCACGGCCTTGACGCGCGGGTCGGTCAGCAGCGTGTCCACGGCTTCCTTGTCGCCGTTGACCACGTTCAGCACGCCGGGCGGCAGGCCGGCTTCCAGCGCCAGCTGGGCCACGAACAGCGCGCTGGTCGGGTCGCGCTCGGAGGGCTTCAGGATGAAGCAGTTGCCGCAGGCCACGGCCATGGGCCACATCCACAGCGGCACCATGGCCGGGAAGTTGAACGGCGTGATGCCGGTCACCACGCCCAGCGCCTGGAACTCGCTCCAGCTGTCGATGCTGGGGCCGACGTTGCGGCTGATCTCGCCCTTGAGCAGCTCGGTCACGTAGCTGGCGTATTCCACGTTCTCGATGCCGCGCTGCAGCTCGCCGTGCGCATCGGCCAGCACCTTGCCGTGCTCGGCAGTGATCATCGCGGCGATCTGGTCGGCGTGCTCCTCGAGCAGCACCTTGAGCTTGCTCATCACACGGGCACGCTTGAGCGGCGGCGTGTTGCGCCACGCGGGGAAGGCCTTCTCGGCCGAGGCGATGGCCGCCTCGACGGTGGCCTTGCTGGCCAGCTCGACGCTGGTGGACGACTGGCCGGTGGCGGGATTGAACACCGGCTGCGAGCGGCCGTTGTCGTAGACGATCTGGCCGTCGATCAGGTGGCCGACGGTGGCGGTGACGTTCTTGTCGTGATTCATGGAAGTCTCGGATTTATACAAAAATCAGCTGTAGCGCCCGCCTATCAAGCGCTGACAGCTATCAAAATGATATTAAGCAGTCTCGGCCAGGGCATCGCCCAGCGCGCTGACCAGGCGGTCGATCTCGGCCTTTTCGCTGATGAAGGGCGGTGCGAGCTGGATGGTGTCGCCGCCGTAGCGCACGTAGAAGCCCTTTTCCCAGCACTTCATCGCGATCTCGTAGGGGCGCTTGGCCGGCTCGCCCGCCAGCGGGGCAATGGTGAAGCCGGCGGCCAGGCCGTAGTTGCGGATGTCCAGCACGTGCTTGGTGCCCTTGAGGCTGTGCACCGCCTGCTCGAAGTAGGGGGCCAGTGCCTTCACGCGGCCGGGCATGTCTTCCTTCTCGAGGATGTCCAGCACCGCCAGGCCGGCCGCGCAGGCCACCGGGTGGGCCGAGTAGGTGTAGCCGTGCGGGAACTCCAGCATGTAGTCCGGGCCGCCCTGCGCCATGAAGGTGCCGTAGATCTCCTTCGTGGCGATCACGCCGCCCAGCGGCTGCGCGCCGTTGGTCACCTGCTTGGCGAAGTTCATGATGTCGGGCACCACGCCGAAGGCGTCGGAGCCGGTCCAGGCGCCGCAGCGGCCGAAGCCGGTGATGACCTCGTCGAAGATCAGCAGGATGTTGTTCTGCGTGCAGATCTCGCGCAGGCGCTGCAGGTAGCCCTGGGGCGGGATCACCACGCCGGCCGAGCCGGAGAAGGGCTCGACGATGACCGCGGCGATGTTGCTCGCGTCGTGCAGCGCGATCACGTCCAGCAGCTTGTCGGCCAGCTCGCGGCCGCCCTGCTCGGGCATGCCCTTGCAGAACGAGCCCAGCGCCGGCTGGGTGTGGGGCAGGTGGTCGGCCTCGACGCCCTGGCCGAAGGTCTTGCGGTTGCCCACCATGCCGCCGACGGAGATGCCGCCGAAGTTCACGCCGTGGTAGCC
>JBLZYV010000002.1:0-118643 GCA_050282565.1 Comamonas sp.
ATCTCGCCGCGCAGCCACAGGCGCACGTCGGTGGCCACCTGGTCGTTGCGGCTGCGGCCGGTGTGCAGGCGCTTGCCAGCATCGCCCACCAGCTGGGTCAGGCGGGCCTCGATGTTCAGGTGCACGTCCTCCAGGTCCAGCTTCCACTCGAACTGGCCGGACTCGATCTCGGCCGTGATCTGCGCCATGCCCTGCTGGATGCTGGCGTGGTCCTGCGCGCCGATGATGCCCTGGGCTGCCAGCATCTCGGCGTGCGCCAGGCTGCCGGCGATGTCGGCCTGCCACAGGCGCTTGTCGAAGAACACGCTAGAGGTATAGCGCTTGACCAGGTCGCTCATGGGCTCGGAGAACAGGGCCGACCAGGCTTCGGCCTTGGTGTCGAGCTGGTTGTGGCTGGCGGCGGGGGACGTTGGGGTGGTCATGGCTGGGAAAAATCGGGTTAAGCTGCTTGCCGCATGCCGCAAGCCGGCATATCGGCCATTCATTGTGATAAATGCGTGCCGGAATTCTATAGCCATGCCGTTACCTTCCACCACCGACACCAGTCTCCCGCCGGCCAGCAGCGCCCTGGTGTTCGACGTCTGCACCGCCAGCGTCGTGATCCGCACCGTGCTGCTGGTGGAGATCGTGGTGGCCATTGGCGCGGGCTTCGGCGCGGCCGGCGCGGGCGACTGGCTGGCCAGCGTGGCCCTGCTCACCGCCGCCAGCCTGCCCGCCACGCTGCTGTGGCTGCTGGCCGCGTGCTCGCAGAAACAGTTGCTGCAGCGCTACGGCATTGCCGCGCAGTACGCCGCCGGCGCCGCGCTGGGCGCGCTGTGCGGGCTGATGGGCGCCCTGGTGTATTACTGGGCCAACATCGGCGCCGCCCCGGTAGCCTGGCCGGCCTGCGCCGCCGCCGGCGCGCTGCTGGCGGCGATGGTGGTGACCGCACTGCAGTGGCGCGCCCAGGGGCGCACGCCGGCGGCCACCACGGCGCGGCTGGCGGAGCTGCAGGCGCGCATCCGCCCGCACTTCCTGTTCAATGCCCTCAACAGCGCCATCGCGCTGGTGCAGGTCGATCCGCGCAAGGCCGAGAGCATGCTCGAGGACCTGAGCGACCTGTTCCGCCACGCCCTCACCGAGCAAGGCGACACCTCGACGCTGGGCGACGAGATCCTGCTCGCGCGCCGCTACCTGGCCATCGAGCAGGTGCGCTTCGACGATCGCATGAACGTGCAGTGGAACCTGGACTCGCGCGCCGACGCCGCGGTGGTGCCGCCGCTGCTGCTGCAGCCGCTGGTGGAAAACGCCGTCAAGCACGGCATCGAGCCCGGCCAGGGCCACGGCAAGATCATCGTCGCCACCCGCCGGCGCGCGGGCACCGTGCAGATCCAGATCATGAACACCGCGCCGCCGCCCGGCCCCGCCGAGCCGGGCCGCAGGAGCGGCACCGGCATCGCGCTGGCCAATGTGCGAAAGCGCCTGCGCCTGCTCTACGATCTGGAGTGCGATTTCCACACCTCGCACAAGAATGGGCACTACTGGGTGCGCATTACCATTCCGGCTTGAAAGCCCCCATCACCGACAGACACCCTGGTTCCCCGAGCATGCGCATCCTGATCGTTGACGACGAAACCCTGGCCCGCAGCCGCCTCGCGCGCCTGCTGGGCGAGGCCGGCCTCGCCCCCGGCGACATCCACGAGGCCGCCCGCGCCGACGAGGCGCTGCAGCGCCTGGCCCAGGCCGGGCCGGCGTTCGACGTGCTGCTGCTGGACATCCACATGCCCGGCCAGAGCGGGCTGGCGATGGCCCAGGCCCTGGCCGCCCTGCCCGCGCCGCCCGAGGTGATCTTCGTCACCGCCCATGCCGAGCATGCGCTGCAGGCCTTTGACCTGAACGCGGTCGACTACCTGACCAAGCCGGTGCGGCTGGAGCGCCTGCAGCAGGCGCTGGCCAAGCTGCGCCGCAGCGCCATGGCGCCCGAGCCCGCGGACGACGGCGAGGCGCTGCTGATCCACGACCGGGGCCGCACCGAGCGCGTGCCGCTGGCCGAGGTGCTGTACCTCAAGGCCGAGCAGAAGTACATCACCGTGCGCACCGCGCGCCGCAGCTACATCATGGATGGCTCGCTCAATGAGCTGGAACTGCGCCATACCGGCCGCTTCCTGCGGGTGCACCGCAACGCGCTGGTGGCCCGCGGCGCGATGCGCGCGGTCGAGAAGTACGTGGACCCGGAAAGCGGCGAAGGCTGGGGCGTGCGCCTGCAGGGCCTGCCCGAGCGCCTGCCGATCTCGCGCCGCCAGCTCGCGGCCGTGCGCGAGGAGATTGCGCGCTGACACCGCGCAAACGGACGGCCGCTATCAAAATCAGGAGCGCCTCGCGCTTTCTGCACAAGCCATTCAGATACAAAACCATCTGAATGGCTTATCCATTGAGCGCCAGCAGCTATTCTTTTTAAAACCAAAGAACTTCGCCCCGGCCCTGCAGAGCTGCAGGGCCGGGGCGAAGCGTGGGGTTGCGCTGGCGCAGCCGCTTACATCTTGTTGGCCAGATCCCACATGGCGTCGACCAGCTTGTCCACGTCATTGGCGTCATGCCACAGGTGGGTGGACACGCGCACGCCGTAGTGGTCCTTGGGTGCCCCGATCACCGCGAAGTTGGAATTACGCACGATGAAGTGCTGCGGATAGTCGCTGAGCATGCGCGCCACGAAGGCGTTGGACTTGGCCGAGTCCATGATGTCGTCCTTGTTCTTCTTGAAGAAGGGGTTGAACGAGGTCAGCGCCGACAGCAGCTTGGGATCGTCCTTGGGCGAGTACAGCGAGTCCACGCCCCAGCGCTCGGCGAGCTTCTCCTTCAGGTACGAGGCCAGCGTCAGGTCGTAGGTCTCGATCTTCTTGCGGCCGATCTCGTCCCACTGCTTGCAAGCCTGCGCCAGCGCCTGGAACATGGGCGTGTGCGTGCTGCCGCAGGTGGTGACGGAGCCAGCCACGTCGTAGGCCGTGGCGTTGCGGTCGGCCGCGTTGTAGCTGCTGGTGTGCACCGGGAACCACTTGGGCAGGGGCAGCGGGTTGGAGGGACGCACCTTGTTGCGGATGATCAGGATGCCGGTGGAGCCCGGGCCGCACTGCCACTTGTGGCCCGCGCCGGACATGAAGTCCATGCCCAGGTCGGCATAGTTGTACGCCATCATGCCCGGCAGGTGGGCGCCGTCCACGATGCTGATCAGGCCGTGCTTCTTGACCACTCCCATCAGGTCGGCGATGGGCAGCATGGTGCCGGTCTTGTAGGTGGGCGACGACCACATCATGGCGCGCACGTTCTTGCCCGCGGCCTTGAGCTCGGCGATGCGTTGCTCAAACAGCTCCACGTAGGTGGCGGCCGTCTGGTTGTTGCCCACCGGCATGGCGATGCGCGAGACCTCGATGCCGTAGCGGTCCTTGGCGATGGCCAGCGGGGTGTCGCCGCCGCCGTGCTCGTGGTTGGTGGTGACGATCACGTCGCCGGCCTTCCAGTCCAGGCCCAGGATGGCGTGGCACATGCCCGACGAGGTATTAGCCGAGAAGGCCAGCTCTTCGGCATCGACGCCGAAGCCGGGCGCCACCGCCTGGCGCAGCGCCAGGTGGTTGCTGTAGCCGTTGCCCGATTCGGCGGCCTTCTTGCGGTTCTCGGTGTCGAACACGTCCAGCACCAGCTTGGGCATGGAGCCGGCGGTGCCGATGTTCATGAAGGTCTTGTCCGGGTTCAGCGTGAACATGTTCTGCACGTTCGCCCAGAAGGCCTCGTCCTGCATCAGCTGGGCGCGCATGGCCTCGGCCGCCGTCTGCGCGTTGCCGCTGCCGCAGGCCGCCACCAGCGGGCCCAGGGCCGTGGCGCCAGCGCCCCAGCCCAGGATGCGCAGGAAGTCGCGCCGCTTGGCCGTCCACTTGGTCGTATCACCCAGGCCCATTGTTGTATCGCAGCCCGATTGCTCGGCCGTCATCATGGAAGTTTCTTGGTTCATTGGGGACTCCATTCAGAAATTCGTTGGGAAATGCCCGGATCAGCGGCGGCCGACGACGGCTGCGATCTCGATCTTCACGTCGCGCGGCAGGCGTGCGACCTCCACGGTGGCCCGCGCCGGAGCCGCCGACTTGAAATACTCGCCATAGACCTTGTTCATGGCCGCGAACTCGTTCAGATCCTTCATGTAGACCGAGGTGGCCAGCACATCCTCGTAGCCCAGCCCCTGCGAGCGCAGCTTGGCGCCGATGAAGTCGAGCACCGCGCGGGTCTGCTCCTCGATGGTCTTGCCGTTCACCGCGTTGCCTTCGGCATTCAGCGGCAGCACGCCCGAGAAGTAGATGGTGTTGCCATGCGACACCATCTGCGAATACGGCCCGATCGCCGGATAGATCTGCTTGGTGGACAGCACTTCGCGCTTGTTCGGCGCCGCGCAGCCGGCCAGCCCTGCCGCCAGCACGCCCGCGCCGCAGACCACGGCCAACCGGCGCATATTCACTCGAATACCCATGGATTACTCCCCCATGACATGAAAACCGCGCATTCACCCGACATAACCATGCCGGATATTTTCAGGACCCTATGCGCGCCCGTTGCAGATATTGGATTCACGCGGATTCCAGCACCCGATAATCGGTCCATGGGTAAAAATTGTAGGCAGTACCACCGGCTTCGGATAATCGTTTTTTTCCCTTACGCAGCACTACGCAGGCGGGGTATCTACGTAGCAATACGCAAGGCCTTCTCCCAGGAAGCGGCTTTTTAATTGCGATAAATTGCAACAAATATCATGCATGGCATGGAATTTGCGCTATCGTCCTGCCGCGGGAAAGCTGCGGGCTTTTTCTGCGGTGCTTTGCTGGTGCACAACGTGGTCATAAGCGCAGTTATGCACCGAAATCAATCATGCAATGCCCTCTATTGGAAATTGGGTTTTTCAGTTTGAATCATATTAAAAATCATTGCAGAACCTGCGCGGGCCGCCGGCATTCTCGGCCGCGCGCGGGGCTGCTCCTGTCGCCGTCCGGACTGCCTGGATGCAGAGCCATGCGCTAAAAATCCAGGCCTTCCCTTTTCACCATCGCCTATGCAACTCCGCCTCAAACTGATGTTCCTGTGCGTCATCCCGGTGCTGCTCGCACTGGGGCTGGTGGCGGTCACCGTGCAGAAGCAGACGCTGGCGCTGGCGCGGCAGGAACGCACGCTGGTCGAGTCGGCCTACCTGAGCAGCAAGGAGACCGAGCTGCGCCACTACGTGCAGCTGGCCAACAGCGCGCTGACCCGCATCATGGGCAACGGCGAGGACGCGGCCCAGCAGCAGCGCCAGGCGCTGGCCATGCTGTCGCGCATGCAGTTCGGCAAGGACGGCTATTTCTTCGTCTACGACAAGGACGGCAACGTGCTGCTCGACGCCCAGCAGATGGGCCTGTCGGGCGTGGACCTGTGCGATCCCAACAGCCCCACGGGCGCGGTGCCGGCCAAGCTCATCCTCGACACGGCCAAGGGCGGCGGCGGCCTGGTGCGCTACGCGTGGCAGAAGCCCTCGTCGCAGCAGATGGCGCCCAAGCTGGGCTACGTCACGCCGGTGCCGCAGTGGGGCTGGGCCCTGGGCACGGGCCTGTACCTCGACGACGTGGAGACGGCGCTGCGCAAGATCGACGAGCAGGCCCAGCAGAACATCGCCGCCACGCGCTGGCGCATCTATGCGATCGCGGCGCTGTGCATGGTGCTGATCGGCGCCGCGGGCATGGCGCTGAACCTCAGCGACCACCGCGTCTCCAGCACCAAGCTGCGCCGCCTGGCGCAGCGCGTGGTCTATTCGCAGGAGGAAGAGCGGGTGCGCGTGGCGCGCGAGCTGCACGACGGCGTGGTGCAGGTGCTGGTGTCGTCCAAGTTCCTGCTTGAAACCGCCCAGTCGCAATGGCAGCGGCAGGCGCCGCAGAACGCCGCCGGGCAGCCCCTGCCGCGCCAGGCGCTCGACCAGGGGCTGGAGCGGCTGAACCATGCGCTGCTCGAGATCCGCCGCGTCTCGCACGCGCTGCGCCCCGCGCTGCTCGACGACCTGGGCCTGACCCCGGCGCTGGCGCTGATGAGCGAGCAGGTCTGCGCCCAGGGCGGCATCGCCATGTACTTCGCCACGCATGGCCAGGTGCAGCAGCTGCCCACCAGCCACGGCACGGCGCTGTTCCGCGTGGTGCAGGAGGCCGTGACCAACGCCCAGAGCCACGCCCGCGCCTCGCGCGTGGATGTGGCGCTGCACTTCTACCGCCGCCACGTCATGCTCGAGGTGCGCGACGACGGCCAGGGGTTCGATCTGCGCCGTGTGCAGCGCGACTGCCAGGGCGGCATCGGCCTGCGCAACATGCGCGAACGCATCGAGGGCCTGGGCGGGCGCTTCCTGCTCAGCTCGAACCACCGCGGCACGCGCATCGCGGCGGTGCTCGATTTCCCCGGCCCGTCCTCCGCAGCGGAAGCCGCCTCCACGCCACTCCAACCCGCCCCCTTCGCGCCATGACCGCTACGATCCGCATCCTTCTGGTGGACGACCATCCCTTCGTGCGCGACGGCGTGCGCATGCGGCTGGAGGCGACCGAGAACATCCGCGTGGCCGGCGAGGCCGGCAGCGTGGCCGAGGCCCTGCCGATGGCGCAGCTGCTGGAGCCCGACATCGTCATCACCGACATCCGCATGCCCAACGCCAGCGGCATCCACCTCGCGGCGCAGTTCCGCGAGCAGTTTCCGCAGGTGCGCGTGCTGGTGCTGTCGATGCACGAAGACCCCGAGTACGTGCGCCGCGCCGTGTCGCTGGGCGCGCAGGGCTATGTGCTCAAGGACGCACCCGCGCAGTGCCTGATCGAGGCCATCGAGACCGTGTACCGCGGCGAGCGCTATTTCAGCCCCGGCATCGAGCACCTGCTGGGCGACGAGCTGCCCGAGCCGCACTCCGGCAGGCGCCTCACCCCGCGCGAGGCGGGCGTGCTGCAGTGGGTGTCGCAGGGCCGCTCGAACAAGGAGATCGCGGCGCTGATGGGCATGTCGGTGCGCACCGTCGAAACGCACCGCCTGCACCTGCGCCGCAAGCTGGGCATCGAGGGCCAAGCCGCGCTGGTGAAGTACGCCGTGGCCCACGCCGATCTGGTGCACGACCCCAGGGCAGGCTGAGCCACTCTCAAAAAAATAGCTTGCAGCGCAAGCTATTTTTCGTTTTCAGGCATTTTCACATCTGAAAACCAATGGTGACGAGCGCAGGCAGCTACGATTTTTGCAGACCCACCCGCCGCCTCAGTGCGCGTGGCCGTGGTGCACCATGCCGCTCACCAGCATCACCACCGCCATGCCCAGCAGCAGCGACAGCACCTGCTGCACAGTCTGGCGCATGGTCAGGCGGCGCTGCAGCTGCGGGATCAGGTCGGCCAGCGCCACGTAGATGAAGCTGCTGGAAGCGACCACCAGAAAGTACGGCAGCACGCCCTCCAGCGACTGCACCAGGAAGTAACCCAGCACGCCGCCCAGCGCCGTCACGGTGCCTGCCAGCGACAGCTTCAGCAGGGCCGTGCCGCGCCCCTGGCCCAGCACCACCAGGTCGCCCATGTGGTGCGGCACCTCGTGCGCCAGCACCGACAGCGCCGCCACCGCGCCCAGCCAGGGATCGGCCAGGAAGGCCGACGCGATCAGGATGCCGTCGCCAAAGCAGTGCACGCTGTCGCCCGCCAGCACCGACCAGCCGCCCGAGCCGCCATGGCTGTGGCCGTGGGCATGGTGGCCGTGGTCGTGGCCATGCGGGTGGTGCGCATGCGCGCCATGGGCCGGCTCGTGGTGGCCGTGCTCGTGGCCGTGGTGCCACAGCTCGGCCTTGTCGAGCAGGAAAAAGAAGACCACGCCGATCAGCAAGGTGGCGAACAGCTTGTGCGGCTCCTCGCCGCCCTCGAAGGCCTCGGGCAGCAGGTGCATGAAGGCGGTGGCCAGCAGCGCGCCGGCCGCCAGGCTCAGCAGGCGCTGGGGCATCGCGTCCGAACGGTGGCGGCCGCCCAGCCGCATCAACAACGCGGCCACCCAGACGCTGCCGAGACCGGCAGCCAGGGTGGCCAGAATGATTGCTCCCAATACCATAGCTATTTACGCTTTATTCATATGCCTTCGCAGGTGGACCCTGCGGTAGGCGAACCCGCGAATTCTCGCAGAAACCCGGGCCCGCCGCAGCAGGCCACTCATCCAGGCTACAGCAGCTGTCAAGCCCCCCGGCAAACCCCGGCCGGGTCCGGCCACGGCCCGTCGCTCAGGGCTGCTCCATGCGCGGCGGAATGCAGGCCACCAGCGCATCGATGGCGCAGCGCGTCTTTGCCGGCAGGTGGCGGCTGCGCAGCCACACGGCATGCACGGGCTGCGGCCGCGCGCGGTAGCTGTCCAGCACCGGCGCCAGCTGCCCGCTCTCCACATAGCGCGCGCGCAGCCAGGTCGGCAGCCAGGCCAGGCCCAGGCCGGCGATGGCGGCATCGGCCATGGCCTGCACATCGTCGAGGCTGATGCTGGCCGGCAGCCGCACCGGCCGGGGCGAGCCGTCCGGCCCCTGCACTTCCCAGCCCCATTCGGCCCCCGCGCCGCTGTAGCCGATGCGCCGGTGCCGCGCCAGGTCGTCGATGCCGGCCGGCGTGCCGTGCCGCTCCAGGTAGGCGGGCGCGGCGGCCAGGCCGACCGCCTGCATGCCGAGGCGGCGGGCCACGAGCTGGTCGCTGTCGGGCAGCTCGCCGATGCGCACGGCCAGGTCGAACCCCTCCTGCGCCAGGTCGACGACGCGGTCGCCGAAACGGATGTCGATCTGCAGCTGCGCAAAGCGCTGCGCCAGGCCCAGCAAGGCCGGCGCCGCGTAGTGGTGGCCGAAGGCCAGCGGCACGCTCACGCGCAGCGTGCCGCGCGGCTCGCGCTGGCCGCTTTGCAGACCGGCCTCCGCGGCATCCAGCTCGGCCTGGGCGCGCAGGCAGTGCTCGTAGTAGGCCTGGCCGTCCTCGGTCAGGCGCTGGCTGCGCGTGGTGCGATGCAGCAGGCGCACGCCCAGGCGGCCCTCCAGCCGCGCCAGCGCCTTGCCCACGGCCGAACGGGTGAGGTTCAGCCGCTCGGCCGCCAGCGTCAGACTGCCGCTGTCCACGATGTGCAGGAAGGTGGCAACGCCATCGAATCGGTCATCCATGGGGCGGCTCCTGATTGGTTCTTTTAAAGCCCCAATTATCGAAAAATAAATCTCCAATACGGAAATCAATTCCCCATACAGTGGTTCGCATGCCGGGCCTCGCTGTGGTGGCCCGCCCCAAGCACCTATGGAGATGCCCCATGTCCCCCACCTCGCCGCCGGCGGCCCCTCCCGAAGGCCGCGGCAACCTGACCGCCCTCATCGCCCTGTGCCTCGTGGCCCTGATGTTCGGCCTGGAGAACTCCAGCGTGCCCGTCATCCTGAACACGCTGGAGGACGTGCTGCACGCGGACTTCCGCGACGCGCAGTGGATCATGAATGCCTACACCATCGCCTGCACCACGGTGCTGATGGCCGCGGGCACGCTGGCCGACCGCTATGGCCGCCGGCGCATGCTGCTTTTGAGCCTGTCGCTGTTCAGCCTCAGCTCGCTGGCCTGTGGCCTGGCCACCAGCGCGCCGCTGCTGATCGCCGCGCGCTTTGCGCAGGGCGTGGGCGGCGGCGCCATGCTGATCTGCCAGTTCGCCATCCTTTCGCACCAGTTCCGGCAGGGCCGCGAGCGGGCGCGGGCGTTTGCGGTCTGGGGCATCGTCGCGGGCATAGGCCTGGGCTTCGGGCCCATCGTCGGCGGGCTGATCGTGGCGCTGTCGGATTGGCGCTGGGTCTTCCTGGTGCATGCGCCGCTGTCGGCCCTGACCCTGGTGCTGATCGGCACCAGCGTGCGCGAGTCGCGCGACCCGCAGCCCGGCCAGCTGGACCTGCCCGGCATCGCCACGCTGTCGCTGGCCGTGTTCGGGCTGAGCTACTTCATCACCCAGGGCCCGGCGCTGGGCTTCGCGAGCCCCACCGGCCTCGGCATCCTGGCGGCATCGGCCCTGTGCTTCGTGGCCTTCTTGCTGGTGGAACGGCGCAGCCCACACCCGATGTTCGACTTCGGCGTCTTCCGCATCCGCGATTTCTCGGGCGCCCTCATGGGCTCCATCGGCATGAACTTCAGCTTCTGGCCCTTCGTGATCTATCTGCCGCTCTACTTCCAGAGCGGCCTGGGCTACGGCGTAGTGCCCGCCGGGCTGTCGCTGCTGGCCTATACGCTGCCCACCTTGCTGGTGCCGCCGCTGGCCGAGCGGCTGGCGCTGCGCTACCACGCCAGCCGGGTGATCCCGCTCGGGCTGTTCACCATCGGCCTGGGATTCCTGCTGATGCGGCTGGGCAGCCAGGCGGCGCAGGCGAGCTGGCTCACGCTGCTGCCCGGCAGCGTGCTGGCCGGCATCGGCCTGGGCCTGACCAACACCCCTGTGACCAATACCACCACCGGCGCGGTGCCAAGCGCGCGCGCCGGCATGGCCTCGGGCATAGATATGAGCGCCCGGCTGATCACGCTGGCGCTGAACATCGCGATGATGGGCTTCATCCTGCTGCAAGGCATTGCCTCACATCTGCGGCGTGCGTTGCCGGCCGCAGCCGAAGCGCTGCCGCTGCATGCGCTGGCCGAGCGCATCGCCGCCGGCGGCGAAGTCCATGCCCTGGCCGCCTACGATCCCACGGGCACCGCGGTGCAGGCCGCCCTGGCACATGGCTTTGGCCAGGTCATGCTGTACGGCGGGCTGGGTGTGTGGGTGCTGGCCGCGGCCAGCTTCCTGCTCTTCGAACGCCGGCCGCTCGGGCCCCGCAATGCAGACACAAACCCCGGGCCTCACTCCCGCACCAGGCGTACTCCCAGGCGCATGGGCCGCGCCTCGCAATAGATGTCGCCACCGCCGCCCAGCGCCCAGCCGCTGACTGACGCCCTGGCGGTCTTCGTTGCGGGGCTGCCGCCGCAGATGGTGGCCGACCAGTAGCCCGCGCGCAGCGGCTGCTGCTCCGGGCCCGGCCCGGGGAAGTCCGTGGCGGGGATGTCCAGCTGCTTGAACCAGCGCTCGGGCAGGCTGTTCACTTCCTTGATCGTCGGCAGGCGCCAGCCCTTCTGCAGGCTGGCGTACTGCAAGGCATGCACCAGGTTGTAGCGCCTGGCCTCGCCGGTGCAACTGCGGCCGTTCCAGCGCTGCGGCTCCTCGCAGCGGCGCCAGGCCAGGCCGGTGTAGCGGTCTTCCACGATGCCGCCGGGCACGCCGCGTTCGTCGGGCGCCTCGCGCCAGCGGCCGGTCTCGGGCGCCTCCGGGCCGCGCACCAGGCGCACGAACAGCGGCGGCGGCCTGCGCTCCATCCGCCGGTTGCAGCTGAAGACATAGGCCATCACGAAGTCCACGCACCACATGCGGGTCTGGTCGCTGGGCTCGGCAGCCAGATAGTGCCCCGGCATGGTGTGGGGAAACCAGCGCACGTCGATGCTCAACTGGTAGCCGGGTTGCGCCGCAGGGTCGGACACCCCGTCGAACGCGGTGATGCCGAACAGCTCGAACACGGTGGGCAGGCGCCAGTCGCCAAAGCCGCACAGTCGCATCGCGTTCACCTGTGCCACATAGGCCATGGCGTCGCCCGGCCGGCCATCGCCATGGTAGGAATAGGCATCGGTGTTGGCCCGGCTGCCCGGCGCGGGCTCGTGGTGCGGGCCGTAGGTGTCGATCAGCTTGCCGGTGCCCTGCGGCCCAGCCGTCCTGCGCATCCACTCCAGCTTGCCGCTGTCGGTCTTGCCCTCCCAGACCAGGCCGGAAATGCGGTCGCGCACGCACGAGGTCAGGGGGAAATCGGCCACCGCCTCGTAGGCCGGCAGGCCCGCGCCCCGCATGCCGTCCTGCTTGGGGATCAGCGTGCCCGGCCCGGCGTCGGTGCATGGCTGGGGCGTGGGCCAGCCGTCCAGTTGGGGGTCCAGGGCCAGGCAGGTTTGCGCGCCGGTGGGCGGCACCTTGGCCGGTACGGGCGGCTCGGCGGCCAGCGCCGGGGCCATGGCCAGCAGCGCCAGCGCTGCCGCAATGGCCCGGGCCATGCTCAGTGCGCCTTTTCCCAGTTCGGGCCCACGCCCACCTCGGCCAGCAGCGGCACCTCGAGCGTGGCAATCTCGGCCATCAGCCGCGGGATGGTGTCGCGCACCCAGGCCTCCTGCGAGGCGGGCAGCTCGAACACCAGTTCGTCGTGCACCTGCATGATCATCAGCACATCGGGCCGCTCCGCGTCCAGCACCTGCTGCACGCGCACCATGGCCTTCTTGATCAAGTCGGCCGCCGTGCCCTGCATGGGCGCGTTGATGGCCGCGCGCTCGGCCGCGGCGCGGCGCGGGCCGTTGGGCGAGTTGATCTCGGGCAGGTACAGGCGCCGGCCGAACACGGTCTCGACATAGCCGCGCTCCTTGGCCTGGGCCTTGGTCTCGTCCATGTAGGCTTTCACGCCCGGATAGCGCTGGAAGTACTTGTCGATGTAGGCCGCGGCGGCCTTGTTCTCGATGCCCAGGTTGCGCGCCAGGCCAAAGCTGCTCATGCCGTAAATCAGGCCGAAGTTGATGACCTTGGCATAGCGGCGCTGCTCGCTGCTGACCTCGTCTGGCGCCACGCCGAACACCTCGGCCGCCGTGGCGCGGTGCACGTCCACGCCGTCGCGGAAGGCCTTGAGCAGGTTCTCGTCGCCGCTGATGTGGGCCATGATGCGCAGCTCGATCTGCGAGTAGTCGGCGCTGGCGATGACCCGGCCCTCAGGTGCGACGAAGGCCTCGCGGACGCGCCGGCCCTCGGCGGTGCGTACGGGGATGTTCTGCAGGTTGGGGTCGTTGCTCGACAGCCGGCCCGTCACCGCCACCGCCTGCGCATAGTGCGTGTGCACGCGGCCGGTGCGTGGCGACACCATCAGCGCCAGCTTGTCGGTGTAGGTGCCCTTGAGCTTGGAGAGGCTGCGGTGCTCGAGGATCTTGGCCGGCAGCGGGTAGTCCAGCGCCAGCTTCTCCAGCACCTCCTCGTCGGTGCTGCGGCCGCCGGTCGCGGTCTTCTTGATGACGGGCAGGCCCAGCTTGTCGAAGAAGATCTCGCCCAGCTGCTTGGGGCTGGCCAGGTTGAAGGGCTGGCCGGCGATCTCGTAGGCCTGCTGCTCCAGCGCCACGATGCGCTGGCCCAGCGCATGGCTCTGCGCCGCCAGCTCCTGGGCGTCGATCAGCACGCCATTGCGCTCCACGCGGAACAGCGCCTCGCTGGTCGCCATCTCCAGGTCGTAGATGCCGCGCAGCGGCGCATTGGCCTCGAGCTGCGGCCACAGCACCTCATGCACGTTCAGCGTCATGTCCGAGTCTTCGCACGAGTACTGCGCGGCCCGGTCCACCGGCACCTGGCTGAACGGGATCTGGTGCACGCCCTTGCCGCACAGGTCTTCGTAGTTCAGCCCCACGCGGCCGGTGTGGCGCTCGGCCAGGCTGGCCAGGCCGTGGGGCTTGTGCACTTCGAGCACATAGCTCTGCAGCATGGTGTCGTGCGCATAGCCCTGCACGTCGATGCCGTGGTTGGCGAACACATGGCGGTCGTACTTGACGTGCTGGCCCAGCTTCTTGCGTTCAGGGCTCTCCAGCCAGGGCCTGAGACGCGCCAGCACCTCGTCGAAAGGCAGCTGCACCGGTACGTCCACGCCCTCGTGGCGCAGCGGGATGTAGGCCGCCTCGCCCACCGCCGTGCTCAGGCTGATGCCGACGATCTCGGCCTGCATCTCGTCGAGCGAGGTGGTTTCGGTATCGATGGCCGTCAGCGGAGCCGCCTCGATCTTCTGCAGCCAGCGTTCGAAGCTGTCCCAGTCGAGCACCACGTCGTAGCGGGTGGCCGGTGCGGCCGCGGCGGGCTCGGCCTCGCCGGCGGCAAACAGGTCGCCGGTGCTGCCCGCGGCAGCCACCGCAGGCTGCTTCACTTCCTTGGCCTCCTTGGTTGAACGCGCCAGCGTGCGAAAGCCGTAGCGCTCATAGAACGCCAGCAGGTCAGCCTCGGCAGGCTTTTGCAGCGCCAGCGCGTCCAGCGTGGGCAGGTCCCCGCAGTCGGTCTTGATCGTGACCAACTGGCGTCCCGTGGGCAGCCAGGCCAGCGTGTCGCGCAGGTTCTGCCCCGCCACGCCCTTGATCTCGCCGGCCCGCGCCATCAGCTGGTCGAGCGAGCCGTATTCCTGCAGCCACTTGGCCGCTGTCTTGGGGCCGACCTTGGGCACGCCGGGCACGTTGTCCACGGTGTCGCCGACCAGGGCCTGGAAGTCGATCATCAGCGCCGGCGGCACGCCAAACTCGGCCGTCACGCCCGCCACGTCGCGCTTCTTGCCGTTCATGGTGTCGATGATGGTGATGTGCTCGTCCACCAGCTGCGACAGGTCCTTGTCGCCGCTGGAGATGACGACGTTCATGCCCTGGGCGGCCGCCGCGCGCGCCAGCGTGCCGATCACGTCGTCCGCCTCCACGCCCTTCACGGCGAGCACCGGCCAGCCCAGCAGGCGCACCACCTCGTGGATGGGATCGATCTGGCTGCGCAGATCGTCGGGCATGGGCGGGCGGTGCGACTTGTACTCCGGGTAGAGGTCGTCGCGGAAGGTCGGGCCGCTGACGTCGAACACGCAGGCGGCGTAGTCGGCATGCACTTCCTTGGACAGGGCCTGCATCATGTTGATCATGCCCCGGATCGCCCCCGTGGCGGCGCTCGACGGGTCGCCGGGCACGGCGCGCAGATCGGGCATGGCATGGAAGGCGCGGTACAGGTAGCTGGAGCCATCCACCAGCACAAAATTGGGGCTATTACTCATGCTGACATTGTGCCTGTGTATGCAGACAGCGGCATGCAAACTACAATCGAGCCATGCGCGCAACTGTTCACCTTCTTCTGGCCGGCCTGCTGGCGGCCGGCACCGCCCAGGCCCAGACGGCCGGCAGCTCCGCTGCGGCCGAACCCGCGGCCCAGGCGGCTCCCGCCCCGACGGAATCGTCCGCCGACGAGCCGAACAGCAAGCGCAACCAGAAGGCCGAGCACCTGCGCATCGAGGACGCCGGCAGCCGCGTCGACGAGGTCCGCATCGGCGGCCAGACGCAGAGCATCACCGTGCAGCCCAAGAAGGGCAACATGCCGGCCTACGAGGTCACGCCGTCCGACGGCGTGCGCAACCGGCCCCAGGGCTTCAACGACAACGCCAACAAGAACCCCCGCGTCTGGAAGTTCGGCAGTTTCTGACCCGCACGCATAGGCGATAATCCGTTCTTTCATGTACCCGGCCAGCCGTCTTCGGCTGGCTTTGTTTTGCGGATCGTCGTCCCATGGCCGTTTTCACCGAAGTTTCCGAAAAAGCCGCCAAGGCTTTGCTGCGCCGCGTGCCGCTGGGCCAGTTGCAATCGCTGCGCGGAATCGAGGGCGGCATCGAGAACACCAACTACTTCCTGACCACCGACCAGGGTGAGTACGTGCTCACGCTGTTCGAGCGCCTCACGGCCGAGCAGCTGCCCTTCTACCTGTACCTGATGAAGCACCTGGCGCTGGCGGGCGTTCCCGTGCCCGAGCCGCAGGCCGACGCCAAGACCGGCGACATCCTGCTCGAAGTGCAGGGCAAACCCGCCGCCATCGTCAACAAGCTGGCCGGCAAGAGCCAGCTGGCCCCGCAAGTGCCGCACTGCCGCTCGCTGGGCGAGATGCTGGCCCGCATGCACCTGGCCGGGCGCGACTACCCGCGCCAGCAGCCCAACCTGCGCGGCCTGCCGTGGTGGAACGAGACCGTTCCCGTGGTGCTGCCCTACCTGGAGCCGGCCGCCGCCGAGCTGCTGCGCTCGGAGCTCGCCTACCAGAACCACATCGCCGCCTCGGCCGCCTATCAAGCGCTGCCGCGCGGGCCCGTGCATGCCGACCTGTTCCGCGACAACGCCATGTTCGAGGGCGAGCAGCTCACCGGCATCTTCGACTTCTACTTCGCCGGCGTCGATACCTTCCTGTTCGACATCGCCGTGTGCCTGAACGACTGGTGCATCGACCTTGCCACCGGCGAGATGGACGAAGCCCGCGCCCAGGCGCTGCTGGCCAGCTACCAGGCGGTGCGGCCACTGACCGCGCCCGAGCGCGAGTTGCTGGGCGCCATGCTGCGCGCCGGCGCGCTGCGCTTCTGGATCTCGCGGCTGTGGGACTACTACCTGCCGCGCGAGGCCAGCATGCTCACACCGCACGACCCCACGCACTTCGAGCGCGTGCTGCGCCAGCGCGTGGCGGTGCCCCTGGCCTGGTAAACCCCGGCCCATGCCACCCATTGCCCGCTGCGCTACAGTGCAACCAGCATGAAACTCCGCATCGCAACCGCGCGCCAGGGCACCGCCTGGGTGCAGGCAGGCATCAAGACCTTCTTCGCCCAGCCGCTGGCCCTCACTTCCCTGTTCTTCTTCAGCATGATGCTGATGTCGCTGATCGGCTCCATCCCGGTGGTGGGCGCGGCCGTGGCGCTTGGCCTGCTGCCGCTGTCCACGCTGATGATGATGGTGGCGGCCGCCGTCACGCAGCAGGGCGAGCGGCCCACGCTGGGTACCATCATCCAGGCGCTGCGCATGGACCCGCAGCGCCGCAACGCCTTCGTGGTGCTGGGCGGCCTGTATGCGCTGGGCTTCGTGGTGGTGCTGGGTATCTCCGCCATCGCCGACGGCGGCCAGTTCGCCAAGCTCAACCTGATGGGCGGCGCGATCAGCCGCGAGGTGGTGGAGCAGCCCGAGTTCCAGCTCGCCATGCTGCTCACGCTGGTGCTGTACGTGCCGCTGTCCATGCTGTTCTGGCATGCGCCAGGGCTGATCTACTGGCACCGCGTGCCGGCCGTGAAGGCCGTGTTCTTCAGCCTTGTGGCCTGCATGCGCAACATGTCGGCCTTCCTGATGTTCGGCCTGGCCTGGATGGGCGTGAGCCTGGGCATCGGCATGGCGCTGGCCCTGTTGGCCACGCTGCTGGGCGCCCTGCTCGGCACCTGGGCGGCCGTGGGCCTGATGGTGCTGGGCTCGCTGATGCTGGCGGCCATGTTCATGGCCTCCATCGTCTTCAGCTTCCGCGACTGCTTCGACGCACCGGACGGCTCGCCGGTGCTCGAGGACTAATCCACCAGCGTCAGCTTCGCCACGGCCAGCGCCAGCCACTTGGTGCCGTGGCGCGGAAAGTTCACCTGCGCGCGCGCATCGTCGCCCTGGCCTTCCACGGCCAGCACCTTGCCTTCGCCGAACTTGTTGTGGAACACCTGCCGTCCCACCTTGATGCCGTGCGCGGGCTCGGCCTTTTGCGGCGGCACCGGCGGGCTGGCAAAGCGCTCCAGGCTCGCAGATTTTGAGCCAAATCCGCCTCCAGCGCCCGTCCGATAAGCGCTACCCGCTCCTGAATTGAAAGCAAGACTGCCCATGCCGCTGCCAAAGCCCGAGTGCTTGGGCGTGATCCACTTGAGCGCGTGCTCGGGCAGCTCGTCCAGAAAGCGGCTGCGGATGTTGTAGCGCGTGGAGCCGTGCAGCATGCGGGTCTGCGTGGTGCTCAGGTACAGGCGCTGGCGCGCGCGGGTGATGGCCACGTACATCAGCCGGCGCTCTTCCTCCAGGCCCTGCTGGTCGCTCATCGCGTTCTCGTGCGGGAACAGGCCCTCCTCCAGGCCCGAGATGAAGACCACGTCGAACTCCAGCCCCTTGCTGGCATGCACGGTCATCAACTGCACCGCGTCCTGCCCGGCCTGGGCCTGGTTGTCGCCGGCCTCGAGCGAGGCATGCGCCAGGAAGGCCACCAGCGGCGACAGGGTCTCGCCGGTATCGGGGTTGACGAGGTGCGCGGGCGCCGGCGTGGCCGCCAGCGGCTCGTCCAGCACCGGCTGGTTCGGGTCCAGGCCCTGGCTGACCGGGCTTTGCCCGGCGGCCGGAATGCCCGCGGCCGCGTCGGCCAGCTCATCGGTGGGCAGCGCCACCGCGTCGCGGCCAAAGCCTTCCTGCGTGACGAAGCTCTCGGCCGCCGTCACCAGTTCGCCCAGGTTGTCGATGCGGTCCGCGCCTTCCTTCTCGGTGCGGTAGTGCTCGACCAGGCCGCTGGCCTCAAGCATGCGCTCTATGGTCTGGCGCAGCGTGGCGCCCTGCGTCTCTTCGCGCAGCACATCCACCAGCGCGACGAAGGCCTGCAGCTTGGCACCGGCCTTGCCCGCCACCAGCGTGACCGCGTCGTGCAGCGAGCAGCCCGCGCCGCGCGCGGCCTCCTGCAGCTGCTCGATGCTGCGGGCGCCGATGCCGCGCGGCGGAAAGTTCACCACCCGCATGAAGCTGGTGTCGTCGTGCGGCTGCTCCAGCAGGCGCAGGTAGGCCAGCGCATGCTTGATTTCGGCGCGCTCGAAGAAGCGCAGCCCGCCGTACACGCGGTACGGGATGCCGGCATTGAACAGCGAGGTTTCGAGGATGCGGCTCTGTGCGTTGCTGCGGTAGAGCACGGCGATCTCCTGCCGCGCCACGCCGTCGCTTTTGACCAGCGCCTTGATCTCCTCGACGATCCACTGCGACTCGGCCATGTCGGTCACGGCCTCGTGCACCCGCACCGGCTCGCCCGGGCCCTGCGTGGTGCGCAGGTTCTTGCCCAGGCGGCCGCGGTTGTTGGCGATCAGGGCGTTGGCCGAGTCGAGGATGTTGCTGTAGCTGCGGTAGTTCTGCTCCAGCTTGATCTGCTGGCGCACGTCGAACTCGCGCACGAAGTCTTGCATGTTGCCCACGCGCGCGCCGCGAAAGGCGTAGATGCTCTGGTCGTCGTCGCCCACCGCGATCACGCTGCCGGTAGCGACGAAGCGCCCGCCCGCCTCGTGGCCCGCCAGCTGCTTGAGCCACAGGTACTGCAGGCGGTTGGTGTCCTGGAACTCGTCAACCAGGATGTGGCGGAAGCGCCGCTGGTAGTGCTCGCGGATGGGCGCGTTGTCGCGCAGCAGCTCGTAGCTGCGCAGCATCAGCTCGCCGAAATCGACCACGCCCTCGCGCTGGCACTGCTCCTCGTAGAGCTGGTACAGCTCGACCTTGCGGCGGTCGCTCTGATCGCGCGCAGGCACGTCGCCGGGGCGCATGCCCTCTTCCTTGCAGCCGGAGATGAAGTACTGCAGCTGCTTGGGCGGAAAGGCCTCCTCGTCCACGTTGAACTGCTTGCACAGCCGCTTGATGGCCGAGAGCTGGTCCTGCGTGTCGAGGATCTGGAAGCCCTGCGGCAGCTGCGCCGACTGGTAGTGGGCGCGCAGCAGGCGGTTGCACAGGCCGTGGAAGGTGCCGATCCACATGCCGCGCACGTTCACCGGCAGCATCGCGGACAGGCGGGTCAGCATCTCCTTGGCGGCCTTGTTGGTGAAGGTCACGGCCAGGATGCCACCCGGCGAGGCGCGGCCGGTCTGCAGCAGCCAGGCGATGCGCGTGGTGAGCACCCGCGTCTTGCCCGAGCCCGCGCCGGCGAGGATCAGCGCATGCCCTTCGGGCAGGGTCACGGCGGCGAGTTGTTCGGGGTTGAGGTTGTGCAGCAGCGGCAGCGGCGCATCCGGGCCGTCTGGGCCCGGCGCGGCATCGAACAGGTCATTCGGAAACATGGGTGTATTGTGCGGCACGTGCGGAGCCTCCGATCCAATGCTGCTAGAATCAATCACCGGGCCCAAGTTTTCTTGGCCCGGTTTTTTGTGCCCGGACTCCGCTGCCGGCGCCACAAGCACCGGTTGCCAGACCAAGCGCCCATCCCACTTGTATTTATTGCATGGAGCTTGGATCTCATGGAAATCTTCGACTACGACAATATTCTCTTGCTGCCCCGCAAGTGCCGCGTGGAAAGCCGCGCCGAATGCGACACCAGCGTGGAGCTGGGCAACCGCAGCTTCAAGCTGCCGGTGGTGCCCGCCAACATGAAGACGGTGGTGGACGAGAAGATCTGCACCTTCCTGGCGCAGAACGGCTTCTTCTACGTGATGCACCGCTTCGACATCGACAACGTGGCCTTCACCAAGGACATGCAGTCCAAGGGCCTGTTCGCGTCGATCTCGCTGGGCGTGAAGCAGCCTGACTACGACACCGTCGACCGCTTCGTCGCCGAAGGCGTCTGCCCCGAGTACATCACCATCGACATCGCCCACGGCCATGCCGACAGCGTGAAGAACATGATCCAGTACCTGAAGGCCAAGATCCCCGCTGCCTTCGTGATCGCCGGCAACGTGGGCACGCCCGAGGCCGTGATCGACCTGGAAAACTGGGGCGCGGACGCGACCAAGGTCGGCATCGGCCCCGGCAAGGTGTGCATCACCAAGCTCAAGACCGGCTTCGGCACCGGCGGCTGGCAGCTGTCGGCGCTCAAGTGGTGCGCGCGCGTGGCCACCAAGCCCATCATTGCCGACGGCGGCATCCGCAGCCACGGCGATATCGCCAAGAGCATCCGCTTCGGCGCCACCATGATCATGATCGGCTCGCTGTTCGCCGGCCACGAGGAATCGCCCGGCCAGACCGTCGAGGAAAACGGCCAGCGCTTCAAGGAATACTACGGCTCGGCCTCGGACTTCAACAAGGGCGAGTACAAGCACGTGGAAGGCAAGCGCATCCTCGAGCCCGTCAAGGGACTTTTGGCCGACACGCTGACCGAGATGCAGCAGGACGTGCAGTCCTCCATCAGCTACTCGGGCGGCAAGAAGCTCATGGACATCCGCAAGGTCAACTACGTGATCCTGGGCGGAGACAACCAGGGCGAGCACTTGCTGATGTGATGCACCGCGGAACGATCTGCGGGAAAATCAGGATTTTTTCCGCAGACTTCCTCAGAATTGGTGCATAATCGCTGTCTTCGCACTTTTGGGTGCGAATCGGGCTCTTAGCTCAGTTGGTAGAGCAGCGGACTCTTAATCCGTTGGTCGAGTGTTCGAGTCACTCAGGGCCCACCAGCTTTTCCGGCACCTGCCATGCGGCAGGCGCTGCATGACCAAACCCTAGCGGTTTTCTTTTTTTCGGGCTCTTAGCTCAGTTGGTAGAGCAGCGGACTCTTAATCCGTTGGTCGAGTGTTCGAGTCACTCAGGGCCCACCAACTCCCCACAGCCCAGGCATTGCCTGGGCTGTTTTCATTGGGGCTGCGATACCAGAGCGCCACACCGGCTTTCTGGAGCCCCTTCACCGCGACATGCGGGATTCGGTTAATCTCGCAACGATTTGCAGCAACCGCTGCGGCAGTATCCACTGCGGCAGCACTCGCTGCACCCCTGCCCGACCGGCGACCGGCTCCGTCCATGGCCGCCAGCCCCTCGCAGGAGCCCCACTCCCCGAAATTTCGCCGCACCAGCGCCACGATGGCGCCGGTGCGGCCTTGCTTGAGCCTATGAATACACCAACCGCCCCGTCATCCACACCACCGTCACCGCAGTGGGCGCTCGCCATCGTCCTGGCGCTGCTGGGCATGCTGGGGCCGTTCTCCATCGACACCTACCTGCCGGCCTTCGCCGGCATCGCGCAGTCGCTGTCGGCCAGCCCGCTGCAGATGCAGCAGACGCTGTCGGCCTACCTGTTCGCGTTTGCGTTCATGAACCTGTTCCACGGCGCGTTGTCGGACAGCCTGGGCCGCCGCCCGGTGGTGCTGTGGGGCCTGGCGGCGTTCACCATCGCCTCGGTAGGCTGTGCGCTGGCGCAGGACATCGGCCAGCTGATCTTCTTCCGCGCGCTGCAGGGGGCGAGCACGGGCGCGGGCATCGTGGTCTCGCGCGCGGTGATCCGCGACCTGTTCCCGCCCGCGCAGGCGCAGCGGGTGATGAGCCAGGTGACCATCTTCTTCGGCGTGGCGCCGGCCGTGGCGCCCATCATCGGCGGGCTGCTGGTCACCTCCATGCACTGGACGGCGATCTTCTGGTTCCTGACCGGCGTGGGCACCTTCCTGTGGCTGTACAGCTACCGGAAACTGCCCGAGAGCCTGCCGCCGGCCCAGCGCCAGGCCTTCGACCTGAAGAACCTGATGCACGGCTACTGGGAGCTGTGCAGCAGCCCCCGCTTCTTGCTGCTGGCCGTGGCCAGCGGCATCCCATTCAACGGCATGTTCGTCTACATCCTGTCGGCGCCCACCTTCCTGGGCACGCACATGGGCATGCAGCCCACGCAGTTCTTCTGGTTCTTCTGCTGCACGATCGGCGGCATCATGGTCGGCGCCTGGGTCAGCGGCCGGCTGGCCGGCCGGATTCCGCCGAAGCGCCAGGTGCGCCACGGCTTCCTGATCATGTTCGTGGTGTCCATCGTCTACCTGGCGCTGAACATCGCCTTCAAGCCGCACCCGTCCTGGGCATTGTTCCCGCTGGGCATCTACTCGTTCGGCTGGGCGCTGATGACGCCGGTGGTCACGCTGATGGTGCTGGACCTGCACCCCGAGCGCCGCGGCCTGGCCTCGTCACTGCAGGCGGTGGTGTCGTCGGCGGCCAACGGCCTGGTGGCCGGCGTGGTCGCGCCGATGGTGATGGACTCGACCGTGCTGCTCGCCATCAGCTCGGTGGTGATGATGCTGACCGGCCTGCTGAGCTGGGTGTATTTTCACCACCGCTGGCCGGACATCGGCCGGCACGCAACCAACTAAACATCCTTGAGCGGCGCCTCGCCGCCCTCTCCAGCATCGATTACCCATAAAAAAAGCTGCCAGCGCTTATGCATCAAGCGCTGGCAGCTATTTTTTTAGGAGTTATCGCTTAGCGATTCTCACCGCGGCCCCGGCCACCCGCGGGCACGTAGGGACGGCTGCCGCCAGCGGGAGCTGCACGGCGCGGCGCGCCCGGCCCAGCGCGATTGCCGCCACGGTTGTCGCCCTGGAAGCCACCGCGCGATTCGCCACGGCGATCGCCGCCGCCGCCAAAGCGGTCATTGCGCTCGAAGCTGCGTTCGCCGCCACCGCCACCGAAACGGCGCTCGGCCGGTTGGTCGCGGCGCTCGAAGCGCGCATCGCCACCTGCGGGGCGGCGGTCTTCGAAGCGGCCGTCACGGCGGCCTGCACCCGCATCGCCGAAGCCCGGCTTGCGGCCGTAGCCATCCTGGTCGCGGCGCGGAGCGAAGCCACGATCGCCACCACGCTCATTGCGTCCGCCGCGGTCGCCGCCGAAGCCGCCACGGTCACCACCGAAACCGCCGCGCCCTGCCGGACGGCCACGGTCACCACGGCCACCGCCACGCGGGCCTTCATTGCGGCCGCTGGGGAAACGCTGCGTGGGCTCCAGGCCCGGCACCACATCCGCCGTGAACTGCTGGCGCGTGTAGGCCTCGATGTCGAAGATGCGGCGGCGGTCACGGAACTCGGCAAAGGTGACCGCCAGGCCGGCGCGGCCCGCACGGCCGGTACGGCCGATGCGGTGGGTGTAGTCCTCGGCCTTCATCGGCAGGCCGTAGTTGAAGACGTGGGTGATGGTGGGCACGTCGATGCCGCGCGCCGCCACGTCGGTGGCCACCAGGATCTGCACCTGGCCATTGCGCAGCGCCATCAGGCGGCGGTTGCGCAGGCCCTGGCTCAGCGCGCCGTGCAGTGCCACGGCAGAGAAGCCCGCCTGCTGCAGGTCGCCCGCCAGGCCGTCGCACTCGATCTGGGTGCTGGCGAAGACGATGGCCTGGTTGATCGTGGTGTCGCGCAGCCAGTGGTCGAGCAGGCGGCGCTTGTGGTCCGAGTTGTCGGCCCAGAAGAGCTTCTGCTCGATGTTGGCATGCTTTTCCTGCGGCGTGGCGATCTGGATCTTCTTCACGCTGGCGCCGTTGTCGTGCATCACGCGCATGGCCAGCTGCTGGATGCGCGGCGCGAACGTGGCACTGAACATCATGGTCTGGCGGCGGGCGATGGTGAGCTGGTTGATCTCGGCAAGGTCGTCGGAGAAGCCCAGGTCGAGCATGCGGTCGGCCTCGTCGACCACCAGGAACTGCACCTGGTCGAGCTTGATCTGCAGCGAGCGCTGCAGGTCCAGCAAGCGGCCGGGCGTGGCCACCACCAGGTTGGCGTTCTGCAGCTTGGCGATCTGCAGTTGGTAGGGAATGCCGCCGACCACGTTGGCGATGCGCAAGCCCTTGCAATGGCGCACCAGCTCGATCGCGTCGTGCGCCACCTGCTGGGCCAGCTCACGCGTGGGGCACAGCACCAGTGCGCCCGGCTGCGCGGCCTTGAAGCTGCGCGGGCTCATCGGGTTCTTGCGCTTGGGGCGCTTGGGCGCCGGCTCGCCGTTGGCGGCAGCTTCGGCGCACAGGCGCTCGTATTCGGCGCGCTCGGCCGCCTGGGCCTCGGCCTGCTGCTGGAGCAGCGTGTGCAGCACGGGCAGCAGGAAGGCCGCGGTCTTGCCGCTGCCGGTCTGGCTGGAGACCATCAGGTCGGTATGGCTGCCAGCATCGCCCTGCAGCGCAAACGGGATGGTCTGCTCTTGCACGGCGGTAGGCTGGGTGTAGCCGAGTTCCTGCACGGCCTGCAGCAGCTCGGGCGCGAGACCCAGCTCCACAAAGCCGTTCGGCACTTCAACCACTTCGACTGCATCAGCCTCTGCGGCGACAACGGCTTCGGCGCCGTCGTCAGCCAGGGCGGCCTGGGCCACTACACGGTCCAGCGCGCTGGTGTTGTCGGAATCCACGGAAATGGAACGTTCTGCAGGCGCGGCATCGCCCTGCACGGAAAAATCATGCGTCATCATTGAGCTCGAAAAGCAAAGGGACAGCGCACGCGCAGGCGCAAGGCCTGAACATGGCACCGATCCGGATGGTTTCAAATACATCAACCATCAAACGGAACCGGCTTGTCAAAGAAGCAGGTGGGCTGTTCTGTCTAGCCGAGGCTTGCGCCTTGCTGGGAGCCCGATGAATGAAGGGAGATGTGCGTGTTACCCGCCACAGAATCCATAGGCATTGGCGGGTAGCCCGCAATTATCGCACAAACCCGGGTTTTCCCCAAATGGGTTCGGTTTATGCCGCTTGGCCGGCCTCGGCCCCGACCCGCAGAAACCCGCCCCGGTAGTAAGCCAGCTCGTCGATGGACTCGTGCACATCGGCCAGCGCGGTGTGCTTCTGGGCTTTCTTGAAGGCGGTCACCAGCTCGGGGCGCCAGCGGCGGGCCAGTTCCTTCAGCGTGCTGACGTCGATGTTGCGGTAGTGGAAGAAGGCTTCGAGCTGCGGCATGTACTTGACGAGAAAGCGCCGGTCCTGGCCGATGCTGTTGCCGCACAAGGGTACCTTGCCCTTGGGCGCATAGTGCTTGAGGAACTGCAGCACCGCCTTCTGCGCTGCGGCCTCGTCGATGGCGGAGGCACGCACGCGCTCGGTGAGGCCGCTTCGGCCATGCGTGCCGCGGTTCCAGGCATCCATCTTGGCCAGCTCTTCCTCGCTCTGGTGGATGGCGATGACCGGCCCTTCCACGCGCACGGCCAGGTCGGGGCTGGTGACGACGACGGCGATCTCGATGATGCGGTGCGCCTCGGGATCGAGCCCGGTCATCTCGCAGTCGAGCCAGATCAGGTTCAGGTCGGACTTGGCCAGCGCGGGAGCCTCGGCCGGTGCGGCCGCTTCAGGGATGTTCGGAATAACCATGGCCGGTATTGTCACTGATCCCCTACACTTGCCTGCTTTGCAACCCACGCTGCATCCGCTCTTGACCGCCTCCCTCCTGTTCACCCTGGCATTTGCCGTGGCGCTGTGCGCCGGCACCCTGCTCAAGCTCTGGCTGGCCAGCCGCCAGATCCGCCATGTGGCGCGGCACCGCGACGCCGTGCCCGCCGGCTTTGCCGAGCGCATCAGCCTGGCCTCGCACCAGAAAGCCGCGGCCTATACCGTGGCCAAGGCGCGCTTCGGTATGCTGGAGCTGGCCCTGGGCGTGGCCGTGCTGCTGGGCTGGACGCTGCTGGGCGGGCTGGATGCGCTGAACGCCGCGCTGCTGTCGTGGCTGGGCGGCGGCCTGTGGCAACAGCTCGCGCTGGTCGCCGCCTTCGTGCTGATTGGCGGCCTGATCGACCTGCCCGCCGGCTGGTGGCAGACCTTCGTGATCGAGCAGCGCTTCGGCTTCAACAAGATGACGCCCGGCCTGTGGCTGGCCGACCTGCTCAAGGGCACGCTGATGGGCGCGCTGATCGGCCTGCCGATCCTGGCGCTGATCCTGTGGCTGATGGGCGCCGCGGGCCGCTGGTGGTGGCTGTGGGCCTGGGCGGTGTGGATGGGCTTCAACCTGCTGCTGATGGTGGTCTACCCGACCTTCATCGCGCCGCTGTTCAACAAGTTCGAGCCGCTGACCGACGAGACGCTCAAGGGCCGCGTGCAGGCGCTGATGCAGCGCTGCGGCTTCTCGGCCAAGGGCCTGTTCGTGATGGACGGCAGCCGCCGCAGCGCGCATGCGAATGCCTACTTCACCGGCTTCGGCGCCGCCAAGCGCGTGGTGTTCTTCGACACGCTGCTGCAGAAGCTCGATGCCGACGAGGTCGATGCCGTGCTGGCGCACGAGCTGGGGCATTTCAAGCACAAGCACATCGCCAAGCGCATGGCCGGCATGTTCGTGCTGACGCTGGCCGGCTTTGCGCTGCTGGGCTGGCTGTCGCGCCAGGGCTGGTTCTACACCGGCCTGGGAGTCACGCCCAACTTCAACATCGCGGGCGTGCCGGGTTCGGCGCCCAACGATGCGCTGGCGCTGCTGCTGTTCATGCTGGCGGTGCCGGTGTTCAGCGGATTCGTGTCGCCGCTGGTGTCGGGCTGGTCGCGCCGCCACGAGTTCGAGGCCGACGCCTACGCCGCACGCCAGACCGATGCCCGGCACCTGCAGACCGCACTGCTCAAGCTGTACGAGGACAACGCCTCGACGCTGACGCCCGATCCGCTGTACGTGCGCTACTACTACTCGCACCCGCCGGCCGTCGAGCGCATGGCCCACCTGCAACATTTGCAAGCGCAGGCGGCCGCATGAAGCGCTCTTCCCGCACCTCCGCCGCCAGCGCGGCCACGGCGCTCACCGGCCTGGTCGTCGCCAGCCACGGCCGCCACTGCGTGGTCGAGACGCCCGACGGCGTGCGCCGCATCTGCCATCCGCGCGGCAAGAAGAGCCAGGCCGTGGTCGGCGACCAGGTGCTGTGGCAGCCGCCACCGCCCGGCCAGGGCGACGAGGGCACCATCGAGAAGGTGCAGGAGCGCCGCAGCCTGTTCTACCGCCAGGACGACATCCGCACCAAGACCTTCGCCGCCAACCTCGATCAATTGCTGATCCTGATCGCCGCCGAGCCGGTGTTCAGCGAGATGCAGCTGGCGCGCGCCTTGATCGCTGCCGAGGCCGCGCACATCAGGCCCATCATCGCGCTCAACAAGATGGATCTGCGCGAGCCCTTTCTGCGCGCCTGGGAGCGGCTGGAACCGTATCGCACCATGCGCGATGCCGAGGACGACCCTCCGCACTACACGGTGCTGCCGTTTGCGCTGGAGGGTGCGGATGAAGAAGACCGCGACGCCATCTACGGCTTGCTCGAAGGCAAGACCACCCTGGTGCTCGGCCCGTCCGGCGTGGGCAAAAGCACCTTGATCAACCTGCTGATCCCCGGCGCCAACGTGGCCACCAACGAGATCTCGCAGGCGCTGAACACCGGCAAGCACACGACCACCAGCACCACCTTGTACTGGGTGGATGAGGCGCGCACCACGGCCCTCATCGATTCGCCCGGCTTTCAGGAATTCGGCCTCTACCATATTGAACCCACGCAGCTGGCCGCCTGCATGCCGGACATTGGCGCCCATGCCAAGGACTGCAAGTTCTACAACTGCACCCACCTGCACGAGCCGGGCTGTGGCGTGATCGATGCAATCAAAAACGGCCATGATTCCCTACCCATAAGCGCTAACCGCTACTCTATCTATAGCGATTTGTTTGCCGAACTTAGCCAGCAGCGCTACTAGGGCGTGTCATCCATCAATTCCCCCGCGCGCTGCCCCGCCATGCGGATGGGTGCGCGAAGCGCGGTGCAGCCAATAGCGGGCTATTGGCAAGCCGTGCGACAAAGCAGACACCGCATGGCGGGGCAGCCCAGAGGGAAAATCGGCCAGGCGGCGCATTGCGTCGTTGCGGCTCGCTTGTGTAGCCGAGCTACGCGGTACTCACCGCGCCCAGCACTGCGCCGCCAGGCCGATTTTCGCGCGGGGGAATTGATGGATGACACGCCCTAAACTCCGGCGGCGACACTTCGGCGTGGCGCAGGTCGACCTGGGCTTTCAGGAAGTCCAGCACGGCCCGCGTGCGCGCCGGCAGGCGTTCGGGCTTGCCGAGGTAGATGGCATGGATGGGTTCGAGCACACCGGTGTTGAAGTCCTCCAGCACCACCGCCAGCCGGCCCGCGGCCAGGTCGGGCCAGGCGTGGTAGAGCGATAGCCGCGCCAGCCCCGCGCCCTGCATGGCCAGGTTGCGCATCACGTCGCCGTCGTTCACGCGGACCAGGTCGCCTATGTCCACATCGACCTTGCGCCCGTCCACGCAGAAGGGCCAGTTCGGCACCGCGCGCTGGTAGTTCCAGCCGATGCGCACATGGTGGCGCAGCTCGTCCGGGTGCCGGGGGCAGCCGCGCCGGTGCAGGTAATCGGGCGAGCCCACGATCACCTGGCGCGTGCGGCCCAGCAGGTGGGCCACCATGTCCGACGGCGGCAGCTCGCCCCAGCGGATCGCAATGTCCACCCGCGCCTCGATCAGGTCCACTACCTGGTCGGTGAAGCTCAGGTCCAGCCGCAGCCCGGGGTGCGCCTCCATCAAACGGGACACCAGCGGCACCAGCAGCAGCTGGCCGGTGGACGAGCTGGCGTTGATGCGCACCACGCCGCGCGGCTGGCTGCGCGCGGCCGCGGCCGCCTCCGCGTCGTTCAGCTCGGCCAACGCGCGCTTGCCGCTGTCCAGAAACTGGCTGCCCTCGGGCGTGAGCTGCAGGCGCCGCGTGCTGCGCAGCAGCAGCTGCACATTCAGCCGCGCCTCGAGCCGCGCGACGATCTTGCTCACCGCCGACGGCGACACGCCCAGCACCCGCGCCGCCGCCGAGAAGCTGCCGCGCTCGGCCACCAGCACGAACACCTCCAGTTCGCCGGAACGGTTGACTTCGACGGGAGACAGGGCCGCCGCGGTGGCGGCGCGTGGATGGGAGTTCATGGCAGGCCTGGGCAACATGCTGGAATGGTGGATTGTCCGCGTTTATTTGTGCCTTGTGGGCACAAATATCTTTCCACTGTTCCATCTACACAGGTAAATACCTGCGTTCCACAATCCATGCCTCATCCACAAGAAAGGATTTCCCCATGCCTGCGTCCCTCTGGGCCCTGGCTGCCGGCGCCTTCGGCATCGGCACCACCGAATTCATCATCATGGGCCTGCTGACCCAGGTCAGCCAAAGCCTGGACATCTCCATCCCCACGGCCGGCACCCTGATCTCGGGCTACGCGATCGGCGTGGCCGTGGGCGCGCCGGTGCTCACGCTGGCCACCCGCCGCTGGCCACGCAAGCTGCTGCTGATGGGACTGATGCTGATCTTCATCGCCGGCAATGCCGCCGCCGCACTGGCCCCGGACTATGGCTGGCTGCTGGCTGCGCGGGTGCTCACTTCCCTCACCCACGGCACCTTCTTCGGCGTGGGCGCCGTCGTGGCGACCAGCCTGGTGGCGCCCGACAAGAAGGCATCGGCCATCGCGCTGATGTTCTCGGGCCTCACGCTGGCCACCCTGCTCGGCGTGCCGGCCGGTGCCTGGGTGGGCCAGCAATGGGGCTGGCGCATGGCCTTTGCGGCAGTTGCGGGGGTGGGCGTGCTCGCGCTGGCCGTGCTGGCCGTCTTCGTGCCGCGCCAGCTGCCCCAGCCGGCGGCCGCGCCGCTGGGCGAGGAGCTGGCCGTGCTGCGCCGGCCGCAGCTGTGGCTGGGCCTGGCCATCACCGTGTTCGGCTTTGCCGGCGTGTTTGCGCTCTACACCTATATCGAGCCCCTGCTCAGCCAGGTGACCCGCATGGACAGCGGCCTGATCGCCATCACCCTGCTGCTGTTCGGCGCCGGGCTCGCCGCCGGCAACCTGCTGGGCGGCAAGCTGGCCGACCGCCGCGGCGTGGCGCGTGCGCTGGTCGCCTCGCTGGCGGCGCTGGCGGTCACGCTGGCCCTGGGCCGCTGGGCCTTCGGCCAGGCGGTGCCGGCCATGGCCTATGTCGTCGTCCTCGGCGTGGTGGCGTTCGCCACCGTGGCCCCCATGCAGATGCGCGTGCTGGACGACGCCGGCCCGCAGGGAGCGAGCCTGGCCTCCAGCCTGAACATCGCCGCCTTCAACCTGGGCAATGCCCTCG
Organism: Comamonas sp.; assembly: GCA_050282565.1. Taxonomy (GTDB): domain Bacteria; phylum Pseudomonadota; class Gammaproteobacteria; order Burkholderiales; family Burkholderiaceae_C; genus Comamonas. Next base: position 30,329 of record JBLZYV010000002.1, read on the forward strand.
GCGCCTGGGTGGGCGGCGCGATCATCGCCGGCGGGCTCGGCCTGCTGTGGCTGGGCTGGGGCGCGGCCGCCCTGTCGGCACTGGGGCTGGCGCTGGCCCTGCTTGGCCAGCGCGGTGGCACCGCGGTGGCGCCGGGCCGCGGCATCGCCCTCACCATCCAACCGTCAACCCATTGAAAGAAAACACCATGGAATACCGCTATCTGGGAAGCTCCGGCCTGAAGGTGCCGGCCCTGGGATTCGGCACCGGCACGTTCGGCGGCCAGGGCCCCTTGTTCAGCGCCTGGGGGCAAAGCGGCGTGCCGCACGCCCGGCGCATGATCGACATCTGCCTCGATGCCGGCGTCAACCTGTTCGACAGCGCCGATGTCTATTCCGACGGCGCCTCCGAAGCCGTCCTGGGCGAAGCGCTGGCCGGTCGCCGCCACCAGGCCCTGATCTCCACCAAGATCGGGCTGCGCACAGGCCCGGGGCCAAACGATCTGGGCAGCTCTCGCCAGCACCTGGTCGCGGGTGTGGAGGCGGCGCTGAAGCGCCTGAAGACCGACTACCTCGACCTGCTGCAGTTGCACGCCTTCGACGCCCACACGCCGGTGGAGCAGGTGCTGCAGGTGCTGGACGAACTGGTCCGCTCGGGCAAGGTGCGCTACATCGGCGTGTCCAACTTCTCGGGCTGGCAGCTGATGAAGTCGCTGAGCGCCGCCGACCGCCTGGGCCTGAGCCGCTATGTGGCCAACCAGGCCTACTACTCGCTGATCGGCCGCGACTTCGAGTGGGAGCTGATGCCCCTGGGCCAGGACCAGGGCGTGGGCACCCTGGTGTGGAGCCCGCTGGGCTGGGGCCGGCTGACCGGCAAGCTGCGCCGCGGCCAGCCCCTGCACGAACAAAGCCGGCTGCACCAGACCGCGCAGTTTGCGCCGCCGGTGGAGGACGAGCGGCTGTTTCGCGTCGTCGATGCGCTGGCGGCCGTGGCGGAGGACACCGGCAAGACCATCGCACAGGTGGCCATCAACTGGCTGCTGCAGCGCCCCACCGTGGCCAGCGTGCTGATCGGCGCCCGCGACGAGGCCCAGCTGCAGCAGAACCTGGGCGCGCTGGGCTGGAGCCTGAGCCCCGAGCAGCAGCGCCTGCTGGACGATGCCAGCGCGGTCATGCCGCCCTATCCCTACTACCCCTACTGGAACGGCCAGTTCAGCGAGCTGGCGCCGCCGGCCGTGCGCTCCAGCGTGCAGACCGTCTGATCCGGCAAGGGGCCAGGACGCAGCCTGGCCCGCCCGGACGGGCCAGCTGCAGAATTCAAGGTGAAATTCGGCTGTAACGCCCTGTCAGCAAGCGCCAATAGCTACTTAATTAATAGCAAACTTTGGCGTATTTTCACCGATAAATGCATCCATTGCGGCTTATTGTTGACAAATAGATTTTATATATCTATTTGAAAGTATCTATAGTTTTAACAGTTTTACGCTGGAAAGAACTATATGCTGCTCCAACACCCCCTCGGTATGCGCCGCATACCACGCATGAGAAGCGCTGCGCGCGCCACCTGGGCCCTGGCGGCAGGTGGACTGGCGTCCTTTGCCGCACAGGCCGCCATCGACGTCAACCACGGCTTCAGCCCGTCGACGGTCATCGTGGGCCAGCCCACGACGCTGACCGTGCACCTGATCAACCAGAATGCGGCGGCGGCGACCGGAACCGGCGTTTCCATTCCCCTCGCGGGACTGAACGTCACCAACCTCGCCACCACCTGCGCGCCCGGCACCGTCGCCATGTCGGACTCGGATCTGGTGCTCACCAATGGCACCCTGTCCGCCGCACCCGACGGGCAATGCGAGATCACCGCCCAGGTCAGCGCCCCGTCCGCAGGCACCTACGTCAGCGACATCGCGGCGGGAACGGCCACCTCGTCGCAGGGCAGCAACACCAGCGCGTCGAGCGTGGCCCTGCGCGTGAACGCGCTGGCACCGATCACGGGCAGCAAGGCGTTCAGCCCCACGACGATCCGCGGCGGCGGCACCTCGACCGTCACCATCACGCTGAAGAATCCCAACAACGTTCCGCTGACGAATGCCGCGCTGACGGACAACCTGCCCGCGCGGCTGGTCGTCGCCAACCCGGCCAACGCCACCACGAGCTGCGGCGGCACGGTGACCGCCGCGCCCGGCGCGGCAAGCGCCAGCCTGGCTGGCGGCACCATCGCCGCCCAGGGCGCCTGCACGCTCAGCTTCAACGTCACGCCCGCCGACCCCAATGTGTTCTTCAGCGGCGGCCAGACGAATACCATCGCGTCCAACAGCGTGACGGCGGACTACGGCGCCACCAACATCGCGCCGTTCAGCGGCTCGGCCACCGTCACCACCGGGGCGCGCATCCTGAAGAACTTCGTCGAAGACCCGGTGCCCAACGGCGGCTCCGCCCGTTTCACGCTGCTGGTCCAGAACTTCAACGCCACCCCGCTGGCCAACGTCACTTTCACCGACAACGTGCCGGCGGGCATCCGGCCCACCGCCATCAACGGCAACAGCTGCAATGGCACGGTCTCCTTCACCGACACCTCGGTCAGCCTGAGCGGCGGCACCGTGGCCGGCGTGAGCGACTGCACCATCGATGTGCAGTACACCCCGGTCAACACGACGGGGAACTACATCACCGCCACCAACAACCTGGCGAACTTTGCCCCCAGCCCGCTGCAGTTCGGCCCCGTCGGCGTGGCGGTGGTGGGAGACAGCGTGACCATCAACCCGGGCGGACCCGGCCCCGGCATCAGCGTCGTCAAGACCTTCAATGGCCAGCAGAGCGTGACCGACGCGAACGCGGGCCGGCAAACCAACACCCTCCAGATGGTGCTGACGTTGTCCAACAGCGCGACCGCGCCTGCAGCGATCACCTCGATCACCGATGACCTCGGCCTGATGGGCGCGTCGTTCAGCGTGGGCGGGCCGGCCGGCAACACCTGCGGCAGCACCGTCAATGCGCCCGTGGGCGGCAGCCGCATCGATATCACCGGCGGCGCGATTCCTGCCAGCGGCTCGTGCACCGTCTCGGTGCCGATCAGGATCGGCGGCGACGCCACGGTGGGCCTGCACCGCAACCGCATCGGCGGCACCTCCGGCCAGGGCGATGCCAACCTGGTCATCGCGGGCGGCGGCGTCTGGCCGAACATCCAATGGGCGGAAGTCAGCGCGAGCGCGGCGCTCACGGCAGGCAAGTCCTTCAGCCCCGGCACGATCTCGTCCGGGCAGACCACGTCGACCATGACCATCACGCTGAACCGCGCCGCGGGCGCCACCGAGCTGACGAATGTCTCGTTCACCGACACCTTCCCCGGCACCCCGTTCGTGCTGGAGGCCAAGAGCCTGGTGAGCAACAGCTGCGGCGGCACGCTCGACTGGGCGACGCCGGGCCAGCTCTCGCTGACCGGCGGCACGATCCCGGTCCCGGCGGGTGGCCAGAACGCGGCCAGCAGTTGCGCCATCGTCGTCGAGGTGGGCGCGCCCGCCGGCGCCAACGGCACCATCACCAACAGCCTGCCGGCCCGCTCCATCACCACCGCCGAGAAAGTCGCCAGCAACAACGGCACCTCGGCCTCGCTCACCGCGTCGAGCGCCTCGCTGCAACTGAGCAAGGAGTTCAGCAAGACGACCCTGGACCGCCTGGGCGACAAGACCACTCTGAAGCTGATCATCAGCAACACCGAGGGCGCCCCCACGCAGACGGGGATCAAGCTGGTGGACAACCTGCCCTTCGGCATGGCGGTGGCAGACCCGCCCAACCTGGCCGTCTCCGGCAACTGCACCATCGCAGCGGCCGACCTGAAGGCCGCGGCAGGCGCCACCACCGTGGAGGTGGCCGGCGCAGGAGCAACTGCGCCCGCAGGCGCCACCTGCGCGATCGCGGTCGATGTGGTGGGCACGGCCTACGGCAACCTGACCAACCGCATCCCGGCCGGCGGCATGGTGTCGTCGACCGGCCTGAGCAATACTGGCCCGGCCCAGGCCACGGTGTCGGTGATCGGCGAGGGCGACGTGGGCGTGAGCATCACCAACAACGCCAATGGCGTGCAGCAAGGCGGCAGCACCACCTACGTGGTCGTCGCCACCAACCACGGCGACACGGATATCGCCGGCGTGACCCTGAGCAACACGCCGCCGGCCGGCATCACCTACGGCAGCTGGACCTGCACCGCCGCCGGCGGCGCCACCTGCCCGGCGGCCAGCGGCAGCGGCAACCTGTCGGAGCTGATTTCGCTGCCCGCCGGCGGCGCGCTGACCTACACCATCACCGCCGCAGTGGCCGCGGACCTGACGGGCTCGGTGACCAACACGGCCACCCTGGTCATTCCTGCCGCCGTGCACGACACCAACCCCGGCAACAACAGCGCCAGCGATACCGATCCGGTGCTGGTGCGCAACGGCGAGCCGCGCAAGGTGCCCACGACGAACCCAGCCGGCCTGGCCTTGCTGGGCGCCACGCTGATCGGCGCCGCCTGGAGCTTCCGGCGCAAGGGCCGCAAGTCGCAGGGCTGACGCCCGTCCAACGGCAAAGCGCCCCATCCCTGCAGCAGGGATGGGGCGCTTTGTTTTGAGGGGAGCGCGCCCAGATGCGGGGCGCTAGCCCAGCAGGCGTGCCAGCGTGAGCAGCGCCAGCAGCAGCATCCACACCACCACCGAGCGCCACACCAGCCCCACCACGCTGCGCAGGTGGCCGACCTCGGGGTCGCGCCCCGGCGTGGTGCTGCCATCGCCGTCCAGCGGGCCGGCCTCGTCGGCCGCGGCGCTGCGCGCGCGCAGGGCAGCGCCGCCCAGGCGGATATCGATGGCGCCAGCGGTGGCCGCGAGGATCACGCCGTCGTCGTCATTGGGAAAGAGCTGGGTCTGGAAGCGCCAGTTGTCGATGGCCTGCTCGAAGTTGCCCACCGCTGCAAAGCTCACCGCGGTGAGCCGCGCCGGCAGCCAGTCGATGGCCGACCAGGCGGCGCTGGCAGCGCGCTGCATGGCGGCGCTGGCGTCGGCCATGCGGCCGCCGGGGCCCAACACGCGGCCGACGAACTCGGCCATGCGGTAGAACACCGCGCCCGCCGGGCCCAGGCCCAGCGCCGAGCCTATGGAATAGCAGGCGAGCACGCCGAACACATGGCGGTGCGCCGCCAGCACCGAATACTCGATGACATGGCGCACGATCTCGCTGCGCGGCAGGTCATCGGCCTGCACCTGCTGCCAGTCGGCCAGGTACTGGCGCGCCTGGGCCTCGTCGCCGGATTCCAGCGCATCGCGGATGCGGGTGAAATGGTGGCTGAACTGGCGAAAGCCTAGCGTCACATACAGCACCACCACGTTCCACACCATGGCCAGCGGCCAGCCCACCAGGTAGCTCAGCAGCCAGTCCACGCCCAGCGCCAGCGCCGTGGGCAGCAGCACCGCCACGCACCAGGCCAGGCGGCCGTGGTGGCGCTGTCCGGCATCGAGGTTGCGGCTGACCCACTGCACCCAGGCGCGCACCGCGGCATAGACCGGATTACCCCGGTCCAGCGGCCTGGCCTGCTCCAGCAGCAATGCGATCAGCGTGGCGAAAAAACTCATGGGCGCACATCATACCCAGGCAAGGGCAATGACAGGAAGCGGTAGAAGTTGCGCAGCATGCCCGCCGTGGCACCCCATATGAAACGCTCCTTGCCGGTCGCCGGATCGGCATAGGGCATGGACAGCCAGCGCCGGCGCATGTCCTGCATCTGGAACAGCTGCCACTGGTGGTGGGCCGGGTTCATCAGGAACGACAGCGGCACCTCGAACACATCGGCCACCTCGCCGGGATTGGGGCGCAGCTCCATCGGCGGCGTCACCAGCGCCACCACGGGCGTGATGTCGAAGCCCGAGCCGGTCTCGTACTGCGGCAGGCTGCCGATGACCTCGGCCTGCGAGCGCTCCAGGCCCACCTCTTCCCAGGCCTCGCGCAGCGCGGCGTCGGTGGCGTCGCGGTCGCCCTCGTCCTGCCGGCCGCCGGGAAAGGCAATCTGGCCCGAGTGGTTCGACAGGTTGTGGGTGCGCTCGGTCAGCAGCAGGTACAGCTCCTCGCGCTGCACCAGCGCCACCAGCACAGCGGCCTTGGCGACGGGGCGGGTGCTCCAGCGGCCCTCGGTGCTGACCTCGGGCTGCCAGGGCGCGTGCTCCAGCGCAAAGCGGTGGCGCAGCGCGCCAGCGGTCAGCTGCGCGGCATCGATGGCGGGCAGTTGGGTGTCCACGCCGACCACCGGCACCTTTCGCGGATCGAAGCCGGGAATGCTGGACATCGGGCGCGGCATGCTGGTGTCTGGTGCTGGCGTCAACTCAGGAGTCCTCATCTGGGCACGGCGATGAAAAAAGCCGCTACACGCGAGCGTAGCGGCTTTCAGGGCACGAAGCGTGCGGCTGTGGATTATTCCGCAGCAGCGACAGCCACGGCTGCCTTGCGTGCCGGCAGCTTTTCCTTGATGCGGGCCGACTTGCCGCTGCGCTCGCGCAGGTAGTACAGCTTGGCACGGCGCACATCGCCGCGGCGCTTGACTTCGATGCTGGCGATCAGCGGGCTGTAGGTCTGGAACGTACGCTCCACGCCTTCGCCGCTGGAGATCTTGCGCACGGTGAAGCCGCTGTTCAGGCCACGGTTGCGCTTGGCGATCACCACGCCTTCGTAGGCCTGCACGCGCTTGCGGGTGCCTTCGACCACGTTCACGTTCACCACGACGGTGTCGCCGGGGCCGAAATCGGGAACGGTCTTGTTCAGGCGGGCGATTTCTTCCTGCTCGAGGATCTGGATCAGATTCATGTTGACATCCAACGATCTTGCGCGCGCCATGGAGTTGGCTGACCGCGTGGCCCACAAGGGCCTGGCGGCGTATTGTTTCTCTCGCCATCGAGAAAAACGGCCGTGCAGAGGATCGGTAAACCGGGGATTATAGCAGCTTGTCGGATTGCTTCAAGACCTGCTCATCCTGCTTGCCGAGCGCACCCGCCTGGCGTGCCTGCTGCAGCAGCTCGGGCCGGTGCTCGGCCGTGGTGCGCAGGCGCTCGTCGCGGCGCCAGCGCTCGATGCGCGCATGGTGGCCGGACAGCAGCGGCTCGGGCACCGGCGCGCCTTCCCAGACTTCGGGCCGGGTGTAGTGCGGGCAGTCGAGCAGGCCGTCGAGCGCGGGGTTGAAGCTGTCGAGCTGGTGGCTGCCTTCGTCGTGCAGCACGCCGGGCTGCAGCCGGGCGATGGCGTCGAGCAGCGCCATCGCGGCGATCTCGCCGCCGGACAGCACGAAGTCGCCCAGGCTGAGCTGCGCATCGACATGCTTGTCGATGAAACGCTGGTCCACGCCCTCGTAGCGCCCGCACAGCAGCACGGCGCCGGCGCCTTCCGACCATTGCTGCACCACGGCATGCCGGATGGTTTCGCCGATGGGCGAAAACAGCACCAGCGGCGCCTGCGCGTCCGGGGTTTCGGCCCGCTCCGCACGAATCGCCGCCAGGCAGCGCGCCAGCGGCTCGGCCATCATCACCATGCCGGGGCCGCCGCCGAAGGGGCGGTCGTCCACGCGGCGGTAGTTGCCTTCGGCAAAGTCGCGCGGGTTCCAGCAGTGCACCGCCACCTGGCCGCTCTGGTAGGCGCGGCGCGTCACGCCGCTGGCCAGGAAGGGCTCGAACAGCTCGGGGAACAGCGTGATGACGTCAAAGCGCATGCGGAGCCTGGGTGTCAGTAGTCGGGTTGCCAGTCGACGGTGATGCGCTTGTCCTGCAGCGACACATCGTCCACAAAGGCCGCGACGAAGGGAATCATGCGCTCGCGCTCCTTGCCCTCTTCCTCGTAGCCGATGACCAGCACGGTCTGCGGGCCGGTGGACATCAGGTCGCGCACCACGCCCAGCGCCACGCCTTCGCGGTTGACCACGGCGAGGCCCATCAGGTCGACCCAGTAGTACTCGTCGTCACCGGCCTTCGGAAAATCGGCGCGCGACACGAACACCCGGGCGCCCTTGAGGCTCTCGGCGGCGTTGCGGTCGTCGATGCCCTCGGCCGATGCCACCACCGTGTCGCCATGGAAGCGCGATTGGCGCATGGCCAGCGCCACGGTGCCGCTGAAGTGCTTCGCGCCTCTTTCAGAAGGCAGCAGGAACCATTGCTTGGCCCGGAACAGCGCCTGCGGATCGGCGCTGTGCGTCAGCACCTTGAACCAGCCCTTGACGCCCCAGGCATCCAGGATGCGGGCGACCTCGATGGCGTCGGCGGGCAGTTCGGCGGGCGTGAGGGACGTGGATGCAGGCTGCATGATTTGGAAAGCAAAAAAAGCGAAAGCCGTCAGTCCAGGACCAACGGCCTCCGCTCGGGATGGTAGCGATCTACCGGGGCTTAAGCGGCCTGCTTGGCAGCTTGCTTGGCCAGGCGGTCCACCGTGTCGGACGTCTGGGCGCCCACGCTCTTCCAGTAGGCGAGGCGGTCCTGTGCGAGGCGCAGGGTTTCTTCGCCGCCCTTGGCGGTGGGGTTGTAGAAGCCGATGCGCTCGATGAAGCTGCCATCACGGCGCACGCGCTTGTCAGCAACGACGATGTTGTAGAAAGGACGGGCCTTGGCGCCGCCGCGGGAGAGTCGAATTACGACCATAATGAATCCTTCGGGTGGAGATGTTTTCTGCCACGTTTGAGACACGCAACTAGCCACCCGGCCAGAGACACGCAGCAAAGCCACGCATTATACGATTTTCGACCGACCATGCCAAGCATTCGCGCCAGTACCGCAGCAGATATCCCCCACATCACCCGCATCTACGCCCACCACGTGCTGCACGGCACCGGCAGTTTCGAGACCGATCCCCCCTCCGAAGCCGACATGGCGCAGCGCCGCAGCGACGTGCTGGCGCGCGATCTGCCCTACCTGGTGGCCGAGCAGGACGGGCAGGTACTGGGCTTTGCCTATGCCAACTGGTTCAAGCCGCGCCCGGCCTACCGCTTCTCTGCCGAGGACTCGATCTACGTCGATGCCGATGCCCAGGGCCAGGGCCTGGGCCGGCTGCTGCTGCAGGCGCTGCTGGCGCAGGCCGAGGCCGGCGGCGTGCGCAAGATGATCGCGGTGATCGGCGACTCGGCCAACCAGGGATCGGTGGGCCTGCACACGGCGCTGGGCTTTGCGCACGTGGGCACGATGAAGTCAGTGGGCTGGAAGTTCGGCCAGTGGCGCGACGTGGTGCTGATGGAAAAGACCCTGGGCGCCGGCGACACGACCGCACCCGCCGCTGCCTGAGCCCCGCCATGACGAAGAACAAGACCGTGGCGACCTGGCTCGCCTTCGTGGGCGGGCCGCTGGGCCTGCACCGCTTCTACCTGCACGGGCTGCGCGACAGCTGGGGCTGGCTCTTCCCGATCCCGACGGCGCTGGGCCTGTATGGCATCGAGCGGCTGAAGGAATACGGCGTGGACGACCAGATGAGCTGGATGCTGATCCCGCTGCTGGGCTTCACCATCGCCGTGGGCGCGCTGATCGCCATCCTGTACGGGCTGTCGACGCCGGAGAAGTGGAACGCCCGGCACAACCCGCCGTTGGAGCTGGAACACCCGGCCGGCCGCACCAACTGGTTCACCGTCTTCGGCATCGCCACCGCGCTGATGCTGGGCACGGCGGTGCTGATGGCCAGCCTGGCCTACAGCTTCCAGCACTACTTCGAGTACCAGATCGAAGAGGCGCGCAAGATCTCGCAAGATCCGCAATAAAAAGAGAGCTGCTCGCGCTTGCTCTGCAATGGATTCAGATAGTTTTATATCTGAAATCCTTACGGAACAAGCGCCAGCAGCTCTCTTTTTTGAATCAACCGCTCCGGTCAGAACAGCTGCAGGCTCACCCAGTAGGCGAATGCCGCAACGAAGGCGCTGGCCGGAATGGTCAGCACCCAGGCCCAGACGATGTTGCCCGCCACGCCCCAGCGCACGGCGCTGGCGCGCTGCGTGGAGCCCACGCCGACGATGGCGCCGGTGATGGTGTGGGTAGTGGACACCGGCACGCCCAGCGCAGTGGCGATGAACAGCGTCAGCGCGCCGCCGCTCTCGGCGCAGAAGCCGCCGACGGGCTTGAGCTTGGTGATCTTCTGGCCCATGGTCTTGACGATGCGCCAGCCGCCGAACATGGTGCCCAGCGCGATGGCCGAGTAGCAGGCCACGATGGCCCAGGTCGGCGGGTTCGGGTCGCTGGCCGAGGCGTAGCCGGTGGACAGCAGCAGCAGCCAGATGATGCCGATGGTCTTCTGCGCGTCGTTGCCGCCGTGGCCCAGGCTGTAGGCGCCGGCCGAGAGCAGCTGCAGCCGGCGGAACCACTTGTCGATGCGGGCGGGGCTCTTGCGGCGGAAGATCCAGGCCACGATCACCATCATCAGCGAGCCGAGGATGAAGCCCAGCAGCGGCGACACGAAGATGAACAGCACCGTCTTCCAGATGCCGCTGGCGATCAGCGCACCCGAGCCGGCCTTGGCGATCACCGAGCCGACGATGCCGCCGATCAGCGCGTGCGACGAGCTGCTCGGGATGCCGTAGTACCAGGTGATGACGTTCCAGGTGATGGCGCCCACCAGCGCGCCGAAGACCACGTGCGTATCGACGATGCCCGGCTGGACGATGCCCTTGCCGATGGTGGCCGCCACGCTGAGGTGGAACACGAAGATCGCGACGAAGTTGAAGAAGGCCGCGAACACCACGGCCTGCGTGGGCTTGAGCACGCCGGTGGAGACGACGGTGGCAATGGAGTTCGCCGCATCATGAAAGCCGTTCATGAAGTCGAACACGATCGCCAGCGCCACCAGCACCACGATCACCCACAGGGCAGTTTGCATGGTTTCCATCGAAGTTCCGGACTCAGGAGTTTTCCAGGATGATGCCTTCGATGTCGTTGGCTACGTCCTCGCACTTGTCGGTGATGGTTTCGAGCAGTTCGTAGATCGCCTTGAGCTTGATCAGCTCGCGCACATCGTTCTCCTCGCGGAACAGCTTGCTCATGGCGCTGCGCAGCACGCGGTCGGCGTCGCCCTCGAGGCGGTCGATCTCCTCGCAGGTCTTGATGGCGGCCTCGGCCACCGACGGCTCGGCGATGCGCGACAGCATCTTCACCGCGTCGCGCAGGCGCTCGCAGCACTTGACGGCCAGGTCGGTCAGGCGCGTGATCTCGTCGGTCATGTGGCGCACGTCATACAGCGCCATGGTCTCGGCCGTGTCCTGGATCAGGTCGGCCACGTCATCCATGGTGTTGATCAGCGAATGGATCTGCTCGCGGTCGATCGGCGTGATGAAGGTCTTGTGCAGCGCACGGTTCACCTCGGTGGTCACCCGGTCGGCCGCGCGCTCGGCGTTGTCGACGTCCTGGTTGTACTTCTCCCGCAGATGCGCGTCGCCATAGTTGGCCACGAGCTGCGAAAACGCATGGGCCGCCTCGACGATGCGATCCGCGTGCTGGTTGAACATTTCGAAGAAGTTGCCTTCGCGTGGCAAGAGCTTGCCAAAGAGCATGATGCACCTGTTGGTTTCAATGCGGATAAAGGATGTGCCACACAGCCCCTCGGAAAAACCGTCGGACTGTGCGGCACAGACGGGCGAAATTCTACGCGAGCTGTCATCCACCCGTCATATTTCGGGCAACAACACCCCAGGCCACCGCGGGAAACCCCCGCAAAATGCTAGGCACTGCGGAACACGAAGTACACCGCGCCCAGCAGGCACAGGCCCGCCCACAGGTAGTCCCACTTCAGCGGCTGGTCCATGAACCACACCGAGAACGGCACGAAGACCAGCAGCGTGATGACCTCCTGCAGGATCTTGAGCTGGCCCACGCTGAACTGCGTGAAGCCGATGCGGTTGGCCGGCACCTGCATCATGTATTCGAAGAAGGCAATCCCCCAGCTCACCAGCGCCGCGATGTACCACGGCGATGCCGACAGGTTCTTCAGGTGCCCGTACCAGGCAAAGGTCATGAACACATTGCTGGCGATCAGCAGGGCGATGGCCTGCACCGACACGGGGAGGTTGCTCAGAAAGCTCACGATGGCGCTCCACAAACGAGAAAAGCGCCATTGTCCAGCGCTTTTCCCCTCTTTTTCCCCTTGGGGATGCCGCTACTCGCCCAGGTAGGCGGCGCGCACCTTGGGGTCGCTCAGCAGCTGCGGGCCCGGCCCGGTCATGGTGATGACGCCCGACTCCATCACGTAGCCACGGTCGGCGATGGCCAGCGCGCGGCTGGCGTTCTGCTCCACCAGCACCACGGTCACGCCCATGGCGTACACGTCGCGCACCACCTCGAAGATCTTGTCCACCATGATCGGCGACAGGCCCATCGAGGGCTCGTCCAGCAGCAGCAGCTTGGGCTGGGCCATCAGCGCGCGGGCCATGGCGAGCATCTGCTGCTCGCCGCCCGACATGGTGCCGGCCAGCTGGTCCTTGCGCTCGCGCAGGCGCGGGAAGATGTTGAACATCTTCTCGATGTCGGCCTGGATGCCGGCCTTGTCGTTGCGCAGGTAGGCGCCCAGCAGCAGGTTGTCGGTGATGGTCTGGCGCGTGAAGACGCCGCGGCCTTCCGGCACCATCACCAGGCCCTTGGCCACCAGGTCCCACGGGCCCCGGCCCTTGATGCTCTCGCCCAGGTACTCGATGCTGCCGTCGTTGAGGGTCTGCGTGCCGGTGACGGCCTTCATCGTCGTGGTCTTGCCGGCGCCGTTGGAGCCGATCAGCGACACCAGCTCGCCCTGGAACACGTCCAGGTCTACGCCCTTGACGGCCTGGATGCCGCCATAGGCTACCTTCAGGCCGCGTACTTTCAGCAGCGCCTGCCGGCTCTCTTGGTTGGTCGATTGGTCGGCCATGCTCAGTGTCCTCCGGTTCCGAGGTAGGCCTCGATCACTTTTTCATTCTTCTGCACTTCGGCGGGCGTACCCTCCGCCAGGCGCTTGCCGTAGTCGAGCACCGTCACGCGGTCGCACAGGCCCATCACCAGCTTCACGTCGTGCTCGATCAGCAGGATGGTGCGGCCGTCGTTGCGGATGCGGTCGATCAGCTCGCGCAGTTGCACCTTCTCGGTCGCGTTCATGCCGGCGGCGGGCTCGTCCAGCGCGATCAGCTTGGGATCGGTGGCCAGCGCCCGGGCGATCTCCAGGCGTCGCTGGTCGCCGTAGGACAGCGTGCGCGCCTTGTACTGCGCAAAGCGCTCGATGCCCACGTAGGCCAGCAGCTCCTGTGCGCGATCGCGGATCGCTGCCTCCTCGGCCTTGAACTTCGGACCGCGGAAGATGGCGCCGAGCACGCCCGAGCTGGTGCGCACATGGCGCCCGACCATCACGTTCTCGAGCGCCGTCATCTCGGCGAACAGCCGGATGTTCTGGAAGGTCCGAGCGATGCCCGAGCGCGCCACCAGGTGCACGGCCTTGGGCTCGTAGGGATGGCCTTCGAGCTCGAAGCTGCCGGAGTCGGGCGTGTACAGCCCGGTGATCACGTTGAAGAACGTGGTCTTGCCCGCGCCGTTGGGACCGATCAGGCCATAGACCTGGCCGCGCTCGATGGTCAGCGCCACGTCGGACAGCGCCTGCAGGCCGCCGAAGCGCTTGGAAATGCCGGCGACCTTCAGTACCGGGGCGGTGGTGTTCGTGTTGTTCATGCTGCGGCTCCCTCAGTTCTTCTGCAAGGCGCTCTTGCCATGCTCGGGAGCGGGCCACAGGCCGCGCGGGCGCAGCAGCATCACCACGATCATCGCCAGCGCGATCAGCAGCTGGCGCAGGATGGAGGCGTCGAGGCGCCCGTCGGTCATGGCCTGCAGCGGGCCGGCCACGTAGCGCAGCACCTCGGGCAGCGCCGACAGCAGCACCGCACCCAGGATCACGCCGGGGATGTGGCCCAGGCCGCCCAGCACCACCATGGCGATGATCATGATCGATTCCATCAGGCTGAACGACTCGGGCGACACGAAGCCCTGGAAGGCGCCGAACATCACGCCGGCCACGCCGCCGAAGGTGGCGCCCATGCCGAAGGCCAGCAGCTTCATGTTGCGGGTGTTGATGCCCATGGCCTTGGCGGCGATCTCGTCCTCGCGGATGGCCATCCAGGCGCGGCCGATGCGCGAATCCTGCAGGCGGTAGCAGATGAACACGCTCACCACCACCAGCGACAGGAACAGGTAGTAGTACAGCGACACCGACTCGATGGTGTAGCTGCCGATCTCCAGCCGCTTGGCCAGGTTCAGGCCGAATATCTTGATCGAATCGATCTGGCCCAGGCCCTTGGGGCCGTTGGTGATGTTCACCGGCTGGTCCAGGTTGAGCATGAAGATGCGGATGATCTCGCCGAAGCCCAGCGTCACGATGGCGAGGTAGTCGCCGCGCAGCTTGAGCACCGGCATGCCCAGCACAATCCCCGCGCAGGCCGCGAGCAGCGCCGCAAGCGGTATCACCAGCCAGATGGAGGTGTGCATGCCGTTCGGGAACAGGGCCTTGAAGCCCTCGAAGGTCTCCGCCAGGTGCGGCGACGCCATCAGGCCGAACATGTAGGCGCCCACCGCGTAGAAGGCCACGTAGCCCAGGTCCAGCAGGCCGGCGAAGCCGACGACGATGTTCAGGCCCAGGGCCAGCATCACGTACAGCAGGGTCAAATCGGCGATGCGCACCCAGGCGTTGCCGAAGGACTGCAGCACCAGCGGCAGCACCAGCAGCGCCACCGCGCCCACGATCCATTGTGCTTTCTTGTTCATGGCGTCTCCTTATGCCCGGTCGGCCACACGCTCGCCCAGCAGGCCCGAGGGGCGCAGGGTCAACACGATGATCAGCACAATGAACGAGAAGATATCGACATACTGGCTGCCCAGCACGCCGCCGGTGATGGTGCCGATGTAGCCCGCGCCGATGGCTTCCACCAGGCCCAGGATCATCGCGCCCACCACCGCGCCGGCCAGGTTGCCGATGCCGCCGAACACCGCGGCGATGAAGGCCTTCAGCCCGGGCAGGAAGCCCATGGTGTGCTGGGCCGTGCCGTAGTTGGAAGCCCACATCACGCCGGCGATGGCGGCCAGCACCGCGCCGATCACGAAGGTGGCCGAGATCACGAAATCGGGCTTGATGCCCATCAGCGCCGCCACGCGGGGGTTCTCTGCGGTCGCGCGCATCGCGCGGCCCAGGCGGGTGTAGTTCACCAGGTACATCAGCACCGCCAGCGTGATCGCCGTCACCGCCAGGATCAGCACCTGCGTGGGCGTGATCACCGCGCCGGCCACCTCGAAGGGCTCGGACGGCAGCAGCGTGGGATAGGGCTTGTAGTTCGGCTTCCAGATGATCATCGCCAGCGTCTGCAGCAGGATGGACATGCCGATGGCGGTGATCAGCGGCGCCAGCCGCGGGCTGCTGCGCAGCGGCCGGTAGGCGATCTTCTCGATGGTGAAGTTGAGCACCGCCGCCACCACGCACGCGATGAGCGTGGCGATCAGCAGGATGACCCAGCCCGGCATGTCGGGCATGGCCGTCTGCATCATGCCGATGATGCTCCAGCTGGTCAGCGCGCCGACCATGAGCACTTCGCCGTGCGCGAAATTGATCAATTGAATGATGCCGTACACCATTGTGTAGCCCAAGGCTATCAATGCGTACATGCTGCCCAACACCAGACCGTTGATGATCTGTTGCAGCAAGATATCCATGCAAAACCCCTCACCGAGTGAACCACTTGGTGCGCGAAACCCGGACAGGGATAGGCCCGGCGCCGCTCACCACCAACCGCGATAACAGTCGCCTATGCGGATCGCCGTGATTCTAGCGACGGGGCCTGGGATTTCCCGAAGGGCCATGCACGGAGTTTCCCTAGGCCCGCTGCGAATAGCGGCCCGCCGCCGAGGCCTGCGGAGCCGGCCTGCGCCCCCAATTCATCAGCGCCGTGCCCGCCACGGCCATGCCACCGCCAATGACGATGCTGGCATCGATGCGCTCACCCAGCCACAGCGCCGAACACGCCACGCCGACCACCGGCACCAGCGTGATATAGCCCGAGGCCGCGCCCGCGCCCAGCGCCTTCACGCCGTCGAAATACCAGGCGTAGGCCAGCGCCGTGGCGCCAAAGGCCAGGAAGACCAGCGCTGCCCAGGCCTCGGCTGGGCCATGCACGGCGGCCCGCAGGCCGGCGGTGCCCTCGAACGCCAGGCTGGCCGCCAGCAGCATTAGCGCCCCCAGCGCCGAGGTCACCGCCGTGGTCGACAGCGCATCGACGCCGGTGAGCACCCAGCG
Source organism: Comamonas sp. (assembly GCA_050282565.1). Taxonomy (GTDB): domain Bacteria; phylum Pseudomonadota; class Gammaproteobacteria; order Burkholderiales; family Burkholderiaceae_C; genus Comamonas. The sequence continues at coordinate 46,564 of JBLZYV010000002.1, forward strand.
GCCGACCAGCGTGTAGGCGACCCAGCAGACCACGCAGCCCAGGATCAGCAGCTCGCCCGCCCCCACCGCGCCTTCGAGCAGGCGCAGCGGCTCGCCGTGCGAGATCACGACCACAGCACCACAGGCCGCCAGCGCCATGCCCAGCGCGATGGTGCGGTTCAGCCGTTCGCCAAACAGCCACACGGCCAGCAGCAGCGTGAGCACCGGGTTGAGCGTGATCACCAGCGCCGCCTTGCCGGCCGGCACCTGCTGCAGCCCGAGCAGGAAGAAGATCGAATAGCCGAACACCCCGGTCGCCGCAGCGGCGGCCATGCCCAGCCAGCGCCTGGCGCTCCAGCTGCGCAGGCCCGCCATGCCGCCCGTGCCATACATCCACGGCAGCAGCACCAGGGCCGCCAACGCAAAACGCAGGCAGGCCGCGGCCAGCGGCGGCAGGCTCTGCGCAATGATGCGGCCTGCGGGCCAGGAGGCGCCCCAGAGCAGGGCCATGCCGACCAGCCGCAGGTGCGGGCCCAGGAAACGGTGAGAATGCATGGCGCGTACTATGTACTCATGTCGATTCATAGACAAATGAGCAAATGCTCATGATCCAAACCCCATGACCTTCACCCAGCTCGAAGTATTCGCGGCGCTGGCCCGGGCCGGCAGCTTCTCGCGCGCAGCGGCGCTGCTGGGCATCACCCAGAGCGCCGTCAGCCATGCGTTGCGCGCGCTCGAGGGCGAGCTGCAGGTGCAGTTGGTGCGGCGCGAAGGCATCCACTCGCCGCTGACCGACGCGGGCGCCCGACTGCTGCAGCGCGCCAACGACATCCTGCAGCAGCAGGAGGCGCTGCGCCAGGAGGCCGATGCCGAGCGCGGCATCGCCCGCGGCACGCTGCGCGTGGCCTCGTTCGGCGCCACTTCGTCGCTGCGGCTGCTGCCGCTGTTGATCGCCGAATACCGCCGCCGCCAGCCGGCCGTGCAGGTGCAGGTCGACGAGCGCAACGACGATACGGTGGTCCGGTGGCTGCTGGAGCGCCGCGTGGAGATCGGCTTCGTGGTGCTACCCGACGAGCGCTTCGAGACTCTGCCCCTGGTCGAGGACGAACTGGTGGCTCTGCTGCCCGCCGCACACCGGCTCGCGGGCCAGCGCAGCATCGCCGCAGCAGACCTGCAGGGCGAGCCCTTCATCCGCACCTCGGCCGGCTCGGGCGCGCAGATCGACCGCTTCCTGGCCGAGGCCGGCGCCCTGCCCGATGCGATCTACCATTTCGAGCAGATATCGTCGATGCTGGGCTTTGTGGCGCAAGGCCATGCGGTCGCCATCGCGGCGCGCCTGGCCGTGCCCGAGGAGCCGCCAGCCGGCATGGTCTACCGCAGCCTCTCGCCGCGCCAGCGCCGCGTCACCGGCCTGGCCGTGCGCAACCTGCAGCGCCTGTCGCCAGCCGCAGCAGGCTTCGTGGCGCTGGCCCAGGAGATGGCGCGGCAAAAGCGCTTCGGCTAGCGAGGGTGCTGCTGCAGGGCCTCGCGCACGATGGGCTTGAGCCCTTCGGCCGCGCCGGGATCGGCCAGGATCTGCGCCAGCTGGGCGCGCATGCGCGGCTCCCAGAACTTGCGGATGTGCTCGGCAATGCCCTGCAGGGCCTCGTCGCGCTCGGGCATGGCCTCGAAGAACTCGCCGATGCGGTTGGCCATGCGCACCAGGTTGCCGCTGTCCATCACCGGCCTCCCACCGCTGCCGCCTGCAGCAGTTCGAGCTGTTGGCTGTGCTGGCGCGCATGCTCGCGCTGCCAGTCCGATGGCTGGCTGACGGGCATTACCTGCACGGCCGTGACCTTGTACTCGGGGCAGTTCGTGGCCCAGTCCGAGCTGTCGGTGGTGATCACGTTGGCGCCCGACTCCGGGAAGTGGAAGGTGGTGTAGACCACGCCCGGCTGGATGCGCTCGGTGACGGTGGCTCGCAGCACGGTCTCGCCCGCGCGGCTCGCGATGCCGACCCAGTCGCCGTCGCGGATGCCGCGGTCCTCGGCATCGTGGGGATGGATCTCGAGCCGGTCCTCGCTGTGCCAGAGGCTGTTGGGGGTGCGCCGCGTCTGGGCGCCCACGTTGTACTGCGACAGGATGCGCCCCGTGGTCAACAGCAGCGGAAAGCGCGGCGTGACCTTCTCGTCGCTGGCCACGTACTGCGTGACGATGAAGCGGCCCTTGCCGCGCACGAAGCGCTCGCGGTGCATGATGGCCGTGCCGCCCTCCTCCGTGCCATCGTGGCAGGGCCATTGCACGCTGCCCAGTCGGTCGATCTTCTCGTAGCTGACGCCGGCGAACGTGGGCGTGAGCGCCGCGATCTCGGCCATGATCTGCTCGGGATGCGTGTAGTGCATGGGGTAGCCCAGCGCGTTGGACAGCATCTGCGTCACCTCCCAATCCGCGTAGCCGCCCAGCGGCTGCATCAGCTTGCGCACGCGCGAGATGCGGCGCTCGGCGTTGGTGAAGGTGCCGTCCTTCTCTAGGAAGGAGGAACCGGGCAGGAAGACATGGGCGTACTTGGCGGTCTCGTTGAGGAAGATGTCCTGCACCACCACGCATTCCATGGCCGACAGCGCCGCCGTCACATGGTGGGTGTTGGGGTCGGACTGCACGATGTCCTCGCCCTCGCAGTACAGGCCCAGAAAACTGCCATCGAGCGCCGCGTCGAACATGTTCGGGATGCGCAGCCCAGGCTCGGGATGGAGCTGCACGCCCCAGGCGCCCTCGAACTCGGCGCGCACCGTGGCGTCCGAGATATGACGGTAGCCCGGCAGCTCGTGCGGGAAGGAGCCCATGTCGCACGAGCCCTGCACATTGTTCTGGCCGCGCAGCGGGTTCACGCCCACGCCTTCGCGCCCGACGTTGCCCGTGGCCATGGCCAGGTTGGCGATGCCCATGACCATGGTCGAGCCCTGCGCATGCTCGGTCACGCCCAGGCCGTAGTAGATGGCCGCGTTGACGGGGCGGCCCGCCGCGTGGTCCTCGGCACCCAGCGCATACAGGCGCGCGGCGCCGCGCACCAGGTCAGGCGCCACCCCGGTGACCTCGGCCATGGCCTCGGGCGAGTTCTCGGGCCGGGCCACGAATTCCTTCCACTGCGCGAAGGACTTGGCATCGCAGCGCTCGGCGATGTAGTCCTCGGCCAGCCAGCCTTCGGTGACGATGACATGGGCCAGCGAGGTGATCATGGCCACGTTGGTGCCGGGCCGCAGTTGCAGGTGGTAGTCGGCGCGGATGTGGGGCGACTTGACGAGCTCGATCTCGCGCGGGTCGATGACGATGAGCTTGGCGCCCGCACGCCGGCCGTCGCCGCGCAGGCGCTTTTTCATGCGCGAGCCGAACACCGGGTGCGCGGCCGTGGGATTGGCGCCGATGACCATGACCACGTCCGTGTGCTCGATGGACTTGAAGGTCTGCGTGCCGGCCGAGGTGCCATAGGTCTGGCCCAGGCCATAGCCCGTGGGCGAGTGGCACACGCGCGCGCAGGTATCGACGTTGTTGTTGCCGAAGGCCGTGCGCACCAGCTTTTGCACCAGGTAGGCCTCTTCGTTGGTGCAGCGCGAGGAGGTGATGCCGCCAATGGAATCCTTGCCGTGCTTCGCCTGGATGCGGCGGAACTCGCTGGCCGTGTGGGCAATGGCCTCTTCCCAGCTCACTTCGCGCCAGGGGTCGGTGATCTTCGCGCGGACCATGGGCCGGGTGATGCGGTCCTTGTGCGTGGCATAGCCCCAGGCAAAGCGGCCCTTGACGCAGGCATGGCCCTCGTTGGCCTGGCCGTCCTTCCAGGGCACCATGCGCACGACCTGCTCGCCCTTCATCTCGGCCTTGAAGCCGCAGCCCACGCCGCAGTAGGCGCAGGTGGTGATGGCGCTGTGCCCGGCCTGACCGAGTTCGACCACGGTCTTTTCCTGCAGCGTGGCCGTGGGGCAGGCCTGCACGCAGGCGCCGCAGCTCACGCAGTCGCTGTCCATGAAGCTGCCGCCCTGGCCCGCGGTGACGCGCGAGTCGAAGCCGCGGCCGGTGATGGTCAGCGCGAACGTGCCCTGGGTCTCCTCGCAGGCGCGCACGCAGCGGTTGCAGACGATGCACTTGCTCGGGTCGTAGTCGAAATACGGGTTGGAGGTATCGACCGCGGCCTTGGCCTCGCCCTGGAAGTGGTTGGCGCCGTCCAGGCCATAGCGCACTTCGCGCAGGCCCACCGCGCCGGCCATGTCCTGCAGCTCGCAGTCGCCGTTGGCGCTGCAGGTCAGGCAATCCAGCGGGTGGTCGGAGATGTACAGCTCCATCACGCCCTTGCGCAGCTCCTGCAGCGCGGAGCTCTGGGTGCGCACCCGCATGCCGGCCTCGGCCGGCGTGGTGCACGAGGCCGGAAAGCCCTTGCGGCCCTCGATCTGCACCAGGCACAGGCGGCAGGAGCCGAAGGGCTCCAGGCTGTCGGTGGCGCAGAGCTTGGGCACGCTGACGCCGCCCTCCAGGGCCGCGCGCATCAGCGAGGTGCCCTGGGGCACGGTGACTTCGCGGCCGTCGATGGTCAGGGTGATCCGCGCCTCGGAAAGGCTCGCGGGCGTGCCCAGGTCGGTGGTCTTCAGAGCGTCGAGCATGGCTGCTCCTTGGGTTCGGTTGCCAGGCCGAAATCGGCCGGATAGTGGTGAAGCGCCGAGCGCACCGGGTAGGGTGTCATGCCGCCCATGGCGCACATGGAGCCGTGCTGCATGGTGTCGCACAGGCTTTCGAGCAGCGCCACCTGGGCGGCATGGCCCTCTCCTCCTCGGGAGATGCGGTCAATGACCTCGACGCCGCGCGTCGAGCCTATGCGGCAGGGCGTGCACTTGCCGCAGGACTCGACGGCGCAGAACTCCATCGCGTAGCGCGCCAGCCGCGCCATGTCGGCCGTGTCGTCATGCACCACGATGCCGCCGTGGCCGACCACGTCGCCGCGCGCCGCATAGCCTTCGTAGTCGAGCGGCGCATCCCAGTCCGCCGGCGCCACATAGCTGCCCAGCGGCCCGCCGACCTGGATGGCCTTGGCGGGCCGGCCGCTGGCCGTGCCGCCGCCGAAGTCCTCCACCAGCTCGCGCAGGCTGAGGCCAAAGGCCTTTTCCACCAGGCCGCCGCGCGCGATGTTGCCGGCAAGCTGGAACGGCAGCGTGCCGCGCGAGCGCCCCCTGCCGAAGCCCTGGTAGAACGCCGCGCCCCGGGCCAGGATGAGCGGCACCGTGGCCAGCGTGATCACGTTGTTGATGACCGTGGGCCGGCCGAACAGGCCTTCGATGGCCGGCAGCGGCGGCTTGGCGCGCACGATGCCGCGCCTGCCCTCGATGCTCTCCAGCATGGCCGTCTCCTCGCCACAGACATAGCTGCCCGCGCCCTGGCGCACCTCCATCCGAAAGGCCCGGCCGCTACCCGCCACATCGCCGCCCAGCCAACCGGCGGCCTCGGCGCGCGCGATCGCCGCGTTCAGCGTGGCGATGGCATGCGGGTACTCGCTGCGCACATAGACATAGCCCTGGGTCGCGCCCACGGCCAGGCCGGCGATCGCCATGCCCTCGATCAGGCAGTAGGGATCGCCCTCCATCAGCAGCCGGTCGGCGAAGGTGCCCGAATCGCCCTCGTCGGCATTGCAGGCGATGTACTTCAGCGGGCCCGCCGCCGCGGCCACGGTCTGCCACTTGATGCCGGCCGGAAATGCCGCGCCGCCGCGCCCGCGCAGGCCCGAGTCGGTCACCTGCTGCACCACGTCAGCGGGCGCCATGGCGGCGGCACGGCGCAGGCCCTGCCAGCCGCCATGGGCCTCGTAGTCCGCCAGGCTCAGCGGATCGGTGATGCCCACGCGCGCAAAGGTCAGGCGCTCCTGGTTGGCCAGGTAGGGGATCGCTTCGGTCAGGCCATGGCACAGCGTATGGGGCCGGCCCTGCAGCAGCCCGGCATCGAGCAGGCCCGGCACATCGCCGGCCGCCACCGGGCCGTAGGCCACGCGGCCAGCGGGCGTCTCGACCTCGACCAGCGGCTCCAGCCACAGCAGGCCGCGCGAGCCGTTGCGCACAATCTCTACCGCTTGGCCGCGTGCCACACATTCGCGCGCCAGCGCCTCGGCCACCGCATCGGCCCCGGCGGCGAGCGCGGCCGCGTCGCGCGGTACATAGAGGCGCACGCCGGCGGCAGCGCCTTGATCATCAGATTTGATAGCTGCTTGCGCTTGCCCCATCTCGTCAAAACCGGTTTTTGGCTCAAAATCCGGCTGCAACCACTGCTGCGCCAGCTCGGCCAGCCGCGCCGGCGTGAGGTGCGCATGCACGTCGCGCCCGTCCACCATCAGCGCAGGCGACTGCGCGCACAGGCCCAGGCAGTACACCGGCTCCAGCGTCACGCGGCCATCGGGTCGCGTGGCGTGCTGCGCGCAGCCCAGCAGCTGCTCGGCCTGCTGCGCCAGTGCATCGGCGCCGCGCGACTGGCAGGCCTCGGCGCGGCAGATCTGCACCACGCGCCGGCCCGGCGGCGCCGAGCGGAAATGCGGGTAGTACGAGACCACGCCGTGCACCTCGGCGCGCGAAAGGTTGAGCGCATCGGCGATGCGCGGCACGGCCGCCTCGGGGATATGGCCGAGCGCATGCTGCACGGCGTGCAGCAGCTCGATCAGCGCGCCCGGCCGGTGGGCGTGCTGCGCGATGGCCCGGTCCACGGCCTCGTCCTGGCGGACATCGGAAAATGCAGGTTCGGTCTTGGCGTCGGTCGCCGAAGGGTTCGCTGGCATGGAAATGGATCGCTGAGGATCTTCGCTGGCTAGGGTGGTGGGGAGGCCAGGTGCCGCCCCAAGGGGCGGCCCTCGCCTCGCTGTCTCTGCGCTATTTCAAGCGCAATGGGTATCTACGTCAAATTCTCTTGCACTGCGGGCCTTCGCCCGGGCAGCAGGGTCCCCGATCTTTGCTAAGCTCATGCACCAAATGACCCATCCGCCAACCGCTCCAGCCGGCTATCACTTCTCCGACCAGATCGGCCACCTGCTGCGGCGCGTCTACCAGCGGCATACCGCCCTCTTCCAGCACTACATCCCCGACTCGCAGCTCACGGCGGCGCAGTTCGTCGTCCTGTGCTCGGTGCGCGACCATGGCGGCAGCTCGCTGGCCGACATCGTCAAGGCCACGGTGATCGACCAGGCCACGATCCGCGGCGTGGTCGACCGGCTCAAGCAGCGCGAACTCATCCGCGTGGATCACGACAGCAGCGACCGGCGCAAGGTCGTCATCGACCTCACCGCGGCCGGGCGCCAGCTGGTGCACGAGATGGAGCCCTTCGCCCAGCAGATCACCGAGAGCACCTACGGCCGGCTCAATCCGGCCGAGCGCCTAGCGCTCGACTTCCTGCTGCGCAAGATGCTGGAAGGCAACGAGCCCGACTGACGCGCCGGGCCCAGCGCTCAGTCGAGTGCGCGGTTGCGCGACTCCACATCCACCGCCCAGATCGACACCGCCCCCGCCACCAGCATGCTGGACAGCACGACCAGGGCCAGCGTGAAATGGCTGGCCATGATGGGCGCGATGATGGCCGGTGCGAACAGGCCACCGAAGCGCGCCACCGCGCCGGCCATGCCCATGCCGCTGGCGCGCAGGTCGGTCGGGTAGACCTCGGGGGTGAATGCATACAGCGCGCCCCAGGTGCCCAGCAGCGAGAAGCTCATCAGCAGCGTCGAGCCGATGACCACGACCGGCGACGAACCCAGGCTGTACAGCATGCAGCCCACGGCGCTGAGCAGCAGGAAGCCGATCAACGTGGGCTTGCGGCCCCAGCGCTCGACACCATAGGCCGACAGCGCGAAGCCCGGCAGCTGCACCAGTGCCAGCACCACCAGGAAGACCTGGCCGCGCATGAAGGCAAAGCCCTCGCTGCTCAGCTTGACCGGCAGGTAGACGAAGACGCCGTAGTAGGCGATGGAGATCAGCGCCCAGGCCAGGAACAGCGCCAGGCTGCGGCGGCGCAGATCGCCCGAGAACAGCGCGAAGACTGACTTGCGCTCCTGCTTTTCGGGCTGCAGTTCGGGAATCGGCGCCGTGTTGCCGTTGACCTTGGCGACGCGCTCGAGCACCTTGCGGGCCTGGTCCGACTTGCCGTTGCGGTTCAGGAACATGGGCGACTCGGGAATGTAGAAGCGCAGCACCACGCCGATCAGCGCCGGAATGCCCGTCACGAAGAAGATCACGCGCCAGGCGTCGTCGCCCCAGGACACGGCCACCAGCGCCAGGATGGCCAGGAAGATGGTGCCCACGGCCCAGAACGACTCCAGCAGCACCAGCCAGCGGCCGCGGCGGTCGCTGGGCAGGAACTCGGCCATCATCGTGTAGTCCACCGGCAGCGTGCCGCCCACGCCGATACCGGTCAGGAAGCGCAGGAACAGCAGCCAGGCGAACTCGGGGGCGAAGGCCGACGCCACGCCGCAGCACGCATCGATGACCACGGCCATCATCAGCACCGGCCGCCGGCCGATGCGGTCGGCCAGGCGGCCGAAGACAAAGGCGCCGATCAGCATGCCGATAAAGAAGAAGGTGCCGGTCTGCAGCGCCTCGGGCACCGTCTTGCCGAAGGTCTTGGCGATCGATGGCGCGCTGAAGCCTATGGACAGCACCTGCATGGCATCGGCCAGCCACACCAGGCCGAAGATCACGAAGAGCCGGTACTGGAATTTGCCGACACCCGCGGTCTGGATGCCTTTTTCCACGGAAATAAATGCTGATGACATGCAGAGTCTCCTTTTCTCGTCATTTCAAAATGGTTGAAGCCGTATCGCCCTGCAGCGCGCCATCGCGCTGCCCTTGCCTTGCACCCCATCACCGACGCAGCCGCCCCCCTCGGTGCCATGGACATGGCCCGATCACTGCATTCAGATAGGGGTTGGTGGGTCGGAAACCGGTTATTTCTGTGCGTGTGCCCCGTGGGCCTGCGCACGCAGCCGCTCAATCGTCGTCGTATCGTCTGGCCACGCTTTTTCCTCCGGTGCAAATCGTTTGCGCAGATAGCCGAGCAGGTCGGCGATCTGCCTGTCGTCCAGGCTGTCCCTGAAGCCCGGCATGTAGCCCAGCGCGTCGTTCGCCGGGGTCTGGATGCCGTTCAGGATCACCTGGACCAGGTTGTCGGGCGCTGCCGCATGCAGGTTGGTGTTGAGCCCCAGCAGCGGCTTGACGCCGAACAGCGTGGGGCCGCTGCCCGCCTCGTGGCAGACCGCGCAGGCGTTCTGGTAAATACGCTCGCCGCTGGCATGGCGCTCGAAGACCTCGGCCGGCGCAGGCAGGGCTTGCGCCACGGCGGGCACCGGCATGGCCTGCGGCGCCTGGCCCGGCAGCTCCATCAGGTAGGTGACCATGGCGCGCACATCGCTCTCGGGCAATTCGGCCAGGCCGTGGATCACCGGCGCCATCGGCCCCGCCGCCACGCCGTGGCGCGCCGAAAAGCCGCTGCGCAGGTACTGGTACAGCTCGTCCCGGCTCCAGGGCAGCTTGCCGCCGGCCAGCGCGTTGAGCGCCGGAGCACTCCAGCCCTCGGCCTCGCCGCCGCCCAGGTAGTGGATGCCGCCCTTCTCGGCCCCGAGGGCATTGCGCGGCGAATGGCAGGCCGCGCAGTGGCCCGCGCCCTCGACGAGGTAGGCGCCGCGGTTCCATTCGGCGCTGCGCGCCGGGTCGGCCTTGAACGGCGTGGCATCGTGGAACAGCAGGTTCCAGCCGGCCATGGCCGGGCGCAGGCTGTAGGGAAAGGCCAGTTGGGTCTCGGGTGCCTGGGCCTTCACGGCGGGCTGCGACATCAGGTAACCGTAGAGCGCCTGCAGGTCGCCATCGCTGAGCTTGGCAAAGGCCGTGTACGGGAATGCGGGATAGAGCTGGCGCCCGTCCTGGTGGATGCCGCGGCGCATCGCGCGCTCGAAGGCCGCATAGGACCAGCGGCCTATGCCGGTCTCCGAATCGGGCGTGATGTTGGTCGAGTAGATGGTGCCGAATGGCGTCTCCAGGCCCAGGCCGCCCGCGTTCGAGGCGCCGCCGGGTGCCGTGTGGCACACCACGCAATCGCCGGCAGCCGCGATCAGGCGGCCGCGCTCCAGCGCCTGCGGCGAATACAGCGAGACGTCGGGCCCATCGGTCAGCGGCAGTGCGGGCTTGAGCGGCCAGGCCAACGAGGCCATGCCCGCGACACCGGCAGCGGCGGCTGCCAGCCAGCCCCAGCCGCGGCGCAGCGGCCTGCGCGCAGGCTGGGCCGCGTCGCCCGCCAGGGCCAGGCGCAGTTGCTCGGGCTGGAACGGTACCTCGCGCAGGCGCACGCCTGTCGCCTGGCGGATGGCGTTCGCAATGGCTGCGGCGGCCGGCAGCGTGACAACGCCATCGATTCCCAGTTGCCCGTGCCGGACCAGGCCATCGGCCTGGGGCTGGGCCAGCTCGGTGGAGCTGTCGCGGTGCGCGGGCAGTGCCGCGGCAGGCTCGGCCGGGCTGTTCCAATCGTCGAAGGCACCGGGCGCGCCCAGCAGCCGGCGCGCATCCGCCAGCAGTTGCGGGTCCTGCTGCACGATTTCGAGGCGCAGGCTGGCGCTCTGGGCGACCTGCAGGCCCTGGCTGTCATGGCCGGCCACGACGCGCGTGACTTCGATCTCGCCGGTCTGCGGATGGACCGCCACCTCGGCCACCCAGGCACTCCAGGCCATGCGGTCGGCACCATCGGCGTCCAGCGTCTGCAACTGGGCCGTGGCAAAGCCGCGTCCGCGCAGCCTGCCGTCGTCCATCTGCTCGTCCGGCCAGCATGCGCTTTCGGCCACCTCGCGGGCCAGCTCGCGGCCCCGGCCTTCGGGCAGGTGCTGCAGGCGCCAGTCCAGCGGCTCCCGGCCCTGCGCAAGCGCCTGCTCGTGCCACAGGCTTTCGCTCGCGAAGACCTGGGCCGCATTGAGATCGTCGACACCTGCCTGGGGCAGGCCGCCGGCCTGCCTGCGGGCCTGCACCGTGCCCGCGCCGCACACGCTGGCCTGAGCGGCGGCGCGCGCCAGCTCGGGCTGGCTCAGCAGCCGCGCCAGGCTGGGCCGCACGGCCCACGGCGTGTCGGAAACCAGCGCAGTCCGCGCGGCGCCATCCGGGCGCTGCAACGCCGTGCCCGGCGCGGCGTTCGGCGGTACAACGCGCAGCACCAGTTCGCCGGCCGGCTCTGCAGTATGGGAACGGCAAGCCACGCTGACGGGCCGGCCCACGGCCTGGGACAGCAAGGCCGCATCGGCCGCGGCGTCCATGACATCGAGAGGATGCGGCGCCGCGGGCCCCGGCAAGCACGCCAGGCGCAACGCCGATTCGGACAGCTGCAGCAGCGCGGCCACTTCGCGCGCCACCATGCGCTGCACCTCGGGCGTGCATGGCGGCAGCCAAAGGCTCGCCTGGCCGTTCAGGCACCAGGCCGTGGCCTGCGCACCGGCCGGCGCCTCCGCCCGCGGCAGGTGCCAGACGAAGCGCTCGGCGCTGGCGTCGGCCTCGTCGGCGCGCGGCAAAAATCTTTCCAGTCCGGCATCGCGCCAGACGGGGTTCATGCATGCCAGGGCCTGGCGCGCATGGATGGGAGACACGGCCACCACGCCCAGGAACTGGTCGCGCTGCACGGTGGCCACCACGCCAGCCATGGAGCGCACCTCGGCCAGATTCGCCTCGGCCAGCGCGGCCCCCTGGTAGCGCAGGCCGTCCCAGCCGACGGCGGCCGGATGCAGCGCCAGTCCGTGCAGCCGATCCGCCGGCAGCGCAGCGACTGCGCCGGTCTGCGGGGCAGGATGGGTGGACGGGTTCATGCCTGGGCCTCGCCAGGATTCGCGGGTTCGCTACGGCCCGCACCGCGCATGCGCAGCTCGGCGGCGCGCAAGGCGGCCTGCAGGATTTCCACGTGCGTGCCGCAGCGGCACAGGTTGTGCTGCAGCTCGTTGCGCAGCTCCTGCTCGGTGGGATGGGCATTGCGGCGCAGCAGCGCCTCGACGGTCATGATCATGCCGTTGAGGCAGTAGCCGCACTGCGCCGCCTGGCAGGCTATGAAGGCCTGCTGGGTCGGGCCGGGCTGGGCGCGCGTGCCCAGGCCTTCGAGCGTGGTCACCTCGCGGCCCACCGCCGCCCTCACCGGAATCACGCAGGAACGCGCCGCCACGCCGCCGATCAGCACCGTGCAGGCGCCGCACTCGCCCAGGCCGCATCCGTACTTGGGCCCGTTGAGCTCCAGGTCGTTGCGCAGCACATGCAGCAGCGCCGTCTCGGGCGCCGCCGGCACTTCGCAGTCGCGGCCATTGACCCGCAGGTGCAAGGGGCTGGAAGTGCTGCTTGGATTGGCGGGTGTTCCCATGGTGGAAGGCTTCGGTCGGTCGGCGGTTGGAGTGGTCGGCTTCTGGGCGCCGGACGGCCGGGCTGGGCCCGCCTGTCCGGCGCAGGCAGCGAGTATCAGGCCGCGGCCTTGGCCTTGGCGTCGACCAGCGGCACGTTGAACACGTCGTAGCCAAAACACCACGACGGATCCTCGTTCGTGCGCAGCCAGGTGTTGTCGTGCGAAATGCGCTGCACCTTGCTGGCACGCTCGGCCCGGTTGGCTTCGTAGAGCGCGAAGGCCAGCTCATGGTTGCTGGCGCCGACTTCCTTGAGGCAGCGCGCCAGCATGGCGCCATCCTCGATGGCCATGGCCGCACCCTGGGCCATGTGCGGCTTCATCGGATGGCAGGCATCGCCCAGCAGCACCAGGCGGCCGCGGCTCCACAGCGGCAGCGGATCGCGCTCCAGCAGCGACCACTTGGTCACCTCCACCGTCGCGTCGATCAGGGCCTGCACCGTGGGGTGCCAGCCGGAGAAGGCCTCGCGCATCTCGTCCTTGCTGCTGGGCAGCCAGCGGTCGTCGAGGCTCCACTGCTCGACCGGCACGCCGGTCACGTAGTACAGCTCGTCGGCCTTACCGGTGACGAAGTAGGTCATCATGTGGCGGTCGTCGCTCCACCACTTCACGCAGGCGTCGAAGGGCAGCATGCCGGCCTTGACCTCGGGCGTGGGGAACACGGCGCGGTGCGCCAGGTAGCCCGCGTACTTGGGCAGCTCGGGGCCGAGCAGCTCCTCGCGGATGCGCGAGTTCACGCCGTCGGCGCCGATCACGATGTCGGCCTCCTCCGTCGTACCGTCGGCGAAGTGCATCACCACCACATGGCCGCGGTCCTCGACCTTGGTCAGGTGCTTGCCATAGGCCATCACGCTGTCGGGCAGGGCCTCGATCAGCAGCGCATGGAAGTCGCCGCGGTGCACCGTCAGGTAGCTGGCGCCGTATTCCTTGACCGCGTAGTCGCCCAGCGGGATCTGGGCCAGCACGTCGCCGGTCTGCCAATGGCGGCTGTACCAGTAGTCGGGGTGCGAGCCCTGTTCGTTGAGCGCGTCCTCGATGCCGATGCGGCGCAGGATCTTCATCACGTTCGGCCCTACGTGGATGCCGGCACCCAGGCGCGAGAAGTTCGGTGCCTGCTCGTAGACGCGGACGTTGAAGCCTTCCTGGAGCAGCAGCTTGGCGGCGGCGGCGCCACCGAGGCCGGCGCCGACAACGGCGATGCGGGGGGATGAGGACACAGTTTTTCTCCTTGCAGGAATGTTGAGAGGCAGACAGAACGGCCGTTGCTTCAGCCCGTCCCTGCGCCTCGGCGCCGCGGGATTCATGCCAAGCACTTCAAGCCACAATTAAGGTGTACACACTTTATTTTTGCAATCCACATGAAGTGCGTCACGGTGCGAAAGAATAAATGAGTTTCTGGATTTTTTGGCGTGCTTTCTGCGCAAATTAGGTACAAACCCCGAGAAAATTTAAATTTGCCAGGCCTCGATTTTTTTGCAAAAATTAAGCGTACACACTCATTTGATTCTCATCAAACCCGCAAAGGCAAGCCTTCCATGACCCGCTCCTACCGAATCGGCCAGATCGTGCCCAGCTCCAACACCACCATGGAGACCGAGATCCCGGCCATGCTGCGTGCCCGCGAGGGCATCCGCCCCGAAGAAAGCTTCACCTTCCACAGCAGCCGCATGCGCATGCACAAGGTCACCAAGGAAGAACTGGCCGCGATGAACAAGGAAGGCCTGCGCTGCGCCGCCGAGCTCGCCGACGCGCGGGTCGACGTGATGAGCACCGCCTGCCTGGTGGCCATCATGGCCATGGGCCTGGGCTACCACCGCCAGACCGAGCAGGAGCTGACCGCGGTGGCCCGCGCCAACCAGTGCCTGGCCCCGGTGATGACCTCGGCCGGCGCGCTGGTGGAGGGACTGAAGATCATGGGCGCCAGGCGCGTATCGATCATGGCGCCCTACATGCGGCCGCTGACCGACCTGGTGGTGCAGTACATCGAGCACGAGGGCATCGAGGTTATTGACTCCATCTGCTTCGAAATCCCCGACAACCTGGAGGTGGGCCGGCGCAACCCGCTGCAGTTGCTGGACGACGTGAAGCGCCTGAACACCCAAGGTGCCGACGTGATCGTGGCCTCGGCCTGCGTGCAGATGCCGTCGCTGCCGGCCATCCAGCGCATCCAGGATGCGACCGGCATTCCGACCGTCTCCACGGCCGTGTGCACGGTGCGCCGCATGCTGGACCACCTGGGGCTGGAGCCCGTGGTGCCGGGCGCCGGGGCGCTGCTGTCGGGCGGCTATCCCAACAACACCCAGGCCTGAGGAGCACCCGCATGAGCAGCACCTCCAGCACTTACCTCTACGGCGGCCAGGTCCACGCCAACGGCATCCGCCAGCACTACCTGCGCTATGGCGGCGCCGAGGGCACTCGCGCCCAGCGCGATGCCCTCATCCTGGTTCCCGGCATCACCAGCCCGGCCGTCACCTGGGGTTTCGTCGCCGAGCACCTGGGCCGCCAGTTCGACACCTATGTGCTCGATGTGCGCGGCCGCGGCCTGTCGTCGTCGGGCCCGGGCCTGGACTATGGCCTCGACGCCCAGGCGGCCGACGTGACCGCCCTGGCCCAGGCCCTGGGCCTCACGCGCTATGCGCTGGTCGGCCATTCGATGGGCGGGCGCATCGCCGTGCGCGCCGCGCGCAGCCAGCCCGCGGGGCTCGCGCGCCTGGTCATCGTCGATCCGCCGGTCTCCGGCCCGGGCCGCCGCGCCTATCCCGCCGCCCTGCCCTGGTATGTGGATTCCATCCGCCAGGCCACGCGCGGCATGAACGCCGAGGACATGCGCGCCTTCTGCCCCACCTGGACCGAGGAGCAGCGCCAGCTGCGCGCCCAGTGGCTGCACACCTGCCATGAGCCGGCCATCGTCCAGAGCTTCGAGGACTTCGGCCGCGATGACATCCACGCCGACCTGCCCCACATCCCGCACCCGCTGCTGCTGGTGACGGCCGAGCGCGGCGACGTGGTGCGCGATACGGACGTGGCCGAGTGGCAGGGCCTGGCACCGCAGACCGCGCATGTGCGCGTGCCGAACGCCGGCCACATGATCCCGTGGGACAACGAGGCCGGCTTCTATGCGGCCCTGGGCGAGTTCCTCGGCGCGAAGGTGGATTGACCATGGCTGTCAGCGATATCGACCTGATCCACGCCTGGAAGCAGGTGCTCACGCTGTCCCGGCTCGAAGCCGGCCAGACCGTCACCGTGCTCACGGGCGCCGACACGCACCCGCAGACGCTGCGCTGCGCCATTGCCGCCTCCAGCGAAATGGGTGCGCGCGTCAACCGCCTGGACCTGCCGCCCGTCAATGCCGAAAAATCACTGAGCCGCGACTCGCTGGCCTACCTGGGCACGACGCCGCTGACCGGCAACCCCGCCGCCATCGCCGCGCTCAAGGCCAGCGACCTGGTGCTGGACCTGATGACGCTGCTGTTCTCGCCCGAGCAGCACGAGATCCTGCAGACCGGCACCAAGATCCTGCTGGCCGTGGAGCCGCCCGAGGTGCTGTGCCGCCTGGTGCCCACCGAGGGCGACCGCGCGCGCGTGCAGGCCGCATCCAAGCTGATCGAGGCGGCCGGGCAGATGCACATCACCTCGGCCGCAGGCACCGACCTGCGCTGCCGCCTGGGCAGCTTCCCGGCCATCTGCGAATACGGCTTCGTGGACCAGCCCGGCCGCTGGGACCACTGGCCCAGTGGCTTCGTGCTGACCTGGCCCGACGAGGGCGAGAGCAACGGCCGCGTGGTGCTGGACCGGGGCGACATCCTGCTGCCCATGAAGGACTACGTGACCGAGCCCATCGAACTCGTCATCGAAAAGGGCTACGTCACGCGCATCAGCGGCGGCCTGCAGGCCGACATCCTCAAGGAGTACATGGCCTCCTACGAGGACCCCGAGGCCTACGCCGTCTCCCACATCGGCTGGGGGCTGCAGCCGCGCGCCCACTGGTCCATGCTGGCCCACTACAACAAGGAAACCCACATCGGCATGGACGCCCGCGCCTTCGAGGGCAACTTCCTGTGGTCCATGGGCCCCAACAACGAGGCCGGGGGCAGCCGCACCACGGCCTGCCACATCGACATTCCCATGCGCCACTGCTCGGTGGCGCTGGACGGCAAGCCCACGGTCATCGACGGCGTGGTGCAGGACGAGGAAGGACTGGCGCGCGCCGCCAAAAGGTCCAAGCAAGGAAAGGACATCGCATGACAACCGCCACCGCCACCACCAGCACGCAGAGCGTTCCCACCGAGGGCGTGCAGGGCGACATCTCTGCTGACATCTCGGTTTATGCACGCCAGGGCTTCGGCACGCCGCTGCCGCTCAAGGCCCCGTTCGGCCTGCTCATCATCGACTTCGTCAACGGCTTTGCCGACCCGGCCGTGTTCGGCGGCGGCAACATCCCCGAAGCCATCGCGCAGACGCAGCACCTGCTGGCCCATGCGCGCGAGCGCGGCTGGCCCGTGGCGCACAGCCGCATCGTGTTCTCGGACGACGATGCCGACCACAACATCTTCTGCCTGAAGGTGCCCGGCATGCTGACCCTGAAGGAAGACAGCCCCAACAGCGCCATCGTGCCCCAGCTGGCCCCGGCCGCTGGCGAATACGTGGTGCGCAAGAGCACGCCCTCGGCCTTCTTCGGCACCATGCTCGCACCCTGGCTGGCCCAGCGCGGCGTGCAGACCCTGCTGGTGGCCGGCTGCGTGACCAGCGGCTGCGTGCGCGCCAGCGTGGTCGATGCCATGCAATCGGGCTTCCGTCCGCTGGTGGTGGCCGACTGCTGCGGCGACCGCGCCCTGGGACCGCACGAGGCCAATCTGTTCGACATGGCGCAGAAGTATGCGGCCGTCATGCCGCTGGCCCAGGCCATCGCCGACACCCAGCTATGAAAACAAGAGCTTCCCGCGCTTGATACACCATGAGTTCAATTGGTTTTATATTCAGTTACCTTATCCATCAAGCGCCAGAAGCTACTTTTTACATAGCATCATGATCCAGCCCCAAGCCCTGCACCAGCAGCTGCTCGCCAGCCCCGGCACCCTGCTCGTGGTGCGCCAGCCGGCGCCGCCGCCCCGGCCCGCGCCCGGCCAGCCGGGTACGGCCAGCGACTATGTGCAGCCCACACCCGAGGTCTTCGTGGCCGTGCTGGCCGACGACAGCGCACCACAGGGCTGGCGCGCCCTGGCCTTCAACGGCCATGTGGACCTGGGCACGGGCATACGCACGGCGCTGGCCCAGATCGTGGCGGAAGAGCTCGAAGTGCCGCTGGCCTGCCTGGAGATGGTGCTGGGCCACACGGCCGCCGCGCCCAACCAGGGGCCGACCATCGCCAGCGCCAGCATCCAGATCTCGGCCGTGCCGCTGCGCCGCGCCGCGGCGCAAGCACGCGAACAGTTGCTGGAACTGGCCGCCCAGCACTGGAGCGTTTCGGCCGGGCTGCTGCAGGCGCGTGACGGCATGGTGCGCTTCGCCGAAGGCAGCGACACACGCGAAATCAGCTACGGACAGCTGCTGAAGAACCAGCAACTGCAGCTGACGCTGGCGCCGCCCGAGCAGGAAGTCAAGCTCAAGCCCGCCAGCGACTACCGGATCGTGGGCCGGGGCGCAGCCCGCGTGGACATTCCCGCCAAGGCCACGGGCGAGCTGAGCTTTGTCCACGACGTGCGCGTGCCCGGCATGCGCCACGGCCGCGTGGTGCGGCCGCCGCATCCGGGGCGCGATGGCGGCGACTTCATCGGCCATTGCCTGATCGCCGTGGATCGTGCATCGGTGGCCCACCTGCCCGGCAACGTGCAGGTGGTCGCCGAGGGCGACTTTGTCGGCGTGGTCGCCGACCGCGAGGAACAGGCCATCGCCGCCATGCGCGCGCTGCGCGTGCAGTGGCGCAGCGTGCCGCCCGCTCCTGACCTGTCCGACGTGGCTGGCGCCCTGCGCGCCCAGCCCGCCCGGCACCGCCCGCTGGTCGACCAGGGCGATGTGGATGGCGCGTTCGCGGGCGCAGCCACCACGCTGCGCCGCAGCTATGCCTGGCCCTACCAGATGCACGCCTCCATCGGGCCGTCGTGCGCCGTCGCGGATTTCCGGGACGGCCGCCTCACGGTCTGGTCCGGCACCCAGAATCCCCATATGCTGCGCACCGACCTGGACCGGCTGCTGCAGCTCGGCGAAGGGCAGATCGACATCGTGCGCCTGGAGGCCGCGGGCTGCTATGGCCGCAACTGCGCCGACGATGTCTGCGCCGACGCTGCCTTGCTGTCCATGGCCGTGGACGCGCCCGTGCGCGTGCAGCTCACGCGCGAGCAGGAGCACCAGTGGGAACCCAAGGGCACGGGCCAGCTCATGGACGTGAGCGCGGCCATCGATGCCCAGGGCGAACTGCTGGCCTATGACTTTGCCGTGCGCTACCCGTCCAACGACGCGCCGCTGCTGGCCCTGCTGCTCACCGGCCGCATCCCCGGCGAGCCGCGCACGCTGGAGATGGGCGACCGCACGGCCGTGCCGCCCTACCGCTATGCCAGCCAGCGCATCGCCTGCCACGACATGGCGCCGCTGGTGCGCGCCTCATGGCTGCGCGGCGTCTCGGCCCTGCCCAATTCCTTCGCGCACGACTGCATGATCGACGAACTGGCCCAGGCGGCCGGTGCCGACCCGGTGGACTACCGCTTGCGCCATCTCGATGACCAGCGCGCCGCCGAGCTCATCGCGGCCACGGCCGAGCAGGCCGGCTGGCAGCGCGGCCAGTGCGGCAGCCGCGGCCAACCGGGCGCAGACGGCCTGCTGCATGGCCGCGGCGTGGCCTATGCGCGCTATGTGCACAGCCGCTTTCCCGGCTTCGGCGCGGCCTGGGCGGCCTGGGTCATCGATCTCAGCGTGGAGCCGGCCAGCGGCCGCATCAGCTTGCGGCGCGTGGTCGTGGGCCAGGACACCGGCATGGTCGTCAACCCCGACGGCGTGCGCCACCAGGTCCACGGCAACGTCATCCAGACCCTGAGCCGCAGCCTGATTGAGCGCGTGGCCTTCGATGCGCAGGGCGTCGCCAGCCGCGAATGGGGCGGCTACCCGATCATCGGCTTCCGCGACCTGCCACCCATCGAGGTGCTGCTGATGCCGCGCCAGGACGAGCCGCCCATGGGCGCCGGCGAATCGGCCTCGGTGCCCGGCCCGGCGGCCATCGCCAATGCCTTGTTCGATGCCACGGGGCGGCGCTTTTACGCCGCACCGTTCACGCCCGAGGCGGTGCGTGCGGGGCTCAGGTCCCCTGGCTCACCGTGATGGTCGGGAACTTGCCCGAGAAGTCCTTGGCGCGCTGCGCGATCTTCACCGCCACGTCGCGCGCCACCTTGCGGTAGATCTGCGCGGCCTCGCTGCCCGGCGCGGCCACCACGGTGGGCGTGCCGCTGTCGGCCTGCTCGCGGATCGCCAGCGACAGCGGCAGCGAGCCCAGGTAGTCCATGTGGTACTCCTCGGCCATGCGCTTGCCGCCGTCGGCGCCGAAGATGTGCTCCACATGGCCGCACTGGCTGCACACGTGCACGGCCATGTTCTCGACGATGCCCAGCACCGGCACGCCGACCTTCTCGAACATCTTGATGCCCTTCTTCGCATCCAGCAGCGCGATGTCCTGCGGCGTGGTGACGATCACCGCGCCGGTGATGGGCACGCGCTGGCTCAGCGTGAGCTGGATGTCGCCGGTGCCCGGCGGCATGTCGACCAGCAGGTAGTCCAGGTCCTTCCAGTTGGTCTGGCGCAGCATCTGCTCCAGCGCCTGCGTGGCCATGGGGCCGCGCCAGATCATGGCCTGGTCGGGCTCCACCAGCAGGCCGATGGACATGACCTGCAGGCCGTGGCTGATGACCGGCTCCATCGACTTGCCGTCGCTGCTCTCGGGCTTCTGGTTGGCGTTGAGCATCATGGGCTGGCTGGGGCCGTAGATGTCGGCATCGAGCACGCCCACGCGGGCGCCTTCGGCCGCCAGCGCCAGCGCCAGGTTGGCGCAGGTCGTGCTCTTGCCCACGCCGCCCTTGCCGGACGCGACCGCGATGATGTTCTTCACGCCCGGCAGCAGCTGCACGCCGCGCTGCACCGCGTGGGCCACGATGTGGGTGTGGATGGACACGGACACGTTCTGCACGCCGTCCACCGTCTTCGCGGCCGCCACCAGCTGGCTGCGCAGCTGCGGCTCCAGGCTCTTCGCGGGGTAGCCCAGCTCGACATCGAAGGCCAGGTCGCCGCCGTTGATCTGCAGGTTGCGCACGGCGCGCGTGCTCACGAAATCCTTGCCCGTGTGCGGGTCTTGTACGCTTGCCAGCGCGGCCAGCACGCTCTGTTCTGTCACTGCCATTCGAATCACTCCTGTGGGCCGGATAGTCTATCGTTGCCGTGTACCCCCAGCAGAGGGACGACAATCACGGGTTTCGTCCCGCCTGCAAATCCGACCTCCAGATCCACCCGTGAAATTCAAGATCCCGCCCAACTCGCTCTTCGCCATCCTGCTGCGCTCGTCGTGGTGGATCAGCTTCGCCATCGCCGGCGCCATCATCACGGTGTGCCTGGCGCTGCTGCCCAAGGACATCAAGATCGTCAGCGCCATGGGCAGCCTGCCCTTCGTGGTGACCGGCGTGATCGCGCTCACGCGCCAGTGGCGCGAGCCCAGCGCCGCGCGCACCGAGCAGCTGCTGGCCGATGCCGCGGCACTGTCCAGCCGCGAGTTCGGCCAGCGCCTGGCCGCCGCGTGGCGCGCCGAGGGCTACGAGGTGCAGCCGCTGAACCACGCCGCCGCGGACTGGCAGCTCACCCGCAAGGGCGCCACCACCTGGGTGCAGGCCAAGCGCTACAAGGCGGGCACGCACGGCGTGGAGCCGCTGCGCGCGCTACACCAGGCCGCGCAGGCCGCGGGCGCCGGCAGCGCCTATGTGCTGCTGCAGGGCGCGCTGAGCGAGCAGGCCGCGCAGTTCGCCCGCGAGCAGGCCATGACCGTGCTGCAGGACAAGGACCTGGCGATGCTCCTGGCCAAGGCCTAGCTTCCAAAAAGAGAGCTGCTAGCGCTCTCCATAAAATCATTTCAGATACATTTTTATCTGAAACGTCGAAATGACAAGTGCTAGCCGCTCCTGTTTTTGATAGTCCACGAGCCGAAGGCCATCCCCCTCGGCACCGGTTTGCGCTATGGTGGCGGCTATGCAGCCGCTGCCGCACTACCACCCGCCCACTGCCCGCACCGCCATCGTGCTCTCGGGCGGCGGCGCCCGCGCCGCCTACCAGGTGGGCGTGCTGCAGGCGTTGTCGCGGCTGCGCCGGGCGGCGGGGGCGGGATCGCAGGCCACGCCGTTTCCCATCGCGGTCGGCACCTCGGCGGGGGCCATCAACGCCGCCGCCCTGGCCTGCGGCGCCGACCATTTCGACACCGCGGTGCAGCGCCTGTCCAAGGTGTGGCGCAATTTCTCGACCCAGCAGGTCTACCGGGCCGACCCGTTCGGCGTGATGCGCAGCGGCGCGCGCTGGCTGACGCTGCTCACGCTGGGCTGGGCGCTCACCCGCTGGCACCGCACGCAGCCGCGCTCGCTGCTCGACAACGCGCCGCTGCACGATCTGCTGCGCGACGCGCTGCCGCTGGAGAAGATCCCGCACCTGCTGCGCAGCGGCCAGCTGGCGGCGCTGGCGGTCACCGCGTCGAGCTACACCACCGGCGAGCACATCACCTTCTACGAGACCGGCCCGCACCTGCACCCCTGGTCGCGCTCGCAGCGCCGCGCGGTGCAGGACCGCATCCGCCACGAGCACCTGGTCGCCTCGTCGTCGATACCGTTCCTCTTCCCGCCGACCGAGCTGGACATCCACGGCGAGTTCGGCTATTTCGGCGACGGCGCGATGCGCCAGACCGCGCCGCTGGCGCCGGCCGTGCACCTGGGCGCCGAGCGCATCGTCGTCGTCGGCGTGGGCCGCTCGCACGAGGTCGGCGAGTCACCGCCGGGACGGCACCCGCCCCACCCCACACTGGCCCAGGTGGCGGGGCATGCGCTGTCCACCATCTTCCTCGATGCGCTGTCGGTGGACATCGAGCGCGCCGAGCGCATCAACCACACGCTGTCGCTGTTCTCGCCCGAGCAGCAGCAGCGCAGCACGCTGCGCCCGGTCGACCTGCTGGTGTTCACGCCGTCGTGCTCGCTCGACCAGCTGGCGCTCAAGCACCTGAACGAGCTACCGCTGCCGGTGCGCACGCTGCTGGGCGCGGCCGGCGTGTCCGAGCAAGGCAGCGCCAGCAGCGCCGCACTGGCCAGCTACCTGCTGTTCGAGCCCGGCTACACCCGCGCGCTGATGGCGCTGGGCCGCTCGGACACCCTGGCGCGGCAGGACGAAATCTGCCGCTTCTTCGGCTGGTGAGCGTTATTTTTGGTATTTTTGGCCTCCAAGCCATACCATTCAAGCGCCAGCAGCTATCAAATCCATAGTCATTGGCGAACGCCCTGCCGGGCATACCAGCAGGCCCGCCGCGGCGGCGGGCATCGCAACCCGTTCTAAAATCGCGGTTTCGCGCCGGCCTCGGCCGCTTTCGCGCCTGTTCAGCCCCCAGCACCCCATGTCCCAACGCCACCTCTTCGTCACCACCGCCTTGCCGTATGCCAACGGCAACTTCCACATCGGCCACATCCTCGAATACATCCAGGCCGACACCTGGGTGCGCTTCCAGCGCATGCAGGGCCATGTGGTGAACTTCGTGGGCGCGGACGACGCCCACGGCGCGCCGATCATGATCGCCGCCGAGAAGGCCGGCAAGACGCCGCAGCAGTTCGTGGCCGACATCGCCGCCGGCCGGCCGCAGTACCTCAAGGGCTTCCACATCGAGTTCGACAACTGGAGCAACACCGACAGCCCCGAGAACCACGAGCTGTCCAAGCAGATCTACCTCGACCTGAAGGCTGCCGGCCTGATCGAGACGCGCTCCATCGAGCAGTTCTTCGACCCCGAGAAGAACATGTTCCTGCCCGACCGCTTCATCAAGGGCGAGTGCCCCAAGTGCCACGCCAAGGACCAGTACGGCGACAACTGCGAGGTCTGCGGCGCGGTGTATGCGCCCACCGACCTGATCAACCCCTACTCGGCGCTGTCCGGCGCCAAGCCGGTGCTCAAGTCGTCCGAGCACTTCTTCTTCACGCTGTCCGACCCGCGCTGCGTCGAATTTCTGCAGGAGTGGACGCAGAACGGCGAGCATGTGCAGCCCGAGGTGGCCAACAAGGTCAAGGAATGGTTCAGCGTGCGCACCAACCCCGACGGCACCACCAGCGAAGGCCTGGGCGACTGGGACATCTCGCGCGACGCGCCCTACTTCGGCATCGAGATCCCCGATGCGCCGGGCAAGTACTTCTACGTCTGGCTGGACGCGCCCATCGGCTACCTCGCATCGCTGAAGAACCTGCTCGACAAGCGCGGCGAGGACTTCGCCGCCTACATGGGCCGGCCCGACCTGGAGCAGTACCACTTCATCGGCAAGGACATCGTCACCTTCCACACGCTGTTCTGGCCCGCGATGCTCAAGTTCAGCGGCCGCAAGACGCCGACCAAGGTCTGCGTGCACGGCCACCTGACGGTGAACGGCGAGAAGATGAGCAAGAGCCGCGGCACCGGCCTCGATCCGCTCAAATACCTGGGCCTGTCGATGAACCCCGAGTGGCTGCGCTACTACCTGGCGGCCAAGCTCAACGGCAAGAACGAGGACATCGACTTCAACGCCGATGACTTCCTGCAGCGCGTGAACGCCGACCTGGTGGGCAAGTACATCAACATCGCCAGCCGCGCCGCGGGCTTCATCGCCAAGCGCTTCGGCGGCCAGCTCGGCACCATCAGCGCCGACGGCCAGACCCTGCTGCAGCAGTTGCGCGGCCAGAGCGGCGCGATTGCCGACGCCTACGAAAAGCGCGACACCGCCCGCGTGGTGCGCGAGGTGATGCTGCTGTG
Source organism: Comamonas sp. (assembly GCA_050282565.1). GTDB lineage: Bacteria > Pseudomonadota > Gammaproteobacteria > Burkholderiales > Burkholderiaceae_C > Comamonas. The sequence continues at coordinate 70,924 of JBLZYV010000002.1, forward strand.
CGACCGCGTGAACGCCTACGTGGACGCCAACAAGCCCTGGGAGCTGGCCAAGCAGGAGGGCATGGACGCCCGCCTGCAGGACGTGTGCACCACCTGCATCGAGGCCTTCCGCATCCTCACGCTGTACCTGCAGCCCGTGCTGCCGGCGCTGGCGGCGCAGGTCGAATCCTTCCTGCAGGTCCAGCCGCAGAGCCTGGCCGACGCCCAGCAGCCGCTGGGCGCGGGCCACGCCATCGGCAAGTACGAGCACCTGATGCAGCGCGTGGCGCCCGAGCAGCTCGCCGCGCTGTTCGAGCCGCCGGCGCCCGCCGAGCCCGTGGTGGAAGCGCCGCTGCCCGGCGGCGAGGCCATCGCGCCCACCATAGCCATCGACGACTTCGCCAAGATCGACCTGCGCATCGCGAAGATCGTGGAATGCAAGCCGGTCGAGGGCTCGACCAAGCTGCTGCAGCTCACGCTGGACGTGGGCGAGGGCAAGACGCGCAATGTCTTCAGCGGCATCGCCAGCATGTACAAGCCCGAAGACCTGCAGGGCAAGCTCACCGTGCTGGTCGCCAACCTCGCGCCGCGCAAGATGAAGTTCGGCATCTCCGAAGGCATGGTGCTGGCCGCCAGCCATGCCGACGAGAAGGCCGAACCCGGCATCTACGTGCTGGAGCCCTTCCCCGGCGCGCAGCCGGGCATGCGCATCCACTGACGCGCATGCGGTTCCCTCCCGCTCGAAAGCCTCTGAGCCTCCTGGCCGCAGGGGCTTTTTTCTGCGCCCTGCAGGGCTGCACCGTCGTCAGCGTGGGTGCGGCGGCCGTCAGCGTCACGGCCACCGCCGTGGGCGTGGCCGCCGATGTGGCCGTGGGCACGGCCAAGGTCGTCGGCAAGGGCGTGGGCATGGCCTATGACGCCGCGACCAACGACAAGCCGGACAACAGCGGCATCGGCATCAAATACCGCGAAAGCGACCCCAACCACCCCTACCAGCCCGGCCCCGGCGCCAGCAATTCGCGGCCGCCCGAAGAGGCGCTGCCTTAGGGCCTGTTCACCTAAAACTAGGAGATGCGTTGCCCCGCCGTGGGGATGAATGCGCGAAGCTCGGCCTCCCCAATAGCCGCAGCTATTGGGGATGCCGAGCGACAAAGCAGGCGCCCTACGGCGGGCAACCCGAAGAGAAGGACGAATGCCGGGCGCATCGCGGTGTTACGGCACCCAGCCCATAGCTACGGCTATGAGCTGGGCACCGCGCCTAGCGCTGCATCCCGGCATCCGTCCTTCGCACTCCTAGTTTTAGGTGAACAGGCCCTAAACCGCCACGGCCTCCTGCACTGCCGGCCACTCTTCGCCGGTGTAGTCGCCGTCCGGCTCCACCTGGCCGCTCAGCAGCCGGTGGCTCCATTCGTCGAGCTGCGCGCGGATCGATGCCGGCACGTCGCCGCGCAGCGCCAGGCGCACCAGCGCGGGCTCTTCCAGGCCAAAGCGCCTGAGCTCGCCCAGCGCCAGCTCGCCGCGCGCCGCATCGGCCACGGCGCGGACGATGGCCTCGCCCGAATCGGCGATCGCCGACGCCACGAACACCTGCGGATCGCGCGCCACCCAATCCAGCACATTGCCGATCTGCGCCACGCCGCGCGCGCGGCAGGCCGCCGTCACGCCCACCCGGCCGCCGTCGATCATCGCGAACAGCACGTCGGCGCCGGCATCCGCCATGGTGTGGATGCACAGCTCGGCCAGCTGCGGCTGGTGCTGGTGGCCGCAGAACTGGGTCAGCAACCGCCCCGGCCAGCCCGCGGCGCGCAGGCCGTGGGCATAGGCCGCGCGGCCCTTGAGGCCGGGGCGCACGCGCTCGCCCGAGAAATGCGCGGCCACGCCCGAGCGGCTGTGCAGCGCCGCCAGCACGCCGGCCAGAAAGGCAGACTGCTCCTGCAGCACCTCGTAGCGCGCCACCTGCGGCGCCTGCAGGCTGCCCTGGGTGATGGCGAAGCGCTGGCCCGGCCAGCGCTGCAGCGCGCGCGCCACCGGCACGTCGCCCTGCCCGCCATGCGCCACGATCAGATCGAAGCCTTGCGCGCACAGCTGCTCGACCGCGGCGGTGCGCGCGGCCTCGTCGCGCGGCGCGATCCAGAACGGCGTCACATCATGGCCGGCGGCCAGGGCGCGCTGCGCGCCCAGCAGGCCGGCCTCGTTGAAGCTGCCCTGCCCCTCGGGGCCGAACAAGGCGACCGCCACGCGCGGGCGGCGAGAAAGAGAAGTCATAGCGTAGCTCCCGTGGCTCGGGCCACATGGCCCCAGGCGCTTGATTGATCTTGCACCAGGCGCGCGAACGCCTGGCGGTCCAGCGGCGGCTGCACAAAGCCCTGCGCCGCCAGGCTCTGGCGCACGCCGGCATCGGCCAGCGCCGCCTGCAGCGCGGCGCCCAGGCGCTCGGCCACCGCGGCGGGCAGGCCCGCCGGCGCCGACAGGCCGACGTAGTTGTCGGCCACCAGCTGCGGCAGGCCCAGCTCGGCCACCGTGGGCACCTCGGGCGCCTGCGGCACGCGCTGCGCCGCCGTCACCGCCAGCAGGCGCACGCGGCCGTCGCGGGCCAGCGGCAGGTTCTGCGGCAGCGCGTCGACGGCCAGCGGGATGTGGCCGGCCAGCAGGTCCGAGCGCATCGGCCCCGCGCCGCGGTAGGGCACGTGCGCCAGCCGCAGCCCCTGCAGGCGCGCCAGCTCGGCGCCCACCAGGTGGCCGACCGAGGCCGCGCCGCCGCTGCCGTAGGGCACGGCCTGGGGCTGGGCGCGCAGCCACTGCAGCAGCTCGGCAAAGCTGCGCACCGGCAGCTCCTGCCGCACGACCAGCGCCGTGGGCACCGAGCCGATGTAGCCCAGGTGGGTGAAGCTGCGCGCCGCGTCGTAGGGCGGCTGCGCCAGCAGGTGCGGCGAGATCGACAGCGCGGCCGAGTTCGACAGCAGCAGCGTGTGGCCGTCCGGCGCGCTGTGCGCCACCGCCTGCGCGCCCAGCGTGGAGCCGGCGCCGGGCCGGTTGTCGATGACCACCGGCTGGCCGAGCTGGGCCGACAGCAGCGGTGCCAGCAGCCGCGCCGCGATGTCGCTGGCGCCGCCGGGCGGAAAGGTCACCACCAGCCGGATCGGCCGGCGCGGCCAGGCGGCATCGGTGGCGGCCCCGGCGGGACGCAAGGCGCACAGGGCAGGCAGCGCCGCGGAAAAGGCGCCCATCAGCAAACGGCGGCGGTGCAGCATGGCAAGCAACTCCTGGAAAGAAAGCCGCCATGCTAGGAAAGGCGCCGCTTGTATACAAACTCGGATTTCGGCTATCGATCTGCGAAAAAATGCCATGCGCCGCCCGGTATGGGTACACTGGCCCGGCCATGTCGCACACACCGATCCTGCCGCTGTCGCGCCGCAGGCGTTTCATCACCCGGCTGCACCACTGCGGCCCTCCGGCGAAGCACTGAACCCCGCGTTCCAGTTCCACTTCCCCGGAGGTCAGATTGCACGTTCATCTTTCATTCAGGCCGCGCCTGCTCGCGGCTTTGCGCGGCTACGACCGCGCCCGTTTCCTGCAGGACGTGGGCGCCGGCCTGACGGTCGCCGTCGTCGCCCTGCCGCTGGCCATGGCCTTCGCCATCGCCTCGGGCCTCAAGCCCGAGGCGGGCCTGTTCACCGCCATCATCGCGGGCTTCTTGATCTCGGCGCTCGGCGGCAGCCGGGTGCAGATCGGCGGGCCGGCCGGCGCCTTCATCGTCATCGTCTACGACATCGTGCAGCAGTACGGCGTGGCCAACCTCATCATCGCCACCGCGCTGTCGGGCGTGCTGCTGTTCGCGATGGGGCTGCTGCGGCTGGGCACGCTGGTGCGCTTCATCCCGGTGGCGGTCATCATCGGCTTCACCAACGGCATCGCGGTGCTGATCGCGCTGTCGCAGGTCAAGGACTTCCTGGGCCTGTCCATCGCCAAGATGCCGGGCGACTTCTTCGGCATCCTCGGCACGCTGGGCAGCCATTTGTCCACCATCAACCCCTGGGCCGCCGGCGTGGCCGTGGTGTCGCTGGCCGTGGTGGTCGGCTGGCAGCGCTGGCTGCCGGCCTGGGGCGGACAGCGGCGCTGGGCCGTGCGGGCCGCCCGCGTGCCCGGCTCCATCGTCGCGCTGGTGCTGGCCATGGCCGCGGTGGCCGGCTTCGGGCTGCCGGTGGAGACCATTGGCAGCCGCTTCGGCGGCATACCGGCGGCGCTGCCCGCGTTCACGCTGCCGGCCTTCAGCTGGGAGTCGGCGCGCTTTCTGCTGATGCCCACGATCACACTGGCGCTGCTGGGCGCCATCGAGTCGCTGCTATGCGCCCGCGTGGCCGACGGCATGATCGGCGACCGCCACGATCCCAACCAGGAGCTGATGGCCCAGGGCCTCGCCAACTTCGTCACGCCCTTCTTCGGCGGCATGCCGGCCACCGGCACCATCGCCCGCACGGTGACGAACGTCAAGAGCGGCGCCACCAGCCCGGTGGCCGGCATGGTGCACGCGCTGGTGCTGCTGCTGGTGATCCTGGTGGCGGCGCCGCTGGCCACGTCGATACCGCTGGCCACGCTGGCGGCGATCCTGATGTTCGTGGCCTGGAACATGGGCGAGTGGCGCGAGTTCGCGCGGCTCAGGACCTACCGCCTGCCCTACCGCATCACGCTGGTGTCGGTGTTCCTGCTGACGGTGGTGTTCGACCTGACGATCGCGGTGGAGTTCGGCATCTTCGCGGCCTGCGTGACCTTCATCTACCGCATCTCCAGCCTGTCGCGCGCCGAGCGCCTCACGGCCGCCGAGCAGCCAGTGCTGGCGGGGCACGAGGCGCGGGTGCAGGTCTGGCGGCTGTATGGCGCGGTCTTCTTCGGCGCGACCAAGCTGGTCGAGTCGCTGGAAGACCAGCTGCCCGCGCGGGCGCTGGTGCTGGACCTGAAGAACGTGATCTACGTGGACTCGACCGGCGCCGAGGCGCTCGAAGGCCTGAGCCAGGTCTGCGAGGCGCGCCAGGTGCGGCTCATCGTCTCGGGCCTGATGGGCCAGCCGCTGGACATCGCCCGGCGCACCGGCCTGTACGAGCGGCTGCAGGCGCAGCTCCAGCCCGACGTGGCCAGCGCCGCGGCCGCCGCCGTGGCTGCGGCCCGCGAGGATGGCGTGGATCTATGAAAACCATAGCTGCTGGCGCTTGATGTACCTTGGCTTCAGAGATAAAACCATCTGAAACCATTATTTAGAGAGCGCCAGCAGCTCTCTTTTTTAAGAATCAGTGGTTCGGCATGGGCTGCGTGCTGCCCTTGCGCACGACCTTGCCCTGGGCATCGAACACCACGGTGAACAGCATCTTGGTGCTGGGCGGATCGATCCAGTTCCAGTCCCACTCGGCCTCGTTCTTCAGCGGGTAGCTCATGCGCTTGGCGGGCTGGCCCAGCAGCTTGCGCACCTGCTGCTGGTCCATGCCCGGCGCCACCTGCGCGAAGTACTCGGGCGCCATCACCTGGCGCAGCTTGCTCATCTTGCCGTCCTGGCCGATGGTGATCATGAAGTTCTGCGCGCCGGCCGGCTGGCGGGTGTACTCCAGCGTGTGCGAGCCGTCGCTCTCGTCCCAGACCTGGTTGGGCGGACCGAACCGGTCGCGCACGTCCTGCTCGGTCGAGACGAACTCCTCCAGTTCCTTGATGCGCTGCTGGTCGCAGCCGGCCAGGAACAGCAGGCCGGCGGCGGCCACCAAGGTCAATGCAAGCTTGGAAACGAAGGGCATGGTAGGAATCGTTAAAATCACGGCCAAATCCAACTATACCTTCCTATGTCTTTCTTCCGCCGCCCCGACTACGAATCCGATGTAACGCAATTCATCAACCAGATGAAGGCAGAGAATCCCGCCGTGGAAGCCGGCCAGCGCCAGGGCCGCTCGCTGCTGTGGGACAAGCAGGTCGATCGCGACCTGCAGGGCGAATTCCGCGAAGGCCGCGTGGCGCAGAAGCCCTACGTCTACCAGAACGGCGCCGAATAATTCCTGCGGCGCTTGAGCAGCAAGCGCCGACAGCTCTCTTTTTGGAAGCACTCCCCCGCCCATGTCCGCCGACGACACCGACGTGAACGCTACGGTGGCCGTCGACACGGCGGCGCTCGGCCCCGCGGGCGCGCCCATGCCCGACGTGATCGACCAGGTGGCACTGGCGCGCCTGTACGGCGAGCCGCTGTTCGCGCTGCCGCAGGACCTGTACATCCCGCCCGATGCACTGGAAGTCTTCCTCGAGGCCTTCGAAGGCCCGCTGGACCTGCTGCTGTACCTGATCCGCAAGCAGAACTTCAACATCCTCGACATCCCGATGCTCAGCGTCACGCGCCAGTACCTGGTGTACGTGGACGAGATCCGCAGCCGCAACCTGGAGCTGGCGGCCGAGTACCTGCTGATGGCGGCGATGCTGATCGAGATCAAGTCGCGCATGCTGCTGCCGCCCAAGAAGCAGGAAGGCAGCGACGAGGCCGAGGACCCGCGCGCCGAGCTGGTGCGCCGCCTGCTCGAGTACGAGCAGATGAAGCTCGCCGCGCTGCAGCTGAACAACCTGCCGCACTTCGGGCGCGACTTCGTCAAGGCCCAGGTCTTCATCGAGCAGGCGCTGGCGCCACGCTTTCCCGACGTGGCCATCGTCGACCTGCAGGACGCCTGGCGCGACATCCTCAAGCGCGCCAAGCTGGTGCAGCACCACAAGATCACGCGCGAGGAGCTGTCGGTGCGCGAGTACATGAGCACCATCCTCAAGCGCCTGCACGGCCGCCGCTTCGTGGAGTTCGAGGACATCTTCGACCCGAGCAAGGGCAGCACCGTGCTGGTGGTCACCTTCATCGCGCTGCTGGAGCTGGCCAAGGAAACGCTGATCGAGATCACCCAGGCCGAGGCCTTCGCGCCGATCTACGTGCGGCTGGCCTATACGCCGGCCTGAGCGGCCCGCCTGCCCCATCGATGGCCGGCCGCTGGCACTTGCCGCCAGCCAGCGGGCACCGCAGAATAGGCCGCTCTGCCACCAGCCTTCCGGAGCCCGGGCCTTGCCTTCCCATCCCATTCCCCTGACCGTCATCGGTGGCTTTCTCGGCGCCGGCAAGACCTCGCTGCTCAACCACCTGCTGCGCACGCCCGACATGCCGCGCTGCGCGGTGCTGGTGAACGACTTCGGCGCCATCAACCTCGACGCCGGCCTGCTGGCCGGGGTGCAGGGCGACACGATCGCGCTGACCAATGGCTGCGTGTGCTGCTCCATCGGCGACGACCTGTCGAATGCGCTGATCCAGGTGCTCGCGGCCGATCCGCCCTTCGACAGCATCGTGGTCGAGGCCAGCGGCATCTCGGACCCGTGGCGCATCGCCCAGATCGGCCTGGCCGACCCGGACCTGCGGCTGGAAAGCGTGGTGGTGGTGGTGGACTGTGACAGCCTGCTGCTGCAGGCCGAAGACCCGCTGCTGCGCGATGGCCTGCGCCAGCAGCTGGTGCATGCCGACCTGCTGGTGCTCAACAAGGCCGACCTGGCCACGCCGGCGCAGATGGCGCAAGTCCTGGCCTGGTGCCAGTCGGCCTGCCCGCAGGCGGTGGCCGTGCAGGCCACGCAGGGCGAGGTCGATCCGGCCCTGCTCGGCTCCGGCTTCGGCCAGTCCGCCCGGCCCCGCGCGGCCGCCACCGGCGATGCCGAACGCTTTGCGGGCCGGCCGATCCAAGCCCCGCAGCCGTCGCGCCAGCATGCGCAGGCCTTCGAGACCTGGTCCGCCTCCACCGCCGCCCTGCCGGCCTTCGGCAGCGAGGCGCTGCGCAGCAACCTGGCGCCGCTGGCCGGCCGGCTGCTGCGCCTCAAGGGCCATGTGCGCACGTTGGAGCATGGCTGGGCCGAGGTCCAGTTCGCGGGCCGGCGCATCAACTTCCGCCGCCTCGCGCAGGCGCCCGACCCGGCCTTGCAGCAGCTCGTGGCCATTGGCCTCGGCGGCCAGTTGCCGCGCGAGCAACTGGCCAAGCTGTTCTCCGCCTAACCCACCGAGTGCCGCATGCTGGTGGCCTCGAAGACGCGGCCGGACAGCATGGTGCCCCAGACCCGCAGGTCCTTGAGCGCCATCGGATCGACGGCCAGAGGGTCGTCCTCGAGCACGCACAGGTCGGCGCGCTTGCCGCATTCGATGCTGCCGATCTCGGCGTCGAGCTTCAGCGTCCAGGCGGCGCCCAGCGTGATCGCGTGCAGCGCCTGCGGCACCGAGATGCACTCGCTCTCGCCCAGCACCTGGCCCGAGGCGGTGCGGCGATTGACCGCGCACCAGGCGGTGAACAAAGGCCCCAGCGGCGTGACCGGTGCATCCGAGTGGATGGCCAGCGCTACGCCATGGGCCAGTGCGCTGGCGCAGGCGTCCATGCGCGCGGCGCGGTCCGGCCCCATGGTCATCTGCGCGTGCTGGTCGCCCCAGTAGTAGACATGGTTGGCAAACAGGTTGGCGCACAGGCCCAGCGCCGCCATGCGCTGGAACATGGCGCCGTCGATCATCTGGCCATGCTGCAGCGTGTGGCGGTGGTCGGGGCGCGGCGCGCGCGCCAACACCCGCTCGATCGCGTCGATGGCCACCAGGCTGGCCTCGTCGCCGTTGGTATGCACATGGATGGTCAGGCCCGCGCGATGGTAGGTCTCGAAATCGGCCTCGAACTGCGCCGGCGACGTGACCCAGATGCCGTTGGGCGCGCCGTTGAAATAGCCCGGCCAGCGCAGCCGCGCCGAGAAGCCCTGGATGGAGCCGTCCAGCATCATCTTGACCACGCCGAAGCGCAGCCGGTCCATGCCGCCGTGCCGGCCCTGCAGCTGCGCGATGCGGGCCACGCCGTCCTGCGCGCCCCAGGTGCCGTGGAAGGCCTTGAAGGCCGGCACCACGCGCACGTTGTAGTCGTCGCGCTCGCAGGCCCCGAGCAGCACCTGCATGTCGTGGTCGGCCAGCTGGTTGACGAGGTCGGTCGCCGTGGTCACGCCGCGCATACAGGCGATGGCGCCGAAGCCGCGCATGCCGTCGTCGTCCATAGGCGCGAGCAGGCCCGAGCCCGAAGGCCCCAGGCGGCGCGCCACCGGGAACATGGCCGCCGGCTCCTGCAGCTCGCCCGTGGGCTCGCCATCGGCGAACTTGACCACGCCCTCGATGTCGGTGTCGCGCGTGATGCCGGCCATGGCCATCATGCGCGAGTTCACGTTCATCAAATGGCCGTTGGAATGGCAGACCACCAGCGGCCGCGTCTGGCTGGCACGGTCGAGGTGCAGAACGCTCATGCGCTCCCGGCCGAAGTAGATCGGATCGAACCCCCAGACCACCAGCGGCTCGTCCGCCGGCCGGCCCGCCGCGTCCCAGGCGTCGGCGGTGGCCTTCATGGCATCGACCACCGCGTCCATGGATTGCAGGCCTTGCCAGAGGCGGCCGTCGGGCCCCGTGCGATCGAACCAGCCCACATACGGAAAGACCCACATGCCGCCTTCCTTGAGGTGACAGTGCCCCTCGACCAGGCCGGGCATCAGCACCTTGTCCTCGAAGCGGGTGTCCAGCCGGTACTCGCCCCAGGCCTGCATGCGCGCCAGATCGCCCACCGCGAGGATGCGGCCATCGCGCACCGCCAGGTGGGTCGCCTCGGGCTGGCGGGGGTTCATCGTGAGGATCTTCCTGGCTACATAGACCGTGGTGTCAGACATTCGTGCCGCTCCTGATGGCGTGGTTTCAAACAATGGATTTTCAGGCGGCCTGCAGCTGCAGCACCGGCTGCGCCACGCCACCGCGCGTTTCCACGCGGTGGCAGCGCACCCAGTGGCCAGGCTCGACCTCGCGCAGCTCGGGCAGGGCCTGCGAGCACTCGGGCAGCGCCACCGGGCAGCGCTTGGCAAAGCGGCAGCCGGGCGGCGGCGAGATCGGGCTGGGCGGATCGCCCACCAGCTTGATGCGCTGGGCCGCGCGCGCCCGGCCGCCGCCCACCGTGGGCACGGCCGACATCAGCGCCACGCTGTAGGGATGCAGCGGCCGCGTGAAGAACGGCCTGCGCGGCGCCTGCTCGACGATCTGCCCCAGGTACATCACCGAGATGTCGTCGCACAGGTGCTCCACCACCGCCATGTCGTGCGAGATGAACATGTAGGTCAGGCCCAGCTCCTGCTGCAGGCGCGACAGCAGGTTGAGCGTCTGCGCGCGGATGGCCACGTCCAGCGCCGAGACCGGCTCGTCGCAGACCACCAGGTCGGGCTTGGTGGCCAGTGCCCGCGCGATGTTGATGCGCTGGCGCTGGCCGCCCGAGAACTGGTGCGGGAACAGCTGCTTCTGCTCGGGGCGCAGGCCCACCTGCAGGAACAGCTCGTCCACCCGCTCCTCGCGCTCGGCCTTGCTGCCTATGCGCATCAGCTCGAGCGGGCTGCGCACCACCTCGCCGGCCCGCTGGCGCGGGTTGAGCGCGCTGAACGGGTCCTGGAACACGATCTGCGCATGGCGCCGCGCCAGGCGCAGCGGCTCGCCCTCCAGCGCCGTCATGTCCACGCCGCCCAGTTGGACCCGGCCCGAAGTGACGGGCGCCAGGCGCAGCACGCCCAGCGCGGTCGTGGTCTTGCCCGAGCCGGACTCGCCGACGATGGCCATGGTGCGGCCGCGCGCCACGTCGAAGCTCACGCCGTCGACGGCGCGCACCAGCTCCTGCGGCTGGCCCCAGCCGCGCTTGCCGACCGGGAAATGGATCTTCAGGTCGCGCACCGAGACCAGGGGCTGGTCCTGGCGCGCGTTGGAATAGGTGGATGCGTTCATGCCGGCACCTCCTCGAGCGCCTGCGCCTGCGTGGCGGGGTAAAGCCAGCAGGCCACGCCGTGGCCCTGCGCCTTCTGCACCATTGGCGGCACCTGGCTGCGGCACAGGTCGGTAGCATGGGCGCAGCGCTGGTGGAAGGCGCAGTTGCTGCCCAGCTCCCAGATCGACGGCACCATGCCGGGGATCTCGGGCAGCACCGCGCGCTCGCCGCCGGCGCTGCTGCCCAGCTCGGGCAGGCAGGCGATCAGGCCCTGGGTGTAGGGGTGCAGCGGCTGCTGCAGCACCTGGTCGACCGTGCCCTCCTCGATCACGCGCCCGGCGTACATGACCATCACGCGGTCGGCCATCTCGGCCACTGCACCCATGTCGTGCGTGATCATCACGATGGCCGTGCCGCGGTCGGCCTGCAGCTGGCGCAGCAGGTCGAAGATCTGCGCCTGCACCGTCACATCGAGCGCCGTCGTGGGCTCGTCGGCGATCAGCACCTCGGGCTCGCAGGCCAGGGCCATGGCGATCATCACGCGCTGGCGCATGCCGCCCGACATCTGGTGCGGGTAGTCGTCGACGCGGCGCTCGGGCGCCGGAATGCCCACCTGGCGCAGCATGGCGATGGTGCGTTCGCGCACCTGGCGGGCGTCGAGCCCGGTATGCAGCTGCAGCGCCTCGCCGATCTGCTGGCCCACGGTGTAGACCGGGTTCAGCGAGGTCATGGGCTCCTGGAAGATCATCGAGATGCGGTTGCCGCGGATCTCGCGCATGCGCGCCGGGCTGGCCTGCAGCAGGTCCTCGTCGCCGTAGAGCACGCGGCCCGCGGCAATCTTGCCGGGTGGTGTCGGGATCAGGCGCAGCAGGGCCAGCGCCGTCATGCTCTTGCCGCAGCCCGACTCGCCCACCACGCACAGCGTCTCGCGCGGGCGCACCTGGAAGCTCACGCCATTGAGCACCGAGGCCACGCCGCGGCGGGTCTTGAATTCCACGCGCAGGTCTTCCACACGCAACAAAGCTTGTTCAGTCATCAACGCTCCCGCAGCTTGGGGTTGAAGGCATCGTTGAGCCCGTCGCCGATCAGGCTGATGGCCAGCACCACGACGAAGATGGCCAGCCCCGGGAAGGTCACCGCCCACCAGCTCGTCAGCACATAGGCCCGGCTGGAGCCGATCATCAGGCCCCAGCTCATCTGGTTGGGATCGCTCAGCCCCAGGAAGGACAGGCCGGCCTCGAACAGGATGGCCGTGCCGATGGCCAGCGTGGCCGACACGATCAGCGGCGGCAGCGCATTCGGCAGGATGACCTGCCAGATGAGGCGGCCGTTCTTCGCGCCGATGGCGCGCTCGGCGCGCACGTAGTCGATGTTGCGCAGGCGCAGGAACTCGGCCCGCGTCAGCCGCGCCGTGGCCGTCCAGCTCACGATGCCGATGGCGATGGTGACCGTGACCAGCGTGGGCGAGAACAGGCTGGTCACCACCATGGCGAACAGCAGGGCCGGCAGCACCTGGAAGAACTCGGTGATGCGCGACAGCAGGCTGCTGAACCAATTGCCTTCGTAGAAGCCGGCCAAGGCCCCCAGCGTGACGCCGATGGTGACCGACAGCAGTGCAGCCACCGCGCCCACCAGCAGGGTGATCCGACCGCCGAAGAGCAGCATGTTCAGCACATCGCGGCCCAGGTAGTCGGTGCCCAGCCACACATCGGGCTCGGTGAACGGCGGCGTCATCGGCGCCGCGGCGATCTCGAACGGGTCCGCCGGGTAGATGTAGGGCATGAGCACCGAGGCGATCACCACTGCCAGCAGCACCAGCAGCCCGACGACGGCGGATTTGTTGCGCACGAACATGCGCGCGGCCTCCAGCCAGGGGTTCTCGGCCTGAAGCACTGCGGGAGAGGAGGCTGTGTTCATGAGGTCTTGATGCGGGGGTCCACCAGGCGGTAGACCATGTCGGTGAGCACGTTCATCACCACCACCAGGATGGACGAGAACAACAGGATGCCGAGGATGGTGGGGTAGTCGCGCCGCAGCACCGAGTCGAAGGCCAGGCGCCCCAGGCCGGGCCAGTTGAAGACGGTCTCCACCAGCACGGCGCCAGCCAGCACGTTGCCGAACTGCAGGCCCAGCACCGTGATGACGGGCAGCACGGCGTTACGCAGCGCATGCTTGTAGAGAATGTTGCGCTCCGACACACCCTTGGCGCGCGCGGTGCGCACGTAGTCCGAGCCCAGCACATCAACCATCGAGGCGCGCGAGAGCCGGCTGTACTGGGCCATGTAGACGAAGGCCAGCGTCGTCGCGGGCAGGATGGTGTGCAGCAGCACGTCCGGCAGCGCGGCCCAGCCGGTGGCCGTGGACGCGGAATCCGTCATGTCGCCCACTGGCAAGACGGGCCATATCGACGCGAACAGGATGATGAGCATCATCCCGGTCCAGAACACCGGCGCCGAGAAACCCGCGATCGAGAACACCGTGGTGAACTGCGACAGCCAGCCATTGGGATTGCGCGAGGCGCGCACCCCCAGCCAGGTCCCGACGGAAAAGGCCAGCAGCACCGACACCACCACCAGCAGCAGCGTGGGCGCCAGCCGGTCCAGGATCAGCGATGACACCGGCATGTTGAAGTAGTAGGAATGGCCCAGGTCGCCTTGCACCACCTTGCCCAGGTAGCGGCCCAGCTGCACCGGCAGGGGCTGGTCCAGCCCGTACTGCGCGCGCAGCTGCGTCCTGAGCTCCTCGCTCATGCCACCGCTCTCGCCCGCGATGGTTTCCACGGGATCGCCCGGCGCCGCGTGGATCAACACGAAGTTGAGCACGACGACGGCCAGCACCAGCACCAGTCCGTTCAGGAGCTTGGAAATCAGGCTTTTCATGTCAGCAGATCGGTGGTCGCCGCGCTACTTCAGGAACACTTCGTCCAGCGGGCTCACCGCGCCCCAGATCGTCGTCGGCACATTGCCGACGTTGCCCTGGGTCAGCGTGTAGTACGGCACCAGGTCGAGGAAGCGGATCGGTACCTCGTCCGTCACGATCTTCTGGAACTCGGCATACAGGGCCTTGCGCTTGGCCAGGTCCATCTCCTGCCCCGCCTGCTCCAGCAGCGCATCCACCTTGGGGTTGCTGTAGTTCTGGGTGTTGGTCCACACGGCCGGCTTGATGTTGGACGTGAGGTAGGTGCGGTGCACGCCGATGACCGGATCGCCCCAGTTGAAGACCGTGTCGATGCTCATGTCGTAGTCCCGGTCCGCCATGCGCTTGGCCCAGCTCGGGAAGTCAGCCGAGGTGCGCACCTCGGCAGCGATGTTCAGCTTGCGCAGCTGCGCGGCGATGTACTCGGCCTGCGTCTTGCCACTGCCCGTGCCCGGCACGAAGTCCAGGACCAGCTTCATCCGCGGCTTGTCGCCCTCGACCTTGTAGCCCGCCTCGTCCAGCAGCGCCGCGGCCTTCTTCAGATCGACGGGGTAGGTCTCGATGTCCTTGGTCGCAAAGGGGCTGGACGGCACGATGGGGCCATTGGCCGAGGTGGACAGTCCAGCGTTCAGCGCCTTGTTGATGAAGTTCATGTCGACGGCATAGGCGATGGCCTTGCGCACACGCACATCCGAGAACTCCTTCTTCTTGAGGTTGAAGGCCAGCCAGTTCATGGCGCCCACGCCCTCGTAGCCCTTGGAGGTCATTGCGATCTGCTTGTTCGGCTGCAGGCGGCGCAGATCCACGGTGCGGTTGAAGAACGGCATCATCTGGATCGAGCCGCGCTCGAAGGCCAGCGTGGTGGCCGTGATGTCGGGCGACACGTCGATCACGATCTTGTCGAGGTAGGGCTTGCCCTTGAGGAAATACTTGTCGAAGCGCTCCAGCACCACGCGGCGTCCGGGCTCGAAATCGACGAATTTGAACGGTCCGGAACCGACGATATCCTTGCTGTTGCGCGGATGGGTCTTCAAATCCTTGCCGTCGCCATAAATATGCTTGGGCAAAATGGGCGCCAATGCCGGCGACATAGCCAGAATAATGGCCGGGTGCGGCTTGTTCATGCGGACCACGGCCGTATATTTATCCGGTGTCTCCACTTTTTCCACCGGCGCCATCATGCTTTCAAAAGGATGGTTCTGCTTGATGGCCATCAGGGAAAATGCCACGTCCTCGGAGGTAATCGGTTTTCCGTCATGGAAAACCGCATCCTTGCGCAAATGCAGGGTCAGGCTCTTGCCGTCGGGCGCCAGCTCCCAGGATTCAGCCAGGTAGGGCTGGGGCTTCCAGTTGTCGTCAAAGCGCAGCGGGCTGGCAAACAATTGCGTCGCCGGGATCTGCGTGGCCACGCCGGACTGCACGGCGCTGTTGAGGTGCCGCGGCGTCTGGGGGAACGCCATGACCAGGGTGCCACCCTTCTTGGGCGCCTCCTGGGACCAGGCCGATGGCGCCGCGACAGCCATCGCCACCGCCAGGGATGCCATGCCAGCTCGAAAGAAAATTCGCATTTCTCGCCTCACCACGCAGTAAAAGAACCGGGTTCATGGTAGGGAGGCCAGTGGGCATAACATGGGTCCAGATGAATCCTTTTTGTGGAACCAGCTACACAAACGGGTGATATTACTTAAGGGTATTCACTGAAATCATTCATAAATACAATCCCATCATATTCAAAACATAATGGATTAATTTTCATGCAATCAATCTACCCCAGATAATATATTTTCCGCATTATCATTCTGCGGCCAGAAGCAGAATCACCATCCGACCGCGGGGCTCAGCGCCGCGGCTGCATCGCCACCAGCCGCGACACCTCGCCGGCGGCATTCAGCAGGTGCGGCAGCATCTGCTCGCGCATGATCTCGGGCGTGGTTCGGTTGGCCTGGCCGCTGATGTTGAGCGCGGCCACGGTTTCGCCGCGCGCGTTGCGCAGCGGCGCGGCGATCGAGATCAGGCCCTCTTCCAGCTCCTGGTTCAGCAGGCACCAGCCCTGCAGGCGCACCTGGTCGATCTCGCGCTGCAGCGCCCCGTCGTCCTGCAGGGTGTAGCGGGTGAAGCGCTCGCGCGTGCGCTCGGCCAGCACCTGCGCCAGTTGCTGCGGCGGCAGGCCCGCGAGCAGCACGCGGCCCAGCGAAGTCCAGCAGGCCGGCAGGCGCGAGCCAATGCCCAGGTTGGTGCTCATGATCTTGTGCGTGTGCAGGCGCATCACGTAGACCACGTCCTGCGCGTCCAGCACGGCGATGGAGCAGGACTCGTGCACCCGCTCCACCAGCGCATCCATCACCGGCTGGGCCAGGTTCCAGACCGGCGTCGACGACAGGTAGGCAAACCCCAGGTCCAGGATGCGCGGCGTCAGTTCAAAGTACTTGCCGTCGCTCTTCACATAGCCCAGGGTCTGCAGCGTGAGCAGGATGCGCCGCGCGCCGGCGCGCGTCATGCCGGTGGCCACGGCCACCTCGGTGAGCGTCTGGCTCGGGGCGCGGTCGCTGAAGCTGCGGATCACCTCCAGCCCGCGGGCGAAGGATTGGACATAGCTGTCTCCGGGGCGCAATGCGTTGTTTTCGTCGGACATGGATGGCCTGCCTCCCATCGCTCCCAGGGCGGTGCCTGGCTCCCAGGCGACAGGAAAAGTGTTGACAGCCAGGATTATGGGGCCGGATAATAATTCTATTAACGAACTTTTGTTCTTTATACGAACATTTTTTCCTCCAGGAGACAAATCCATGATCAACAAAATCGCCGACTCCGTCGCCGAGGCCCTGAGCGGCATCCAGGACGGCTCCACCGTGCTGATCGGCGGCTTCGGCACCTCGGGCAATCCCAACGAGCTGATCGACGGCCTGCTGGCCCAGGGCGCGCGCGACCTGACCGTGGTCAACAACAATGCCGGCAACGGCGACACCGGCCTCGCGGCCCTGCTCAAGAGCGGCCAGGTGCGCAAGATCATCTGCAGCTTCCCGCGCCAGGTCGACAGCTGGGTGTTCGACGAGCTGTACCGCGCCGGCAAGATCGAGCTGGAGCTGGTGGCCCAGGGCAACCTGGCCGAGCGCATGCGCGCCGCGGGCGCCGGCATCGGTGCCTTCTTCTGCCCCACGGCCTACGGCACCGAGCTGGCCAAGGGCAAGGAGACGCGCGAGATCAACGGCCGCCAGTACGTGCTCGAATACCCCATCTATGGCGACGTGGCGCTGATCAAGGCCGAGACGGGCGACCGCTGGGGCAACCTCAACTACCGCATGGCGGCGCGCAACTTTGGCCCGGTGATGGCCACCGCCGCCAAGCGCACCATCGCCACGGTGCACGAGATCGTCGAGCTGGGTCAGCTCGACCCCGAGGCCGTGGTCACCCCCGGCATCTACGTGAACAAGATCGTGAAGATCGAGCGCACCGCCACGCAGGCCGGCGGCTTCAAGCAATAAAGCAGGAGACAACCGTGAGCTACCAGAAACGCAGCAAGCAGGAACTCGCCCAGCGCGTGGCGCAGGACATCTTCGACGGCGCCTACGTGAACCTGGGCATCGGCATGCCCACCCAGGTGGCCAACTACATCCCGCAGGGCCGCGAGGTCATCCTGCAAAGCGAGAACGGCATCCTCGGCATGGGCCCGGCCCCGGCGCCCGGCCACGAGGACTATGACCTCATCAACGCCGGCAAGCAGCCGGTGACGCTGCTGCCCGGCGGCTGCTACTTCCACCATGCCGACAGCTTCGCGATGATGCGCGGCGGCCACCTCGACATCTCGGTGCTCGGCGCCTTCCAGGTGTCGGCCACCGGCGACCTGGCCAACTGGAGCACCGGCGAACCCGGCGCCATCCCCGCCGTGGGCGGCGCGATGGACCTGGCCGTGGGCGCCAAGCAGACCTGGGTGATGATGGACCTGATGACCAAGACCGGCGAATGCAAGGTGGTGCAGGCCTGCAGCTACCCGCTCACCGGCCTGGCCTGCGTCAAGCGCATCTACACCGACCTGTGCTCGCTGGAATGCACGCCCGAGGGCCTGCGCCTGATCGACACCGTGGCCGGCCTCTCGCACGCCGAGCTGGAGACCATGATCGGCCTGCCCCTGCTGCCCGCACAGTAAGCATCAAAACAGCCTCCATCGCTCATCCGTCAAGCGCTGGCAGCTATCTTTTTTGAAATCACTCCAGGAGACACCATGACCCAAGCCTTCATCTGCGACGCCGTGCGCACCCCCTTCGGCCGCTACGGCGGCGCCCTGGCCGGCGTGCGCACCGACGATCTCGGCGCCGTGCCCATCAAGGCCCTGATGGAACGCAACCCCAACGTGGACTGGACCGCCGTGGCCGATGTGCTCTACGGCTGCGCCAACCAGGCCGGCGAGGACAACCGCAACGTGGCGCGCATGTCGTCGCTGCTGGCCGGCCTGCCCATCGATGTGCCCGGCGCCACCATCAACCGCCTGTGCGGCTCGGGCCTGGACGCCATCGGCTCGGCCGCGCGCGCCATCAAGGCCGGCGAGGCCCGCCTGATGATCGCCGGCGGCGTGGAAAGCATGAGCCGCGCGCCCTTCGTGATGCCCAAGGCCGAGAGCGCCTTCAGCCGCAGCAACGCGGTGTACGACACCACCATCGGCTGGCGCTTCGTCAACAAGCTGATGAAGGCGCAGTTCGGCGTGGACTCCATGCCCGAGACCGCCGAGAACGTGGCCGACGACTTCAGGATCGAGCGCGCCGCCCAGGACCGCATGGCCCTGGCCTCGCAGCAGAAGGCCGCCGCCGCCATTGCCGCCGGCTACCTGGCGAAGGAGATCGTGCCCGTGTCCATCGCCCAGAAAAAGGGCGACCCCATCGTCGTGAGCCAGGACGAACATCCCCGCGGCACCACCCTCGAGGCGCTGGCCAAGCTCAAGGGCGTGGTGCGGCCTGACGGCTCGGTCACCGCCGGCAACGCCAGCGGCGTGAACGACGGCGCCTGCGCCCTGCTGCTGGCCAATGAAGAAGCCGCCCAGCAATACGGCCTCACGCCACGCGCCCGCGTGGTCGGCATGGCCACGGCCGGCGTGGCGCCGCGCATCATGGGCTTCGGCCCCGCGCCCGCCGTGCGCAAGGTGCTGGAGCTGACCGGCCTGTCGCTGGCCCAGATGGACGTGATCGAGCTGAACGAAGCCTTCGCCGCGCAAGGCCTGGCCGTGCTGCGCGACCTCGGCATCGCCGACGACGACCAGCGCGTCAACCAGTGGGGCGGCGCGATTGCGCTGGGCCACCCGCTGGGCGCCTCGGGCGCACGCCTGGCCACCACGGCCGTGAACCAGCTGCACACGCTGGGCGGCCGCTACGCGCTGTGCACCATGTGCATCGGCGTGGGCCAGGGCATCGCCGTCATTCTCGAAAAAGTCTGACCGGAGCGCGCCGCATCCCCGCGGCGCCTGCCTCCTGCCTTCTTTTGCCTGACAGGCGGCAGCCCTGCCGCCTGCTCCCCTTTGCCTCTCCCATCCCCAAGCCCACCATGACCACTTCGCAGCTGACCACCGCCACCGGCACCTTCCGCATCGATCTGCAAGGACCCGAAGGCGCGCCCCTGCTGGTGTTCTCCAACTCGCTGGGCACCACGCTGGAGATGTGGGAGGCACAGGCGCGCAGCTTTGCCAGCCACTACCGCGTGCTGCGCTACGACACCCGCGGCCACGGCGGCAGCGTGGCCGGCCCCGGCCCCTACAGCTTCGCGCAGCTGGGCGGCGATGTGCTGGCCATCCTCGATGCGCTGCACATAGCCCAGGCGCATTTCTGCGGCATCTCGATGGGCGGCCTCACCGGCCTGTGGCTGGGCGTGCATGCCGCGCCGCGCCTGCGCAGCATCACCGTGGCCAACAGCGCCGCCAAGATCGGCAGCGAAGCCGCGTGGAGCGAGCGCGCCGCGCAGGTGCGCGCCAACGGCGCCGCCGGCATGCAGGCGCTGGCCGACTCCTCGCCCGGCCGCTGGTTCACCGAAGCCTTCGTCGCCGCCCGCCCCGCCGTCGTGCAGACCGCCCAGGGCTGGATTGCCGGCACCGACCCCGAAGGCTATGCGAGCTGCTGCGAGGCCCTGGCCCGCGAAGACCTGCGCGCCGCGATCGCCGCCATCGCCACACCCACGCTGCTGATCGCCGGCAGCGGCGACCCGGTGACCACCGTGGCGGACGCCGAGGCCATGCGCGCCGCCATTGCCGGCGCCTCGCTGAGCGTGGTGCCGGCCTCGCACCTGTCCAACCTCGAAGCGCCGCAGGCCTTCGACCTGGCGCTCGCCACTTTCCTGGCCAAGCATTGACGCCCGGCCAGCCACCGCAGATGCCAGCCCTTCACCTCCCCGAGGCCACCATGCCGCCCACCCATCCATCCCCCCAGCGCCCGCGCGTGCTGATCACCGGCGGCGCCGCCGGCATTGGCGCGGCCACGGCCGCGCGCTGCCGCGCCGACGGCTATGAGCCCGTCATCATCGACCGCAACGTGGACCAGGTGCCCGGCGGCATCCAGGCCGACCTCAGCAGCGTGGACGGCACAGCGCACGCGCTGGAGCTGGTGCTGGCCGGCGGCCCCATCACCCGCCTGGTGAACAACGTGGGCATCGTCGTTCCCAACGACGCGGCCTCGCAGACCCTGGCCGAGTTCGAGCTCGCCATGCAGCTCAACCTGCGCTGCGCCTTCCAGTGCATGCAGGCTCTGCTGCCCGGCATGAAGCAAGCGGGCTTCGGGCGCATCGTCAACATGTCCTCGCGCGCCGCGCTGGGCAAGGACCTGCGCACCGCCTACGCCGCCTCCAAGGCCGGCCTGATCGGCATGACGCGCGTGTGGGCGCTGGAGCTGGGCCAGTGGGGCATCACCGCCAACGCCATCGGCCCCGGCCCGATCCGCACCGAACTGTTCGACCAGGCCAACCCGCCCGACGCGCCGCGCACGCAGAAGATCATCCAGTCCGTGCCCGTCAGGCGCGTGGGCACCCCAGGCGACGTGGCCCATGCCGTGTCCTACATGCTCGACGAGCGCAGCGGCTTCGTCACCGGGCAGGTGCTCTACGTCTGCGGCGGCATGACGGTGGGCGTCGCCGGCGTCTGACGGCCCATCCCCGTATCCATCACATTACCTACTACCCCCAGGAGATTCCCATGACCCCCTTCCTTTCCCGCCTGTCCCGCCGCCAGAGCCTGCAGGCGCTGGCCGCCGCCGCCCTGGTCGCCGCAGGCGCCGCGCCGGCGCTGGCCGCCGACAACTTCCCGAGCAAGCCCATCACCATCGTCGTGCCCTTCGTGGCCGGCGGCACCACCGACAT
Organism: Comamonas sp.; assembly: GCA_050282565.1. Classification (GTDB taxonomy): domain Bacteria; phylum Pseudomonadota; class Gammaproteobacteria; order Burkholderiales; family Burkholderiaceae_C; genus Comamonas. The sequence continues at coordinate 91,929 of JBLZYV010000002.1, forward strand.
CCTGGCGCGCGTGGTCGGCCAGGCGATGAGCGAGAGCCTGGGCCAGCCGGTGGTCATCGACAACCGCGCCGGCGCGGGCGGCAACATCGGCGGCCAGTTCGCGTCGCGCGCGCCGGCCGACGGCTACACCATCTTCATGGGCACCGTGGGCACGCACGCCATCAACGAGTGGCTCTACGCTAAGATGCCCTTCAAGCCCAACCAGGACTTCGCGCCGCTGACCCGCGTGGCCAACGTGCCCAACCTGCTGGTGGCGCACCCGAGCCAGCCGTTCAAGACCGTGAAGGAGCTGATCGCCTACGCCAAGGCCAACCCGGGCAAGGTGAACTTCGGCTCGCCGGGCAACGGCTCGTCGCCGCACCTGTCGGGCGAGCTGTTCGACAGCCTGGCCGGCGTGAAGATGACCCACGTGCCCTACAAGGGCAGCGCCCCGGCCATCACCGACCTGCTGGGCAACCAGATCGCCATCATGTTCGACAACATGCCCTCGGCCATCCAGCACGTGCGCTCGGGCAAGCTGCGCCCCATCGCCGTGACCACGCCCAAGCGCTCGCCCGAGCTGCCCGACGTGCCCACCGTGGCCGAGGCCGGCGTGCCGGGCTATGCGGCCATGTCGTGGTTCGGCCTGTTCGCGCCCGCGAAGACGCCGGCCGCCGTGCAGGCCAAGCTGCACGACGCCATCGTCAAGGCGCTGAAGAATCCGGCCGTGGCCAAGAAGATCCAGGAGCAAGGCGGCGAGGTCGTGGCCGAATCGCCCGCCGAGTTCGCCGCCTTCATCAAGGCCGAGAACGAGAAGTGGAAGAAGGTGGTCAAGGATTCCGGCGCGGTCGCCGGCTAATCTCTGCCAACTATTAAATCAGGAGCTGCTCGCGCTTGACCCTCCTTGATTTCAGATATTTTCATATCTGAAACCAAGGTAGAGCAAGCGCTACCAGCTCTTATTTTTGCAGTGGCTCAGGCAGATGCAGGCAGGTTCGGGTAGCGGTGCGCCAGCGCCTCGCCCAGGCCGAATTCGCCGAGGATGGCGCGCAACCGCTCGGCGGCGCTGCGCTTCTTCTGGCCGGTGTGGCGCGCCAGGATCAGCTCGTTCTTCATGCTGTGCTCCCAGCCGACCAGCTCGGTCACCGTCACCTGGTAGCCCTGGCTCTCGAGGTACAGGCAGCGCAGCACGTTGGTGATCTGGCTGCCCATCTCGCGCGTGTGGATGGGGTGGCGCCACAGCTCGGCCAGCGGCGTGCGCGACAGCGACAGCGCCTTGCCCTGGCGCAGGCAGGCTGCCACCTCGGCCTGGCAGCAGGGCACGAGCACCATGGCACGGGCCTGCTTCTCCAGGCCGAACGCGATGGCGTCGTCGGTGGCGGTGTCGCAGGCATGCAGTGCCGTGACCACGTCGAAGCGGCCGGGCATGAAGTCGGCGCGCGTGGAGTCGGCCACCGACATGTTCAAAAACTCCATGCGGTCGAAGCCCAGCTCGGCCGCGAGCTGCTGCGAGCTTTCGACCAGCGGCGCGCGCGTCTCGATGCCGTAGATCTCGCCGCGACCGAGCGGCTTGAAGAACAGGTCGTAGAGGATGAAGCCCAGGTAGGACTTGCCCGCGCCGTGGTCGGCCAGCGTGACGGCATGCTCGCCCGCGGACAGCTCGGCCAGCAGCGGCTCGATGAACTGGTACAGGTGGTAGACCTGCTTGAGCTTGCGGCGCGAATCCTGGTTGAGCTTGCCGTCGCGCGTGAGGATGTGCAGCGCCTTCAGCAGTTCGATGGACTGGCCGGGCCGCAGCTCCAGCTGCTGGGCCACATCGGCGGGAGCGGAAGCCTTTGCCTGGACCTTGGGTTGAGCCTTGGCGTTCGCGCGGCTCATTCAGCCGCGTCCTTGTTCTCGGCCGGCTTCTCGGCGGGCTTGTCGGCGGGGTGGTGCGGAAACGGGCAGCGCGCGCCCACGCCCAGGTCCAGCCAGCCTTCGATGCCGAGTTCTTCCAGCACTTCCATGTTGCGCTCGTAGATGGACTCGGCCTCGGGGAAGGCCTCGACGGCCTTGTCGATGCTGTCCTCGCGCAGCAGGTGCAGCGTGGGGTATGGCGAGCGGTTGGTGCAGTTGGTGACGTCGTCGACCTCGGTGCCTTCGAACTGGAACAGCGGATGGAACGAGGCCACCTGCAGGATGCCGCCCAGGTCCAGCTCCTCGATCATGCTGTCGGCCAGGTCGAGGAAGTCGTTGAAGTCCAGGAAGTCGTGCAGCGCATACGGCAGGATCAGCAGCGTGGTGTCGCGCAGCTCGGCGTTGGCCTCGGCCAGCGCCTCCAGCTCGCGGTGCAGGTCGTGCGCCACGCCTTCGGCGTCGGTGGCCTCGCTCACCGTGTAGTGGATCTGCTGCTTGGCATGCACGCCCTTGGCGAAGGGGCACAGGTTGAGGCCGATCACGGCCTTTTCCAGCCAGGCAACCGTGTCGGCGATGGCGATCTCGCGCAGCTCGGCGTGCGAGTGCGGCTCAAGAATGGGGGGTGGCGTCATGCCCCTATTTTACGGGGCCATGTCTAGCAACCGCGCTCCGGTCAGCCTCTCGTGCTCGCGGGCGGCGTAGCGGTCGGTCATGCCGGCGATGAAATCGGCCACCACGCGGGCGCGCTCCAGCTCGGCCTGGCCCATCACCTGATTCGCGCGGGCCGCAAAGCGCGGCTTCATCTCGTGCGGCGACTGCAGGTAGAGGCCAAACAGCTCGCGCACCACCTGCTTGGCGCGGCCGGTGGTCTCCATCACCTGCGGATGGCGGTACAGGTTAGCAAACAGAAAGCGCTTGAGCTGCAGCGACTCGGCGCGCATCGCGGGGCTGAATCCGACCATCGCCGGCAGCGCGCGCACGGCGTCCACGTCGACGGGCCGGGCCTGCTCCAGCGCCGCGCCGGTGTGGCGGATCACGTCGTAGACCTGCTCGCTGAGCATGCGGCGGATGGTCTCGTGCAGCAGGTAGCGCTCGCGCCGGTGGTGGCCCTCGTCGGCCAGCTGCGGGTGCTCGTGCAACGTCTCGCCGGCATAGCGGGCGAACAGCGGCACCTGCATCAGCTGCTCGACGGTGATGAGGCCGGAGCGCACGCCGTCGTCCACGTCGTGCGCGTTGTAGGCGATCTCGTCGGCCAAGTTGGCGAGCTGCGCCTCCAGGCCCGGCTGCTGGCCGTGCAGAAAGCGCCAGCCCACGCCGCCGGGCTCGCGCGCCTCGATGCGGCGGGCATTGGCGGCCGAGCAATGCTTGAGGATGCCCTCGCGCGTCTCGAAGCACAGGTTCAGCCCGCTGTGGCCGGGGTAGCGTTCTTCCAGCGTGTCGACCACGCGCAGGCTCTGCAGGTTGTGCTCGAAGCCGCCGTAGGCCTGCATGCATTCGTTCAGCTCGTCCTGCCCCGCATGGCCGAAGGGCGTGTGGCCCAGGTCGTGCGCCAGGCAGATGGCCTCGATCAAGTCTTCGTTGAGCCGCAGCACCCGCCCGATGGAGCGGCCGAGCTGCGCCACCTCCAGCGAATGCGTGAGCCGCGTGCGGAACAGGTCGCCCTCGTGGTTGAGGAACACCTGCGTCTTGTAGACCAGGCGCCGGAACGCCGTGGAATGCACGATGCGGTCGCGGTCGCGCTGGAACTCGCTGCGCGTGGGCGCGGCGGGCTGCGCGTGCAGCCGGCCCCGGCTCGCGGCTGAATGGCAGGCGTAGAGGTCGAGGCCGGCCTCGGACAGGATCATGCGCAGCAGAGGTCGATCACTTCACGCACCAGCGCCTCGGGCGCCTCGCGCACCACGGCCTTGCCGGGCCCGTCGATCAGCACGAAGCGGATCGAGCCGGCCTGCGATTTCTTGTCGAGCTGCATCAGTTCGAGGTAGCGGCCAGCGTTGTCCTGCGCGTCGAGCACCGCGCCCTTCACCGGCAGGCCGGCGCGCTGCACCAGGCTGCGCAGCCGCGCTACGAAGGCCGCATCGACCAGCCCCAGGCGCTGCGACAGCTCGGCCGCCATCACCATGCCGGCGGCCACGCCCTCGCCGTGCAGCCACACGCCGTAGCCCATGCCGGCCTCGATCGCGTGGCCGAAGGTGTGGCCGAAGTTCAGGATCGCGCGCAGGTCGGACTCGCGCTCATCCTTGGCCACCACGTCGGCCTTGATCTCGCAGCTGCGGCGCACCGCGTGCGCCAGCGCCGTCTTGTCGCGGGCCACCAGCGCGTCGATGTTCTGCTCCAGCCAGTCGAACAGCGCCATGTCGGCGATGGGACCGTACTTGATGACCTCGGCCAGGCCCGCGCTCAGCTCCCGCGCGGGCAGCGTGTCGAGCGTGTCCAGGTCGCAGGCCACCAGGCGCGGCTGGTAGAAGGCGCCGACCATGTTCTTGCCCAGCGGGTGGTTGATGCCCGTCTTGCCGCCCACCGACGAGTCGACCTGCGACAGCAAGGTGGTCGGCACCTGCACGAAGGGCACGCCGCGCATGTAGCAGGCGGCGGCAAAGCCAGTCATGTCGCCCACCACGCCGCCGCCCAGCGCGAACAGCACGGTCTTGCGGTCGGCGCCGTGCGTGAGCAGCGTGTCGAAGATGCTCTGCAGCGTCTGCCAGTTCTTGTGCTCCTCGCCATCGGGCAGCACCACGAGCTGCACCTGCGCGTACTGGCCCTGCAGCGCGGCCTGCAGGCGCGCCGCATACAGCGGCTGCACGGTGGTGTTGGTGACGATGAGCGCGGCGCTGGCCTTGGGCAGCGGGGCGAGCTGGGTCAGCTGGTCAAGCAGGCCGGAGCCGATGCAGATCGGGTAGCTGCGCTCGCCCAGGGCGATGGTGAGGGTGTGTGTGGACATGGATCGCTCAGGAATACGTTGCCGCCTGGGATGGAGAGGTTGTGCGGCGGCGATACATCTTACCGTTGGATGCAGGGGCCGCCCAGGCGGGCTACACCCCCCGGTTGCGCATCCAGTCCGCCGTCTGGAAAAAGCTCTGTTTCAGGCGCTCGCGCAGCTCGGCGGGCACGCCGGTGTCGCCCATGGCCTGGTCCATGCAGGCCAGCCACTGGTCGCGCTCGAGGATGCCGATGGAAAACGGCATGTGCCGCATGCGCAGCCGCGGGTGGCCAAAGCGGCTGATGTAGTGGTCGGGGCCGCCCAGCCAGCCGCTCAGGAACCAGAACAGCTTGTCGCGCGCATTGTCGAGCGACGGGCCGTGGGCCGCCCGCAGCGCGGCGTAGCCGGGCTCCAGGTCCATGAGGTCGTAGAAGCGGTCGACCAGCGCGCGCACCTGCGCTTCTCCTCCGATCCAATCGAACGGGGTTGCCGGCGTGGCGTCGTTTTTCTCTTCGGTCATACTTAAATTTTGATAAAAATAGGCTGCAGCGCTTATCCATCAAGCGCAAGCAGCTATTTTATATATAGCAACTCACTCCACCGCCGCCTCGCGCAGCGTGGCCATCACCGGCCGGGTCAGCACCTCGCGCAGGCCCCACCAGCCCGCGGCCAGCGCCAGCACCGCGCCCACGGCGCCGCCGGCCAGCGGCACCCAGGGCGAAGGCAGCCAGGCAAACTCGAACACATAGCGCGCCAGCGCCCAGCCGATCGCCATCGCCACCACGCTGGCCAGCACGCCGGCCAGCAGGCCCACGCCCGCCAGCTCGGCGCGCTGCACCTGGCGCAGCAGGCTGGCCTGGGCGCCCACGGCGCGCATGATGGCGAACTCGCGCGCCCGCTCCTCGCGCGTGGCGGTGATGGCGCCGAACAGCACCACCAGCCCGGCCGCCAGCGTGAAGCCAAACAGGTACTCCACCGCGCGGATCACCTGGTCGAGCACGCGCTGCACCTGCGCGATGGTGGAGCGCAGGTCCACGTTGGTGATGTTGGGAAACTCGCGCACCAGCGCGTTGTCGAAGCCCGCCGCGTCGGGCGCGCGGTAGGCGGCGAGGTAGGTCACGGCCACGTCGTTCATCTGGTCGACCGGGTAGATCACGAAAAAGTTCGCGCGCATCGTGCCCCAGTCCACCTTGCGCAGGCTGGTGATGGTGCTCTCGCGCTGCACGCCGCCCATGTCGAAGCGCAGTTTGTCGCCGAGCTTGAGGCCCAGCGTCTCGGCGATGCCCGACTCGACGCTCACGCCACCCTCCTCGCCCGCCGTCCAGCGGCCGGCCTCGATCAGGTTGTTCTCGGGCAGCGTGGTGGTGTGCGAGATGTTGAACTCGCGGTCCACCAGGCGCTGGGCGCGCTCCTCGGTGTAGTCCTGCGGCTTCACGTCGCGGCCGTTGACCTGCAGCAGCCGCCCGCGCACCATCGGGTACCAGTCGAGCTTGTGCACGCCGGCCCGCTCCAGCGCCTGCTGGAAGGGCTTGGCCTGGTCCGGCATGATGTTGATGACGAAGCGGTTCATCGCATCGGGCGGCGTGGTCTGGCGCCAGGCGTGGATCAGGTCGGTGCGCAGCAGCACCAGCAGCACCAGCGCCATCAGGCCCACGGCCAGGCCGCTGACCTGCACCACGGTGAACCACGGCCGCGCCGCCACCTGCCGCGTGGCCAGCACCAGCCAGCGCGGCGCGGTGTTCTCATGCACCAGCCGGCGCAGCAGCGCAATCGCCGCCGCGCCCATGGCCGCGAACAGCAGCACCGCCACCGCAAAACCGCCCACGGCAATGCCGCCGAGCTTGAGGTCGCCGCTCACCAGCATCAACAGCGCGGCAAAGCCCACCACGCCCAGCGCCAGCACCGAGGCCGAAGCCGGCTTGATCGCGCCCAGCTCGCGCCGCAGCACGTGCAGCGGCGGCACCCGCGCCAGCTGCAGCACCGGCGGCAGGCCGAAGGCCGCCAGCAAGGTCAGCCCCATGCCCACGCCCAGCGCCGCCGGCCACCAGCCCGCCGGCGGCAGCGCCGTGCTCACCAGGTCGGCCAGCAGCCGCACAAACAATGCATGCACCGCATAGCCCAGCACCACGCCCAGCACGCTGGCCGCCAGGCCCGCCGCGGCGAACTCAACCACATAGGCCCCGGCGATGCGGCGCTGCGGCAGCCCCAACACGCACAACAGCGCCGCGCCCTGCAGGTGCGCCTCGGCAAAGCCGCGCGCCGCCAGCGCCACCGCCACGGCCGACAGCAGCGCCGCCAGCAGCGCCACCAGGTTGAGAAACTTTTGCGCGCGGTCAATCGTCTGCTGCATCTCGGGTCGGCCGCTGTCCAGCGACTCGATACGCACGCCGCGGCTGCCCACCTCCTTCACCTGCTGCTCGGCCCACTGCGCAAACGCCTGCACCTGGCGCGGCTCGCCGGCCACGGCAAAGCGGTAGACCAGGCGGCTGGCCGGCTGCACCAGGCCAGTGGCGGCCAGGTCGGCATCGCGCAGCATCACGCGCGGCGCAAAGTTCAGAAAGCCCGCGCCGCGGTCCGGCTCCACGGTGATGACGCGGGCGATGCGCAGTTGCCGGTCGCCCAGCCACAGCATCTGGCCAGGCCGCAGGTTCAGCGCCTCGAGCAGGCCCTCTTCCACCCACACCTCGCCGCTGGCCGGAATGCCGGCGGCCACCGCATCGGCTGCACCCGGCGCATCGGCCACCCGCAGGCTGCCGCGCAGCGGGTAGCCCGGCTGCACCGCCTTCAGCGCCACCAGCCGGCTCTCGCCGCCATCGGCATCGTCGGCCCGCGCCATGGTCGGAAAGCTCGCCGTGCCCGCGCTGGCGAGCTGCAGCTCGGCCGCGCGCTGCACAAAGGCCGGCGGCGTGGGCTGGTCGCTGACCACCACCACGTCGCCGCCCAGCAGCTGGCCCGCATCGCGCTTGAGCCCGGCCTGCAGCCGGTCCGAAAAGAACCCCACCGACGCCAGCGCGGCCACCGCCAGCGCCACCGCCACCAGCAACAACCGCAGCTCGCCCGCCCGCCAGTCGCGCCACAGCTGGCGCAGCCCCAAGGAAAAAATGCTCTGACCCATGGGGCGATACGGTAGCCGAACTGGGGAATCCCTCAGCCGGCACCCGGCTTCCGCGCCTGGCTTGCCGTTCGTCGCTCCAACACCACCATTCATCGCCATCAACAACAAAAGTTTAATTATTAATATCTATCATTCATCATATGTACATCCGCCATGGCTATCAAAACCGAGCCGCCGCCGGCTTCACCGCCATCGAGCTGATGGTGGTCGTCGCCATCCTGGCGATCCTGGCGGCACTGGCCGGGCCGAGCTTCAATGGCCTGATCGAGCGCTGGCATGTGCGGCAGGCGGTGGAGGGGTTGCAGTCGGCGCTGTATTACGCGCGTTCGGAGGCGATCAAGCGCGGGGGCAATGTGGTCATGCAGAAGAACGCCATGGGAACCAACGGCTGCTCTAGAGAGATCGATACCACCAACACCTGGGACTGCGGCTGGTTCATTTGCATCGATACCAATGCCAGCGGCACCTGCACCAAAGCCGAAACTGTCCTTTGGCATTTCGATACGCCCGCCAATCTTCAAATGACACGCTGTGACGGAGGAAAGAACATCACTTTCAATCGTTGGGGCATGGTTTCCGGCTCCTATCTCAGCTTCAGCGTGGTTCCACTGGACAAATCCAGTAGCAACCCTGCCGCACTCGGCTTGTGCATGAGTTCTGGCGGACGGATCCGCACCATCTCCAACCCCACATGCCCTATGTCATGTACCTGACTCGCACTCGCCAGCGCGGCATCACTCTGCTCGAATCCTTGGTCGCCATCGTCGTCGCGGCACTAGGCATTCTCGGCATCCTGGGGGTGCAGATGCGCACGCTGGCCGATACCCAGACCAGCGTGCGCCGCGCACAGGCCGTGAAGCTGATCGAAGACCTGAACGAGCGCATGAAGGTCAACCCCAACGCGCTCGGCAATATCGACGGCTACGTGCTCCCCTGGGCGGCCGAGCCGGCCCCGCCCGCCACCCGCCCCATGACGCCTCGGGTCAGCAAGCTCTGCGACACCAACGACTGCAGCCACGCCGAACTGGCGGCCTACGACCTGCGCGAATGGAAGCGCGCGGTGGAAGCCCTGTTGCCGCTGGGCAATGCCGCCACCTTTCCTGCGCTGGGGGAAAGCGTGGACGCCAACCGCCGCCAGCTGGGCGTGATGATCCGCTGGCGCGAGAACGAAAAAAGCACGGACGACAGCTACATGGGCCCCATCAATGCCGCCACCGGCGGTGGCGATGTGTCCTGCCCCGAGGGCTTTACCTGCCATCTCCAGTACCTCTCGGTCAGTGCCCGCTGCGCGCCCTTCAAGGTCGGCAGTTCCACCCGCTATTTCTGCCCGGGGTCTTGATATGTCAAAAACCATAGCATTCCGCGCTTTCCACTTGTGGCATGACGGCCAAAAAACATCAAAAACCAGGCGGCAGCGCGGCATCAGTCTGATTGAGCTGATGGTGGGCATGGCCATTGGCCTGCTGGTCGTGGCCGTGGCCGGCGGCGCCCTGATGGCTTCGCGCGGCATTTCGGGCACGGTCAGCGATGCCAGCGCGCTGCAGCAGCAGGCGGGCTATGTCCTCCGCACGATCGGGCACCAGCTGCGCCAGGCGGGGTCGCTCTACCTCAACCTCAATCCCCACGACGTCGACAACGCCGCCATCGACCAGTACGTGCTGCCGGTGGCGTTCGAGGCCAAGGTCCCGTCCTCGAAGCCGGAGCTCGGTTTCTCGCCCAAGAACGATACCCTCAGCGGCACCGCGAACTCCCTCACGCTGGGATACCGCCGCTACAGCGAACCGGTGTTCAAGCCCCAGAACGAAAAGCGCCCCAACGAGTTCCTGTCGCGCAACTGCGTGGGCGGCCCCGAAGACGACACCAACTACATGCGCGTCGAAAGCATCTTCTCGCTGCGGGGCAGCGACCTGCGCTGCCGCGGCAACGCCGTAGTCAACCCCCAGCCCATCGTCGGCAATGTCGCCAGCTTCCGGGTGCGCTACCTGCGCGTAACCGATGCCGGCAGCGGCAATCCGCAGACCCGGTATGTCGATGCGGATATACGCAGGTGCCAGCCAAGGGCTCGAACGTGGACATCACCCGGGAAAGCTGCGAATCCACCTCGGTGGACATGGAGCGCCAGTACCGCACGATGCTCAACATCATGGACGGCAAGCGGCCCAGCATCCAGTTGATCGACGTGGCGAACAATGGATCCTATGCAGCCGCGGACAACAGCGATGCCTCGCGGGTGCAGGTGGACAAGGGCTCGCACTCGATGGTGGCAGCGTCGTCCGCCGAGATGCTGGACCTCAGCACCTGCAAGGGTGAGAAGTGCCTCAGGAGTGACGCAGAGAAAATCCTGCGCATGCCCGAGCAGTCCCTGCGCCCGAGCTGGCGCCAGCTGAAATAGGTGGGCCGGCCATGCAATCCCAACCGCAGCGCGGCTTCACGCTGATCGAGCTGATGATCGTCGTCGCCATCGTCGGCATCCTCACCGCCATTGCCCTGCCCAGCTACAACGAATACATCCGCCGCGGCCACCGCGCGGATGCCCGAGCCGGGCTGCTGCTGGCCCAGCAGTGGTTGGAACGGGCCGCCACGGCGACCGGCACCTATCCCACCACTTTGCCTGACGCCTTGACCTGGTCGGAGGACACCAGCAAGCGCTACCGGATCGGTTTTGCCAGCGGCAACACCAGTGCCGCCTACACGCTGGTGGCCACCCGCAAATCCCCCGGCGCCCAGGCCAGCGACCGCTGCGGCGACTTCACGCTGACGAACACCGGCGCCCAGAACGTCACGGGCAATGCTGCGGGCACCGCGGCGGCCGACTGCTGGAACCGGTAGCCGAAGCGGTTTCCAGGTAACCGGCACCGCGAATCGCCGGTCACCACCGCACCCACCGGCCAGCAACGGGTCGGCATGGCGCCTGAGCCCGGCTCAGCAATCCCACACTCCATCTACAAGGTAGCAGCCAACGGAGCCGCTGGTTGGCGCGCGCCCTTGGCTGCCGCTCATCGCACCGGTGCGGCCGCTCGTCACTATCGGGATTTCACAATCAGTTACCACTATCTACCATCGCGCCCATGCGCTTTGAGCCCCTTTTTCGCCGCCGCACCGCCGGTTTCACCGCCATCGAGCTGATGGTGGTGGTCGCCATCGTGGCGATCCTGGCGGCGCTGGCCGGGCCCAGTTTCAAGCCCTTGATGGAGCGCTGGCGCGTACGCCAGGTGACGGAGGAGCTCCAGGCCATGCTGTACTACGCCCGCTCCGAAGCCATCAAGCGCGGTGGCGGCATCACCATCGCCAAGGCGTCGGGCGGCTGGTCCGGTGGCTGGCAGGTCAGCAGCGGCGGCACCACGCTGCAACAGGCTGCGGCCCCGAACCAGGTGGACATCCAGTTGGCCGATGGCAGCGACAGCGAGCTCAGCGGCGCCATCAGTGTCGACCGCTGGGGCCAGCTGACCGGCACGGGTGACAGCGGCACCGCCAGCACCCTGGTGTTCAGGCTGATGCCCAAAGGCACCGATACCAGCAACGCCGGGGCCGCGGCCTTGTGCGTCCGTCCGGGTGGCCGCATCCAGCGCCTATCCCAGGGGAGCAGCACATGCTGAGGCACGCCAGAACGCCCATACACCCAGCGGAAGACCTCATGAGGCACATTGATTTCCCCACACGGCACCGCCGGCAACGCGGCGTCACCCTGCTCGAATCCCTGGTCGCCATCGTCGTCACGGCGCTGGGCATCCTCGGCATCCTGGGCGTGCAGATGCGCACCTTGACGGACACCCAGACTGCCGTGCGCCGCGCACAGGCCGTTCGTCTGATCGAAGACCTGAGCGAGCGCATGAAGGTCAATCCCAATGCGCTGCTTGGCATCGCGGACTATGTGTCCGGCTACGACCAGAAGGGCAGCGCGCTGAGCGCCGGCACCAACTGCGCCAGCACCGCCTGCACCCCGGCGCAGCAGGCGGCCTACGACCTGAAGCAGTGGAAGACCACGGTGCAGCAGACCCTGCCGCTGGGGCAGGCGAGCATCTTCTACGCACCGGGCGAAACCGTGGCCGCCAACCGCCGCCAGCTCGGCGTGATGATCGCCTGGCGCGAAAACGAGCGCGAAGGCACCAAAACCGACAGCATCGACGCCAGCAAGGTCCTCAAGGCCGATGGCAGCTTCGGCGCCGGCACCGACGACGACAACGCCTGCCCTGCCGGGTTCACCTGCCACCTGCAGTACCTGCCGGTTTCCGCGCGCTGCGCGCCCTATGGTGCCAGCGGCAGCGGCATCGTGTATTGCTCCTGACCATCGCCCATGGAACCGATCCCCACGCCCTCGGACACTCGCCTTCCCAGGCGTGCGCTCCGGCACCGGCCCGGCCAGCGCGGCCTGACGCTGATCGAGCTGCTGGTCGGCATCACCATCGGCCTGCTGGTGGTCGCGGTGGCCACGGGCGCGCTGATGGTCTCGCGCACCGTCTCCGGCTCCGTCAGCGATGCCAGCGGCCTGCAGCAGCAAGGGGCCTATGCCTTGCGGGTGATAGGCCAGCAGCTGCGCCAGGCCGGCTCGCTGTACCTGAACCCCGCCCCGGCCGGCGGCTCCAGCACCGATGTGCTGGGCGCCGTGGTGTTCGAGATCAAGGCCAGCGCCCATGGCGGGGGCAACGGCTTCGAGCAGAAGGATGCCCTCGCGGGCGGCAACACCACCGTGACCACCGGTTTCCGGCGCTACCGGGACGAGGTGTTCGTGGCCAGCAATGCCACGGATGCCGCCATCGGTACCGACTACCTGGCGCGCAACTGCCTCGGCGGCCCGGCCAACGACAGGACCGACGAGCGGGTCGAGAGCATCTTCAACTTCGCCAATGGCGCCCTGCGATGCTGGGGCAACGGGGTTGCCGACCCGGGAGAGGCCCTTGCCCTCAACGTCGCGCAGTTCCAGGTCACCTACCTGGTGCAGACCGTGAGCGGAGGCACCGGCACCACGGTGGAGTACCGCAAGGGCAGCGACATGCCCGCCGACACCGGCAACCTGGCCTGGCGCCGCGTGCAGGGCATCCAGGTCTGCCTGGTGCTGCATGGCACCGAGCCGATCGAGCTGCCCGAGGGCAGCAGCTATGTCGACTGCAATGGCAACAGCGTGGACATGACCACCTTGACCGACGCCACGCGCAAGAACCGCGCACACCTGCTGCTGCGCAACACCTACCAGCTGCGCAGCCAGGGCCTGCTCTGACCCCATGCCCCCGATCGCCATGCCCCACCGCCCGCGCCCCATCGCCTCTTGCCGCCGCGTGACCACTGCCGCGCGCCAGCGCGGCATCGCCCTGTTCGTCGTCATCGTCTTCGTCATGCTCTCGATGCTGCTGGCGCTGTGGGCCTCGCGCACCTCGCTGTTCAACGAGATGGTCGTCGGCAACGACGCGGACTACCAGCGCGCCTTCGAAGCCGCCCAGGCGCTGATACAGGATGCCGAGCTCGACATCCGCGGCGAGAAGGCTGACGGCAGCCCGTGCGGCGCCCCGCCCTGCCGCGCATACAGCAGCGGCACACAGCAGTTTCCGGCCGACACCAAGGAGATCAATCCGCTGATCATCACGCTGGAGGCCGAGTCCACCCGCTGCAAGGATGGCCTGTGCGCACGGCGCGCGGGGCGGCAGGACTTCTGGAACTACGCCACGGCATCGACCACCATCAAGCCCGCGGCCAGGGCGGAGCTGGGCGAAGTGCCGCTGTCCGACCTCATGGCCGTGGGCGCGCGCTACGGCCAATACACCGGCGCCGCCAGCAGCACCGCCGCCGGCCCGCTCAACCCCATCCTGGCCGAGCACTCGGATGGACAGGGCGGCTGGTACTGGGTCGAGGTCCTGCGCTACAGCGACAAGGCCAAGAGCGCCAACCTGATCGTGGACGCCAGCACCAGCCAGCTGCCGCTGAACCTCGACGTCTACGTCGTCTTCCGCATCACGGCGCTGGCCATGGGGCGCAAGCCCGGCAACACCGTCGTGCTGCAGGAAACCTATGCCCGGCAACGGATGAAGGATTGAACTTCAGCGCTCAAATGCTATTAAAACAATAGCTCATAGCGCTTTATGCATAAGAGATTCAGCCTTTTTTGATTTATTTTTTTGATTCCATGCCTCAAGGAGCACCCATGCCCCGCACCAAGCACCAGCCCCTCCAGAAGCACCTGCTGGCCACTGCCATCGGCGCCGCGCTGGCCCCGGCCTCGGGCTGGGCGCTGGAGCTGGTGCAGGAGCCGCCGCTGCCCACGTCCAAATCGGCTTTCGTGGCGCCGAACGTGATCATCTCGGTCGATGACTCGGGCAGCATGAACTTTGGGGTGAAGACCAGCGATGACGGCTCCAGCCGCACCGGCAAGGGGTACACCGTACCCGACGACAGCGGCAAATGGAACAGCAATGCCAAGCGCATCAACGTCCTCAAATATGCGCTGACCACGGTCTTCAACGACAAGGAGCTGATACCCGACAACAAGATCCGGATTGCCTGGCAGGTGATGCACAACAACGGCAAGTCCAGCAACGCCGGCAACGTCAACAGCTCCAGCATGAGAACCAACTCCATGCGGCCCATCGACGCAACCGTCAGCACGGGCGTGGCGCACCGGGACAATTTCCTGAGCTTCGTCGACAGCCTGACGCCCAAGGACGGCACGCCAACCCACCTGATGTTCAGCCAGGCGGATGCGTACATGCGGCGCACGCTGAGCAAGAACAGCCCCTGGTCCACCGACCCGGGCGGAAATGGCAGCAAGAGCACCGAATACCTGGGCTGCCGCCGCAACTACCACATCATGATGACCGACGGCCGCTGGAACGGCGATGTCTCCGGCGGCAACCAGGATGGCCAGAACTGGAGCGCGGCGGGCGACCGCCAAGCCTACAACACCAACTCCGACCAGACCAGACTCTACTACGACAACACCTCCGATACGCTCTCGGATTGGGCCTTCAAAAGCTGGATGTCCCCCTTGCAGGACGCGACCAAGCTCAAGGACTCGGACAACCTCAAGCCAGCCAAGACCTATGCAGATGCGCCGGCAACCGAGTCGTTCGAGAAAGCCGGCACCGTTTATGTCAATGGAAAATGCCTGAGAAAAGACTGGTGGGGCAATTGCCTGGAGTACGAGCAGGTGCCCAAGACCGAAACCAGGTCGGTCGTCCTGCAGAAATACTGGAACCCCAAGTACAACCCCGCGACCTGGCCACACATGGTCACCTACACCATCGGCTTCAGCGACGAAGCGGTGACCTGGCCAGGGGCCAGCAGCATCATTGCGCCCTCAGCCAAGGTGCCGTTCGGCTACGACAACAGCTTCATCGACCTGGCGACCGGCTGGCAGACCTGGCCGGTCATGGACAACGAGAACAAGCGCTCGTTGGACCTCTGGCATGCCGCCATCAACGGCCGTGGCCGCTACTATGCCGTCACCGAGGCCGAAGACCTCGCCAAGGCCTTCCGCGAGATCATCGGCAAGATCAATGACGAAAGCGCCCCCTTGCCCGACGAGATCGCCGGCGGCGGCAGCACCAGCGGCTACAACGTCTCGCAGAACAACGCCGGCATCTTCGCGTCGGTCTACAGCCCCAAGGACGGCTGGAGCGGCTACCTCACCGCGACGCGCGCCATCGAGCCCGAGGAGTACGCCTGCCCCAGCAAGGACGATCCGGAGAAGAAATGCATCCGCTTTCCCGACGTGGTGGCCGGTTGGGAAGGCAAGACCACGGCCGACCGGCTCGATGAACTGACACCGGTGAACGGCCAGCCGGATGGCCGGCTGGTGCTGAGCTGGAGCGACGCCAGCGGCGCCGGCATTCCCTTCAAATGGGCCACCGGGGCGGAAACGGCCTACAGCACCGGGCAGAAGGAGGCGCTGCTTGGCCTGGCCGCCGGCACCACCATCACGGCGGCGCTGAAGACCCAGGCGCAGAACATCGTCAACTACATCCGCGGCGACCGCTCGCTCGAAGGCACCACGGCCGACAAGCCGCTGCGCGTGCGCCAGAGCCGGCAGGGCGACGTGGTCAACTCCGAGATCTGGTACACCGGCGGGCCGATCAGCAACTATGCGATGGGCTATTCGAGCTTCGTGAAGGCGCAGAAGAACCGCGTATCCGTCCTGTACGCCGGCGGCAACGACGGCATGCTCCACGGTTTCTCGGCCAAGGACGGCAAGGAATTGATCGCCTACGTGCCGCGCGGCGTGGTGGGAGCGCTCAAGAACCTGACCGACCCCAACTACCAGCACCAGTACTACGTCGACGGCTCGCCGATGACGGGCGACATCAAGGACGGCAGCACCTGGAAGACCCTGCTCGTGGGCACGCTGGGCGGCGGCGGCAAGGGCTACTTCCTGCTGGACGTGACCAACCCCGCCGGCTTCGCCAGTGCCCAGGCCTCCGACCTGGTGCTGCTGGACCGCAGCCGTGCCAGCGGCGAGACCGCGCCCAACTGCAACGCCCTGAGCGGTGCGGCCAAGACCGCCTGCACCACGGCCGTGGACGAGGACAAGGACATCGGCAACATCACCGCCCACCCGGGGCGCAACCCCACCAACCTGCAGGAAGCCACGCAGATCACGCGCCTGAACAACGGCCGCTGGGCCGTAGTGATGGGCAACGGCTACAACAGCGCCAACCAGCGCCCGGTACTGCTGCTGCAGTACCTCGATGGCGACAGGGCGCTCAAGCGCGTGCAGGCCACCACCGATGCCACGGGCAGCGGCAACGCCAGTGACAACGGCCTGGCCTCGCCCGCGCTGGTGGACCTGGACGGCGACGGCAAGACCGATGTGGTCTATGCGGGCGACAACCTGGGCAACCTCTGGAAGTTCGACCTGACCAGCGCCACCGACAGCGACTGGGCCGTGGCCTTCGGCAACAACCGGCCCCTGTTCACCGCCCGCGGCCCCGCCACGCTGAACGCCACCACGCGCAACCAGGTGCAGCCGATCTCGGCACCGTCCATCGCTCGCGCCAACGACCGCATGATGACCGTGGGCACCGGCGACGCGGCCAAGACCGTGCCCGTGGGCGGCATGATGGTTGCCTTCGGCACCGGCCGCAACCTGACATCGAACGACCGCCGCACCGACATCGCGCAGAACGTGCAGACGCTGTACTCGGTGCTGGACAACACGCGCTACCGCATGAAGGCCGACAAGAGTTCGCTGGAAGTCCATCCCGGCACGGGCGACTGTGCCTCCAAGCCAGCTACCTGCGTACCCACGCCGGCGCCCGTGGGCACCATCGCCAACAACGGATCGCCATTGGCCAAGCAGACCATCGCCACCGTGAACGGCGACTACGCCACGATCGCCGCCTCCCAGGAGCTGAAGTTGGAGACCTGGAACAGCTACAAGGGCTGGTACCTGGACTGGCCGTCCACCGGCGAGCGGCTGCTCAAGCCCATGCAGTTCTTCGACGGCAGCAACATCCTGGCGGTCTATTCCGAGGCACCCTCGGGCACCAAGAACAGCGAGAGCGACAACGTCAACGAAAGCTGCGTGCCGATCAAGGTGGACACCAGCGCGGGCAGCCAGTTCCGCACGCTGATCAACATCATGGACGGCAAGCGCCCCAGCATCCCGGTGGTGGACTACGACGGCAATGGTTCCTACAACGCCAGCGACCAGAACGTGGCCCGTGCGGCCGTGAAGACAGGCACGCCGATCCTGATCACGCAGCCCGACCGCATCGCGGACCTCACGGGCGGCGGCGGCCGCAACGACCTGCTGGCCCGCATGCCCGAGCAATCCACCCGCCCGAGCTGGCGCCAACTGAAGTAAAAGCATGCAGACCCTGCCCCTCCGTCCGCAGCGCGGCTTCACCCTGATCGAGCTGATGATCGTCGTCGCCATCGTCGGCATCCTCACCGCCATCGCCATGCCCAGCTACAGCGAGTACATCCGCCGCGGCCACCGCGCGGATGCCCGCGCCGGCCTGCGGCAGGCCCAGCTGTGGCTGGAGCGCGCCGCCACCGCCACCGGCGCCTACCCCACCTCGCTGCCCGACGTCCTGACCTGGGCGCAGGACGGCAGCAAGCGCTACTCCATCGGCTTTGCCTCGGGCAACACCAATGCGGCCTATACGCTGGTGGCCACCCGCAAGTCCCCCGGCGCCCAGGCCAGCGACGGCTGCGGCGATTTCACCCTCACCCACACCGGCGTGCGCGGCGCCGACAACCTGGCCACGGGCGCATCCGCCGCCGACTGCTGGGGGCGGTAGCGGCCCCCACCGGTAGTACCATCGCGGCACTACCGATAACCGCTACCTCCCTCCCGCATGGACAACCTGATGGACCTCGCGCTTGCCACCGCCCGGCAGGCGCTCTTCATAACCTCGCCCAATCCCCGCGTGGGCTGCGTCATCGCCGCGCCCGATGGGCAGGTGCTGGGCGTGGGGCACACGCAGCAGGCCGGCGGCCCGCATGCCGAGATCATGGCCATGCGCGACGCGGCCGCGCGCGGGCACGATGTGCGCGGCGCCACGGCCTATGTCACGCTGGAGCCCTGCTCGCACCAGGGCCGCACCGGGCCGTGCTGCGATGCGCTCGCGGCCGCGGGCGTGGCGCGGGTCGTGGCCTCGCTGGCCGACCCGAATCCGCTGGTCGCGGGCAACGGCTTTGCGCGACTGCGGGCTGCAGGCATCGAGGTCGAGGTGGGTCCCGGCGCCGCCGAGGCGCGCGAGATCAACCTCGGCTTCTTCAGCCGCATGGTGCGCCGGCAGCCCTGGGTGCGGCTCAAGGCCGCCATGTCGCTCGACGGCGGCACGGCCTTGCCCGATGGCAGCAGCCAGTGGATCACCTCGGAGGCCGCGCGCGCCGACGGCCACCAGTGGCGTGCGCGCGCCTGCGCCATCCTCACCGGCGTGGGCACGGTGCTGGCCGACGACCCGGCGCTGGACGTGCGCTATGTGGACACGCCGCGCCAGCCGCGCCTGGTGGTGGTGGACAGCCAGTTGCGCACGCCGCCCACGGCCCGGCTGTTCGCCGCCAAGCGGCACGTGCTGGTCTACTGCGCCACGGCGCCCGCGCAGCAGCGCGCCGCGCTGGAAGCCGCCGGCGCCCAGATCGTGGAGCTGCCCGATGCGCAGGGCCGCGTCGACCTGCCCGGCCTGCTGCGCGACCTGGCCGCGCGCGAGGTGAACGAGCTGCACGTCGAGGCCGGCGGCCAGCTCAATGGCGCCTTGCTGGCCGGTAATCTCGTCGACGAATGCCTGCTCTACCTCGCGCCCAAGCTACTAGGGCAGGCGCAGACGGCCTTCAACGGACTGAACCTGCCCCGCCTGTCGGATGCGGCGGCACTGGAGCTGCGGCATATCGACACCGTGGGGCCGGATATCCGCATCCAGGCCATGGTGCAGGGCCGCGACCGGTTTTAGTCCTGCCCTTAGCTGCCGTAGCCAAGGCAGGCGCCCGCATTGGGCAGACCCCGGCATTCGCGCAGCAGGCGGCGTTCGCGCTCGGTGGTGGTCTCGGCGCTGCCCTGCGAGCGTGGCCGCTTCGCGCGATGGTGCGGCGACTTGGCTGCGGGAGCGGGCCGGTCGGCCTGCGCCGACGATGAGCGCCTGGCGGCCTGTGCGGTGCCGCCAGTGCCCAGGGCCACGGCCAGCAGCAGGCCGGCCAGGCAGAACATGGTTTTCTTCATGCGATCTCCTCTCTCCATAGGAATGCAGTATGGCAAAAATCCGCCATGGCCCGCTTCCGTGTCAGCCATTGCCGATTTCTGCGCAGCACCCCCGGCAGATTGACAATAATCATCGAGCCCTTGCTTTCATCCATCCGCACCATGGCCCCAGCCTCGATCGTCCAGTGCCTCCTCTCCCGCCGGCGCAGCGCCGGCCTGCTGGCATTGCTGGGGGCGCTGCTGCTGGGCGGCTGCGCCAGCCGCCTGCCCACACAGGTGGAGCGGCCCGTGTCCACGGCGGTGCAGCCGTCCGCACAGGGCACGCTGGGCCAGATCGTCGCCAGCCGCAAGCAGCGCGAGAGTCGCGCCGGCCCCGAGGCTTCGGGCTTTGCACTGCTGACCGGGCCGCAGTCGGCCTACGGCAGCCGGCTGGCACTGGTGGAGGCCGCGCAGCAGACGCTGGACCTGCAGTACTACGCCATCCATGCCGATGCGAGCACCGAGCGGCTGCTGCTGGGCATCGTCGATGCCGCGCGGCGCGGCGTGCGCGTGCGCGTACTGCTTGACGACTTCCACAGCACCGGCCGCAACGCGCAGGTGATGCGGCTGGCTTTCGTGCCCAATATCGAGATGCGCATGTTCAACCCGCTGGTCGGCAGCCGCGCGTCCACGCTGGGCCGCATCTGGGGCGCAGCCACCGATTTCCAGCGCGCCCAGCAGCGCATGCACAACAAGCTCTTCGTGGCCGACAACCTGGTGGCCGTGATGGGCGGGCGCAACCTGGGCGACGCCTACTTCGGCACGGCCGAAAGCTCCAACTTCCTCGATGCCGACCTGCTCGCGGCCGGCCCCATCGTGCAGGACCTGTCCAGGAGCTTCGACAGCTACTGGAACAACCCGCGCGCCTACCCCGTGCAGTCGCTGATCGCGCGCGAGGAGCTGGAGGCGCTGCGCCAGTCGTCCGCGGCGCGCGATGCGGGTCAGGGCGGGCCGCGCTCATCCTCCCGCCCCACCCTGCCCGACGGCGAGCCGCGCCCGGGCAGCCCGCAGCCGTCGGCCGAGCAGCGCCTGCGCGCCTGGGACATGCGGGCCGCCGACCTGCGCACCATGCCGCTGGTCTGGGCCCGCTCGGTGATGCTGGCCGACGAGCCCAGCAAGATCCCGACGGTGGATTCCGACGGGCTGACCGATCCGCTCAGCGCCAGCAAGGGCACGCTGGCCAGCGCGCAGCTGGCGGGCATCAACACGCCGCGCGGTGCGCCGCCGCCGGCGGCTGCCTCGGGCGCCGACTCGGTGGTCGAGGGCCTGATACACCTGATCGGATACGCGAAGAAGGACCTGCTCATCGTCTCGCCCTACTTCGTGCCAGGCAGCGACATGATGGCCGCCTTCCGCGCCGCGCGGGAGCGCGGCGTGCGCATCCGCGTGCTCACCAACTCGCTGTCGTCCAACGACGCGCCCGTGGCCCACGTGGGTTATGCCCGCTACCGCGAGGCGCTGCTGAACAGCGGCGTGGAGCTCTACGAGTTGGTCAGCGACAGCAGCACGCTGCGCGCGGCGCTGGGCGTGGGCAGCGGCAGCACAGCGGCGGCCAGCTCGCGGCTGATGCTGCACTCCAAGCTGCTGGTGATGGACGGCCAGATCCTGGTGGTTGGCTCGATGAACCTCGACCAACGCTCGCAGCTGCAGAACACCGAGATCGCGGTGCTGGTGCGCAGCCGCAAGCTCTCGGCGCAGACCGCCGCGCAGATCGAGAAGGGCCTGACGCTGGGTGCCTGGCGCGTGGTGCTGGAAGACGGCGCGCTGCGCTGGAAGGCGCCGCCCGAAAGCGACGAGACCGACCAGAGCACCGAGCCCGACACCAGCCTGCCGCTGCGCCTGCTGCTCAGGCTGATCGGGCCGTTCGCGCCCGATGAGCTGCTGTAGAAAACAATAGCGGCTGGCGCTTGTTACAAGCCATTTTCATATAGAAAACAGCCTGCAACCAAATCACATCAAGCTCCAGCAGCTCCTGTTTTTGATAGTTCGGCCAACCAGGCGGTGATCGCGCGCTGGTCCGTCATCACCCGCACATGCTGGTAGGCCGCCTCGGCCTCGGGGTAGGCGCGGCGCAGCAGGTTCAGCCACTGCTTGAGGCGCCCGGCGCGCTGGCGCGGCTCCAGGTCGGCGCAGACCAGGTCCCAGAAGCGCTGCAGCGCCGGCAGCAGATCGGGCCAGGCCACGTCGCGGAAACCGGCCGGCAGCGGCTCGCCATTGCGCTCGGCCACCGCGGCGCGGATGCGCCAGGCCAGGCCCGGGTCGGCCACGATGCCGCGGCCCAGCATCAGGTCGGTGCAGCCCGACTCGGCCTGGCAGCGCAGCGCGTCCTCCACCGTCCAGATTTCGCCATTGGCGACCACGGGAATGCGCACCGCCTCGCGCACGCGGGCGATCTGGTCCCAGTACGCGGGCGGGCGGTAGCCGTCGAGCTTGGTGCGGCCGTGCACCACCAGTTCCTCGGCGCCGCTCTCGGCCATGGCCAGCGCGCAGTCCAGCATCAGCGCCCGGTCGTTGAAGCCCAGTCGCATCTTGGCGCTGACCGGCATGCCGACCGGCACCGCGCGGCGCACCGCCGCCACCACGGCGCGGATGGCCTCGGGCTCCTGCAGCAGCGCGGCGCCGCCGCCATGGCGGTTGACCACCTTGGCCGGGCAGCCGAAATTCAGGTCGATCCCCTCGGGCGCCAGCCGCGCCAGGTTGGCGGCGTTGTCGGCCATGCTCGCCGGGTCGGACCCCAGCAGTTGCGCGCGCACCGGCGTGCCGGCCGCCGTGCGGCTGGCGTTGTGCAATTCGGGCATGGTGCGCAGGTAGACCTTGTCGGGCAGCACGCTGCCCGTGATGCGGATGAACTCGGACACGCAGCGGTCCGCGCCGCCAATGGCGGTGAGCACATCGCGCAGCACGAAGTCGAGCAGCCCCTCCATCGGGGCGAGCAGCAGGCGCATGGCTTACAACCTGCTCACGGCCTTACGCGGCGGCGCCCAACCGCCACAGCGAGGTGACCTCAGCCGCGCGCGCCGCGTGCAGCGCATCGCTCGCATCGGCTGCCTTGCCGTGGCGCGGGCGGATGTCGTGCCGGCCCAGCACCGTGAGCCCGGCCGCGGCGATCCAGTCCAGCAGTGCTTCGCGGCTGCGCAGGCCCAGGTGCTCAGCCAGGTCGGACAGCACCAGCCAGGCCTCGCCGCCCGGCAGCAGGTGCGCGGTGGCGCCGGCCAGGAAGCCGCGCAGCATGGCGCTGTCCTCGTCGTACACCGCGCGCTCCACCGGCGCGCTGGCGCGGGCCGGCACCCAGGGCGGGTTGCACAGCAGCAGCGCCGCACGGCCTTCGGGAAAGAGATCGGCCGGCTGCAGCCGCACCTGCGCCGCCACGCCCAGGCGCCGCAGGTTCTCCTGCGCGCAGGCGAGCGCCCGTGCGTCCATGTCGGTGGCCACCACCTCGCGCACTCCGCGCCGGGCCAGCACGGCCGCCAGCACGCCAGTGCCGGTCCCGATGTCGAAAGCCAGCGGCTGCTGGCGCAGCGCCGCGGGCATATGCTTGGAGAGCGCCTGCGCCACCAGGTCGACATACTCGCCGCGCACCGGCGAGAACACGCCGTAGTGCGGGTGGATGCGGGCATAGGCGCCAGGCGGCTGCGCCAGCGCCGGGATCTCGACGCCGCGCCTGCGCCACTCATAGGCGCCGATCAGTGCCTGCAGCTCGCGCAGCGACACGACCTGGGCCTGGCCATCGGCCGGCCCCCAGGCCTGCGCACAGGCCTCGGCCACGTCGGGCGCACGGCGCAGGTCCAGCCGGTAGCCGCCATCCAGCTCCAGCAGCAGCATGGACAGCACGCGCGCGCGCTGCGCCTGCACCTGGCGGTGCTGGTGAAAGCGCTGCGCCATCGCGGGCGAGCCCCGCGTGGCAGATGCCTGCTCTTTCGCGCCAGCCGCCTTCTTCTTGGCCGACTGCTCCGCCGTGCGGTCCAGCCTGCGCGCCAGCGCCGTCAGCAGCTGGCGGGCATTGTGGTAGTCACCGCGCCACAGCAGCGCCGTGCCCTCGCAGGCCAGGCGGTAGGCGGCGTCGGCCGTCATGCGGTCGTCGGCCGGCACCACGCGCCGAGGCGCAGGGCTGCCGCGCTCGCTGCGCCAGCGGGCACTGCGCGAGGCCTCGGCCTCGGTCCAGGAGATGCGTGGCGCTTCGTCGGTCATGGTGGACAGGCTCCAAGAAAAAAAGGCCGCGATGACACGGCCTTTGGGTAGGGGGAAGCGGCCTTGCTTAAGCCTTTTGCATCAGCGGGCGCGCCATGCGGATCTCTTCGATCTTGACCGCACCGACCGTCGCGGTCTTGGCGGTGGACATCTCGCGCTTGAAGCCGGCCAGCTCATGGAAGCGCAGCGCGCGCTCGTTGCGCAGCGGCACCCACGAGGTCACGCTGGTACAGCCCTCTTCGGCCAAACCATCGCGCGCGGCATCCCACAGGGCCACGCCCACGCCGGTGTTCCAATGGGCGGGCGATGCGTAGATGGCCCAGATCTCACCGGTGGTGGGGCGGGTCTTGGCATCGCGCGAGCGGTCGAAGCCCACGAAACCCACGATCTTGTCGTTCTCGAGGGCCACCTGCACCTGCGGTTCGCAATACTCGATGGCCTCGCGCCAGTAGGCCTGGCGCTTCTCGACGGAGGACAGGGATTTCAGCTGGTCCTCGGGAAGGATCCCGCGGTAGGACTCCACCGCCGCGGCGGCATGGATCTGGGCGATTGCCTTGGCATCACGAAGCGTTGCAGCACGCACTTGAATACTGTTACTGTTATTCGTCGACATGAGAAACCGAAATCAAAAAAAACGATGAATGAAGCCAAATGTGTCTACCAGACGTCGTACACTGCCTCGGGCAGCCGTCTCCACCGGGTCCATGATGGATTCATGGGACCCCGGCGGCCATGCAAGCACTGCGGAGCGGATGCTCAACGCCAAGCCTTGCAAGCCCACTGCCCAACACCAGGACGACCTACGCAAACGGCACAGGCAGTTCATCCCTGAACGAGCCGATGGCTTTGGAAGAAGGCGTCTGGAGTAAGCGGCGTGCAGAATACACGCTGCGGGGGTGTTCA
This sequence comes from Comamonas sp., assembly GCA_050282565.1. Classification (GTDB taxonomy): domain Bacteria; phylum Pseudomonadota; class Gammaproteobacteria; order Burkholderiales; family Burkholderiaceae_C; genus Comamonas. Next base: position 116,595 of record JBLZYV010000002.1, read on the forward strand.
CACGAAAGCATGTGATTGTCGCACTCCTGACACGTTTTGGGTAGTCCCCAACCATGCTGTGGGGCTAGTCGCGCCGGACTTTGCAAGCGCGCCGATTTGCGCTAGGCGTTTACCCTGATATTCCGCTGAACCACACCGCCACCGCTGCCGTCAGGCCCGGTTCCGCGCACCCAAAGAAAAACCCGGCCGAAGCCGGGTTTGGCAGGGCAGGAGCCCGAGTGTCAACGAATGTCGCGGGCTTCCACATCAGTCACGTCGCCGGCCATCACCGCGGTGGCGCCGCGCATGCCGGAGCGAGCCGCAGCGGGTGCATCACCGGATTCCTTGGCCGTCCAGCGGGCGGTGTTGCGGTACACCGTGGTCCAGCCCGCCTGTGGAAATGTGCGGAATGCAAACGGCGCCACGGGCCGGCCGGTCAGCTTGGCCCACAGCAGACGGCCGCACCACAGCAGGGCCATCAGCGCGGCCGCCATCAGCAGGCTCACGAAAAACACCAGTCCCATCGCCAGGCCGACCAGGCGAATGGTCCAACGCACCATGCCAGCGAACAACTCGTTCAAAGCGCTTCCTTTCCAAGGGGGCCGACGGAATCGGCCCCGGTTTCCGTGTCAAGTTTGTGACCGTACAAGCATAGCGCAGAGCAATGCTTGCACGGCCGGCGTGGTTAAACCGCGTCGCCGAAGTGGAACTCGCCCGGCGCGCGCACCGGATCGACGCTGACCACGATGGTGCTCTTGGGCGGGTACTTGCCTTCGAGCAGCAGCTTGGACAACGGGTTCTCGATGCGCTGCTGGATCGCGCGCTTGAGCGGCCGCGCCCCGAACACCGGATCGAAGCCCACCTTGGCCAGCTCGCCCAGTGCGGGCTCGCCCACCTGCAGGTGCAGGTCCATCTTCGCCAGGCGCTGCTCCAGCTGGCGCAGCTGGATGCGGGCGATGGCCTCGATGTTCTTCGCGTCCAGCCCATGGAAGACCACGGTCTCGTCGATGCGGTTGAGGAATTCGGGGCGGAAATAGTTTTTAAGTTCCCCCCAGACCGCCTCTTTCACCTCGTCATAGGGCTGGCCCACCATGGCCTGGATCAGCTGCGAGCCGATGTTGCTGGTCATGACGATCACCGTGTTCTTGAAGTCCACTGTGCGGCCCTGGCCGTCGGTCAGGCGGCCGTCGTCCAGCACCTGCAGCAGCACGTTGAACACGTCGGGGTGGGCCTTCTCCACCTCGTCGAGCAGGATCACGCTGTAGGGCTTGCGGCGCACGGCCTCGGTCAGGTAGCCGCCCTCGTCGTAGCCCACGTAGCCTGGGGGCGCGCCGATCAGCCGCGACACCGAGTGCTTCTCCATGAACTCGCTCATGTCGATGCGGATCAGGTGCTCCTCACTGTCGAACAGAAAGCCCGCCAGCGCCTTGCACAGCTCGGTCTTGCCCACGCCCGTGGGGCCAAGGAACAGGAACGAGCCCGTGGGCCGGTTCGGATCGGACAGGCCCGAGCGCGAGCGGCGGATGGCGTTGGACACGGCGGCGATCGCCTCGTCCTGCCCCACCACGCGTTCGTGCAGCCGGCCTTCCATGTGCAGCAGCTTGTCCTTCTCGCCCTGCATCATCTTGGCCACCGGGATGCCGGTGGCGCGGCTCACCACCTCGGCGATCTCCTCGGCGCCGACCTGGGTGCGCAGCAGCTTGGGCGCGGCCTTCTCGCGCGAGCTTTCGCTGGCCTGGGCCTCGTGCAGCTGCTTTTCCAGCGCCGGCAGCTTGCCGTACTGCAGCTCGGCCACCTTGTTGAAGTCGCCCTTGCGGGTGGCCTCCTGGATCTGGAACTTGAGCTGGTCCAGGTCCTTGCGGATCTGCTCGGAGCCCTGGGCGCTGGCCTTCTCGGCCTTCCAGATCTCCTCCAGGTCGGCGTATTCGCGCTCTACCTTGGCCAGGTCGTCCTCGATCAGCGCCAGGCGCTTCTGCGAGGCCTCGTCGGTCTCTTTCTTCATGGCCTCGCGCTCGATCTTGAGCTGGATCATGCGGCGCTCGAGCTTGTCCATGACCTCGGGCTTGGAGT
>JBLZYV010000002.1:118653-137885 GCA_050282565.1 Comamonas sp.
CGATCTTGATCTTGGCCGCGGCCTCGTCGATCAGGTCGATGGCCTTGTCGGGCAGGAAGCGGTCGGTGATGTAGCGATGGCTCAGCTCAGCCGCGGCCACGATGGCCGGGTCGGTGATGTCCACGCCGTGGTGCGCCTCGTACTTCTCCTGCAGGCCGCGCAGGATGGCGATGGTGTCCTCGACGCTGGGCTCGTCGACCAGCACCTTCTGGAAGCGCCGCTCCAGCGCCGCATCCTTCTCGATGTACTTGCGGTATTCGTCGAGCGTGGTCGCGCCTATGCAGTGCAGCTCGCCGCGCGACAGCGCCGGCTTGAGCATGTTGCCCGCATCCATCGCGCCCTCGGCCTTGCCGGCGCCCACCATGGTGTGGATCTCGTCGATGAAGAGGATGATGCGGCCGTCGTCCTGGGCCACTTCCTTGAGCACGGACTTCAGGCGCTCCTCGAAGTCGCCACGGTACTTGGCGCCGGCCAGCAGGCCCGCCATGTCCAGCACCAGCACCTTCTTGTCGCGCAGCGTGTCGGGCACTTCACCAGCGACGATGCGCTGGGCCAGGCCCTCGACGATGGCGGTCTTGCCCACGCCGGGCTCGCCGATCAGCACCGGGTTGTTCTTGCTGCGCCGCTGCAGCACCTGGATGGTGCGGCGGATCTCGTCGTCGCGGCCGATCACCGGGTCGAGCTTGCCCTGGCGGGCGCGCTCGGTCAGGTCCAGCGTGTATTTCTTCAGCGCCTCGCGCTGGCTCTCGCCATCGGCGCTGTCCATGGTCTGGCCACCGCGCACGGCGTCGATCGCGGCCTCCAGCGCCTTGCGGGTCAGGCCCGCCTCGCGGGCCAGGCGGCCGGCCTCGCCTTTGTCGTCAGTCAGCGCCAGCAGGAACAGCTCGCTGGCATAGAACTGGTCGCCGCGCTTGATGGCCTCCTTCTCGGTGGCCTGCAGCACGCGCTGCAACTCCGGGCCCACGGTGACCTGGTCCTGCCCCTGCACCTGCGGCAGGCGCTTGACGGCGTTCTCGGCCGCCGCGGCCAGCGCGTTCACGTTGACGCCCGCGCGCTGCAACAGCGCGTTGGGGCCGTCGGGCTGGCGCAGCATGGCGGTCAGCACATGCAGCGGTTCGATGTAGGCGTTGTCGTTGCCCAGGGCCAGCGACTGGGCATCGGCCAGCGCTTCCTGAAATTTGGTGGTCAGTTTGTCGATTCGCATGAAAAGGGTCACTCCTTTCGAGTCATTGCGACTTAGGTGGAGCAAATGGCCCGGTTTTCAAGCACTTTGAAGGGCTTTTTCTGTGCTAGGCGATGGGCAATCCCATCCGCATCGCCAGTGCTTCCCGGCATCGATCGCAATTAATTCAACAAACATTGTATTATTGAATCATGAACGAAACCCAAGCCGTCTCCGCCCTCGGCGCCCTGGCCCACGCCCAGCGCCTGCGGGTCTTTCGCGCCCTGGTCGTCTCCGGCCCCGCCGGGTTGACGCCCAGCGTGCTGGCCGAGCAGCTCGACGTGGCCCGCAACGCCCTGTCCTTCCACCTGAAGGAACTGGCCAACGCCGGCCTGGTCACCATCGAGCAGCAAGGCCGCAACCTGATCTACCGCGCCGACTTCCCGCAGATGAACGGCCTGCTCGGCTACCTGACCGAGCACTGCTGCCAAGGCGGCACCTGCGAAGTCAACGACACCAACGCTCCTTCCTGCTGCCCATGAATACCACTGTCCCCACGGCCAGCCGCTCGCCGGCCGCCTCCTCCATGCCTGCCTTCGAGCGCTACCTGACGCTGTGGGTGTTCCTGTGCATCGTGCTGGGCGTGGCCCTGGGCCAGTTCGCGCCTGGCGTGTTCCAGGCCATCGGCCGCCTCGAAGTCGCCCAGGTCAACCTGCCGGTCGGCCTGCTGATCTGGGTGATGGTCATCCCCATGCTGCTCAAGGTGGACTTCGGCGCGCTGGGCCAGGTCGGGCAGCACTGGCGCGGCATAGGCGTGACGCTGTTCATCAACTGGGCCGTCAAGCCGTTCTCGATGGCCCTGCTGGGCTGGCTGTTCGTGCGCCATGTCTTTGCCGCCTGGCTGCCCGCCGACCAGCTGGACAGCTACATCGCCGGCCTGATCCTGCTGGCCGCCGCGCCCTGCACGGCCATGGTCTTCGTCTGGAGCCGGCTGACCGGCGGCGATCCGGTGTTCACGCTGTCGCAGGTGGCGCTGAACGACACCATCATGGTCTTCGCCTTCGCGCCCATCGTCGGCCTGCTGCTGGGCCTGTCGTCCATCAGCGTGCCCTGGAACACGCTGCTGGTGTCGGTGCTGCTCTATATCGTGATTCCGGTGGTCCTCGCGCAGCTATGGCGCCGCGCGCTGCTGCGCCGCGGCCAGGCCGCCTTCGATGCCGCGCTGGCCCGCATAGCCCCGCTATCCATGGCCGCGCTGCTGCTCACGCTGGTGCTGCTGTTCGCCTTCCAGGGCGAAGCCATCCTGCGCCAGCCGCTGGTGATCGCCATGCTGGCCGTGCCGATCCTGATCCAGGTGCTGTTCAACTCGGGGCTGGCCTACTGGCTCAACCGCCGGCTGGGCGAGCAGCACCGCATCGCCTGCCCGTCGGCGCTGATCGGCGCCTCCAACTTCTTCGAGCTGGCCGTGGCCGCCGCCATCAGCCTGTTCGGCTTCCAGTCCGGCGCGGCGCTGGCCACCGTGGTCGGCGTGCTGATCGAGGTGCCGGTGATGCTGCTGGTGGTGCGCGTGGTCAACCGCTCGCGCGGCTGGTACGAACGCGGCCCCACCCCCTCTTCCCGCTAACCCAGGCAAGCCACCATGAGCAACATCACCATCTACCACAACCCCGACTGCGGCACCTCGCGCAACGTGCTGGCCCTGATCCGCAACAGCGGCGAGGAGCCCACGGTCATCGAGTACCTGAAGACCCCGCCCGACCGAGCCACGCTGACGGCGCTGATCGCCGCCATGGGCGTGCCGGTGCGCGCGGTCCTGCGCGAGAAGGGCACGCCCTACGCCGAACTTGGCCTGGGCGATCCGCAGTGGAGCGACGAGCAGCTGATAGCCTTCATGCTGCAGCACCCCATCCTCATCAACCGGCCCATCGTCGTCACGCCGCTGGGCACGCGCCTGTGCCGGCCGTCGGAGACCGTGCTGGACATCCTGCCGCAGCCGCAGCGCGGCACCTTCCGCAAGGAAGACGGCGAAGCCGTGGTGGACGCGGAGGGCCGCCGTGTCTGAGCCCCGCATGGATCTGCCCCACCTCGACCCCGCACTGTTCCAGCGGCCCGATACGCAGCAACTCTTCGCGCCGCAGCGCGCCACGCACGCACCGCGCTTTCTGCTGCTCTACGGCTCGCTGCGCGAGCGCTCGTTCAGCCGGCTCGCGGCCGAGGAAGCGGCCCGCATCCTGCGCGCGCTCGGCGGCGAGACGCGCACGTTCAACCCCTCGGGCCTGCCGCTGGTGGACGACGCGCCCGCCGACCACCCCAAGGTCCAGGAGCTGCACGCGCTGGCGCAGTGGGCCGAGGGCATGGTGTGGAGCTCGCCCGAGCGCCACGGCGCCATGACCGGCCTGATGAAGACCCAGATCGACTGGATTCCGCTGTCGGCCGGCGCGGTGCGCCCGACGCAGGGCAAGACACTGGCGGTGATGCAGGTCTCGGGCGGGTCGCAATCCTTCAACGCCGTCAACCAGATGCGCGTGCTGGGCCGCTGGATGCGCATGCTGACCATCCCCAACCAGTCCTCGGTCGCCAAGGCCTGGCAGGAATTCGACGAGGCCGGGCGCATGAAGCCCTCGGCCTACTACGACCGCATCGTGGACGTGATGGAGGAACTGATGAAGTTCACGCTGCTCACGCGCGATGCCGCGCCCTACCTGGTCGACCGCTACAGCGAGCGCAAGGAAAGCGCCGAGGCACTGAGCCGGCGCGTGCAGCAAGCCGCTATCTGATACCTGACGCCCTCGCCGCGCTCCGCCGCCACTGCGCGAACTGCGCCGGCGTGACGCCCGCCTGCGCGCGAAAGCAGCGCACCAGGTGGCTGGCGCTCGAAAAGCCGCAGGCCTGCGCCAGCAGCTCCAGCCGCGGAGGCTGGCCCGGCGCGGCCAACGCCTGGCGCGCCCGCTCCACGCGGCGCCACAGCACCCAGGCATGCACGGTGCAGCCCATGCTCTGGCGGAACATGCGCGCGAAGTGGTATTCGGACAGATGGGCCACCTGCGCCAGCGCGGTGAGGGTGAGCGCGCCGCTGTCGGCCAGGTGCGCCTCCACATGCTCCAGCACCCGGCACCGGGCCGCCGCCGACAGCCCACCCAGCGGGCGCTGCAGCGCCTGGCGCTGGCGCGGTGTGGCCGACTGCAGCACCAGCCGGTCCAGCACCTGCTGGCTCAGCGTGTCGGCCAGCAGCGCGTCGCCCTCGCTCGCCCAGTCCAGCCGCCACAACGACTGCGCCCACTGGTCGTAGCAAGCGTCCTGGGCGTAGATCGCCGGCGCCAGCGTGCGGCTGCGCGGCTCGGCGTCGAGCAGGCGCACCACGCGGTCGGCCCAGGCCAGGTCGGAGATATACAGGTGCAGGAACTGCACCGGCGCGCGCACCAGCCAGCGCGATTCGTGCTCGGCCGGCAGCACGCAGTAGCGCCCCGGCGCGCCCAGCGCCTGCGGCTGGCCCTGCAGCTGCGAGCCGTGCCCGCCCGCCAGGTAGACCGACAGCGTGTGGTGGCCCTGGCGGCTGTAGCCCACCTCGTCGTCGCGGTTGGCCCACAGGGCCAGCGACAGCCCCGCATGCAGCCGCGCCTGGCGCTGCAGGCGCGCCCGCGAGCGCCCCAGCACCGCGCCGACATGGCTGGCGGGCAGGCTGGGCGGCGGCGCGGTGGAATGCATGCCGCGATTGTCGCGCCAGCCCGCCGCCACCGCCCTGGTGCGGCGCACAAAACCGCAGGAATCTGCCATCGCCACGGCGCGGCCGGCGCCATCATCGCGGCCTGTTGGTGATTCGATTGCTTGCCATGACGCTGTTTCTCTATGCCCTGGTCGTGCTGATCTGGGGCTCCACCTGGATTGCGCTGAAGCTGCAGCTGGGCGCCGTGCCGGTGGAGGTTTCCATCGCCTACCGCTTTGGCCTGGCGGCGCTGCTGCTGTTCGCCTGGATGGCCCTGTCGCGCCAGTGGCGCGTGCCGCGCGGCCCAGCCGTGCCGCGGGTGCTGGGCCAGGGGCTGTGCCTGTTCAGCCTGAACTTCGTGTGCTTTATGCACGCCAGCGAGACGCTGGCCAGCGGCCTGGCGGCCGTGGTCTTCTCCAGCGCCAGCCTCTGGAACGCGCTGCTGGCGCGGCTCATCCACGGCCGCAGGCTGGCGCCCAACGTGATGGCGGGCGGTGCACTGGGCCTGGCCGGCCTCGCCGTGCTGTTCTGGCCCGAGCTGCGCCAGGGCGGCGGGCATGCCAGCTGGCAGGGCCTGCTCTGGGCGCTGGGCGGCACGCTGTGCTTTTCGGGCGGCAACATGCTGTCGGCCTCGCTGCAGCAGCGGGGCTGGCGGCCGCTGCAGACCAATGCCTGGGGCATGCTCGCGGGCACGCTGCTGCTCGGCGGCTATGCGCTGCTGGCGGGGCTGCCGTGGAACTTCGACACCAGCTGGCGCTATGGCGGCGCCCTGCTCTACCTGGCGATTCCCGGCTCGGTCATCGGCTTCACCGCCTACCTGACGCTGGTGGGCCGGCTGGGGCCGGAGAAGGCGGCCTATGCGACAGTGCTGTTCCCCATCGTCGCGCTCAATATCTCGGCGCTGGCCGAGGGCTACCGGTGGACGGCGCTGGGCCTGGCCGGGCTGCTGCTGGTGATGGCGGGCAATGTGCTGGTTTTCAGGCCGCCGCGCTGGCTGGCGCCGGCCTCTCTACAAAAAGCATAGCTGCCCGCGCTTGCTGCACGGGCGCTAGATCCCTATTTGGCTCAAACCCCTTCGGTCTGCAGCCAGTCGAGCACCGGGTAGGCGCCGGGCAGCACCGGCTCCACCGTGACCGGAAAGCGCTGCCACTGCATGGACTGGCCTTCACGCATCTCGAACTCGCCGCTCCAGGCATGCACCTTGCACCAGTGCAGGCGCACCAGCGCGTGGGGGTAGTCGTGCTCGGTCACGCGCCAGACCTCGGCGGCGCCTATGGTCACGCCCAGCTCCTCGATCAGCTCGCGGCGCAGCGCCTGCTCCACGGTCTCGCCGGCCTCGAGCTTGCCGCCGGGGAACTCCCAGTAGCCCGCATAGGGCTTGCCCTCTGGGCGCGACGAGAGCAGGAACTCGCCGCCCTCGCGGATCAGGATGCCGACCGCGACCTCGGTGTGCTTGCGTTGCTCGGACTGCGTCATTCGCCCTCCGCCTCTTCCTGCAGGTCGTCGGCATCGGCGATGCGGTTGCGCGCGGCATCGGCACGCTCGGCGCGGCCGGCCCAGTCGCGGGCGAACTGGTGCGCCACGCGGCCGCTGCGCGAGCCGCGCTCCAGCGCCCAGACCAGGGCCTCGGCGCGCGCGGCCTCGATCTCGGCCTGCGGCAGGCCCAGCGCCGACAGCCACTGCGCGACGACGCGCAGGTACTCGTCCTGGCTGAAGGGATAGAAGCTGACCCACAGGCCGAAGCGCTCGGACAGCGAGATCTTTTCCTCGACCACCTCGCCGGGGTGGATCTCGCCGTCGTCGCCGCGCGAGCTCTGCAGGTTCTCGCTCATGTACTCGGGCAGCAGGTGGCGGCGGTTGCTGGTGGCGTAGACCAGCACGTTCGGCGTGGCGGCCGAGACCGAGCCGTCCAGGATGGACTTCATGGCCTTGTAGCCGGGCTCGCCCTCCTCGAAGCTCAGGTCGTCGCAGTAGATGATGAACTTCTCGGGCCGGCTGGCGACAACCTCGACGATGTCGGGCAGGTCGGTCAGGTCGGCCTTGTCCACCTCGATCAGGCGCAGGCCCTGGGGCGCATAGGCGTGCAGGCAGGCGCGGATCAGCGAGGACTTGCCGGTGCCGCGCGCGCCCGTCAGCAGCACGTTGTTGGCGGTGCGGCCGGTGACGAACTGCTCGGTGTTGCGCGCGATCTTGTCCTTCTGGCCGTCGATGTTCTGCAGGTCGGACAGTTGCATCGCGCCCACGTGGCGCACCGGTTCAAGCGCGCCGCAGCCGTTGGCGCGCTTGCGGTAGCGCCAGGCGATCGCCTCGCTCCAGTCGGTGGGCGCGTGCAGCGCCTGGGGCAGCACGGCCTCGATGCGCTGCATCAGCTGCTCGGCGCGGGCGACCAGGCGCTCCAGCGGGGAAATCGGGGAATCAGTCATGGCAGAACGGTAGATATAGCAATCATTTCAGGAGCTGCTGGCGCTTGCTACATAAGGATTTCAGATACCAATCCATTTGAAATCCTTGCTGGATGAACGCCAGCAGCTCCCCTAAGAATAGCAATCAGGAGCGGTAGTCGGCGTTGATGCTCACATAGTCGTGGCTCAGGTCGCAAGTCCAGACCGTCGCCCGGGCGTCTCCGCGGCCGAGCTGCACGCGCACCACGATCTCGCTCTGCTTCATCACGCGCTGGCCGTCGGCCTCCTGGTAGCTGGGATTGCGGCCGCCCTGGGTGGCCACGTGCACGTCGTCCAGGAACAGCTCGATGCGGGTCTGGTCCAGGTCGGCGATGCCCGCGTAGCCCACCGCCGCCAGGATGCGGCCCAGGTTCGGGTCGCTGGCGAAGAAGGCGGTCTTGACCAGCGGCGAATGCGCGATCGCGTAGGCCACCAGGCGGCATTCGTCCTCGTTTTTGCCCTGTTCGACCTGGATCTCGATGAACTTGGTCGCGCCCTCGCCGTCGCGCACGATGGCCTGGGCCAGCTTCTGCGCCACCTCGGTCAGCGCCACCAGCAGCGCCTCGCCGTCGGGCGTGGCCCAGTCGGTGACGGGCGCATTGCCCGCCTGGTTGCTGGCCACGACCACGAAGGAGTCGTTGGTCGAGGTGTCCCCGTCGATGGTGATGCGGTTGAACGACTGGTCGGCCAGGCGCTTGGCCAGCGCGGGCAGCAGCGCGGGGCTGATGCAGGCGTCCGTCGCCAAAAAGCTGAGCATGGTCGCCATGTTGGGGCGGATCATGCCGGCGCCCTTGCTGATGCCGGTGACATGCACGGTCTTGCCGCCCACCACCGCGCTGGCCGAGAAGGCCTTGGGGATGGTGTCGGTGGTCATGATGCCCTCGGCCGCCTTGGCCCAGTGCGCGGGCTGTGCATCGGCGATCGCGGCGGGCAGGCCGGCCGTGATGCGCTCGACCGGCAGCGGCTCCATGATGACGCCGGTGGAGAACGGCAGCACCTGGCGCGGCTCGATCTTCAGCAGGCCGGCCAGCGCATCGCAGGTGGCGCGGGCGCGGGCCAGGCCGTCGGCGCCGGTGCCGGCGTTGGCGTTGCCGGTGTTGATGACGATGGCGCGCACCGCGTTGCCGGCGGCGCTCAAATGCTCACGGCACACCTGCACCGGCGCGGCGCAGAAGCGGTTGCTCGTGAACACGCCCGCCACGTGGCAGCCCTCGTCGAGCAGGAAGACGGTCAGGTCCTTGCGGTTGGCCTTGCGCACACCCGCCTCGGCAACGCCGATGCGCACGCCGGCGATGGGGGCAAGGTCTTGGGCCACGGGAGCGCTGAGATTCACAGGCATATCGGTCTCGGAGGTAAGTTCATGAAAAAAACGGGCCCCAAATAGCTTCGGGGCCCGTGTTTGCGGAGGCCATCGGCAATCAGGAAAGTTTACCGTGGCACTGCTTGTACTTCTTGCCGCTGCCGCAGGGGCAGGGGTCGTTGCGGCCGATGCGCGCGTTCTGCAGCTCGTCGGGCAGCGGGGCCAGCGGTTCGTCGTCGGCCGCCGGGGCATCGCTGCCGCTGTACGAGACGTCGAGGCGGGCATTGCTCTGCTCGATCTGCTCGGCGGCCTGGTCGAGCTGCTCGGGCGACTGCACCTGCACGGTCATCAGCACCTTGGTGACCTGGGTCTTGACCTGGTCGATCAGCTGGCGGAACAGCTCGAAGGCCTCGCGCTTGTACTCCTGCTTGGGCTGCTTCTGCGCGTAGCCGCGCAGGTGGATGCCCTGGCGCAGGTAGTCCAGCGCGGCCAGGTGGTCGCGCCAGGTCGAGTCGAAGGTCTGCAGCATCACCGCGCGGATGAAGTGCATGAAGTGGCCCTTGTCCACCAGCTCCAGCTTGGCGGCGAACAGGCGCGCGCCCTCGGCGACCACGGCTTCCTCGATCTCCTCGTCGGTCAGCGACTCGGAGCCCTCGACCATCTGCGACAGCGGCAGCTCGATGTGCCATTCCTCGCGCAGCGTCTTCTCGAGGCCGGCGATGTCCCACTGTTCTTCCATCGACTGCTCGGGCACGTACTGGCGCACCAGGTCGGCCAGCGTGCTGTCGCGCATGCCGTCGATCATCGGGGCCAGGTCGTCGGTGTCGAGGATCTCGTTGCGCTGCTGGTAGATCACCTTGCGCTGGTCGTTCGAGACGTCGTCGTACTCGAGCAATTGCTTGCGGATGTCGAAGTTGCGCGCCTCGACCTTGCGCTGCGCGCTCTCGATGCTGCGGGTGACGATGCCGGCCTCGATGGCCTCGCCGTCGGGCATCTTCAGCCGCTCCATGATGGCCTTGACGCGGTCGCCGGCGAAGATGCGCATCAGCGCGTCGTCCAGGCTCAGGTAGAAGCGCGAGGAGCCGGGGTCGCCCTGGCGGCCCGAGCGGCCGCGCAGCTGGTTGTCGATGCGGCGCGACTCGTGGCGCTCGGTGGCGATGATACGCAGGCCGCCCAGCGCGGTGACCTTCTCGTGGTCCAGCTTCCACTGCGCGCGCAGTTCCTCTGCTTTGCGGGTGCGCTCGGATTCGGACAGCGCCTCGTCGGCCTCGATGGCCGCGATCTGCTTCTCGATGTTGCCGCCCAGCACGATGTCGGTGCCGCGGCCCGCCATGTTGGTGGCGATGGTGATCATGCCGGGGCGGCCGGCCTGGGCCACGATGTCGGCCTCGCGCTCGTGGTGCTTGGCGTTCAGCACCTGGTGCGGCAGCTTTTCCTTGTTGAGCAGCTCGTCGATGATCTCGGAGTTCTCGATCGACGTGGTACCCACCAGCACTGGCTGGCCGCGCTCGTAGCATTCGCGGATGTCCTGGATCGCGGCCGCGTACTTCTCGGGCGTGGTCTTGTAGACGCGGTCGAGCTGGTCGTCGCGCTTGCTCGGGCGGTTGGGCGGGATCACCACGGTCTCGAGGCCGTAGATTTCCTGGAATTCATAGGCCTCGGTGTCGGCCGTGCCGGTCATGCCGCCGAGCTTGCCGTACAGGCGGAAGTAGTTCTGGAAGGTGATCGAGGCCAGCGTCTGGTTCTCGGCCTGGATCTCCACGCCTTCCTTGGCCTCGACGGCCTGGTGCAGGCCCTCGCTCCAGCGGCGGCCCGACATCAGGCGGCCGGTGAATTCGTCGACGATCACCACCTCGCCGTTCTGCACCACGTAGTGCTGGTCGCGGTGGTACAGGTGCTGGGCGCGCAGCGCGGCGTAGAGCTGGTGCACCAGCGAAATGTTGGCCGGGTCGTACAGCGACGCGCCCTCGGCGATCATGCCCTTGGTGGCCAGGATGCGCTCGGCCGCCTCGTAGCCCTGCTCGGTCAGGTGGATCTGGTGGCCCTTCTCGTCGACCGTGAAGTCGCCCGGCTTGGTCACGCCCTCGCCGGTGCGCGGATCGGCCTCGCCCTCCTGTCGCTCCAGCAGCGGCACGACTTCGCGCATGGCCATGTAGAGCTGGGTGTGGTCCTCGGCCTGGCCGGAGATGATCAGCGGCGTGCGCGCCTCGTCGATCAGGATGGAGTCCACCTCGTCGACGATGGCGTAGTTCAGCCCGCGCTGCACGCGCTCGGACTTGTCCTGCACCATGTTGTCGCGCAGGTAGTCGAAGCCGTACTCGTTGTTGGTGCCGTAGGTGATGTCCGAGCCGTAGGCGGCCTGCTTCTCGTGCTTGGGCAGCTGCGAGAGGTTGATGCCCACCGACAGGCCCAGGAAGTTGTACAGCCGGCCCATCCAGGTCGCGTCGCGGCTGGCGAGGTAGTCGTTCACCGTCACCACGTGCACGCCCTTGCCGGCCAGCGCGTTCAAGTAGACCGGCAGCGTGCCGGTCAGGGTCTTGCCCTCGCCGGTGCGCATTTCGGCGATCTTGCCGTAATGCAGCGCCATGCCGCCCAGCAGCTGCACGTCGAAATGGCGCATCTTCATCACGCGCTTGGAGCCCTCGCGCACCACGGCAAAGGCCTCGGGCAGCAGGTTGTCCAGCGATTCGCCATTGGCGACGCGGCCCTTGAATTCCTCGGTTTTCTGGCGCAACTGCTCGTCGCTGAGCTTCTCGTATTCCGGCTCCATCGCATTGATGCGGGCGACGGTCTTGCGGTATTGCTTGAGCAGCCGGTCATTGCGGCTGCCGAAAATTTTGGTGAAGAAATTGGTGGCCATTCGAGCACGATCGCAGCCGGCGCTGCTTGCGCCACGCGGTGCGACCTGAATCCCTTTGATGAGTTTTGCTTCAGATGGGGCTGGGGGGACCCAATGCAAGTCCCTGCCCCGTTCTGCCAAACCGCAGATTCTACAGCCGCCCCATGGCGCCCCTGTGTAGAGCCTAGAATAGCCATTCCATGCAGCGCCGCCACCACGCCATCACCCTCGAACAGGCCGCCGAGTCGTCGCCCACGCTCGCGCACCTGGTGGCGCTGACGCGCGAATCCAGCGAGCGCTACCGCCAGGTCGAGTTCCTGATCCCGCCGATGCTGCGCAAGTCCATCCGCCCCGGCCCGCTGGAGGGCGACGCCTGGTGCCTGCTGGTGGCCAACCCGGCCTGCGCCGCCAAGCTCAAGCAGCTGCTGCCGGCCATGGCCGCGCACCTGCGCGTCAAGGGCTACCCGACCACCGAGGTGCGGGTGCGCGTGCTGCGCTAGGGCTTTCTCCTTCTTTATTCCCCGGGTGATTTATCGGATTCGCCGGCGGCCGCACTGCGGGCGCGCAGCTCGTCGAGCTTGGCGCCGATCTTGATCTCCAGCCCGCGCGGCACCGGCTCGTAGAAGCGCGGCGGCACCATGTCCTCGGGAAAGTAGTGCTCGCCGGCGGCAAAGCCGTCTGCCTCGTCGTGCGCGTAGCGGTAGTCCTTGCCGTAGTCCAGCTCCTTCATCAGCTTGGTCGGCGCATTGCGCAGATGCAGCGGCACGGGGCGGGTGCCGTCCTGCTTGACGAAGGCCTTGGCCTGGTTGTAGGCCTTGTAGCCGGCGTTGCTCTTGGGCGCCACCGCCAGGTAGAGCACGGCCTGGGCCAGAGCCAACTCGCCCTCGGGGCTGCCCAGGCGCTCGTAGGTGGCGGCCGCGTCGTTGCACATCTGCATGGCGCGCGGGTCGGCCAGGCCGATGTCCTCCCAGGCCATGCGCACGATGCGGCGCGCCAGGTAGCGCGGGTCGGCGCCGCCGTCGAGCATGCGGGTGAACCAGTACAGCGCCGCATCGGGGTCGGAGCCGCGCACCGACTTGTGCAGCGCGCTGATGGTGTCGTAGAACTGCTCGCCGCCCTTGTCGTAGCGGCGCATGCGCTCGCCCAGCACGCGCAGCAGCCAGGCGTCGGTGATGGTGGCGAGCTTTTCCTGCCCGGCCGCCATGGCCAGGGTCTCCAGCGTGTTCAAGAGACGCCGGGCGTCGCCGTCGGCGTAGGCGATCAGGCGTTCGACCGCTTCGGTTTCGATAGCTGGCACCGCTTGCCGCTCCTGGGCCAGCGCCACGATCTGCTGCAGATCGTCGCCGGACAGCGCCTGCAGCACGTAGACGGCCGCGCGCGACAGCAGCGCCGAGTTGACCTCGAACGAGGGGTTCTCGGTGGTGGCGCCGATGAAGGTGAACAGCCCGCTTTCCACATGCGGCAAAAACGCGTCCTGCTGGCTCTTGTTGAAGCGGTGCACCTCGTCGACGAAGACCAGGGTGCGCTGCTGCATCAGCCCGTCGCGGGCGATCTCGGCCTGCTGCACGGCCTCGCGGATGTCCTTGACGCCGCCGAGCACGGCGCTGATGGAGATGAACTGCGCGTCGAAGGCGTCGGCCATGAGCCGCGCGATCGTGGTCTTGCCCACGCCGGGCGGGCCCCAGAGGATGCAGCTGTGCGGCCGCCCAGACTCGAAGGCCAGCCTGAGCGGCATGCCCGGCCCGAGCAGGTGCTGCTGGCCGATGACCTCGGAGAGCTTGGTGGGGCGCAGCTGTTCAGCCAGCGGCTGGTGGGGAGAGGCGGGAGCTTTCATGGCAATGCCCCGGATCGTAGCAGGGAAGCCGGGGCGCGCCGGGCAGGCTGTCAAATACCATAGCTACCAGTGCTTTCTGCATGGTGACTTTCAATATATTCATCATTGAAAACCAATGCCATCAAGCGCCAGCAGCTATCAAAACTGCAGAAGGCTACTGCTTGACCACGTCCGCCCCGGCGGGCACCTTGAATTCGAAGGTCGAGGCCGGCAGCGACGGCGCGGTGCTGAAGCTGCTGAAGCGCACCACCGAGCGCTGGCCGAAGCCGTCCTCGATCTCCAGCGTCTGCAGCGCGTCGCCCTTGAAGCCGACGCGCACGCGCTTGAGCTGGCCGTCCTGCGCCTTGGGCGTGGCCTGCACCCACTGCTGGCCGTCGGCCTCGGGGGCATTGGCCAGGTCGAACTCGGCCTTCAGCGCCGAGAGGCTGGCGGCCGAGGCCAGCAGCGCCGCGGGCGTCTGGCCCAGGGCCTTGCTCTGCTGGCGCTGCGTGACCTGGTTCAGGTCCACGTCGTAGAGGCTCAGCGTCTGCCCGTCGGCCACGATGGTCTGCTCGAAGGGCTTCTGGTAGACGAACTTGAACTTGCCCGGCCGCTGGAAGGCGAAGCTGCCGCTCGAGGTCTTGCTGCGCGGCGCCTGGCCCTCCTTGGGCGGCGAGGTCACCGTCTGCGTGAACTCGGCCTGGCCGGCCTGCGAGCTTTTCATGAACTGCTCCAGGCTCTGCAGGCCGTCGGCCTGCGTCCAGGTGCTGATGCCGGCCAGCGCGGCGGCGGCCATCCAGTGCTTCATGGTGTTCCTTTCGGGATGCATGGGGGTTCAGAGTCCGGGCGGGGCAGCCAAGTGCCCGGGTTCACCCAAATTTACGGGACGGCGGGCCAGCGTGTCTATTCGTCACCGCCGCCGCGGAACGGCACCAGCACGTCGCGCTGGCCGCTGCTGGTGAGCGAGCTGACCAGGCCGGCCTTCTCCATCTGCTCGAGCAGGTTGGCCGAGCGGTTGTAGCCGATGCGCAGCTTGCGCTGCACGTACGAGATGCTGGCCTTGCGGTCCTTGAGCACGATCTCGACGGCCTGGTCGTACATCGGGTCCTTCTCGCCGCCGCCACCACCGCCGCCCTCGTCGTCGCCGAAGCCGGAATCGCCCTCGCCGGCGCCGCCGTCGAGGATGCCCTCGATGTAGTCGGGCTCGCCCTGCTCCTTGAGGTAGCTGACGACGCGGTGCACTTCCTCATCCGAGACGAAGGCGCCGTGCACGCGCACCGGCAGACCGGTGCCGCTGGCCATGTAGAGCATGTCGCCCATGCCGAGCAGCGCCTCGGCGCCCATCTGGTCGAGGATGGTGCGGCTGTCGATCTTGCTCGACACCTGGAAGGCGATGCGCGTGGGGATATTGGCCTTGATCAGGCCAGTGATCACGTCGACGCTGGGGCGCTGGGTGGCCAGGATCAGGTGGATGCCGGCCGCGCGCGCCTTCTGCGCCAGGCGGGCGATCAGCTCCTCGATCTTCTTGCCCACCACCATCATCAGGTCGGCCAACTCGTCGATCACCACCACGATGTGCGGCAGGCGCGACAGCGGCTCGGGCGATTCGGGCGTCAGGCTGAAGGGGTTGGGGATGCTTTCCTCGCGCGCCGCGGCGTCGTCGATCTTGGTGTTGTAGCCGGCCAGGTTGCGCACGCCCAGCTTGCTCATCAGCTTGTAGCGGCGCTCCATCTCGGCCACGCACCAGTTCAGGCCGTGGGCGGCCTGCTTCATGTCGGTCACCACCGGGCACAGCAGGTGCGGAATGCCTTCGTAGACCGACATTTCCAGCATCTTGGGGTCGATCATCAGCAGGCGCACGTCCTTGGCCTCGGCCTTGTACAGCAGCGACAGGATCATGGCGTTGATACCCACCGACTTGCCCGATCCGGTCGTGCCCGCCACCAGGCAGTGCGGCATCTTGGCCAGGTCGGCCACCACCGGCTTGCCGACGATGTCCTTGCCCAGACCCATGGTCAGCAGGCTCTTGGCCTCGTGGTACTCGTGCGAGCCGAGGATCTCGGTCAGCCGGATCGTCTGGCGCCGGGCGTTGGGCAGCTCCAGCGCCATGAAGTTCTTGCCCGGAATGGTTTCGACCACGCGGATCGACACCAGCGACAGCGATCGTGCCAGGTCCTTGGCCAGGTTCACCACCTGCGAGCCCTTGACGCCGGTGGCCGGCTCGATCTCGTAGCGGGTGATGACCGGGCCGGGCGCGGCCTCGACCACGCGCACCTCGACGCCGAAGTCCTTGAGCTTCTTCTCGATCAGGCGGCTGGTCATCTCCAGCGTCTCGACCGACATGGTCTCCTGCGCCTTGGGCGCCGCGTCCAGCAGGTCGACCTGTGGCAGCCGGGTGTCGCGCAGTTCGTTGAACAGGGGCTTCTGCCGTTCCTTGATGACCCGGGCGCTGGGCTGGGCCTGGGGCTTGGCCGGCTCGGCGATGTGCACCGGGTCGGGCATGGCGCGGCTCATCGGCGGCTCGAACGAATGCTCCATCGGGCCGTCCAGCAGCGAGGACGGGTCGATGCGCGTCTCGAACACCTCGGCCTCGCGGGCCTTGGCGGCCTTGCGGCCCACGGCCTTGTCCTGCGCGGCGGCACGGCGCGAGACCAGCTTGTGCACGCTGCCCTCCAGCACCGAGCCTACCTTCTCGGCGATCTGCCCCCACGAGAAGCCCAGGATCCACGACAGGCCCAGCAGCAGCACCACCACGCCGGCGATGCCCGAGCCCGAGAAGCCCATCCAGCGCTCGGCCAGCGGGCCCAGCAGGTAGCCGAGCACGCCGCCGGCCGCGCCGGGCAGCGACGGCTCGAAGCGGTACAGGCGCGACCACTCCAGCGCGCAGCTCGAAGCCACCAGCACCGCCAGCCCACCCCAGAACACCGTGCGCCGCCACCACAGCGGGCGCGGGTCGCCCGGCGGGTTCTCGCCCGCGCGCAGCCAGCGCGCCAGCGACGAGAACCAGGCCAGCACCGCGGCCACCACCAGCCACCACACCGAGAAACCCGCCATGAAATAGCTGCCGTCCGACAGCATCGCGCCCAGGCGCCCCATCCAGTTGTGCACCTGGCCGCCAGCCTGCGCCCCCGAGGTGGACCAGGCCGGGTCGCTGGGCGAATAGCTCAGCATGGCCGCCATCCAGAACGCCATCAGCAGGAAGGTCGCCACCAGCACCATCTCGTGCCCGAACCGGCGCACCCCCGAGGCCAGCGAGTGTTTGCGGGCCGACGACGCGTTCAATGTGTTCGATGAATAAGCCATAAATCGAGGCGAGAGCTTAACCCATGGCCATGACGGCGGCTGCCGCGGGCCCGGGTGGTATGTTTTGCATTATTTTGCCATTGAGCGCTTGCTGATCCAGCGCATATAGCTTCCAAATATATAGCAAAACCCCGGCACCGGCGCAAGCCACGATTGTTTTCAATTGCGACGGCGTGGTGGCCCCGCCCCACGGCAGCCCAAATGCCCGACATGGCCACGGGGAAGCGGCGGGTGCTTGATACTGTCGGCCCTGTCCCCAGCTATGGGGCACGAATCGCGATACGGAAAACAAGATGTCCACCACCCAACACGCCAAAGTTCTGATCCTGGGTTCCGGCCCTGCCGGCTACACCGCCGCCGTCTATGCCGCGCGCGCCAACCTCAAGCCGCTGCTCGTCACCGGCATGGCGCAGGGCGGCCAGCTGATGACGACCACCGAGGTGGACAACTGGCCCGCGGACGTCAACGGCGTGCAGGGCCCCGAGCTGATGCAGCGCTTCCTGGAGCACGCCCAGCGCTTCCAGACCGAGATCGTGTTCGACCACATCAACAAGGTCGACCTCAGCCAGCGCCCGTTCACGCTGACCGGCGACAGCGGCACCTACACCTGCGACTCGCTCATCATCGCCACCGGCGCCTCGGCCCAGTACCTGGGCCTGCCGTCCGAAGAGGCGTTCATGGGCCGCGGCGTCTCGGCCTGCGCCACCTGCGACGGCTTCTTCTACCGCGAGCAGCCGGTGTGCGTGGTCGGCGGCGGCAACACCGCCGTCGAGGAAGCGCTGTACCTGGCGGGCATCGCCAGCAAGGTCACGCTGGTGCACCGCCGCGACAAGTTCCGCGCCGAGCCCATCCTGGTCGACCGGATGATGGACCTGGTGGCCAAGGGCAAGATCGAGCTGAAGACCCACTTCACGCTCGACGAGGTGCTGGGCGACCCGTCAGGCGTGACCGGCATCCGCATCAAGAGCACCCAGGACGGCCATACCGAGGACATCCAGCTGCAGGGCTGCTTCATCGCCATCGGCCATCACCCCAACACCGACATCTTCCAGGGCCAGCTGGAGATGGAGAACGGCTACATCGTGACGCAGGGCGGCCTCAAGGGCTTTGCCACGCAGACCAGCGTGCCCGGCGTGTTCGCCGCCGGCGACGTGCAGGACCACGTCTACCGCCAGGCCATCACCAGCGCCGGCACGGGCTGCATGGCGGCGCTGGATGCCCAGCGCTTCCTGGAACAGGAATAGGCCTTTCCTCAAAACCGGTTATAATCCAACGCTTTGCTTTTAACAGGGCAACATTACCGCTGATCCAGCCGCCCCGGCTGCCTGCGGTGAACATGGGTTACCGCCACCCTTCAATTGGCGAGGTGAGGCTGCCGATCGTTCAGCGCCGGTTCATCGAGAACCGGCAGCGAAACAGGACCGGTGGCCGTGCAAAAACTACGGAGTGTCCTGATGGCACGCGTTTGCGAAGTAACGGGCAAGAAGCCCATGGTGGGAAACAACGTTTCCCACGCCAACAACAAAACCAAGCGCCGGTTCCTGCCGAACCTGCAATATCGCCGTTTCTGGGTCGAGAGCGAAAACCGCTGGGTGCGCCTGCGCGTGTCGAGCGCTGCCCTGCGCCTGATCGACAAGAACGGTATTGATTCCGTGCTCGCAGACCTGCGCGCACGCGGCCAAGCTTAAGGAGTTACACCATGGCAGCCAAAGGCGGACGCGAAAAAATCAAGCTGGAATCCACAGCCGGCACCGGTCACTTCTACACGACCACCAAGAACAAGAAGACCATGCCCGAGAAGATGCTGATCAAGAAATTTGATCCCAAGGCTCGCAAGCATGTCGAGTACAAGGAAATCAAGCTGAAGTAATTCGGCCCTTCCCTCAAAAAAACCGCCACTGCGCAAGCAATGGCGGTTTTTTGTTGCCTCAGTCCTTCAGGCTCATTGCGAACTGAAGAAGGTCGGCGCCCGCGTGGCGGGGTAGGAGTAGCGGCCCCGGTTGACGCCGTCGGCACTGGCCGACGACATACCTGATGCCGAGCCTGCCGCCGTGGGTGCCGGTGCCGGCGACTGGGTGGACTTGGCTGCATTGGCGCCCGGGCATGGCGTGCCCGCCGCCTGCATGGCCTGCGAGATTTCCGCCTTCTGGCACAGGCGTGCCAGCGCAGCCTGCTGCATGCCAGCCGCTCGCAGTGCCTCGGCGTCGTAGCGCATATCGCAGCTGCTGTCCGTCCAGGTGGAGCCGAAGGACAGCCCGAAGCCCACGCCCTGCGCGCCACCGCTGGTGCTGCCCATGCAGGTGCCATTGGCCGCGGTCAGCGGCGGTGCGAACGCCGTGCTCACCGGATTGCGCGCCTGGGCCTGGTAGGTGTCCCCCTGCACGTTCACGTTGGTGGTGTTGTTCGCGGTCTGCGAACCACCCGTCATGACGTTGCCTCCGGAGTTGGAGCTGACATTCGCCCCGGCCTGCCCTGCACCACTCGTCCCCTGGCCCTGACCCGACCCCTGAGGATAGTTGTAGGTGTAGGACACCGCTGATGCCGATGACGATGGCGCCGGAGCCGGTGGTGGCGGCGGCGGCGGTGGTGGCGGCGGCGGCGGTGGCGGCGGCGGTGGCGGTGGCGGCGGCGGTGGCGGTGGCGGCGGCGGTGGCGGCGGCGGTGGCGGCGG
>JBLZYV010000003.1:0-4157 GCA_050282565.1 Comamonas sp.
CTCAAGCGCCTGGTGGTCGGCGGCTTCGAGCGCGTGTTCGAGATCAACCGCAACTTCCGCAACGAAGGCATCTCGGTGCGCCACAACCCCGAGTTCACCATGATGGAGTTCTACGCGGCCTACTGGAACTACCGCGACCTGATGGACTACACCGAGGCCCTGGTGCGCGACGCCGCGCAAAAGGCCGTGGGCACGCTGCAGCTGACCTACGGCGGCAAGCCCGTGGACCTGTCCCAGCCCTTCCAGCGCCTGACCATTCCCGAGGCCATCGTCAAGTTCACCGAGGCCGGTGACAAGGTGGCCGACCGCGAATGGCTGACCAATGCGCTGCGCAAGCTGGGCATGACGGAAGAAAAGGACCGCCTGTCCGCCCGCACCCTGGCCAGCCTGCAGGTGCTGTACTTCGAGGAAGTGGTGGAAGAAAAGCTCTGGCAGCCCACCTTCATCATGGAGCACCCCACCGAGATCTCGCCGCTGGCACGCGCCAATGACGAGCGCCCCGAGGTCACCGAGCGCTTCGAGCTGTACATCACGGGCCGCGAATTCGGCAACGGTTTCTCCGAGCTCAACGACGCCGAGGACCAGGCCGCGCGCTTCAATGCCCAGGTCCAGGCCAAGGACGGTGGCGACGACGAAGCCATGTACTTCGACCACGACTTCGTGCGTGCCCTCGAGTACGGCATGCCCCCCACGGGCGGCTGCGGCATCGGCATCGACCGCCTGATGATGCTGCTGACCGACAGCGCCAGCATCCGCGACGTGATCCTGTTCCCCGCGCTGCGCCGCGAGCAGTGATCCCCTCCCCGGGTTGACATGCCTGCGCCCGCCAGCCCGCTCGGCCCTGCGCAGATCGCGCTGATCGCCCGGGGAGTCTCCACCATCGTCGCCTCGCGCGATGCCTGCCACCGGCCCAGCCTGATGCGCGCCGTGGGCTCGGCCATCAACCCCGCGGGCGACGAGATCACCGCCTACCTGGGCCGCACGGCGGCCGCGCAGCTGCTGGCCGACCTGGCCGCCACCGGCCGCGTCGCCGTGGTGTTCAGCCAGCCCAGCACCAACCTGGCGCTGCAGGTCAAGGCCGGCCGCGTGCGGCTGCGCCCGGCCGAAGCCGGCGACACGCCGGTGCTGCAGCGCTACCTGCAGAGCATGGAGCACGAGCTGGGCCAGCTCGGCTTCGGCCCGCAGCAAGTCCGCACCTTTCTGGCCTACCGGCTCGACGACCTGGCGGCCGTGCAGTTCACGCCCGAGCAGGCCTTCGACCAGACCCCGGGCCGCGCCGCCGGCAGCGCCCTGTGCGGCACGCAGCCATGAGCCCGCTCACGCTCGACGACATCCGCCCCTGCCTGGAGGGCACCATCCCCGCGCAGATCGCCACCTGCGCGGCCGACGGCACGCCCAACGTGGCCTACCTGTCGCAGGTCTACTACGTCGATCCGGGGCACGTGGCGCTGTCGTTCCAGTTCTTCAACAAGACGCGGCAGAACATCCTGGCCAACCCCGAGGCCCAGCTGCTGCTGCTCGACCCGCAGACCTTTGCCTTCCGCCGGCTGTCCATCCGCTACCTGCGCACGCAGACCGAAGGCCCGGTGTTCGAGAGCATGCGCGCGCAGCTGGCCGGCATCGCCTCGCATACCGGCATGGCCGAGGTGTTCGAGCTCAAGGGCGCCGACATCTACGCCGTGCAGGCCATCGAGCCCGTGGCCGGCGAGACGCTGGCGCCGCCCCCGCCGCGGCGCGGCCTGCTGGGCGCGGCCCGGCGCGGCGGCGAGCAACTGGCCCAGTCCCGCTCGCTCGACGAAGCCCTGGCCGCGGTGGTGCGCACGCTCGCGCAGGACCTGGCCATCGAGCATGCGCTGGTGCTGCTGCTCGACGCCGCCCAGCAGCGCCTATACACCGTGGCCAGCCATGGCTATGCGCGCTCGGGCGTGGGTTCGGAGATCGCGCTGGGCCAGGGCGTGATCGGCATGGCCGCGCAGGCGCGCACGCCGGTGCGCATCAGCCACCTCACCACGGCCAGCCTCTACAGCCACACCGTGCGCCAGGCGCTGGCCGACAGCGGCGGCCTGCCCGCGGGCACCGACATCCCCTACCCCGGCCTGCCCCAGCCGCAGAGCCAGATGGCCGTGCCGCTGCTGGCCGCGGGCCGGCTGCTGGGCGTGGTCTTCGTCGAAAGCGCGCAGGAGTCGCGCTTCGGTTTCGAGGACGAGGACGTGCTGGTTTCGCTGGCCACGCACCTGGCCACCACCATCGCGCTGCTGCAGCTCGGCGCCGACGCCGCCGGCGGCCCGGCCAGCGCCGCGCACAGCGGCAGGCCGCCCGCCGTGCAAGGCCTGCTGCGCGCGCACCGCTACCGCAGCAACCACAGCGTCTTCCTGAACGGCAGCTACCTCATCAAGGGCGTGGCCGGCGCGATCTTCTGGAAGCTGCTGCACGAATACCTGCAGCGCGGCCGCACCGACTTCACCAACCGCGAGCTGCGGCTCGATGCCGCCATCGGCCTGCCCGACGTGGTGGACAACCTCGAGGCGCGCCTGATCCTGCTGGAGCGCCGTCTGGCCGAGCAGCCGCTGCCCGTGCGCATCGAGAAGACCGGCCGCGGCCAGTTCCGGCTGTGCGTGGGCATGCGCGTGGAGTGCAGCGAAGCAGACTAGGGCCGGCCATGTCCTACATAGGCATCCTTCCATCGCTGGCACATCCCCGATAGCACGGCACGCATACTGGCTTCACGGCGACTCCAACAGCCCGGAGTCGAAAGCCCACCCATCGAGGAAACAGCCATGCTTCACTATGCAGTCGTTTTTCTGGTCATTGCCCTGATTGCCGCAGTGTTCGGGTTTGGCGGCATCGCGGCAGGCGCCGTCGGCATTGCCAAAATCCTGTTCTTTGTGTTTATAGTGCTGGCCGTGATATCGTTCCTTTTCGGACTTGTGAAGAAGTAGCAGGCCCGATGCCAGTTGGCACGCCATGTAGTGATACGGAGAAAGAGGTCATAGTTATGAGCGTAGAGAACACCGCCAAGGATGCTGTTGAAAAAGTGCACGACACAGCCCAGGATGTGCTGGATCATGCCGAAGACGCCGTGGATTCCGCGCGCGGCGCCGCCCGCTCTGCCTACAAGAAGGCCGAACACAAGCTGGACCAGTTGAGCGACCGGGCCGCCATCGACGATTTCGCCGCCCGCGCGCAGGACCTGGCGAACCGCGGCATCAATTACGCGGCCGACACCTCGCACCGTGCCCGCAAGCACTTCCACCGTGCGCAAGAGGTCACCACCACCTACGTCAACGAGCAGCCGGGCAAGTCGCTGGCCATGGCCATGGCCGCCGGCGCGGCGCTGGCCACGCTGGTCATCATGGCCACCCGCAGCCGCGATTGAACATTTTTCACCGTTGTCGGTTATGCGTGGATGCAGCCGCTGATCGATACTCACCGTTCCCTTGCATCACTTTTTCGGAGGACATAACACCATGAAGAAAATCACCCGTACCCTCGCGATTGCAGCCATGGCCGGCGCCACCCTGGTGATCGCCACCGGTTGCTCCGTCGCCCGCAAGCAAGAGACCGTCGGCGAATACATCGACGGCTCGGCCGTGACCACCGCGGTGAAGGCCAAGCTGGCCAACGACGCCGAGACCTCCGCCGCCAACATCAACGTCAAGACCATCGACGGCGGCATCGTGCAGCTGTCCGGCTTTGCGAAAACCCAGCGCGAGAAGGACCGCGCCGGCGAGCTGGCACGCTCCGTCAAGGGCGTGACCGAAGTGCGCAACAGCCTGATCGTCAAGCAGTAAGCGGCTGGCGCGTCCCGAAAATAGGCCCTGCGGGGCCTGTTTTTTTGCGCGCTCCCGCCTTATTCTTGCACCATGCAAGTCTTCCACTGCGACCAATGCGGCCACATTGCCTTCTTCGACAATGTGCAGTGCGTGCATTGCGGCGCCACGCTGGCCTATGTGCCGGAGGCCAGAGCCATCCAGGCCCTGGCGCCTGTGGCAGGCGACACCACGCTGTGGCAGCCCGTGGCCGGTGGCTTGCGCTACCGCATGTGTGCCAACCGGCTGCGCTACCAGGCCTGCAACTTCGCGGTGCGCGAGGACGATCCGCACGAGCTGTGCGTCTCGTGCCGGCAGACGCGCATCCTGCCCGACCTGTCGGTGCCC
>JBLZYV010000003.1:4167-122266 GCA_050282565.1 Comamonas sp.
CCGGCAACATGCTGCGCTGGCAGAAGATCGAGGCCGCCAAGCGCCAGCTCTACTACACGCTGGCCCGGCTCGGGCTGCAGCCCGAGCGGCCCGGCTGGTGGCCGAGCTATGAATTCCTGGCCGACCTGCCCGGCCAGGCGCCGGTGCTGACCGGCCATGCCAACGGCACCATCACGCTCAACATCGCCGAGGCCGACGACGACGAGCGCGTGCGCCGCCGCGTGGCGCTGCACGAGCCCTACCGCACGCTGCTGGGCCACCTGCGGCACGAGGCCGGCCATTTCTACTGGGACCGGCTGGTGCGCGACGGCGGCGAGCTGGAGTCCTTCCGCGCGCTGTTCGGCGACGAACGGCAGGACTACCAGCAGGCCCTGCGCCAGCATTACCAGTCGCCGCCGGATTTTGCGCACTGGAGCGCGTCGTATGTCAGCTCCTACGCCTGCGCGCATCCCTGGGAGGACTGGGCCGAAACCTCGGCGCACTACCTGCACATGATGGACCTGCTGGAGACCGCCGCGAGCTATCAGGTGCAGCTGGCGATTGCCGGGCCGGCGGGACCGAACCCGATCCAGGTGCTGAACCCGTTCGCGCCGGACGCGCCCGATTTCGAGGCGCTGACGCAGCAATGGGTGCCGCTGACGCTGATGCTCAACAGCCTCAACCGCAGCCTGGGCCAGCTCGACGCCTATCCGTTCGCGCTCTCGCCTGGCGCCATGGACAAGCTGCGCTATGTGCACGAGCTGGTGCTGCGCCACCGCCCCTAGGCCAGCTTGGCCGCCAGCCGCGCTTGCACGCTGGCCGAGACGAACTGCCCCACATCGCCGCCCAGCGACGCGATCTCGCGCACCAGCGTGCTGCTGATGAACTGCAGCTGCGCACTGGGCGTGAGGAACACCGTCTCCACCTCGGGCTTGAGGTGGCGGTTCATGCCGGCAAGCTGGAACTCGTAGTCGAAATCGGTGCCCGAGCGCAGCCCGCGCACCATGACCTGGGCGCCCTGCGCCGCCACGCACTCGATCACCAGCCCCTCGAAGCTGACCACCGAGACGTTGGCCAGGTCGGACAGCGCCTCGCGCACGGTGGCCAGGCGCTCGTCCAGCGTGAACATGGTCTTCTTGTGGTGGCCCGCCGCCACGGCCACGACGACCTGGCCGAACATGCGGCTGGCCCGGCGCACCATGTCCTCGTGCCCCAGCGTGATCGGGTCGAAGGTGCCGGGGTAGACGGCGATTACGGGAGGGGTCACGGGAGTCTCCTGCGGTGGCTGTGAAATCGGCGAAATGGGCCGCAGCATAGCCGATTTCTACGCGGGCTCCGGTCGCAGCTTGGTCAGCAGGTGGGCATGCACGGCGCCGGCCTTCAGGTGGCGGTGCAGCGCCCAGCCCAGCGGAGCCAGGGCCTCGGCCGTCCAGGCCTGCGGCGCCTCCAGGTAGAGGTAGCCATCGTCGGCCAGCGCGGCATGGCTGGCCTGCAGGGCCGGCTCGAACCAGGCGCCGGAGAACGGCGGATCGAGGAAGATCGCATGCCAGTGGCCTGGCGCGCTGGCCTTGAGCGCCGCCACGCCGTCGCCGCGCACGACGTTCACCATGTCGGCGCCGAGCTTGGTGCCCTGCTCGCGCAGCTGCTGCGCGAGGCCGGCGTCGGATTCGACCATGCGTACCTCGGCGGCGCCACGCGACGCGGCCTCCCAGCCCAGCGCGCCGCTGCCGGCAAAGGCATCGAGGCAGCGCCAGCCGGCGAGGTCCTGCCCCAGCCAGTTGAACAGGGTTTCACGCACACGGTCGGGCGTGGGCCGCAGGTCGGGCCGCTGCAGCACCTGCAGCCGGGTACGGCGCCACTGGCCGCCGATGATGCGGATCTCGCCGCTGGCACTGGCCGCGGCACGCTTGGCGGAAGTCGGTGCGCGGGCCATCAGGGCTTGGCCCCCAGCACCACGGTGACCATCTTTTCGGGCTGCACCATGCGCGCCATGGCGCGGCGCACGTCCTGCACCGTGAGCGCCTCGACGCGCTCGGTCCAGTGGTCCAGGTAGTCCAGCGGCAGGCCGTTCCAGGCGATGTTGGTCACGTTGCCGAGCAGCTTGGAGTTGCTGTCGATACGCAGCGCAAAGCCGCCGATGAGGTTGTCCTTGGCGTCGCGCAGCTCCTTGGCGGTGGGGCCGTCGGCGATGAATTTCTGCAGCACCTCGCGCGTCACCTTCAGCGCCTCGGCGGCCTGGTCGGGCCGGGTCTGCAGGCCGACGGCGAACGCGCCCGCGTCCAGGCCGGGGCTGAAGCTGGAATACACGCCGTAGGTGAGGCCGCGCTTCTCGCGCACCTCTTCCATCAGCCGCGACGCGAAGCCGCCGCCGCCCAGGATGTGGTTGCCCACCAGCACGGCGAGGAAGTCGGGGTCGGCGCGGCGGATGCCCGGCTGGGCCAGCAGCACCTGGGCCTGCGCGGCGGCGAAGGGAATGTCCTGCTGCTCGGCCTGGGCCAGCGGCTGCACCGCGGGCACCTCGGGCAGCGCCGCGCACTGCGCCTTCGGCGTGGCCGGGATCTTGGCCAGCAGGCGCTTGACCAGCGCATCGGCCTGGCCCCGGTCGAGCGCGCCCACCAGCATGACCTTGGCGCGGCAGGCATCGACGTAGCGCTGCAAATAGCTCTGCATGGCGGCCGGCTCGATGCGCGCCAGCGTGGCCTCGGTGGGCCGCAGGCCGTAGGGGTGCGTGCCGAAGACGGCGGCGTTCAGCGCGCGGCCGGCCACCACCGCCGGGCGCGTGTCGCCCTCCTTGATGGCGGCGTTCCAGCGCTCGCGCTCGCGCTGCCAGATGGCGGCGTCGAAGCTGGGCTGGCCGATCTGGCGCGCGGCCAGGTCGGCGGCGCGGTCGAGCAGGCTGCCGTCGGTGAGCGAGCGCAGCGAGAAGGTCAGCGCATCGTTGCTGGCGCCGGCGTCGAAGCTCGCGCCCAGGTCGGCCCAGGCCTCGCCGATGGCGTTCTCATCCATGGCCGGCTGGCTGCCGTCGGCCTTGATGCCCTTGGAGAGCATGCGCGCCGCGGCGCTGGCCAGGCCCGCCTGCTCGGCCGGATCGCGCCGGCTGCCGGCGTCGAAGTTGACCTGCACGTCCACCATCGGGATGGTGGGGCTGTTGACCAGCCAGACCTGCGCGCCGCTGTCCTGCGTCCAGTGGGTGATGGGCAGCAGCGCCCAGGCGCTGTGGGCGGACAGGAGCGCGCCGGCCCCGACCAGGGTGGCCTGCGCAAGCCTGCGGGAGATGGGGGTTTGGATCATTTTTAGGTCAAATAAGGCTGCAGCGCCTATCAGTAGAGCGCGAGCAGCTATGAATTTTGAATATCAGTGCACCGCACCGTTCTTGCCGGCCTCGCCGGCGCGCCGCTGCGCGGCCCGGTCGGCGTCCGACAGGGGCTGCGGCACCAGCGTGGCCACGGTGAGCTGGTCGTCGCCGAAATACCTGGCCGCCGCGGCCTGCACCTGCGCGGGCGTGACGGTCTTGAGCAGCGCCAGCAACTTGTCGTTGGCATCGAGCGGCAGGCCCAGCACCCAGTTCGAGCCCAGGTCGTTGGCCTGGCCGAAGACCGAGTCGCGCTCGTAGACGGTGGAGGCCGTCCACTGCGTCTTGACCCGCGCCAGCTCGGCGTCGCTCACGCCCTCCTGGGCCACGCGCGCCACCTCGGCGCGCAGCGCGTCTTCCACTTCCTTGGCGCTGTGGCCGTTGGAGGGAATGCCGCCCAGCACAAAGGTCGCCGGCCCGCGGTTGACCACGTTGGCGCCGCTGAAGGTGGCGTCGGCCACGCGCTTGTCGCCCTGGGTCAGGCGACGGTCGAGCCGCGCGCCGTCATAGCCGCTGAGCACGCCCGACAGCATCAGCAGCGCCAGCGCGTCCTGGTCGGCGGGCTTGGGGGCGTCGAGCGATTCCAGGTCGGGCACCTTGAAGGCCATCAGCACATAGGCCTGCTCGGCCGGCGCCTTGTAGTCCACGCGGCGCACGCCCTTTTGCTCCGGCTCGGGCCGGGGCTTGCGCACCGGCACGGCGCGCGCGGGGATGGAGCCGTAGTACTTCTCGGCCAGCGCGCGCACGCGGTTCACGTCCACGTCGCCGGCCACCACGACCACGGCGTTGGCGGGCACGTACCACTGCTGGTGGAAGCTGCGCGCATCATCGGGCGTCATCGAATCGAGGTCACCCATCCAGCCCACGACCGGGCGGTGGTAGGGCGAGGCGACGAAGGTGGCCGCGTTGAGCTGCTCCATCAGGCTGGCGCGCGGGTTGTCCTCGGTGCGCATGCGGCGCTCTTCCTTGATGACCTCGATCTCCTTCTTGAACTCGCTGTCGGGCCACTTATTGTGGGCGAAGCGGTCGGATTCGAGGCGCATCACCTGCTCCAGCCGGTTCGCCGGGATCTGCTGGTAGTAGCCGGTGTAGTCGCGGTTGGTGAAGGCATTGTCCTGCCCGCCCAGCGCCGCCACCTTGCGCGAGAAATCGCCCGGCGGCACGGTGGGCGTGCCCTTGAACATCATGTGCTCCAGCACATGGGCCAGGCCCGAGCGGCCGTCCACCTCGTCGATGGAGCCCACGCGCACCCACACCATGTGCACGGCCGTGGGCGCGCGCCGGTCGGGCTGCACGATCAGGCCCATGCCGTTCTTCAGCGTGAACTGCTGCGCGCCAGCGGCGTTGGTGGCGATGGGCTTGGAGGCATTTTGGGGTGCCGCGGAAGGAGTCGCGGGCGGTGCCGCCGAAGCGGTGGCGCAGGCGATCCAGGCCGTAGCGGCCAGCAGGGACAGGGAACGTTTCATAGAATAGGAGCCATACCGTTGGCAGCCTGCTTAGAGATGGGCTGCAGACCGGTGTGATTCTACGTAGCCGCCAATGTTCAGTTTCTTCAAGAAAAAATCCCCCACCGCCGAAGCCGAAGCCGCCCCGCCAGCGCCCGCACCTGCGGCGCCCGCCGTGCCTGACGCACCTGCCGCCCCCACGCCGGAGGCGCCCGCCGGCAAGAGCTGGCTGCGCAACCCCTTCGGCAAGAGCGAGGCCGCACCAGCACCGGCACCCATACCAGCGCCAGCGCCCGCAGCCCTGCCCGCGCCGCCAGCCGTGCCGGAGCCCACGCCGAAGCCGGTCGCCGCCGATACGGCGGAAGCCGGCGAGCGCCAAGGCTGGGTGGCCCGGCTCAAGACCGGGCTGCGCAAGACCGGCACCAGCATCACCACCGTCTTCACTGGCACGCGCATCGACGAGCAGCTCTACGAAGAGCTGGAAGAGGCGCTGCTGATGGCCGACACCGGCGTCAAGGCCACGGAGCACCTGCTCACCGACCTGCGCCGCCGCGTCAAGGAGGCCAAGGCCACCGAGCCCGCCGCCGTCAAGTCGCTGCTGGCCGACGCGCTGGCCGAGCTGCTGGCGCCGCTGGAAAAGCCGCTGGTCATCGGCGAGCACCAGCCCACCGTCATCATGGTGGCCGGCGTCAACGGCGCAGGCAAGACCACCTCGATCGGCAAGCTGACCAAGCACCTGGCCGACAGCAACCAGGCCGTGCTGCTGGCCGCGGCCGACACCTTCCGCGCCGCGGCGCGCGAGCAGCTCGGCGTCTGGGCCAACCGCAACATGGTCGAGATCGTCAGCCAGGACGGGGGCGACCCGGCCGCCGTGAGCTTCGATGCCGTCACCGCCGGCAAGGCGCGCGGCAAGGACGTGGTGCTGGTCGACACCGCCGGCCGCCTGCCCACGCAACTGCACCTGATGGAAGAGCTGAAGAAGATCCGCCGCGTCATCACCAAGGCCGATGGTTCGGCGCCGCACGAGGTGCTGCTGGTGATCGACGGCAACACCGGCCAGAACGCGCTGAACCAGGTGCGCGCCTTCGACGACGCGCTGCAGCTCACCGGCCTGGTCGTGACCAAGCTCGACGGCACGGCCAAGGGCGGCGTGCTCGCCGCCATCGCGCAGGAGCGGCCCATCCCCGTCTACTTCATCGGCGTCGGCGAAAGGCTGGAAGACCTGGAAACCTTCAGCGCGCGCGAGTTCGCGCAGGCGCTGCTGAGCTGATCCTTTTCAAAAAAGAGAGCTGCTGGCGCTTGTCCATCAAGGATTTCAGATATTTTTCTATCTGAAACCAAGAATGGACAAGCGCCAGCAGCTCTCTTTTTTCATCAAGCCTGCGGCCGCGGCGCCACCTGCTGCGCCACCCACTGCGCATAGGCCTGTGCGGCGCCGCACAGGCCGTGCGTCCACTGCGGCAGCTCGTAGGGGTGCAGCGGCGCCAGCTGCGCCTGCAGCGCATCGAGCTGGCGCGGCGTCGTCTTCCAGGTGATGCGCCACTCGGCGCTCTCCTGCAGCGCGCCCTCCCACCAGTAGTGCGACACGATGGCCTCGACCTGCGCGCAGGCCGCCAGGCGCGCCTCGACGCCTGCGCGCGCCAGCTCGCGGGCCTGGGCCTCGGCGTCGACCGTCGTGGTCAGCCAGGCGATCTCGGCCAGGGGATGCAGGGACGGGCGGCGGCTGGCGGTGTTCATGGCCGCATCCTATCGGAGCGAGAGAAATTTTTTATGCAACTTTCTGCTAAGGATTGCATCCAACCAGGCATATCAGATATATGGCGGTGCCGGAGAACCGCCCGAATCGCGTTGGTAAAGTAGTCTGAAGCACTATCAAAAACAATAGCTATCTGCGTATGCCAGTGCTTGATAAGCATTGCATTTTCACCTAAAAGCAAAGCCGCATTTTCCCGCCTTTTGGAAGGGAACTCCCAGAACTTTTGGGGAATCGAAGCGGTGTTACCATGCATCGCATGGAAGAAAGGACTTCTAGCATGACTAGCCATTCTGGAGCCGTCGCCGTCAACAACAACGCAGTGGCTCCTGCAAATCCGTGGTCCCTGGTGCCACCGCTGGGCAATCTCGATGCCTACATCTCGGCGGTGAACCGGATCCCTCTGCTCACGGCAGAGGAGGAGTTGCGTTATGCGCGCCAGCTCAAGGAAACGTCCGACGTGGACGCCGCCGGCCGGCTGGTGCTGTCGCACCTGCGCCTGGTGGTTTCCATCGCCCGCCAGTACCTGGGCTACGGCCTGCCGCACGGCGACCTGATCCAGGAAGGCAACGTGGGCCTGATGAAGGCCGTCAAGCGCTTCGACCCCGACCAGGGCGTGCGCCTGGTGAGCTACGCCATGCACTGGATCAAGGCCGAGATCCACGAATACATCCTGAAGAACTGGCGCATGGTCAAGGTGGCCACCACCAAGAGCCAGCGCAAGCTGTTCTTCAACCTGCGCTCGCTCAAGCAGGGCTTCAAGGCCGATGCGGGCATGGATGACACCAACGTGCACCGCGAGACGCTGACCGACCGCGAGATCGACGCGATGGCCGCGCAGCTCAACGTCAAGCGCGAGGACGTGATCGAGATGGAGACGCGCCTGTCCGGCGGCGACGTGCTGCTCGACCCGAGCCCGTCCGACGACGGCGAGCAGGCCTACGGCCCCATCGCCTACCTGGCCGATGCCTCGCACGAGCCCACCGCGATGATCGAGGCGCGCCAGCGCGATGTGCTGGCCACCGACGGCATCCGCGATGCACTGGCCACGCTGGACGAGCGCAGCCGCCACATCGTCGAGGAGCGCTGGCTCAAGGTCAACGACGACGGCTCGGGCGGCATGACGCTGCACGACCTGGCCGCGATCTACGGCGTGAGCGCCGAGCGCATCCGCCAGATCGAGTCCGCCGCGATGAAGAAGATGCGCAAGGCCCTGGCCGAATACGCCTGAACCTGACCGCCCGCAAAGGGCGGGCCGCCCATCTTTGGCGATAATCCGAGCGCACAACCCCAGGTTGTGCGCTTTTTTATTGGAGACACCCCCTATGTTTGCAACGCTGTCCCGCCGCGCCCTGCTCGCCGCCGCCTGCTGCGCCGCCGCATCCAGCGCGCTGGCCGCCACCGGCGACGGCTGGCCCAGCAAGCCCCTGCACCTGATCGTGGGCTTCCCCGCGGGCTCGTCGCCCGACCTGACGGCGCGCGCGCTGGCCGAGCCGCTGGAAAAGGCGCTGGGCCAGCCCATCATCGTCGAGAACAAGGTGGGCGCGGGCGGCAACATCGCCGCCGAGTACGTGGCCAAGGCCACGGACGGCCACACCTTCAGCGTGATGATCAACGGCAACATGACCATCGCCAGGCTGCTCAACCCCAGCGTGCGCTACGACCCGCTGAAGGACCTGCAGCCCGTGAGCCTGATCGGCGTGGCGCCGCTGGTGCTGGTGGCGCCGGCCGGCGCGCCCGAAGGCAAGGCCTTCTTCGCGGCCGCCGCCAGCGCCGGTGGCAAGTGGAGCTATGGCTCGCCCGGCGTGGGCACCGTGGGCCACCTGGGCATGGAGCTGCTCAAGAGCCGTTCGGCCCTCAAGGCCGAGCACATCCCCTACCCCGGCTACCCGCAGGTGTTCAACGCCATCCAGGGTGGCGACCTGCAGGTGTCCATGCTGCCGCCGGCGCTGGCCATGGCGCAGATCCAGGCGGGCAAGCTGCGCGGCATCGGCGTCACCTCGGCGGCGCGCAGCCCGCTGGCGCCCGGCCTGCCGAGCCTCAAGGAGCTGGGCGTGCAGAACTTCGACCTCGAGATCTGGAACGCCGTGGCCGCGCCCAAGGCCATGCCGCTGTCGCATGTGGCGCGGCTGTCCACGCTGGTGAGCGACATCGTGCGCACGCCCGAGATGCGCGCCAAGCTCGCGGTGCAGGGCTGGCAGGCCGTGGGCAGCTCGCCCGAGGGCCTGGCCAACCGCATCAACGCCGACGTGAAGGCGCTGGGCACCATCATCCGCGAGCAGAAGATCCGCACGCAGTGATTGTGGTAAAAATGGCCTCCAGCGCCTATGTATAAAGCGCAAGCAGCTATTATTTTGATAGAAACCACATGAGCACTGGAGAAGCCTTCGCCCAACTGTCGGCCTGGCAGGTCATGGCCTGGGGGCTGGCGCTGTTCGGCGGCCTGTACCTGGCCGGCGGCTGGGGCATGGGCTGGCTCACGCGCAGCCTGGCGCGCCGCGGCATCGGCCGCGTGCTCGACCAGCGCCCGCTCAAGCCCGACCAGCTGCGGCGCGAATGGCGCCAGTCCTTCCACTCCATCCTGGTCTTCGGCCTGGGCATGGTCGTGCCCTGGGGCTTCGTGCAACTGGGCTGGGCGCGGCTCAACCCCGATGCCGGCGGCTGGCTGATCGCCGCCGAGATCGCGGTGCTGCTGGTGTGGAACGACGTGCACTTCTGGATCAACCACCGATTGCTGCACACGCGCTGGTTCAAGCGCTTCCATGGCGACCACCACCGCTCGGTGGTCACCACGCCGTGGTCCACCTACAGCTTCCACCCGGTGGAGGCGCTGATGCTGGGCAATGTGATCCTGCTGCCCATGGTGCTGCACGACTTCAGCTTCTGGTCGCTGGCCGCGGTGCCGGCGCTGAGCCTGGCGCTGAACGTGATCGGGCATTCGAACTACGACTTCTTCCCGCAGGTGCCGGACCAGCACCCGCTGGCCGCCAGCCGCCGCCACCACCTGCACCATGCGCGCCCTGCGGGCAACTATGGCTTCGCGCTGGCCTTCATGGACCGGCTGATGCGCACCAGCGTGGTCCGTTGATGCCCCGGCTGCGCTCCTGGCGGGACCTGCAATCGCTGGCCTACCTGGCCGCGCTGCCGCTGCTGGTGGCGTGGCAGTGGCGCCATGGCGGGAACCTGGGGCTGTATGCGCTCACGCTCTTCCTCACGCTAGGCATAGGCGTCATCCACCACAACCACACGCACCTGCGCATGTGGCAGGGCCGGCACAGCCGCTTCGCCAACCGCGCCACCGACTACCTGCTCACGCTGCTGCAAGGCCATCCCACCTTCGTCTTCTGGCCCGCCCACGTGGCCAACCACCACCGCCATCGCCACGGCCCGCTCGATGCCGCGCGCACCTACCGCTTCGGCGGCGACCACAACCACCTGGCGGGCTACCTCGTCCATCCGCTGCAGGCGGCATGGGTGCTGTACCCGCTGTTCCTGCGCTGGCTGGCCGAGCTGCGCCAGCGCCAGCCCGGCGCCTTCTGGTACTGCATGGGCCAGTACGCGCTGTGGCTGGGCAGTTGGGGCGCGCTGCTGGCGCTGGACTGGCAAAAGGCGCTGCTGCTGGTGATCATTCCGCAGCTGCACGGCCTGCACTGGCTGCTGGCCACCAACTACCTGCAGCACGCGCATGCCGACGGTCGGCCGCTGACCAGAGCGGCGCGCCATACCGCCGGTACCGTCCTGAACTACTCGCGCAACTTCGAGGGGCTGGTGAATCCGCTGCTGTTTAACATCGGGCTGCACACGGCACACCACGAGCACCCGCAGGCGCACTGGTCCGAGCTGACCCGGCTGCACCGCGAGCGCTACCGCCACCGGGTCGATCCCCGGCTGAACGAGCGGGGCCTCGCGCCCTATATGCTGCGGGTGTTCGTGCTGGGCCTGGTGCATCCGCCGGCCCGCAGCCGCTCCCTTATGCCACCAGACGCGATCCACTGATATCCATGCCTGTAGCCTATTCAGACACCTATATCCAGTCCGCCGGCCTGTTCCTGCCTGGCGCGCCCGTCGCCAACGCGGACATGGACACCTACATCGCGCCTTTGAGTCGCCTGTCCGAGCGCATCAAGCGCCGCATCCTGGCCGAAAACGGCATCCAGCAGCGCCACTACGCCATCGACGGCGAGGGCCGCACGGTGCACAGCAACACGCAGATGGCGGCCGAGGCCATCCGCCAGTGCCTGGCCGCGGCGGGCCGGCCGCTGGCCGACGTGGGCTTTCTCTCCAGCGGCTCGTCGGGCGGCGATGCGCTGATGCCCGGTTTTGCCAGCATGATCCAGGGCGAGCTGGCCGCGCCGCCGATGGAGCTGCTGTCGGTGCACGGTGTGTGCGCCGCCAGCGTGGGCGCACTGCAGGCCGCGGCGCTGGCCGTGGACCGGGGCCAGCACGCGCAGGCGCTGGCCGTGGCCGCCGAAATGCCCTCGCGATTGTTCAAGCGCTCGCGCTTCGCAGCCCAGGGCTACGACACCGATTTCGACGCACACTTCCTGCGCTGGATGCTGTCGGACGGCGCGGGCGCCGTGCTGCTGGGCCGGGCCGGCGCCTTGCCCACCGCCCCCGGCCTGCGCCTGAAGCTGGTGTGGACGCACCAGCGCAGCTTTGCCGGCGACTACCCGGTGTGCATGCAACTGGGCCTGACGCCCGACCGCGCCACCAGCCACCTCGACTTCGCCAGTTGGGGCGACGCCGAGGCCGCCGGCGCACTGGCGCTGCGCCAGGACATCCGGCTGCTGCCGCACCTGTTCGACGTGTGCATCCACGAGTACGCCCGCCTGGCGCGCGACGGCTGGGTGCCCGAGCAGGGCATAGACCACTTCCTGTGCCACTACTCGTCCGAGAAGTTCATCCCCGTGGTCGACGAGCTGCTGCATAAGGCCCAGCTCGCCATCCCGCGCGAGCGCTGGTGGAGCAACCTGGCCTGGCGCGGCAACACCGGCGCGGCCTCGATCTTCATCATGCTGGCGGAGTTCCTGCAGACCCAGCAGTCGCGCCTGAAGCCCGGCGATACCGTGCTGTGCTTCGTGCCCGAATCGGGCCGCTTCACCGCCGGCTACATGCTATTGAAAGTAGAGCTTGATGCGCAATCCAGCAGCGCGCCAGCGCCTGTTTTCATTCAAAGCCAGCCGGCCTCGGCGCAGGATGGCGACGCCATCGCGCCGCCGCACGACCCGGCCGCCGCGCCCGCCGGGCTGGCGCCGCTGCTCACCGAGCTGGCCAGCATCTGGCACGACTACCGCTCCAAGGTCTGGCGCACGCCGCTGCTGCGGCGCATCCGCAACCGCGAGCTGCAAAGCTCCGACTATGTGCGCTGGATGAGCCACTGGATTCCGCAGGTGCGCGAGGGCAGCCTGTGGATGCGCGAAGGCGCGGCCTCGCTGACCGGCGACTACGCCGCGCTGGCCGCGCTGATGGGCGTGCA
The DNA here is from genome assembly GCA_050282565.1 of Comamonas sp. Classification (GTDB taxonomy): domain Bacteria; phylum Pseudomonadota; class Gammaproteobacteria; order Burkholderiales; family Burkholderiaceae_C; genus Comamonas. Next base: position 16,173 of record JBLZYV010000003.1, read on the forward strand.
TGCCGGCGAGGAGCAGAACGACTTCAAGATCCTGCACAGCGACTACCTGAAGGCCGGCGGCACCGAGACCGACATCGCCCGGCTGCGCCGCAACCCCGGCGGCGAGGCGCTCAACGCCTACCTGCACGGCCTGGCCGCCACCACCAACCCCATCGGCCTGCTGGGCGCGATCTATATCATCGAGGGCACGGGCCAGCGCATCGTGCCCAGCCTGCTGCCGCTGCTGCGCGCCAGCCTGCCGCTGCCGCCGGATGCCTTCCGCTTCCTCGAATACCACGGCGCCAACGACGAGAACCACCTGGAGCGCTGGCTCACCGCCGTGCAGATGGTGATGGCGCTGGACGAGCGCGGCGATGCGCCCCGGGCCATAGCCGCCACGGCGCGGCGCACCGCGCAGCTGTACCTGATGCAGTTCGAGCATGTGCTGGAGGAGTCTGCATGACCACCGATTTCCGCGACCTGCCACACGACGAGCGCGACCCCAGCCCCTGGCTGGCGCTGTACCTGGACCAGAGCACGCCGCTGCCCGACGAGGTCAAGGCCGCGTGGCTGCGCGACTCGAGCAGCCGCTCGCGCCAGTGGCTCCTGCCCTTTCTGCGCCCGCTGGCGCGCACCAGCATCATCCTGATCCAGATCTTCAAGGCCCTGGTGCCCGGCAACTGGGCGCACTCCAGGCTGCTGCACCGGCTGCTGGCCTTCAGCATGAACCGCTTCGTCTCGCCCGAGGCCAACTGGTTCATCCTGCGCCACTTCCACCTGGGCTCGCAGATCCTGGCCTTCGTCGCGGCGAATGCGCCCACGCCGGTGTCCACCTCGCCTTTGGCGCCCGCGGACATCGATGCCATCGAGGACGAACTCTTCCTGCGCCACGACCTGAATCTGTTCAACTTCGTGATCCGGCTGAACACCGCACTGCGCGCCGCCAGCCAGCGCCTGCAGCCGGTGGAGCGGCCCGATTTCTCGATGGTGGTCGAGCCGCCGCTGCGGCTCGAAGACATGCCGCGCGGGCGGCTGAACATCCTCGACCTGCAAAGCGCCATCGAGGTCTACACGCCCGTCTACCAGCTGCTGCTGACCGACCATGACTTCTGGCGCGCCAGCAACTCGCTGCAGCTCGACGAGACCGTGGCCATCTACGTGGCCACCATCCTGAACACGCCCGAGCACCTGGTGATGCTGAACAACAAGCACCCGCTGGTGCCGCTGTCCACGCTCAAGGCCGGCCATCGCCTGGTGCTGCACGGCCTGTCGACCGAGATGCTGCACTGCCTGCTGGTGCGCATGGCCGAACAGCAGCCAGCACCAAGCCATCAAAAACAATAGCTGCCAGCGCTTGCTGCATAAGCGCTGGCAGCCATTTTTGCTTCAAACCCGCAATCAGGCGCCGTCGACCAGCTTCTGGATGTCGCCCGCCAGCTGCTCGCCCGGCGTGCCGTAGCGGCTGTAGAGGCGCAGGCGGCCCTGCGGGTCGTAGATGTAGTCGCCGGCCGAGTGGTCCATGGTGTAGCTGCCAGGCGTGCTGCCTTCGACCTTCTTATAGTAGACCTTGAAGTCCTTGGCCATCGCGGCCAGTTGCTCGGGCGAGCCGCTCAGGCCCACGAAGCTCGGGTCGAAGTTGGCCATGTAGGCCTTGAGCACCTCGGGCGTGTCGCGCTCCGGGTCCACCGAGACGAAGACCACCTGCAGCTGCTCGCCCTTGGCGCCGAGCTGCTTCTTGACGTTGGCCAGCTCCAGCATGGTGGTGGGGCACACATCGGGGCACTGGGTGTAGCCGAAGAACACGACCACGACCTTGCCCTTGAAGTCGGCCAGCGTGCGCAGCTTGCCTTCCTGGTCGGGCATGGAAAAGTCCTTGGCGTAGTCGGCGCCGGTCAGGTCGATGGCGTTGAAGCTGGCCTTGTCCTTCTGGCAGGCGGCCAGCAGGCTGGCGGCGCCGACGGCCAGCGCCGACTTCGCCATCCATTGCAGGGCATTGCGTTTGTTCATGGGGTCAGGGTGTAGTGGTCCACCAGCAGCGCTGCGAACAGCACGCTCAGGTGGATCAGGGAAAAACGGAAGGTCTTTCGCGCCAGCGTGTCCGAGTACTGGCGCCACAGCGCGAAGCCATAGGCGCAGAAGCCCAGGCTCAGCACCACGGCTGCGGCCAGGTAGAGCCACGAACTCATGCCGAACACGAAGGGCAGCAGGCAGGCCGCGAACAGCACGATGGTGTAGAGGAACACATGCAGCCGCGTGAAGGCATTGCCGTGCGTGACCGGCAGCATGGGCAGGCCGCTCTTGCGGTAGTCCTCGACGCGGTACAGCGCCAGCGCCCAGAAGTGTGGCGGCGTCCACAGGAAGATGATGAGGAACAGCAGCAGCGAATGCGGCGCGACGTCGCCCGTCATCGCCGCCCAGCCCAGCACCGGCGGCATGGCGCCCGAGGCGCCGCCGATGACGATGTTCTGCGGCGTCAGGGGCTTCAGGATCACGGTGTAGACCACCGCGTAGCCGACGAAGGTGGCGAAGGTGAGCCACATGGTCAGCGGGTTGACCCACAGGTACAGGATCGCCGAGCCGATGCTGCACAGCAGCGCCGAGAACAGCAGGGTCTGGCGGTTGGACAGCTCGCCGCGCGCCGTGGGGCGCCAGGCGGTGCGCTTCATGCGCGCGTCTATGCCCTGCTCCACCAGGCAGTTGAAGGCGGCGGCCGCGCCCGCGACCAGCCAGATGCCCGCGCAGGCCACGGCCATCAGGCCCAGCTGCGGCGGCGTGGGCAGGCCCGGCACGGCCAGCACCATGCCGATCAGCGCGCAGAACACGATCAGTTGCACCACGCGCGGCTTGGTCAGCGCATAGAACTGCGCCAGCCGCGTCGGCATGGAGGCAGAGGAGGTTTCGGTCATTCCGGCACTCAAGATCAGTCCGTTTCTTTCGCGGTGCGCCCCGCATCGCTGCGGGTGGCGCACCAAATCCAGGTCAACACCGTGATGATGGCGGCCGCGCCGCCGGTATGCAGCACCGCCGCCACGATGGGCCAGTCCAGCACCACGTTGGACAGGCCGGTCAAAAACTGCAGCACCGTCAGCCCCACCAGCCAGCGCCGCTGGCCGCGCAGGGCCGGCACCGCGGCCAGGCGCCAGCCCAGCCACAGCAGCGCCGGCAGCACCACATAGGCCCCGAGCCGGTGCACATAGTGAATGCCCACCAACGCCTGGTAGCTGATGTGCGAGCCATCGCGCAGCATGCCCAGTTCGCGCCAGAGCTGGAAGCCGTCGAAGCGCATTTCAGGCCACCAGGCGCCGTTGCAGCTCGGGAAGGTAGTGCAGGCCAGCACTGCGTAGTTGGTGCTCACCCAGCCACCGAGCGCGATCTGCACCAGCACCAGCGCGGCCACCAGGGCCACGCCCCAGCGCAGGCAGGCACGGAGGGGAACCAGCGCCAGATTATCGGCAAATTGCGTGTGCCGCGTGGCCAGCACGCACAAAAGCACCAGGAGCAGCGTGCCGCCGAGCAGGTGCAAGGTGACGATGGCGGGAAAGAGCTTCATCGTCACCGTGAGCGCGCCGAACGCGCCCTGCAGCAGGATCCACAGCAAGGTCAGCGTGGGCCACCAGGGGCTGAGGGGCTGCGGCCCGCCGCTGCGCCGCTGCAGCCAGGCCGCCGCGGCCAGCACCACGATCAGCCCGCCCACGGCGGTGGCGAGGTAGCGGTGGATCATCTCCACCCAGGCCTTGCCATGCGTGACCGGGCCGGTGGGCATCGCGGCCTGGGCCGAGGCGATCTCGCTGTGCGCGCCCACCGGGCTGGCGTTGCCGTAGCAGCCGGGCCAGTCGGGGCAGCCCAGGCCCGAGTCGGTGAGCCGCGTGAAGGCGCCGAACAGCACCAGGTCGAAGGTCAGGAACAGCGTGAGCACCGCCAGCACCTGCATGCGCTTGAGCGGCGTGGCGCCGCGGTGGCGCCACCAGATCCAGGCGATGGGACCGAGGGCGATCACCGCGCCGGTCAGCAGCACCCGCGCCAGCGGCGCCAGGTCGTACAACTCGCTGCCGGTCACTATCGGCCTTCCTTGTCCCAGCTGGAGGACGCGCGCAGCAGGCGCTCCAGGTCACGCCGGGCCCTGGCGGCGTCGGCCTGCGGCAGCTGCGGCGGAAAGCGCAGCATCCAGTGGCCCAGCGGATCGACGACGTACAGGTGGTCTTCCAGCCGCTGGCCGGCCTGCGGTGCCAGCCACTGCTGCAGCGCGGCCTGCGGCACGCGCAGCACCGTCGCGCTGGCCAGGCCGGGCGCGATGGCGGCGGGCGGCTCGGCGTCGTCGGCGATCAGCCACACCCAGTCCATGCGCTCCTTGTCCTTGCCCATGCTCTCGCGCAGCTGGCGCTGCAGGTACAGCGTGCCCTGGCACTGGGCATCGCAGGCACCGCCCGAGACGCTCACCAGCAGCCACTGGCCCTGCAGGCTGCGCAGGTCCACCGTGCTGCCATCGAGCCGCCGCGCCTGCACGGCCGGGATCTCCTTCTGCGGCACGATCAGCTCGCCGAAGTTGCGCCGCCCCTCGGGCCGGATGACGTAGTAAGTGAAATAGGACGCGATCACCGGCGCCGCGCAGACCAGCAGCACCAGCAGCATCTTGAGGCGGCCGCTGCGCGAGCGCTGGGCGTCGTCCATCGCGGCCTGCGCGCGCGGCATGGCGGGCAGGCTGTGGACGGTCAGTCCCAGCAGTTCATGGTCGCCGGGCTCAGGCGCCCGGGTGGCGGCGTCTTCGAAGGATACGTCGGACAATTTGGAACCAGACATAAAGAATCGCGATCAGGCCGCAGAGGCCGAACCACTGGAATGCGTAACCATAGTGTTTTTCCACCCCGGTGCCCACGACAGGCCAGTCGCGCAGCAGGCCATCGGCCGCCGCATCGGTCTGCACCACGGTGAAGGGAGACAAGCGCTGCCCGATCTCGCGGGCAAACGCATCGACGTGCAGATTTTGCCGTATGGGCGAAGCCCCCGCCCCTTCGTTCCCCTCGCCGGCCGAGGAAAACTCCCACAGCCGCGAAGGCTGGTCCGCCACGCGCCCGGCCAGTTGCACCGGCCCGGCCGGCGTGGGCACGGCCGGCAGCGCGTTGCGGTCCTCGAAGTTGCGCGGCACCCAGCCACGCTGCACCAGCACCACGGTGGCGCTGCCGGCCACCGGAGTGCCGGCCAAACGCAGCGGCGTGACGACATAGAAGCCCGGCCGCCCCTGCATCTGCCGGTTGTCGAGGAACACCGTGTGCCCGGCCAGCCATTCGCCCTGCACCACCACGCGCCGGTGCAGCAGCGCGGCCGGATCGCCGGCACCGGCAGCGAGGCTGCGGCCGTCCAGCGCCGGCAGCGCGGCTTGCGCATCGAGCTGTGCCTGCCACTGCTCCTTCTCGGCGGCGCGGCGCAACTGCCAAAAGCCCAGCGACGCCGTCACCGCCAGGGCCACCAGCGCGGCGATGGTGACCAGCAGCCAGCGCAGTCGCCCTGCGGGTGCCCGTGCGGCGTTCACCGGCGGCTCCACGGCCCGCCCATGCCGACGCGGCCAGCAGGGGCGTTGCCAGGCGATATACTGGTTTCACGCATATGTGACCTGCGCATCATGCTTCATTTACCATAGCAAACAAGTATACCCACAGGGGACTCCCATGAAGATCGTCATTGTGCTGGCCTTTCTGGTGATTCTGGGCAGCCTGGCCTCGGCCCTGCTGTTCATGATGCGCGGCAACCAGGGCAGCAACAGCCGCATGGCCTGGGCGCTGACGGTGCGCATCGGCGTGTCGGTGCTGGTGTTCCTGGCGATCCTGCTGGCCTGGAAGCTGGGCTACATCCAGCCCACCGGCCTGCGCAGCGGCACCTGAAGCGGATCGCTCGATTCAAAAACAGGAGCTATTAGCGCTCATCCAGCAATGAATTCAATGTGATTTTCATTTGAAATCCTTGTCCATCAATCGCCAGCTGCTCCTCTTTTTATCTCAGCCCTGCCATGAAAAAAAGCGCCTTGCGGCGCTTTTTTTCTGGGTGGTGCCGTCTTACATCCAGTAGACCAGCACGTACAGGCCCAGCCAGACCACGTCCACGAAGTGCCAGTACCAGGCGGCGCCCTCGAAGCCGAAGTGGTGGCTGGCCGTGAAGTGGCCCTTCTGCAGGCGCAGCGTGGTGAAGAACAGCATCAGCATGCCCACGAAGACGTGGAAGCCGTGGAAGCCGGTGAGCATGTAGAAGGTCGAGCCGTACACGCCGGAGTTGAGCTTGAGGTTCAGCTCGGTGTAGAGGTGGAAGTACTCGTAGCCCTGCACGCACAGGAAGATGAAGCCCAGCAGCACGGTGATCCACATGAAGCTGATGGTCTTGGCGCGCAGGTTCTCGCGCAGCGCATGGTGGGCGATGGTCAGCGTCACGCCCGAGGTCAGCAGCAGCGCGGTGTTGATGGTGGGCAGCCAGAACGGGCCCACGGTCTGGAAGGGCTCGACGATGCCGGCGGGCGACGCCGTGGCGCCGGCGGCGATGCTCGGCCACACGGCCTTGAAGTCGGGCCACAGCACGGCATTGGCCAGGCTGCCCAGCGCCGGCACCGAGTGCGAGCGCGCCCACCACAGCGCGGTGAAGAAGGCGCCGAAGAACATCACCTCGGAGAAGATGAACCAGCTCATGCTCCAGCGGAAGGACATGTCGATGCGGTGGCTGTACTTGCCCGTCTCGCTCTCGTGGATGGCCTCGCTGAACCACTGGTACAGCACGCACAGCCACCAGGCCAGGCCGGCGAAGCAGGCGTACTTGCCCCACTCGTGGCCATTGACCCACTGCGCCGCACCCAGGATGACGAAGAACAGCCCGATGGCGGCCATGACCGGGTGCCGCGACTCGGCGGGCACATAGTAGTACGGCGTTGCGCCGGTGGTGGATGCACTCATTTCAGCTCCTGATTTCTCGTTTTCTGTTTGCTATGTCTATGAATTTGTTACACGAGCCAGTTTACCAGCGCGATCAGTCCAAGCACCAGCAGGAAGATGGCGGCCAGGCCGACCGCGATGATCTGCAGCGGCGTGACCTTCTCGATGTCCTGCTGGTATTCCGAGCCCTTGCGCAGCCCCACCAGCGACCAGGCCACGGCGCGGATGCTGCGCAGCAGCCCGCCCCCGGTGGGCTTGCCCTGCGGTGCAGGCTGGGGCGCCGCCATCATGATCCCTGGCTTTCCGGCGCATCGGCTACCGGGGCCGCGGCGACCGGCGCGGGCGGCACCTTGCCGCCCACCTCGAAGAAGGTGTAGGACAGCGTGATGGTCGTCACGTCCTTGGACAGCTTGGGGTCGATCACGAAGGCCACCGGCCACTGCTTCTCTTCACCCGGGCTCAGCGTGTACTGGTTGAAGCAGAAGCACTCCAGCTTGTTGAAGTACGGCGCTGCCTGGCGGGGCGCGTAGCTGGGGATGGCCTGGGCCGACATGCGGCGGTCCTGCTCGTTGCGGAACTCGTACATCACCGTGGCCAGTTCGCCCGGATGCACCTGCATCGAGTGCACTGCGGGCTTGAAGCTCCAGGGCCCGCGCGCATTGGCGTCGAACTCCACGGTGATCGTCCGGCTGGTGTCCACCTGGGTGTTGGCAGGCACCTTGACGTTCTTGCCCGCCTTGCCGTTGCCCGGCACCTCGCGCTCGGAGAGCGACAGGATGTTGATACCCGTCACCTCGCAGATGCGCTGGTAGATGGGCACCAGCGCATAGCCGAAGGCGAACATGCCCAGCGTGATCACCGCCAGCTTGCCCACCATCCTTGCGTTTTCCATCTTCTGCCGCACACCGATTCCTTGAAAAGCGTTCAACGACCCAGCATCAGCATCTTCGCCAGGAAACCCAGGAAGAACACGACTGCGATCGAAGCCAGTATCCAGGCCAACCGCCGGTTGGCCTTGCGCTGCTCAGGCGTTGCCATGCCTGTTTAGCCGATGACCTTGGTGGCCGTCGCATCCAGCTTGGGAGGCGTCTCGAAGGTGTGGAACGGCGCCGGCGAAGGCACTTCCCACTCCAGGCCTTCCGCGGCTTCCCAAGGCTTCTGTGGTGCCTTCTCGCCCTGGCCGCGCATTGCCGGCCAGACGATGAACACGAAGAAGTACACCTGCATCAGACCGAAGCCGAAGGCGCCGATCGAGGCCAGCATGTTGAAGTCGGCGAACTGCATGGGGTAGTCGGCATAGCGGCGCGGCATGCCGGCCAGGCCCAGGAAGTGCATCGGGAAGAAGGTCACGTTGAAGGTGATCAGCGAACCCCAGAAGTGGATCTTGCCGCGGGTTTCGTTGTACATCACGCCGGTCCACTTCGGGCTCCAGTAGTAGTAGGCCGCGAACATCGAGAACAGCGAGCCGGCCACCAGCACGTAGTGGAAGTGGGCCACCACGTAGTAGGTGTCCTGCAGCTGGATGTCAATGGGGGCCATCGACAGGATCAGGCCGGTGAAGCCGCCCATGGTGAACACGAAGATGAAGCCCACCGAGAACAGCATCGGGGTCTCGAAGGTCATCGAGCCGCGCCACATCGTGGCCACCCAGTTGAAGATCTTCACGGCCGTCGGCACCGAGATCAGCATCGTGGCGTACATGAAGAACAGCTGGCCGGTCACCGGCATGCCGGTGGTGAACATGTGGTGCGCCCACACGATGAACGACAGGATGGCGATGGAGGCCGTGGCGTAGACCATCGAGGCGTAGCCGAACAGCTTCTTGCGTGCGAATGCGGGCACGATCTGGCTGATGATGCCGAAGGCCGGCAGGATCATGATGTACACCTCGGGGTGGCCGAAGAACCAGAAGATGTGCTGGTACATCACCGGGTCGCCGCCGCCGGCGGGGTTGAAGAAGCTGGTGCCGAAGTGGCGGTCGGTCAGCGTCATGGTGATCGCGCCAGCCAGCACGGGCATCACGGCGATCAGCAGGTAGGCGGTGATCAGCCAGGTCCAGGCGAACATCGGCATCTTCATCAGCGTCATGCCGGGAGCGCGCATGTTCAGGATGGTGACGATGATGTTGATCGCGCCCATGATGGACGAGGCGCCCATGATGTGCATCGCGAAGATGCCAGCGTCCATCGACGGGCCCATCTGCAGCGTCAGCGGCGCATACAGCGTCCAGCCCGCGGCGGGGGCGCCACCGGGCATGAAGAACGAGCCCACCAGCATCAGGCCGGCGGGGATCAGCAGCCAGAAGCTGAAGTTGTTCATCCGCGCGAAGGCCATGTCGGAAGCGCCGATCTGCAGCGGCAGCATCCAGTTCGCAAAGCCCACGAAGGCCGGCATGATCGCGCCGAACACCATGATCAGACCGTGCATGGTGGTCAGCTGGTTGAACAGCTCGGGGTTCACCACCTGCAGGCCGGGCTTGAACAGCTCGGCGCGGATCAGCAGCGCCAGGATGCCGCCCACCATCAGCATGGTGAACGAGAACAGCAGGTACAGCGTACCGATGTCCTTGTGGTTGGTGGCGAACATCCAGCGGCGCCAACCGGTGGGGCCGTGGTGATGGTGGTCGTCGTGATCGTGGCTGTGGCCTGCGTCGTGTCCGTGATTGTCGAGAACTGCACTCATTGTCGATACCTCAAATCCAGCCAGATTTACTTGCTACGCTCAGCCACGACTTCGGAAGGCTGCACCAGTTGGCCGGTCTTGTTGGACCAGGCGTTCTTCGTGTAGGTCACCACGGCAGCCAGGTCCGTGTCGCTCAGTTGCTTCCATGCCGGCATGGCACCGTTGTTGGCGCCATTGAGCACCAGGTGCAGCTGCTTGCCATGGTCGGCGTCCTTCACGATGGCCGAGCCATCGAGCGCCTTGATCGGGCCCGCGCCCTTGCCGTTGGCCTGGTGGCAGGCGGCACAGTTCGCCGCATACACCTTCTCGCCGCGGGCGCTCAGGTCTTCCAGCACCCAGACCTTGTTCGGGTCGTCCTGCTTGGCCGCCAGCTTCTTCTTCTCGCCGTCGACCCACTTGCTGTAATCCTCGGCCGACAGCACCTTCACATGGATAGGCATGTAGGCGTGTTCCTTGCCGCACAGTTCGGCGCACTGGCCGTAGTAGTCGCCGGTCTTCTCGGCGCGGAACCAGGTGTCGCGCACGAAGCCGGGGATCGCATCCTGCTTGATGCCGAAGGCCGGCACCATGAAGGCGTGGATCACGTCGTTGGCCGTGGTGATGATGCGCACCTTCTTGTTCACCGGCACCACCAGCGGGTTGTCGACCTTCAGCAGGTAGTCGTTGGGCGCCTTCGAGACGTCGCCGCTGTTGGACAGCACGCGGTGGCTGTTGTCCAGCGTCGAGATGTAGGACAGGCCTTCACCCTCGCCATTGAGGTAGTCGTAGCCCCACTTCCACTGGTAGCCGGTGGCCTTGATGGTCAGGTCGGCATTGGTCGTGTCCTTCTGCGCCACCAGCACCTTGGTGGCAGGCAAGGCCATCAGGATCACGATGATGAAGGGCGCCACGGTCCAGGCCACTTCGACGGACACGGACTCGTGGAACGAGGCCGGCTTGGCTCCCTTGGACTTGCGGTGCTTCCAGATGGAATAGAACATCACCGCGAAGACGGCGATGAAGATCACCGTGCAGATGATAAGCATCATCCAGTGCAGGGAGCTCTGCTCCTCCGCGATCTTGGTCACCGCCGGCGGCAGGTTCATCTGCTTGACTGCGGGGCCTCCCGGCAGATCCTGCACTGCATGGGCCATGGACCCCAGCCCTGCACCGGCCACCAGCAGCAAAGAAGCCAGCCTTTTCGAAACGCTATTCATAGTTGTCACTTACTTCTTAACTTCTCATCATTGATAGACATTCCGATGCACGCTATGTGGGCTAGCGACTCGGCCGGTCCCTGCCATGCAGTGCTAACAAATCGAAAGCACGACATGCACTATGGGAGCCAGTCTGTCCTGCGCCCGAGCATGGCCTGAACTGCCCAAGATTGCAACCCAGGCTATCCCCGAAACATAGGCGTTTCACAACAAATTGCACCCGGGTATAGACAACTGGCGTAAATGCCGTTCCACCTCTGCCGCGCGCGGAGAAGACCGCGGGCGATTGTATCGCCCACATTTGAAAATTAAGGGACGGATGGCGGCCGTTCGCAGCGATTTCCCGGTCAATCGCCGCGCTTGCCGGCGCGCAGCATGCTCTGCATGTCCTCGAAGGAAATCCGGCTCTCGCCCTGCATGCGGACTTTGGGCACCGGCTTGAACGCATGGCCGTAGATGATCTCGAAGGTGACCTCCAGCCGGCGCTCCTGGCCATCGGCCTGCTGTCCCGCAAGCGATAGATCCCAGGCCTGCAGCCAGCGCCGACCCCGCAGCCCGCCATGGCGCTGCCGGTGCAGGTTGCGCCCCAGCTCGCGCAGCTCCGCGCGCAGCTTTTCTGGCGACGAGTACGAGAGCACGATGCGCTCCATGTCCATGACCGGCTCGGCAAAGCCGGTCTGCACCAGCATGTCGCCCCAGTCGTGCATGTCGGTGAAGTCATGGCTGACCGGCCCCCAGCCCTGTTCGGCATAGAGGCGGCGCAGCTCCTTCAGCGTGTCGGGCCCCAGGCACGAGAACATCAGGTAGCCGTCCACCGCCAGCAGGCTGTGCCATTCCTGCAACAGCGCCTGCGGATTGGCGCTGGCATGCAGCGCCATGTTGGCCCAGAGCATATTCACCTCGCCGGCCTGGGCGGCGCCGCTGCGCGGCGCGGGCTGGCGCCAGCGCTCCGGGCTCCACCATTTGGGCTGCAGCAGCTGCTGCGCCTGCGCCAGCCGGAGCGCCGCCTCGTCCATCACGACGCAGCGGGCCTGGGGAAACTGCGCCGCCACCAGCCGGTGCGCCTCGATGCCCGCCAGCGCCGGCTGCCAGCTGCACCAGGCGCCGGGCTTTTGCATAATCCATTGCAGCCGGTCGGCCATGCGCCGCCCCACCTCCTCGTGCAGCCACGGGCTGTGCGCGGGCGCCTGCAGCGCCCAGCGGCGGGCGGCGACCGGGTCGATACTGGGGGGAACTTGAAACTCAGCCATGGATAGAGGGCGCCGGCCAGCGGCGGGCGGGAGGTGGATATGGGATGGTGGACAGGGGTGTACCAGGGAATGGCGCAACTCGCGGCGCGCATTCCCAGCCAGTGCTTTGTCTGCCGGTCGTGGCCCAGCGCGCGGCTATGTCCGGCCTGCGAAGCAGCCCTGTGGCAGCGGGACCAGCGGCGCTGCCCGCGCTGCGCGCTGCAGCTGCCGGCCACGGTACCGACGTGCGGCGCCTGCCTGCGCGAGCCCCTGCTGCTCACCACCTGCCATGCAGCCGTGGACTATATCGCGCCTTGGAGCGACATGGTGCAGGCGCTGAAATTTCACCAGCACCCGGCATGGGCTCCCGCATTGGCCGGCTATATCGCGGCCACGCCCGGCGCAGCCGCCGCATTCGCCCGCTGCGACTGGGTGGCGCCGGTGCCGCTGTCCGCCGAACGGCTGCGCGAGCGTGGCTTCAACCAGGCGCTGCTGATCGCCCGGCGGCTGCACCGCCTGCTGGCAGCCGAGGCACCAGCCCCGCAGTTGCACCCCCGCCTGCTGCTGCGCCAGCACGACACGCCGCCGCAAAGCCGCTCCACCCGCGCCCAGCGGCAGCGCAACCTGCAGCGCAGCTTTGCCATCGAGCCCCGCCTGCAGCTCCAGGTGCGGGGCCGCTGCATCGCGCTGGTCGATGACGTGATGACCACCGGCTCCACCCTGAACGCCGCGGCCCGCCTGCTGCTGGCCGCCGGCGCCGCCGAGGTGCATGGCTTCGTCTTTGCGCGCACGCCGCTGCGCGGAGGCTCTTAAAATCCTGCCCCTATGTTCAATGTCGTCCTGGTCGAGCCCGAGATTCCGCCCAACACGGGCAATGTGATACGCCTGTGCGCCAATACCGGCAGCCGGCTGCACCTGGTGGAGCCGCTGGGCTTTTCGATGGAGGACCGCCTGATGCGCCGTGCGGGGCTGGACTACCACGAGTACGCCCAGGTGCTGCGGCACGCCAACTGGACGGCCTTTCTGGAGGCCATGCAGCCCACGCCCGGGCGCATGTTCGCCATGACCACGCACGGCAGCAGCAATCTGTTCGAGCAGCGCTTTGAGCCCGGCGACTGGCTGGTGTTCGGCTCGGAAACCCGGGGCCTGGCGCCGGAGCTGCGCGAAAGCTTTGCGCTGCCCCAGCGGCTGCGCCTGCCGATGATGGCCGGGCAGCGCAGCCTGAACCTGTCGAATGCCGTGGCGGTGACCGTCTTCGAGGCCTGGCGGCAGAACGGCTTTGCCGCCGGCACGCCCTGAATCAATGCTGGCTGCGCTTGACGAAGAACAGCCCCGCGCCCACCGCCATCAGCAGGCCGCCGAACACCCGGTTCTGCAGCCGCATGGCCCCGCCGCTGCGCAGCAGGCGGCGCAGCGCGCTGGCGCTGGCTGCGTAGCCGTGCATGACGACCATGTCCACCGCGATGGTCGTCGCCGCCAGGATCAGCAGCTGCAGCCACAGCGGGCGCTCGGGGGTCATGAACTGCGGCAGCACCGCGACCATGAAGATGATGCCCTTGGGGTTGGTGGCGTTGGTCATGAAGCCGGTCAGGCAGCGCTTGCGCCAGGTCGTGGCCGGCAGCGCGGCCTCGTCGCCCTGCAGCGGCCCGCCGCCGGCGCGCCATTGCTGCAGGCCGATGTAGATCAGGTAGCAGGCCCCGGCGATCTTCACGGCGTTGAACGCCGGCTCGGAGGCGATCAGCAGCGAACCCACGCCCGCCCCCGCCACCAGCAGGATCAGCAGCAGCCCCAGCTGCAGCCCGACGATGGTGGCGCTGGTCTTGCGCACGCCGTACGACAGGCCGTGGCTCATCGACAGCACCGCGCCCGAGCCCGGCGAAATCGCAATGATGCAGGCGGCCGCCAGGTAGGCCATCCAGGTATGCAAATCCATTCCGTTCCTCTACGCTTTCTTTCTGCGAATAACAAATATGCAGGGGCGCCATTATCGACCCAAGGGGTCTGCGCCTCAAACTCCTGTTTTTATAGCTGCTAGCGCTTGCTGCTATTGCGCCAACAGGCAATTTCACTCAAACTCTCGCCATCCCGGCAGCAGCACCGTCCATGGAACACGCACCCACCTGGCTGACCTATACCTTCCTCTACCTGGCCGCCGCCGTGGTGGCCGTGCCCATCTCGCGCGCGCTGGGCCTGGGCGCCATCATCGGCTACCTGGCCGCCGGCATGATCATCGGGCCCAGCGGCCTGGGGCTGGTGAGCAATGTGCAGGACATCCTGCATTTCTCCGAATTCGGCGTGGTGCTGATGCTGTTCCTCATCGGCCTGGAGCTGCAGCCCAGCCGGCTGTGGAGCCTGCGCCGCCCCATCTTCGGCTGGGGCACGGCCCAGATGCTGCTGTGCACGGCCGCGCTGTTTGGCACGGCGCTGCTGGCCCGCGCCGACTGGCGGCTGGCGCTGGTGGCCTCGCTAGGGCTGGCGCTGTCGTCGACCGCCATCGCGCTGCAATCCATCGCCGAACGCAACCTGATGGGCACCAACAGCGGCAAGGCGGCATTCTCCATCCTGCTGTTCCAGGACGTGGCGGCGATTCCCATCCTGGCGCTGCTGCCGCTGCTCGCGCTGGGCGGGCACGCTGCCAGCGCGGATGCCGGCACCTTGTGGGCGCTGTGCAAGACGGTGGCCATCGTCGCGGCGGTGATCGTCGGCGGCCGGCACCTGCTGCGCCCGCTGCTGCGCTGGATCGCGCAGAGCAAGACGCAGGAGATCTTCACCGCCACCGCGCTGCTGCTGGTAGTGGCGATCGCGCTGCTGATGGTGCAGCTCGGCCTGTCGATGGCGCTGGGCGCCTTCCTGGCCGGCGTGCTGCTGGCCGACAGCGAGTACCGTGCCGAACTGGAAACAGACATCGAGCCCTTCAAGGGCCTGCTGCTGGGCCTGTTCTTCATCGCCGTGGGCATGACCATCGATTTCGGCGTCATCCTGCGCGCGCCGCTCACCATGGCCATGCTGGTGGTGCTGTTCCTGGCGCTCAAGGCCGGTGCCATCTACGCGCTGGCGGCCGGCCTACGCATGCCGCGGCAGGAGCGCCCACTGTTCACGCTGCTGCTGGCCCAGGGCGGCGAGTTCGCCTTCGTGGTCTTCAGCACGGCACAGAATCAGAAGATCATCAGCGACGAGCATGCTTCGCTGCTGATCGGCGCGGTGGCGATCTCGATGGTAGTGACGCCGCTGGTCGTCACCGCCGTCGACCGCTGGGTGGTGCGCCGCTTCGCGCAGTTGGACGACGGCACCGAGAAGCCCGCCGAGCTGTCCGAGCCGCAGGAGGCGCCCATCGTCATCGCCGGCTTCGGCCGCTACGGCCAGATCGTGACCCGCGTGCTACTCTCGCAAGGCATCAAGCCCGTCATCCTGGACCGCAGCGTCGAGATGCTCGAGGTGGCGCGGGTATTCGGCTACCGCGTGTTCTATGGCGATGCCACGCGGCTCGACCTGCTGCGCATCGCCGGCATCGAGAAGGCGCGCGTGCTGGTGATCGCCGTCGACGGCGAGGAGCAGGCCAACGAGATCGCCGCGCTGGCGCTCAAGCACTTTCCGCACCTGCAGGTCGTGGCGC
Source organism: Comamonas sp. (assembly GCA_050282565.1). GTDB lineage: Bacteria > Pseudomonadota > Gammaproteobacteria > Burkholderiales > Burkholderiaceae_C > Comamonas. The sequence continues at coordinate 31,780 of JBLZYV010000003.1, forward strand.
GCGCCAAGGACGTGTCGCACTGGTATGCGCTGCGCGACCTGGGCGTGCAGCACATCGATCGCGAGGTCTTCGACTCCAGCCTGCAGAGCGCGCAGAAGACGCTGGAGCTGGTGGGCTACAGCGCCGAGGATGCGCAGTACGTGGCCACGGTGTTCCGCGTGCACAACCTGGAACTCACCGAGAAGATGTACGAGCACCACCACGACCGCGAAGCCCTGATCGCCGTGGCCAAGCAGGGCCGCGACCAGCTGACCGAGCAGATGCTGCGCGAGCGCCAGGAGCGCGCCATGGGCACCGCCGTCGCCAACGCGCCGATGAGCCCCTACCCCGCGCACCCGCCCATTCCGCCGGCCGCCGAATCGCCCTGACGCTGCATGGCCTGCCGGGTGGTGCTACCCTCGCCGCCTATGTTCAACCCATCCCAAGCCGACGTACGGCGATTCTTCTGCGCGGTCCATGCCAAGTCGCTGGCCGGCGCCCCGATGGAGGCCATCGAGACCCTGGCCAGCCTGTGGATCGCCGAACACCCCGAATACCACGGCGACCTGCAGGACGCCGAAGCCGCCATCGCGCGCAACTACGACGAGACGCCGGAGGCCACCAACCCCTTCCTGCACCTGTCCATGCATTTGTCGATCAGCGAGCAGTGCAGCATCGACCAGCCGCGCGGCATCCGCCAGGCGGTGGAACTGCTGTCCAGGCGCCTGGACTCGCTGCACGATGCCCACCATGTGGCCATGGAGTGCCTGGGCACCATGCTGTGGGAAAGCCAGCGCTCTGGCCGCCCGCCCGACGGCAACGCCTACGTGGCCGCCGTGCAGCGCCAGGCCACCAAGGACTGAAACAAAAAAGGCTCCCGCGGGAGCCTTTTTTGGGGGAGCGCCGTGCGACTTACTTGCGGAAGCGCGACTCGGGGATGGTCTGCAGGTCACCGTCCAGGCTGCCCAGGTAGTTGGCCAGCTCCTTCATCTCGCTGTTGGAGAACTGCTTGGCGATGGCGCCCATCACCGCGTTGTTGCGGCCGACCATGGCGTTGTTCGTGACCTTGTACGACTTGAGCGCCGCAAACAGGTAGTCGGCGTTCTGGCCGGCGATCTTCGGGTACGACGGATCGATGGGCTTGGCGAAGTTGTCACCGTGGCAGGACACGCAGGTGCCCTTCTTCAGCAGCTCGGCCACCTTGGCCGAAGGCTCGCGCGCCTTGTCGGCCGCCTTGACCGTGCCCGCGCCGTGCTGCTCGTAGTAGGCGGAGACATCGGCGATGTCCTGCTCGGTCAGCGAGTCGGCAATACCGCGCATCGTGGGGTGCTTGCGGTCGCCCTTCTTGTAGGCCGTCAATGCAGCGGCGATGTACTTGCCGCCCTGGCCGGAAATCTTGGGAACCTTGTAGACCTCGGGGAAGCTGGCCTGGTAGCCGATGATGCCGTGGCAACCGATACACATGGCGATCTTGTTTTCCCCCGCCTTGGCATCGCCCTTCACTTCTTCTGCGAAACCCATGCTCGTCGCAGAAGCGACAGCCAATGCAAATACCGTGGTCAATGTTTTATTCATTTTGCGCGCACAATCGTGTGGAAAATCTTGTCTCTGGCAGATGTTTGATTATATTGAGCATTCCATCTGTCCTTGCCTCAACGATCTGCATTCAAACCCCATGAAATTCCAAGGCTCACAGAACTACGTCGCCACCAAAGACCTGATGCTTGCGGTCAATGCAGCGATTACCCTTCAAAGACCGCTTCTCGTCAAGGGGGAACCCGGCACAGGGAAAACCATGCTGGCGGAGGAGGTGTCAGAGGCGCTAGGCATGCCGTTGTTGCAGTGGCACATCAAGTCCACCACCAAGGCGCAGCAGGGCCTGTATGAATATGACGCGGTCAGTCGTTTGCGCGACAGCCAGCTGGCCGACGTGGAGGGCGCCGAGCGGGTCAAGAACATCCACAACTACATCGTCAAGGGCGTGCTGTGGCAGGCCTTCACCGCCGACCAGCCGGTGGCGCTGCTGATCGACGAGATCGACAAGGCCGACATCGAGTTCCCCAACGACCTGCTGCGCGAACTCGACCGCATGGAGTTCTACTGCTACGAGACGCGCGAGCTGGTGCGCGCCAAGCACCGGCCGCTGGTGTTCATCACCTCGAACAACGAGAAGGAGCTGCCCGACGCCTTCCTGCGCCGCTGCTTCTTCCACTACATCAAGTTCCCCGAGCCGGACACGATGAAGCAGATCGTGGACGTGCACTTTCCCACGCTCAAGGGCGAGCTGCTGGCCGCCGCGATGCGCGTGTTCTACGAGGTGCGCAACCTGCCAGGCCTGAAGAAGAAGCCTTCGACCAGCGAGCTGATCGACTGGCTCAAGCTGCTGGTGGCCGAGGACATTCCGCCCGAGACGCTGCAGACCGCCGACCAGAAGATCGCCGTGCCGCCGCTGGTGGGCGCACTGCTCAAGAACGAGCAGGACGTGTCCCTGTTCGAGAAGCTGGTCTTCATGAACCAGAGAAACCGGTGATCCGCCCATGGCCTTTGTCGAACCCACCACCCTGCGCCTGAACGGCATCCGCCTGGAACCGCTGGGCCTGCAGCACGAGGCCGGCCTGACCGATGCCGCCCGCGACGGCGAGCTGTGGAAGATCCGCGTCACCTCGGTGCCCGAGCCCGAGAACGTGCGCGCCTACATCGAGACGGCCCTGGCCACAGGCAACCGCCTGGCCTTTGCCGTAGTGGACGAGGCCAGCGGCCGCGTGCTGGGCAGCACCAGCTACCACGACATCGTGCCGGCGCTGCAGCGCGTGGAGATTGGCTACACCTGGTATGCGCAAAGCGTGCAGCGCACCCACGTCAACACCACCTGCAAGCTGCTGCTGCTGAGCCATGCCTTCGAAACCCTGGGCAGCGCCGTGGTGGGCTGGCGCACCGACAACTACAACTTCGCCAGCCAGCGCGCCATCGAGCGCCTGGGCGCGCGCAGGGACGGCGTAATCCGCCACCACGCAGCACGCCGCGATGGCACGGTGCGCGATACGGTGATGTACAGCATGCTGGCCGGCGAATGGCCCGAGGCCAAGGCCCAGCTGCGGTACCTGCTGGCGCGCCACGTCAATTGACGTGCAGCTGCGCCTGGAATGCCGACAGGTGCTGCTCCGGCATGATGGTGAGCACATGCTCCTGCACCCGCTGCGCATAGCTGCCGGGGGCGCCCTGCCGCACATAGCGCAGCGCCATGGCCAAGGCCTCCACCAGCGCCGGCTCGTCCGCACTGCGGTGCAGCGCCGCCGCCAGCGGCTGCATGCCGGCATCGCGCTGCATCTGCAGGATGCCGAGCACATACATTTTGCAGGCGGCCAGCGAGCGCCTGGCGGCCCCAGGCACGGGCTGCGCCTCGGCCACCGAGGCAGACGTCGCCGCCTCGGCCAGGTACCCGCGCCGGCGCAGGTCCTCGAGCATCTGCCAGGCACCGTCGCCCAGCCAGCCGGCCACCTCCTCGCCGCTGCGTTCGCCATTGCACAGGATGAGCAGTTGCCGCTCGCGCGCCGAGAAGTGCCGCCTATCCTGCAATGCCTGTCGCGCCTTTTCCGTCTTCGCCACCCGCATGTCCGCCCCGTCCCTTAGACTCGAGAACACGCACTGTAGGTGCCGTGCGTTAAAACAATTTGACACAAACCAGGCCAGACCATGCTGATCGATTTCTTCTACACCCTGCGCGCCGCCAAGCTGCCGGTCTCGGTCAAGGAGCTGTTGGTGCTGCTGCAGGCGCTGGACAAGGGCCTGGTGGGCCCGCGCTCGGAAGACGCCTGGAGCCTGGAGGACTTCTACTTCATGGCGCGCACCGCGCTGGTCAAGGACGAGAAGCTGTTCGACAAGTACGACATGGCGTTCTCGTCGTACTTCAAGGGCGTGGAGATGCTCACCGACTGGCAGAAGGAACTGCCCGAGGACTGGCTGCGCCAGGTGCTGGAGCGCGAGCTCAGCCCCGAGGAGAAGGCTGCCCTCGAGGCCATGGGCTGGGACGAGCTGATGGACACGCTGAAGAAGCGCCTCGAGGAGCAGAAGGAGCGCCACGAGGGCGGCAGCAAGTGGATCGGCACCGGCGGCACCAGCCCCTTCGGCCACGGCGGCTACAACCCGCGCGGCATCCGCATCGGCGGCAAGAGCGGCCAGCGCAGCGCCGTCAAGGTCTGGGAGCAGCGCGTCTACCGCGACTACGACGACGGCCAGGAACTGGGCACGCGCAACATCAAGGTGGCGCTGCGGCGCCTGCGCAAGTTCGCGCGCGACGGCAACGAGATGGAACTGGACCTGCCGGACACCATCCGCGCCACGGCCGCCAATGCCGGCTACCTGGACCTCAAGATGATCCCCGAGCGGCACAACCACGTGAAGGTGCTGCTACTGATGGACGTGGGCGGCACCATGGACGACCACATCCAGCGCGTCGAGGAGCTGTTCTCGGCCGTCAAGAGCGAGTTCAAGCACCTGGAGTTCTACTACTTCCACAACTGCGTCTACGACTACATGTGGAAGAACAACAAGCGCCGCTATGCCGAGAAGTTCCCGACCTGGGACATCATCCGCAAGTACAACAAGGACTACAAGCTCATCTTCGTAGGCGACGCGACCATGAGCCCCTACGAGATCCTGCAGCCCGGCGGCAGCGTGGAATACAACAACGCCGAGCCCGGCGCCGAGTGGATACAGCGGCTGACCAACGCCTTTCCCAAGCATGCCTGGATCAATCCCGAGCCGCAGGGCGTGTGGCAGTATCGCCAGAGCATCGGCCTGATGCGCCAGCTGATGGGCGAGCGCATGTACCCTTTGTCACTCAAAGGCCTGGAAGACACTATGCGGCTGCTGTCAAAATAGCTGCATGCTATGTTGCCCCCACACGCCGGCACCCAGGCCGGCGTTTTTGCTCGCCGCGGTCATGGCCCTCGCACTCGCGGGCTGCGGCAGCTTCTCCCGTTCCGGCTCCACGGACGACCAGACCGAGGCCGGACACAAGACGGATGCGCTGGCCTTCGACCTGGAGGTCAAGTCCGAGGACGACGCGGTCCGCAAATACCTGGAGCAGCACCTGGAGCTGCAGCGCTTTCGCCGCCTGCCCGGCTTGCAGACCACTGAGCTGACCCGGCTGCTCGGCGCCGCCAACGACGACATCGCCACGCTGATGGGCACCCTGGGCTACTTCAACCCCACCGTGGCCATCGATGTGCGCGACGTGCCCGCCACCGGCAACGGTGAAGGCAGCACCACCACCACGGCCAATGCCGCCACCAGCGATACCGCCCTGCGGCCGCTGGTCACCATCACCGTCGAGCCCGGCCCGCAGACCCGCGTCGGCGAGGTGCAGCTGGACTACACCGGCGCCGTGGCCACCGATGCGAATGCCGAGCAGCGCCTGGCGCGCCTGCGCCGCAACTGGGGCCTGCAGACCGGCAGCGGCTTCACCCAGAACGGCTGGGACGACGCCAAGAACCAGGGCCTGCGCGGCCTCAAGGCCCGCCGCTATCCCACGGCCAGCATCGCGCACAGCCAGGCCGACATCGACGCCGACGCCAACACCGCCAAACTCGGCGTGCGCTACGACTCCGGCCCGCTCTACCGCTTCGGCGAGCTGCGCATCGCCGGCAGCGAGCGCTACGATCCCGACGGCGCACGGCGCATCGCGCGCCTGCCGGCGGGCGCCATCTACAGCGAGGCCGACCTGCTCGACACCCAGGCGCGCCTGGCGGCCAGCGGCTACTACGACTCGGTCTTCCTCACGCTCGACACCGAGCACGCCAGCGGCGACGCCGATGCGGTGACCGCCCCGGTGATCGCCCAGGTGCGCGAGGCCAAGTACCAGAAATGGGTGTTCGGCGTGGGCATATCGACCGACAGCGGCCCGCGCCTGTCCATCAGCCACATCCACAACCAGATGCCGCTGCTGGGCTGGCGCGCGGTGAGCAAGCTCTCGCTCGACCGCGACAACAAGCTGCTGTCCACCGAATGGACCGACCTGCCGCGCGAGAACGGCTGGCGCTGGTTCGTGGGCGGGCAGGCCTCGCGCGAGCTGACCGGCGACTACACCGTGAACTCCGCGCGCCTGCGCGGCGGCCAGAGCAAGAGCAGCGACCACATCGACCGCAGCAGCTACCTGCAATACGACTTTGCCTCGACCAAGGGGCTGGACAGCGAGCCCGCCAGCAGCGCGCTCAGCGCCAACTACGCCTGGACAGGGCGCTACTTCAACAACAAGAACAACCCCACGCGCGGCTACGGTCTGGCGGCCGAGGTGGGCGCGGGCGTCACGCTCACGCCGCGGCGCGATCCCTTCCTGCGCCTGCTGGCGCGCTGGCAGGGCTTTGTGCCGATGGACCGCGTGACCGCGCCCAACGGCAGCTCGCGCAGCAGCCGCCTGGCGCTGCGCGCCGAGGCCGGCGCGGTGCTGGCCAAGGCCTCGGCCAACATCCCGGTCACGCAGATGTTCATCACCGGCGGCGATACCACGGTGCGCGGCTACGGCTACCGCAAGATCGGCACCCGCGTCGAAGGCGACCGCGTCTTCGGCGGCCGCTACATGGCCGTGGGCAGCGTCGAGTACCAGCGCCCGCTGGTGCGCGGCGGCGAGATCAGCGACTGGGAATCCGCCGTCTTCGTGGACGCAGGCTCGGTGGCCGACACCATCGGCGCGATGACGCCCTATGTGGGCGTGGGCACCGGCCTGCGCTGGCGCAGCCCCGTGGGCTCGCTGCAGACCGACGTGGCCTATGGCCTGAAGGACAAGCGCTTCCGGCTGCACCTGCGCATGGGCTATACCTTCTAAGGGCGGAGCATGGATACACAGCAGTCCGCCACGAATCATGGCAAAAAACGCCTCCAGAGCCCGCTGGTATTGCGCATAGCGCTATATTTTCTGATACTCCTGCTGTTGGCAGTGATCGCCCTGCTCGGCGGCGCCTGGTGGTGGAGCGGCCAGCCCGACTCGCTGCCGCGCACGCTGCAGCTGGCATCTCGCTACCTGCCGGCGGGCCAGCAGCTGCAGTTCAGCGACACCACCGGCACCCTGCGCCAGGGCGGCCACATCGGCCAACTGCAATGGAGCAGCCCCACGGTGGCCGTGGAGGTGGCCGACGCCCAGCTCGGCTGGGATCTGAGCCGGGTGCTGCAGCGCGAACTGCGCTTCGCGCCGCTGCGCATCGCCCGCATTACCGCCACGCCCACCGGCGCACCCAGCAAAGACGAGCCCAGCGAGCCGCTGCAGCAGCTGGCGCTGCCGCTGGCCGAGCTGGAGCTGCCGTTCGAGATCGGAGAGATCACCTGGGCCAGCGAGTCTCCGCTGACGCTGTCGGACCTGCGCGGCACCTACCGCTACCAGCAGGGGCAGCACCAGCTACAGCTGGGCCACCTCGGCTTTGCCGACAGCCACTACCGCGGCACGGTCGACCTGCAGGCCGACGCTCCCATGGCGCTGCAGGCGCAGCTGCACGGCGACGTGCAGGTACCCGCCACCGAACGCTCCAAGGCCATGGCGCTGCAGGCGCAGGCCCAGGTCAGCGGCACGCTGAGCGGCGCCGACGCCGAGCTGAAGGCCAGCCTGCAGGCCCACCCGGCCGATACCGCAGGCGACAAGGACAGCGCCAAGCCCACGCGCGCGCAGGTCGATGCGGTGGTCTACCCCTGGCGCCCCTGGCCGCTGGGCCCGGCCAGCGCCGACCTGCAGGCCATCAACCTGGCCGCCTTTGCGCCGCAGCTGCCCACCACGCTGCTCGACGGGCAGTTGCGCTTCGACAAGGCCAGCGAAGCACTCCTCGCGCAAGCTGCCGAGATTGCTACCAAAAGCGAAGCTGCTAGCGCAGGTAGCACTAGCGCAAAACCCGAATTTGACTCCAAAGACCAGCCCACTGAAGGCCCGCTCGCCGCACTGGCGGCCTCCGGCCCCTGGGCGCTGCAGGTGCAGCTGCGCAACGGCCAGGCCGGCCCCTGGGACCGCCAGCGCCTGCCGCTCGACAAGCTGGACGCGACCGCACTCTGGCAAGGCCAGCGGCTGGCGCTGCTGCCCGGCGCCGCGCTCGAACTGGGCCAGGGTCGGCTGCAGGCGCAAGGCTACTACCAGCTGGACAGCGGGCAGCTGGAGGCCCGCGCCGAACTGCGCCAGCTGCGCCCGGCATTGATCGACTCGCGCTTCGACAGCAACCCGCTGTCGGGCATCGCCACGGCCGCCATGCAGGGCGAGGCCATCCGCTTCGACGTGGACATCCAAGGCGCCGGCCCGGCACGCAGCAAGGCGGCGGCGCTGTCCATCAACCGCCTGCTGGCCCAGGGCCAGTGGCAGGCGCCGGCCATCGAGCTGCAACAGTTACAGCTCGATGCGCTGCGCGCCCAGGTGTCGGCCAAGGCCCTGCGCTTCGACACCCAGGCGCAGGCCGGCCAGGGCCAGATCGAGGCCCGCCTGCCGGGCGCGCAGCTCACCGCCAATGCCCAGGCCGCCGCGCGCGACGGCAAGGGCCAGGTGCAACTGCGCATCGCCAGCGCCGAGGAACTGCTGCAATGGGCGCGCAGCCTGCCCGTGGCGGGCGCGTCCATCCCCAAGGACATCGCCGCCCGCGGCACGCTCGAAGCGCAGCTGCAATGGAGCGGCGGCTATGCCGATGCCATGCGCCAGCTGCGCCAGGCAGGCCTGGCCGCCGTCTCGGTGCCCGCCGATGCCGCGCAGGCCAAGCCTTTCCGTCTGGATACGCAGCTGCGGGTGCCGCAGCTCCAGGTACAGCTGGGCAAGGAAGATGTTTGGCAGGTGCAGAACAGCACGGTCTCCGTGCAGGGCCACCTGGCCGACCTGCAGGCCGAAGCCCAGGCCCAGGCACGCCATGGCGAGCAGCGTTTCGGCGGCGCCGTGCGCCTGCAGGCGGCCCTGGACAAGTCGGCACAGTGGAAGGGCCGCGTCAGCCAGCTGCAGGCCCGGATGGCGCTGCCGCCGGCGCCTGGCGCCAAGGCGCAGAGCTGGCAGGCCGAGCTGGGCCAGCCGGTGGACTTCACGCTGCGCCAGCAAAATGGCCTGCAGGCCACCGCCTCTGCCGGGCGCCTACAGGTCAGCGGCTCCGAGCCGGGTGCCGCCGGCATCGAATGGCAGCCGCTGACCCTGGCGCTGCGCAGCCAGAGCCTGCGCCTGCAAAGCAGCGGCAAGATCACCGGCCTGCCGGTGCGCTGGGCCAAGGCCTTCACCAAGCCGCAGCCCAAGGCCGACCCGCAGGCCATCGACCCACTCGACTCCGACCTGGTGCTGCAGGGTGACTGGGACATCCAGGCCACCGACAGCCTGCGCGCCAAGCTGCGCATCGCACGCCAGAGCGGCGACCTGCGGCTGCGCGCCGGCACGCCGCTGCCCGCCAACATCACCGTGCATTCCCCCAACGGCCAGCCGGGGCGCATCGCCGCGGCGGTGGCGGAGCAGTCGCAGCAGATCGTGGCGCGCATCCGCACCATGCAGCTGGACTTGAATGTCGAAGGCCAGCAGCTGCAGGCCCAGCTGCAGTGGGACAGCGAGAACGCCGGCAATGCCCAGGCCCAGGTGCGCACCCAGCTCGCGCCGTGGCGCGGCGAGATCGGCAGCGCGCTGCTGCCCGGCAGCGCACCGCTGTCCGGCACGCTCAAGGCCCGCATGCCCGACCTGGGCATCTGGGCCAGCTTTGCGCCGCCGGGCTGGCGCGTGCAGGGCCAGCTGGGCGCCGATGCCACGCTGGCCGGCACCGTGGCGGAGCCGAACTGGAGCGGCAGCATCAGCGCCGACGACATGTCCATCCAGTCGCAGCTCGACGGCGTGGACCTGTGCAACGGCAAGCTGCGGGCCCTGCTGCGCGGCCCCGAGCTGCAGCTGCAGTCGCTGCACTTCGACGGCGGCAAGGGCAGCCGCGCGCGCGTGCCCGGCTACAGCGGCAACCTGACCGACGCCCCCACCGATGGCGGCAGCCTGGATGCCAGCGGCACGATCCGCTGGGAGCAGGCGGCCGATGGCCAGTCGGGCGCCAGCATGGACATCCGCGCCCAGGCCAAGGCGCTGCAGGTGCTGGTGCGCGCCGACCGCCAGGTCGGCATCTCGGGCGAAGTGCGTACCCAGCTCTCGCAGGGCCAGCTCAGCATGACCGGCAATCTGGAAGTGGACCGCGCCACCATCATCCTGGCCGACATGTCGTCGCCCACGCTGGGCAGCGACGTGGTCGTGCATTCGGCCAAGCGCCGCGCCGCCGAGAGCAAGCCGGAGCCGGAGGCCAAGCAGGAGCCCGCCCCTGCCGTCACCACCGCCAAGCCCATGGTGCTGAACATCGGCCTCAGCATGGGCCGCGACTTCGCGCTGCAGGGCTATGGCATCACCACGCGGCTGCGCGGCAAGCTGCAGGTGCAGAACGGCAGCGGCGGCAAGCCGCGCATCACCGGCGACATCCGCACCGAGGAAGGCCGCTACCGCGCCTGGAGCCAGGTGCTGGATGTGGAGGAAGGCCGCATCCGCTTCAACGGCCCCTACGACAACCCCTCGCTCGACATCACCGCGATACGCCCCAACATCACCGTGCGCGCCGGCGTGCAGATCAGCGGCTCGGCGCAGTCGCCGCGCGTGCGCCTGTACTCCGACCCCGAGATGCCCGATGCGGAAAAGCTCTCGTGGGTGGTGATGGGGCGCGACCCTTCCGCCGGCGGCGCCGAGGCCGCGCTGGCCCAGCAAGCGGCGCTGGCGCTGCTGGGCGGCGGCAAGTCGAGCGGCGGGCTGACCAGCGGCCTCGCGAGCGGCCTGGGCCTGGACGAGATCGGCGTCAAGAACGACGGCGGCGACGCCAGCGGCTCGGCCCTGTCGTTCGGCAAGCGCCTGTCCAAGGACCTGTACGTGACCTACGAGCACAGCCTGGCCGGCGCGCTGGGCACGCTCTACATCTTCTACGACTTCTCGCGCAACCTGCAGCTGCGCGGCTCGACTGGCGCCGCTGGCGCGGTCGATCTGATCTACACCATCCGCAAGGACTAGGGCCATGAGAACCTTCGCCCTGTATCTGGCCACGGCCGTCGCCGAAATCGTGGGCTGCTACCTGCCCTGGCTCTGGCTGCGCCAGGGCGGCAGCGCCTGGCTGCTGCTGCCGGCCGCGGCCAGCCTGGCGGCCTTCGTCTGGCTGCTCAGCCTGCACCCCGATGCCACCGGCCGCGTCTATGCGGCCTATGGCGGCGTCTATGTGAGCGTGGCCCTGGCCTGGCTCTGGCTGGTCGATGGCGTGCGCCCCACGGCCTGGGACGCGGGTGGCGTGGCCGTGTGCCTGCTCGGCATGGCGATGATCGCCTTTGCGCCACGCGGCGCGGGCTGACGGGTCAGGTCAGCGCCGCTGCATCAGCCCGGCCACCAGATGGCCCAGGGTCTTCAAGGCCGGCTCCAGCTGCTCGAATCGCGGGTGCCCGTAGTTCAGGCGCAGGTGGTGGCGAAAGCGCTGGTCCGCCGAGAACAGCGGCCCCGGCGCCACGCTGATGTTCTGCGACAACGCGAGCCGGTGCAGCTCCAGCGCATCCACCTGCGGCGGCAGCTCCACCCAGAGGAAGTAGCCCCCCTGCGGCCGGGTCACCCGCACCTCTGGCGGGAAATGCCGGGCCATGCAGCGCAGTGCCTCCTCCTGCTGCCGGGCCAGCGTGGCGCGCAGCTGGCGCAGGTGCTTGTCGAAGCCACCCGCCTCCAGGTAGCGCAGCACGGCGAGCTGCGACGGCACGGCGACCGACAGCGTGCTGGAGAGCTTGAGCCGCTCCACCGCCCGGGCGAAGCGGCCGGCCGCCGTCCAGCCCAGGCGGTAGCCCGGCGCCAGGTTCTTCGACATCGAGCTGCAGTGCAGGACCCAGCCCTCGCTGTCGAATGCCTTGGCCGGCAGCGCCCGGCGCACGCCGAAATACAGCTCGCCGTACACATCGTCCTCGATCAGCGGGACCTGGTGGCGCGCGAGCAGCTGCACCAGCCGTTGCTTGCGCTCCATCGGCATCAGGGCGCCCATCGGGTTCTGGAAGTTCGGCATGAACCAGCAGGCCTTCACCGGCTCGCGCTGGAGCACGGCCTCGAGCGATTCGAGCTGCACGCCGTCGCGCGGGTGGGTCGCCACCTCGACCGCGCGCAGTTGCAGGCGCTCCAGGGCCTGCAGGCAGCCGTAGAAAGCGGGCGACTCGATCGCCACCGCATCCCCTGGCCGCGTGATGGCCTGCAGGCACAGGTTCAAGGCCTCCATGGCCCCGCTGGTGATGACGATCTCGTCGGCGCTTGCCACCACGCCGTGGCTCACGTAGCGCAGCGCAATCTGGCGCCGCAGCTCCTGGTTGCCCGGGCCCAGGTCGTTCAGCATCTGCTCGGGCTCAAGCGCACGCAGCCCGGCGCCCGCCTCGCGCGCCAGGCGAGCCAGCGGAAACAACGCCGGGCTCGGAAACGCCGATCCCAGCGGCACCACGCCACGCTCGCGGATGGAGCCGAGCACTTCGAGCACCAGGTCGTTGACCACGACCTCGCGGGAGCGGGGCTCGGGGTCCGCCAGCAGCGGCTCGCTGCGCTGGTGCGCGGGCGGCTTCACGAAATAGCCCGAACGCGCGCGCGCCTCGATGCGCCCACGGGCCTCCAGCAGCGCATAGGCCTCGAAGACGGTGGAAGGGCTGATGCCGCGCGCGGCCACGGTCTCGCGCACGGAGGGCAGGCGCTCGCCCGGCCGCAAGGTGCCCGAGGCGATCAGGGCCTCGATGTCAGCGGCCAGGGCTTCGTACTTCTTCATGAAACGGCTGATCTGCTATGGATAGCCCGGCATTCTGACTCACTGATCTGGTATGCACAACTAGCGCTTTTTCATCGAAGGCAACCGTCATCTGATACGGTATTTTTACATCCAACTGAGTCTTACCAGATCAGCAGATGGCGGGCAAACTCGGTTCTGTCCCGCTCGCCCCACGAACTGCCATGACTGCCTCCATCCCCCACCCACGCCGCGCGATGACCGCCCTCCTGCTGGCCTGCGGTGGCCTGTCCACAGCGGCCGCAGCACCTCCGGCGGACACCATGGCGCAGCGCATGCAGGCCTGCGTGGTCTGCCATGGCGAGCAGGGACGTGCCACCCGCCAAGGCTACTTTCCGCGCATCGCCGGCAAGCCCGCGGGCTATTTGTTCAACCAGTTGGTGAACTTCCGCGATGGCCGGCGCAAGAACCCCACGATGGCCTACCTGGTCGGCCAGATGTCCGATGTCTATCTGCAGGAGATCGCCGCCTACTTCGCCGGGCTCGATCTGCCGTCTCCACCGCCGGAGCCCGCCCAGGCCGCCGCAGCGGCGCTGGCGCGTGGCGAACTGCTGGTGCGCCAGGGTGATGCCGCGCGCGGCATCCCGGCATGCGCGGCCTGCCACGGCGCGGCGATGATGGGCGTGGAACCCGGCATCCCGGGCCTGCTCGGACTGCCCCGCGACTACCTTTTAGGCCAGTTCGGCGCCTGGAGAAACGGCCAGCGCCATGCGGCAAAACCGGACTGCATGGGCGAAGTGGCCGAGCGCCTGTCGGCCGAAGACGTGGGCGCCATGGCCGCATGGCTGTCCGCGCAGCCGGTTCCTGCCGGTACCAAGGCAGCCAGGCAAGCGCCGCAAGCGCCGCAGGCGCTGCCGCTGCAGTGCGGGAGTGCGCAGCCATGAACCGTACCCTCTCCTTTTCGGCCAAGCTGTTGGCTGGCCTGCTGTTGCTGGGCTGTCTCGCCATCGCGGCGATTGCCTGGCTCAATTTGCGCGGCGAGGAACCGGTGTCGGACATCATTCCCACCGCAGCCCCCAGCGCCGAGTTGGTGCAGCGCGGTGCCTACCTGGCCCGCGCCGGCAACTGCGCCGCCTGCCACACCGAGCGCGGCGGTGCGGCCTATGCCGGCGGCAAGGCCCTGGCCACGCCCTTCGGCACCGTGTTTGCCGGCAACCTCACGCCCGACACCGAGACCGGCCTGGGCCGCTGGTCCGCCGACCACTTCTGGCGCGCGCTGCACCACGGGCGCTCGCGCGACGGCCGGCTGCTCTACCCCGCCTTTCCCTACACCGAGTACACCCAGGTCACGCGGGAGGATGCGGATGCGCTCTATGCCTTCCTGCGCACCGTGTCTGCCGTGCACCAGGCCAACCGTCCCCATGAACTGCGCTTTCCCTACAGCACGCAGGCGGCGCTGGCGGTCTGGCGTGCGCTGAACTTCCAGCCCGGCGGGTTCGAGCCGGAAAAGGCCCGATCGGCCGAGTGGAACCGGGGCGCCTACCTGGTGCGCGGCCTGGGCCATTGCGCAGCCTGCCATGCGCCGCGCAATTTCATGGGCGCCACGCAGAACCACCTGGGGCTGGACGGCGGCCTGATCCCGATGCAGAACTGGTATGCACCGTCGCTGGCCTCGCCGGCCGAGGCCGGCCTGCAGGACTGGAGCGAAGCCGATGCCATTGCGCTGCTCCAACACGGCATCAGCCCACGGGGCGCCGCCATGGGCCCCATGGCCGAGGTCGTGTATGCCAGCACCCAGCACCTGAACGCCGCCGATCTGCAGGCCATGGCCGTCTTCCTGCGCGAGCTGCCCCGGCAGGCACCGGCGCCGCAGCCGCAGGCCCGTGCCAATGCCACCGTGCTGGGGTTGGGCGCCAAGCTGTACAAGGCGCAGTGCGCCGCATGCCATGGCGACAACGGAGAAGGCAGTGGCAGCGCCTATCCGGCGCTGGCCGGGCACCGGGGCGTCACCCAGGCCTCCAGCGCCAACCTCGTGAAAGTCATCATCCACGGCGGCTTTCCGCCCACCACCGACGGCAACCCGCACCCCTACGGCATGCCGCCCTTCGGCCAGAGCCTCGACGATACGGACATCGCCGCCCTGGCCTCCTATGTGCGGTCCGCCTGGGGCAACAGCGGCAGCGGCGTCACGCCCTTCGATGTCAGCCGCTTGCGATAGGAGTAGCCATGAACCTGCTGAGACAAACCCAAACCGTGCTGTGGAGCCTGATCGGCATAGGCCGGCGCAAGGACATGGCCGAGATTCCCGAGCGCGGCAATCCGCTGGTGCTGGTGGTCATCGCCTTCGTGCTGGTGATGCTGTTCGTGGGCACCATCGCGTTCGTGGCCCACTCGGTCGCACCAGGCTGACGCCAAGGTGGCGCCGGCCCGCTCAGGCCACGGCGCCCGGCCGCAGTTCCCGCGCCATGCCCTGCAACCGTTGCCCAAAGACGAGCACCGTATCGTGCAGGAGCCTGGCATCGACCTCCAAGGCCCGCAGGTGCGCGCGGCATGGTTCCACCGCTTCGGCCGCGATCTGCAGGAGCGATGCATGCACCGCACTTTCCAGCGCAGCATGCAGCCGCTCATAGCCGACAGCCACCGTGTCACCGGCCATGGCCGTTTGGTAGCCAATGCCTGCATCGAGTTCGATGGCCACAGGCGCAACAGGCGCCAGCTCATAGCACCCGAGGTGCTCCTGCAACTGCCGCTCCACAGCCTCGCCCACCCATTGCGACACCTCGGCGCAGACGGCACCGGCATCCTGCGAATCGGCATACCGCCCCAACAACCGCGGCAGCTCGGGGACGACGCTGCGCCACGCGGCCATAACGATGCGCTCCTGCCGCTGTTCCAGCGCCTCATCTTCGTCGTTCAGCGCCTGCCCCAGCGCCGCCAGCGCAGGCAGCGTCTGCGCCCGCAGGCTGCCAAGCACGTCCTCCTCCAGATGGTGCAGCCGCACCTCGGCGGGCTTGCGCTGCTGGTAGGCGAGCACCGGGCAGGCCAGCTCCAGCAGCGCGCCATAGAGGCGCTCGAAGCCCGCGCCGGCCAGCGCCTCGGCGGTCTGCCCCTGCGCTCGCGCCATTTGGGCCGAGATGGACAGCGGGGCCTTCAGCAAGGCGGCATCCATCCCCATCTCACACAGCTTCTCCCGCGCGCGGGCCTGCACATCGGCCTCCTGCAAGGCCCGGTTGGATTCGCTCTTGTTGCGCAGCAGCTTGCGGATCTCGCCATCAACCTCGTCCTCCTCGAGGCAATCGCTACGCGTCACGATGGGCAGCAGGGGCTTGTGGCGCCGCAGTTCGTGCGCGAGTTCGTCCAGCTCCTGCACCTGCCCCGGCGAGGTCGAGATGGTCAGCCACAGCACCGCATCGGCGCTGTCGAGAAAACGCTGGGTCAGCGCTGCATTCTCGGCCGTGGCCGAGTGCAGGCCCGGCGTGTCCAGCAGCACCAGCCTTTCGCCCAGGCACACGCCCTGCAGCCGCGCCGTGGTCTCGGTCGCGCCTTCCTGGAAGCGCTCCAGCGTCTCGCAGACTTGCCCGGCCTCCAGATGGAAGTAGCGCACCTGGCAACCCTGCTGGCGAAAGCGATCGGCCAGGAAGTTGCACAGCGAACTCTTGCCTGCGTTGAACTTGCCGAACACCAGGAAGATGGCCCGGTCCTCGAAGGCCCGGGCCAGCGAGTGCGCAGGCGCCTGGCGAGCCCAGGCCTGCTTCCATTGCGCGAAGCCGGCCTGCACGGCGGCATCGATGGCTTGCGCCTGCCGTGCCAGCGCACTGCCCGCCCGCAAACCCACAGGGCGCAGCCTATGGGTGTGCAACTCCTCCGTCAGCGCGGACAGCCATGCGTCCATCCGGCGCAGGCAAGGTTCCAGATCCCGGGCGGAAAAGCCGAAGGCATCGACCGCCGCCATGAAACGCTGCTCGTTGCCGGCGCTCACGGCCGCCCCAGCATGCGCAAGGCCACCAGCGCCTGGCCGGCGGCGGCGATGCCTGCTTCGGCGTCGACCACCTGCCGCGCCAGCGCTGCGCGGTCCTCCGACAGCTCGAAGTAGCGCGCGAATTCCTGCTGCAACCGATCCCGCCCGGCCGGTTCGCAGAACAGGCGGCGCAGATCGTCGCGGTATTTGACCGACACGCCCAGGACCGCCACCATCACCGTATCCAGGCTGCGCACCGAGGTCTGTTGCGCGGCCGGCAGATCCACCACGCCATGCCGCACGAGGTGGGCATTGATGGCCAGGCAGGCATGCGAATAGGCGACCTGGAGGCGCGCCCGCTCCTGCTTGCCGGCCGTGGACTTGAACATGTTGGCAAAGGAATCCGGCACCAGGGCCTGGTCGGTGCCGGACACCTGCAGCACCGGCTGCAGATCACCCTGCACCTGGTCGAACACTGCGGCCAGACCCAGATCGAACGCCTGACGGTGGCGGCCCTGCAGGCCGGCCAGCGCTTCCCGCCTTTCCTGCGTTGCCATTTGCAGTCGCTGCAGTTCAGCGCGAATTTCGCCGGTCAACAGCGCCGTTTCGTGCGCCCGCGCCTGCGGCACCCGCGCCCTGGCACTGCGAAGCACGGCCTGCAGCGCGGGAATGCCGCTCTTTTCCAGCAGCAACCGCTTGGCCCCTTCCACGCCCAGCCGGTGCCGCGTGGCCGATACCGGATGCGGCGCCGCGTCCGGCACCTGCCCCAGGATGGCTTTCACCACCTGGTCCAGATGCGCTTCATCGGGCAACTGGTCCACCTGCGTCAGCACGAACAGGGTCTGGCGCTGCGTGCGCTTCGCATCGGCATGCAGGCTTTGCAGCAGTGCGCGCTCGCCAGCATCGAGCTCGCCCTCCCTGGCCGCGTGGACGAAGAGGCGGATGTCCGCCTGCACCCATGCAGCGTGGTACGCATAGCTGTCGTCCGCCATGCCCACGTCGGCATCCAGCCCGGGAGCGTCCAGCCAGCGCGCATCCTCCACCACATGCTCGGCCAGGACCACGGTCTCGCGCCGGTCGGCCACGGCAAACCGGTCGCTGCCAATCAACTCGTTCAGCAGCCGGCTCTTGCCGTGGTTGTACTTGCCGACCACGGACACGACCGGCCGCCCGGCCTCCGCCAGCACGCGCAGGCGCGCCAGGTCAACGGCGCGAACCGGCAATACCGCCCGCACGTCGAGCACCGCTCTATCCAGATCATTCGCAGCCATGGCTTTCGGCCCTCTTATTTCGCCGCCGCCGGCAAGCGCACCAGCCAGTACGACGCCATGCCGAACACCACGCCCCAGAACGCCGCCCCCAGCCCAAACAGCGACATGCCGGACGCCGTCGCCAAGAAGGTGATGACCGAGGGCTCGATATAGGCGTCCTCCTCCACCAGCATGCGGATGTTGGAGACGATGGCGCCGATCAGCGCCAGGCCGGCCAGCGCCGCGATCAGCGCAGAAGGGAAGGCGGTGAACACCTGCACGATGGTGCCCGCGAAGGCTCCGCCCACGAGGTAGAAAACGCCGTTGGCAATGCCGGCGACATAGCGCTTGCCGGGATCGGGGTGTGCATCCTTGCCAGTGCACAGCGCCGCAGTGATCGCGGCCAGCACAATGGTGATGCCGCCAAAGCAGGCCGTGAGCAGCGAGGCCAGCCCGGTGCCGGTGACCACTGCCTTGGACGGCGTGCGGTAGCCGGCCAGCTGCAGTACCGCCATGCCAGGCAGGTACTGGCCTGTCAAGCTCACCAGCACCAGCGGCACGGTGAAACTGAGAAACACGCCAAGATCGAACCGGGGCGTGACGAACACCGGCCTGGCCACCTCCAGCCCGAGTGCCTGCAAATTGGTCTTGCCGAGAGCGAATGCCACGGCAAACCCGGTCAGGGCCACCAGCACCACGGCGTAGCGCGGCCACAGGCGCCGGCTGAGCAGATAGACCGCCAGCATCGCGAACACCACGCCCGGCAGGTCCATGCTCGCACGGAAGGCCTGCACGCCAAACTGGAACAGGATGCCGGCCATCATGCCCGCGGCAATGCCCTTGGGAATGAAGTTCACGATCTTCTCGAACCAGCCAGTGACGCCGATGGCGATGATGATGAGGGCTGCCGCCAGGTAGGCGCCCACCACCTCGGGCATGGTGATACCCGGAAACAGGCTGAGCAGCAGAGCCGTTCCGGGCGCCGACCAGGCCGTGATGATCGGCTGCCTGAGCCACCAGCTCAGCAGCAGTCCGCTCACGCCGGCGCCCATCGAGATGGCCCAGATCCATGAGGTCAGCTCTGCAGGGGCCACATGCCCGGCCTGCGCCGCCTGGATGAAGATGACCAGCGGCCCCGCATACGAAATCAGCACCGCGAGAAAGCCAGCCACCCAGGCGGTCAGGGATCCATTCTTGAACATCGTTCGTCTCCTCCCGGTACTGTATCGCCCTGGGTCAATGCGATGCCGACAGCGCCGCACCGGCCTCGGCGTGGCGGAGCTTCAGGCTCAGCACGGCGATGCCGGCGCCGACCAGCGGCACGGCCAGCGCCAGGAAGAAGCCCTGCGGGCCGCCCCAGGCCAGAAAGCTGCCGCCGATGGCAGAACCCAGGATCGCGCCCGCCCGCCCCATGCCTATGGCCCAGCCCGTGGCCGTGGCACGCAGCGCCGTCGGGTAGGCGCCGACGATCAAGTAGTTCAGCGCGATCTGCTGGCCTCCGACGCCAAAGCCGGCCACACCCACCAAAGCGAACACCAGCGCCCAGTTCTGGCCCGCCAGGCCCAGGCCCAACGCAACCGCGATGCCGGTCGCGAACATCGCAAGCAGCAGGCGACGCGTATTGACGCGCGGCAGCAGGAACGACAGCGGGATGGCGCAGACGATGAAAACCGCATTGACGATCACGGTGCCCAGCGGCGCGTCGGCCGCCGGCAGGCCTGCTGCCTTGAGCACGGTGGGCAGCCACGACAGCAGCATGAACCACGCCACCCAGTTCAGCAGGTAGATGGCCCAAATCGCCAGGGTCTTGCCTGCATTGCCGTCGCTGAACAGCGCGCGCACGCTGGCACGCGCCACCGCGGATTCGGGCACCGTGAAATGCACGCCCGCCGGCAACGGGCGGCTGACGATCTTCGCCAGCACCTGGGCGATGTAGCGTTGCCCCGGGGCATCGCCGCGGGTGGCGCGAAAGTACAGCGACTCCGGCAGCAGCAGCGCAATGGCGGCCAGCATCGCCAGCGGCGCCGCGCCGCCGACGATGAAGATGCCCTCCCACCCGATCAACGGCAGCATGCGCGCAGCCAGCAGGCCGCCCAGCATCGCGCCGGCAGGCAGGCCCAGCAGCACGCCGGTCATGATGGCGCCGCGGTGGCGGGCCGGCCCGTATTCGGCCGCCAGCGCCAGCAGCACGGGCGTGCAGCCGCCCATGCCCAACCCAGCGATGAAGCGCAGCACCAGGATGTGGTCGGTATCGGTGGACCAGGCAGTGGCCAGCGTCGCGCAGCCGAAGATCGCCAGGCACAGCATGATGGTCGGGCGGCGCCCGATGCGGTCGCCCACCATGCCCAGCGTCATGGCGCCGATGGTCATGCCGACGATGCCGGCAGTGAGGATGGGTGCCAGCGAGCCGGCCGGCAGACCGAAGGCGGCCAGGATCGCCGGACCGGTGAACGCGATGGCCTGCGTATCGAAGCCGTCGAACAGCGCAATGACGAAGCACAGTGCCAGCACTCGCCACTGGAAGGCACTCAGCCGCTCGCTATCGATCAATGACGGAATCGCCCATTGGGCAGCGGAATTCATCGTTCGGTCTCCCGGTCAATCCAGACGGATGTTGCGTTCCTTGATGAGCCGGCCCCAGCGGTCCAGCTCCCGGTTCAGGTGCGCAGCAAGCTCCTGCGGGGTGGACCCTATGGGCTCGGCCCCCACGGCCTCAAGCTTCTTCAGGGTGTCGGGCTGCTTCATGGCGCCGTTGAGCACCTGGTTGAGCCTGGCCACCACGGCAGCGGGCGTGCCCGCCGGCGCAAACACCGCAAACCAGGGCGAGACCTCGTAGCCGGGCACGCCGGCCTCGGCGATGGTGGGCACATCGGGCAGCGCGGACGAGCGCCTGGCCGTGGTCACGCCCAGGGCACGCAGCTTGCCTGACTGGATGTGTGGCCGCGCCGAGGTGATGCTGTCGAACATCAGGTCGACCTGGCCACCAAGCATGTCGGTCACCGCCGGGCCGCTGCCCTTGTAGGGCACGTGCAGCAGATGCAATCCGGCCAGGGATGCGAACATTTCTCCGGCCAGGTGGATCGACGTGCCGTTGCCGGCAGAGGCATACGTGAGCTTGCCGGGCTCGCGCCGGGCATGGGCCAGCACATCCTTGACGGACTTGTCGGCGCTCTTGGCCGCATTCACCACCAGCACATTGGGCACCACGGCCAGCAGGCTGACGGGAGCGAAGTCCTTCACCGGGTCGTAGCTCAGTTTCGAGTACAGCGCCTGGTTGGTCGCCATGCCTATCGACGTGATCATGATGGTGTAGCCATCGGCCGACTGCTTGGCCACATAGTCCGCGCCGATGTTGCCGCCGGCGCCGGGGCGGTTCTCGATCACGAAGGGCTGGCCCAGCTCGCGGGCAGCCTGCTCGCCCAGGGTGCGCGCAATGGCATCCATCGCGCCGCCGGGTGGGAAGGGCACCACCCACTTGATGGGCCTGCCGGGCCAGTTCGCCTCGGGCTGCGCCATGGCAGCGCCGGGCATCACCAGGGCCGAAACAAGGATGGCAAGGGCTCGCCGGGTCAGGGTCATGGTGTTCTCCGCAACAGGTCTATCGGATGGACGATGGGTGCTTGGCCAGCGGCGTCACCGTGATCTTCATGAACGGGAACAGCGGCAGCTTGCTCAGCGTGTCGTGCAGTTCGTCATTGCTTTCCACGTCGAACACGCTGTAGTTCGCATACTCGCCCACCACGCGCCACAGGTGCGGCCATGTGCCGGCATGCTGCAGTGCCTGCGAATAGGCTTTTTCCTCGGCTTTGATGCGCGCGGCCTCTTCGGCCGGTACGGTGGGCGGGATATCGACAATCATGTGGACCAGATACAGCATGGGGTTTCCTTTCGGGATGAAGAATGCGGGGCGGATCAGCGCGCAAGGACGCCGGGCAGGAAGTCCAGAACGGCTTGCTCGAATGCCTGCGGCGCCTCCAGGTTCGAGAGATGGGATGCCGGCACCACGGCCAGCTGCGATTCCGGGATGCCGGCCTGCATGGCCTCGGCATCGGCCACCGTGGTGACCGGGTCCGAGGCGCCGGCCAGCAGCAGCGTGGGAGTGGCGATGCGGCCCAGGCCGCTGCGCAGGTCCGAGGCCGCCAGCGCATCGCAGCAGGCCGCATAGCCTTCGGGCGCCAAGCGGGCCAGGCCGTCCTGCACACGCTGCACGGCGGCAGGCTGCGCCTGGATGAAGCCTTCGGTGAACCAGCGGCCCGGCGCGGATGCGGCCAGCGCCTGCATGCCGGCCGCGCCGTCCCGGCGAACCATGGCTGCGCGCTCGTGCCAGGCCTGCTCCGAGCCGATCCTGGCAGCGCTGTTGCAGACTGCGATGGCGTTGAAGCGCGGGCCCGCGTGGATGCCCAGCCACAGCCCGGTGTGGCCGCCCATCGATATGCCGCAGAACGCGGCCTGCTCGATCTCCAGCGCATCGAGCACCGCCAGCACATCCTGGCCCAGGTCGTCAAAGCTGTAGGGCCCCGCGGTGACCGGGCTGCCGCCATGGCCACGCGTGTCGTAGCGGACCAGGCGGTAGGCCTTGGACAGCATCTCCACCTGCGGGTCCCACATCTCCAACGTGGTGCCCAGCGAGTTGCTCAGGATCAGCGCCGGTGCGCGGGCATCGCCGTCGACCGTGACTCGGAACGCGCCTCGCCGCGTTGCCAAGGCAGTGGCTGGATGGCTCATGGGACTTTCTCCTGGTCAGGCCTGGCTGGATGCGACGGGCTGCGCGATGGCGGCCGCCGGTGCACTGGCATCGCCGGGATTGCGGCGGTACCACAGGATGAAGCAGCCCATGGCCAGCGCCGCCACCAGGCCAGGAACCGCGAAGGCCAGGAAGTTCATCTGCAGCGGCAGCGCCGCGGCCATCAGCGAGCCGCCCAGCAGCGGCCCCACGATGGCGCCGGTGCGGCCCACGCCGGAGGCCCAGCCCAGGCCGGTGGAGCGCATGGCGAGCGGGTAGAACTGCGCCGTGTTGGCATACAGCAGGATCTGGGTGCCGATGGTGGTCGCGCCGGCCAGGATGATGAGCAGGTACAGCACGGGCATGGGGCTGTTGAAGCCCAGCGCGGCAATCGATACCGTGCCCACGGCGAAGAAGGCCACCACCACTTTCGGCAGACTGAAGCGGTCGCCCAGCCAGCCGCCGGCAATCGCCCCGGCCATGCCGCCGAAGTTCAGCGCCAGCAGGAAGGACAGACTCGACCCCAGGCTGTAGCCGGCATTAGCCATCAGCTTGGGCAGCCAGGAGCCCAGCGCATACACCATCAGCAGGCAGCAGAAGAACGCCACCCAGATCATGAAGGTGCCCATGGAACGGCCGTCCTTGACCAGGTCGAACATCGGCACGCCGGCCCCCTTGCCGTCGGCCACGACCAGCCGGGTATCGCTGTCGATACGCGCAGCGGGATCGACGCGTGCCAGCATGGCGCGGGCCTGGTCCTCGCGCCCCTCGCGCAGCAGAAAGCCCACGGACTCCGGCAGCTTCCACAGGATGATCGGCAGCAGCACCAGCGGCACCGCGGCCGAGAAGAACATTGCCTGCCAGCCGAAGCGCGGCAGCATGTAGATGCCGAGGCCGGCCGACAGCACCCCGCCCAGCGAATAGCCGCTGAACATCACCGCCACCAGCGTGCTGCGCAGGCGCTTGGGGGCGTACTCGTTCATCAGCGCCACCGCGTTCGGCATCAGGCCGCCGCAGCCCAGGCCGGCGATGAAGCGGTAGATGCCGAACTCGGTCGGCGACTTGGCGAAGCCGTTGAGGAAAGTCGCGCCGGTGAACAGCAGGAAACAGATGGCAATGCCCTTCTTGCGGCCCACGCGGTCGGCCAGCGGACCGAAGATGAAGGCGCCGAACATCATCCCGAACAGTGCATAGCTGCCCAGCGCGCCAGCCTGCACCGGCGAAAGATTCCATTCGCGCATCAGCACCGGCAGGACCACACCGTAGATAAAGAGGTCGTAGCCGTCGAAGATCAATAGCAGTGCGCACAGCCACACCACCATCCAGTGGAACCGCGTGAAGCGGGCGTTGTCGATGATCTGGTTCACTTCCAGCGTTTTCATGGCTGTCTCCTGTTTCTGTTTTCTGTCCGTTGCATGGCCTTCCTCAGCCCAGGTCTCCGCCGGCGACCGGCAGCACCGTGCCCGTGATGTAGCTCGCCTCGTCCGACGCCAGGAACAGGATCGGGGCGATCTGCTCGTCCAGGCTGCCGTAGCGCTTGAAGAAGGTGGATTCAGTCACCTGCTGCACCGCCTCATTCATCCAGGCCTTTTCCTGCTCGGTGTCGCCGGCGGCATTGCGCGGAACGCGCCGCGGCGGCGCACTGGTTCCGCCAGGCGCGGTCGCGGCGACGCGGATGTGGTGCTGCGCATACTCCATCGCCAGCGACTGCGTCAGCGCATTGACACCGCCCTTGGCCGCCGAGTACGGCACCCGGTGGATGCCACGCGTCGCATTCGACGACACATTGACGATGGTGCCGCCGCCGCGCGCCAGCAGGTGCGGCAGCACCGCATGGCAGGCGTACAGCGTGGGCATCAGCGAACGGCGGATCTCCGCGTCGATCTGCTGCGGCTCGAATTCGGCGAACGGCCGCATGCGGATGGCGCCGCCGACGCCGTTGACCAGGATGTCGATGCCGCTGAAGGTCTGCGCGGCAAATGCCATCGCGGCCTGCGCGCCCTCGTAGGTCTCGAGATCGGCCACGAATCCCACCGCACTGCCGCCGCCCGCCTCTGCCGCCACTTCGGCGACGAAATCGGCCCGGTCGACCAGCACCACCTTGCCACCCTCTGCAGCCACACCCAGCGCCACACCGCGGCCTATGCCCTGCGCCGCACCGGTGACGACGACGACCTTGCCTTCGAATCGCTTGCTCATGTTCGTCCCCCTGCTCATGCCGCCGGCTGGTTCGGCGTGAACTTCTCGTAGTGGAAGCTCGCCGGGGCGATGCCTTCGGCCTTGAAGTGCTTCTGCACCGCATCTACCATGGGCGGCGGGCCGCACAGGTAGACATCCACGTTGCCGCCATGCAGCGCCTGCGCCGGCATGTGGTTGGTGACATAGCCCTGGCGCTCGTGCGCGGTCTGCGGATCGGCCACGCAGGTGGTGAAGGTGAAGCCGGGAATCCGCAGGGCGTAGTCCTGCAGCCGCTCCACCAGCACCAGGTCCTGGTCGCGCGTCACGCCATAGATCATGTGCACCGGCTGCGCCGTGCCCTCGCGCGCCAGCACTTCCAGCATCGACAGGAAGGGCGCAAGGCCCGTGCCGCCGGCGAGGAACAGCAGCGGACGCGCCACCGCCCGCAGGTAGAAGCTGCCCAGCGGCCCCGTCATCTGCAGCTGCTCGCCGCTGCCGGCGCCCTGCAGCCAGGTGCTCATCAGCCCGCCGGGCACGTGCTTGATGAGGAAGGTCATGCGGCGCTCGCCCGGCGCGGAGCTGAACGAGTAGGAGCGGTGCTGGCCGCTGCCCGGCACGGTGATGTTGACGTACTGCCCGGGCAGGAATGCCGGCGCGTTCTCCGGGATGTCCAGCACCAATTCGTAGGCCGCGTCGCTGAACGGCGCCACCTCGGTGACCGAGGCGCCGAACTGCGCGGTGCCGGTCTTGCAGGCCGTCGATGGCACCGGCACGGCGATCACGCAGTCGGACTTCGGCACCATCTGGCAGGTCAGCACCAGGCCCTGCCCAGCCTCGTCTTCCGTCAGCGCATCCTCGATGTAGTCGTCACCCAGGTCATAGGCGCCGCTTTCGGCCTTGCACTTGCAGGTGCCGCAAACGCCGTCGGAGCAGTCCATGGGCAGGTTGATGCGGTTGCGGAAAGCCGCATCCAGCACCTTCTCAGTGGCGCCGCAGTCGACGAAGCGGGTGACCCCGTCCTCGAAGTTCAGGGCTATGCGATAGCTGTTCATGATGGTCTCCTTGGGCGTCAGATGTGATAGACATCAATGACCTGGCGGATGTAGTCGTTCTTCAGAACGATCTTCTTGCGCGCAATCTGGAAGCCCCCGTCCACCTTGCGCAACGTGGCGAACACCGTGCCGAAGAAGTGATCGGTCTGCTTGTAGCGGTGGCTGAGCGTGTGGAAGTTGTAGCGGATGTCGACCGCGTCGCTGCGCTCTGCCAGCACTTCCACGTTGGTGAGCATGTGGTTGGTGCGCGGCTCGGGCATCGAGGCGCTGGAACGCTCCGTCTTGATGCGGAAGACCCGGTCCTCCAGGCCATTGCGGTTCGGGTAGTAGATCAGCGAGATCTGGCTGTGCGGGTCGTCGGTGAGCTGGTCGTCGTCGTCCCAGGCAGGCATCCAGTACTCGGCATCGGGGGCATACAGCTCCAGCCAGGGCTCCCACTCGCGGTCGTCCAGATGGCGTGCCTCGCGGTACAGGAAGGCGCAGATGGCGCCGTGGTCGGCTTGGCCGGCTTGGGTATTGGTGCTCATGGCTGGGCTCCTTCACGTTCCTGTTGCACGGCCCGGCGCATGGTCCTGGCCCAGTAGTCGTGCTGGCACACGAACAGGCCTTCGTCCTCGCTGCGCTCACCGCTGAGCAAGGGCTTCATGCCCATCTTTCTGGCGTTCTCGTCGGGGCCTTCGATCCACAGCGGCGCGCCGCGGCTCATGTCGTTCCAGCGCACCGCGCTGCCTGCGTAGCCGGCCTGGCAGGCGCGGAATTCCTCCAGGTCGTCCGCCGTTCCCATGCCGGAGACGTTGAAGAAATCCTCGTACTGGCGGATGCGGATGGCGCGGTCCTCGGCGCTCTCGCCCTTGGGGCCGAAGCAGAAGATGCTGATCTCGGTCTGGTTCACGCTCAGGGGCCGGGCGACACGGATCTGCGTGCCGAACTGGTCCATCAGGAACACGTTGGGATAGAGGCAGAGGTTGCGGGTCTGGCTGACGATGAAGTCCGCGCGGTCCTGGCCCACGCGCTCGGCGAGCTCCTCGCGCTGGTTCCAGATCGGGCGCACCTCGGGGTTCAGCGTCTTGGTCCACAGCAGGATGTGGCCGTTCTCGAAGCCGTAGACGCCGGCCACCGACTTGCTCCAGTTGTTGGCATCGGTGGCCTTGGTGCCTTCCTCGTGGCGGCGGCCCATGGTGGCCGCGTAGTTCCAGTGCACGGAGCTGACGTGGTAGCCGTCGCAGCCGTTTTCCATCTGCATCTTCCAGTTGCCGTCGTAGATGTAGCTGGAGTTGCCGCGCAGCACTTCGAGGCCGTTGGGTGCCTGGTCCACGATCTGGTCGATGATGACCCGGGTCTCGCCCAGGTACTCCTCCAGCGGCTGCACGTCGGCATTGAGGCTGCCGAACAGGAAGCCGCGGTAGTTCTGGAAGCGCGCAACCTTGGTCAGGTCATGCGAGCCGTTCTTGTTGAAGGAGACCGGGTATTCAGTGGTCTTCTCGTCCTTGACCTTGAGCAGCTTGCCGGTGTTGTTGAAGGACCAGCCGTGGAATGGGCAGGTGAAGCTGCCCTTGTTGCCATGCTTGCGGCGGCAGAGCATGGCCCCCTTGTGCGCACAGGCGTTGATCACGGCATGCAGCTCGCCCTGCTTGTCGCGGGTGATGATGATCGGCTGGCGGCCGATCGAGGTGGTGTAGTAGTCGTTGTTGTTCGGGATCTGGCTCTCGTGCGCCAGGTAGACCCAGTTCGATTCGAAGAGATGCTTCATCTCCAGCTCGAACAGGTCGGGGTTGGTGAAGATGTCGCGGCGGCAGCGGAAGATGCCGGCTTCCTTGTCGTCTTGCAAGGCTGTTTCCAGCAGCTTCTCGACATCGCCGAACTTGTCGGCAGAGGCAGTCGTGTTCATGGTGGGATCTCCTTGGGGTGCAGCTCTCCCCCGCAACGCGTGCCGCGCTGCGCCAGGGAAAAATCGGAAGGGCTGGAGCTGCGGTGCGCCCGGCACCGCAGCCGCCATGCGTCAGGCCGCCAGGCGTGGACGCTCGACGATCTGGTTGTCGACACCGTCCACCAGCTCGCTGAGCTTGATGTCGAACACGATTTCCGCGAACGGGCCGTTCAGGCCGTTGGCCTGGATGCTGGCCGCGTCGCTGCGCTCGACCAGCGGCGGCACCAGGCCTTCGCGGGTGGCATAGGCAAAGTCGTCATAGACCAGCGGGTCGCCGTCGATATTGATCTGCGTGGTCAGCTTGCGGTGGCCATCGGCCGTGACGAAGAAGTGGATGTGCGCGGGGCGGTTGCCATGGCGACCCAGCTGGTTGAGCAGCGCCTGCGTGGGGCCTGCCGGCGGGCATCCGTAGCCCACGGGCACGATGCTTTGGAACTTGTAGCGGCCTTGTGCGTCGGCAATGATGGTGCGGCGCATGTTGAAGGGCTTCTGCTCGCCGGTGGGATCGAAGTGGGAATAGAAGCCCTTGGTGTTGGCATGCCAGACCTCGACCTGCGCACCGGGAACCGGCTGGCCATCCGCACCGTAGACCGTGCCATGCATGATGAGCGTGTGGCCGGCCGTGTCGCTGCCGTCGTCCAGCCGGGCAAAGCCCTGCGCCACCGGTGCACCCGAGACATACAGCGGCCCTTCAATGGTGCGCGGCGTGCCGTTTGTGACGCCCAGCGCCTCGTCCTCGGCGTCCATGCGCATGTCGAAGTACCGATCCAGGCCCAGGCCGGGCGACAGCAGGCCCGCCTCGCTGCTGGCGCCGAGCCGGTTCAGGTACGCCACGCCGGCCCAGTACTCGTCCGAGGTGATGTCCAGGTCCTCGATGGCCTTGAACAGGTCGGACAGGATGCGATGGATGATCTGCTTGGCGCGCGGGTTGCCGCCGCTCTGGTCCAGGCCACTGGCCAGGCGCAGGAAGTCCTGCACTTCGGAAGTATTGAAGATCTTGGCAGCCATGGTGTGTCTCCTTGGGAATCGTGGGGATGGAAATGAAAGGGAGTGGAAAGCCGGTCAGCCGGCCGACGCCGCGGCGCTTGCCCGCTTCCTGTCGCGGCGGAAAAATTGGACGCGCTCCTCGTCCAGCGCAATGCCCAGGCCCGGCGTGGTCGGCACCGCCAGCTGGAAGTCCCGGTACTGCAGCGGCTGCACCAGGATCTCCTCGGTCAGCAGCAGGGGGCCGAACAGCTCGGTGCCCCACTGCAGGTCTCGGAAGGTCGCAAAGGCGTGGGCCGCGGCAATCGTGCCCACCGCACCTTCCAGCATGGTTCCGCCATAGAGTTCGATGCCGGCGGCGTCGGCAATCGCCGCCACCTGCTGTGCGGCCGGCAGGCCGCCGGACTGCTCGGTCTTGATGGCGAACACATCGGCACCGGCCACCCGGGCCAACGCAAAGGCCGAGGCCGGGCCGGTCAGCGACTCGTCGGCCATCACCGCGATCGGGAAGCGGCCCTTGAGGCGCGCCAGCGCGTCGGCCAAGGCCACCGGCTGCTCCACCAGTTCGCAGCCGGCATCTGCCAGCGCGGCCAGGCCGTGCTGTGCCTCCAGCTCGCTCCAGGCCATGTTCACATCGACCCGGACCGCGCCGCGCTCGCCCAGCGCCCGCTTGATGGCGGCGACATGCGCCACGTCGTCGGCAACGGCGCGGCGGCCGATCTTGAGCTTGAAGATGTTGTGGCGGCGCTGCGCCAGCATGCGCTCGGCTTCGTCGATGTCCTTGGCGGTGTCGCCCGATGCCAGCGTCCAGGCCACCGGCAGACTGTCGCGCATCCGGCCGCCCAGCAACTGCGACACCGGCAGCCCCGTGCGATGGCCCAGCGCATCGAACAGCGCCGTCTCCACCGCACACTTGGCGAAGCGGTTGTCCTTGATGGCCTTGTTCAGCCGGGCCATGAGGGCCGGCACCTGGCTGGCGTCCGCGCCGACCAGCAGCGGCGCGAAATAGGTGTCGATGGCCAGCTTCATGCCTTCGGGCGACTCCGCACCGTAGGCCAGGCCGCCGATCGTCGTGGCTTCGCCGATGCCGACGGTGCCGTCCGAGCAGTGCAGGCGCACCAGCATCAGGGTCTGGCCGTTCATCGTCGCCATGGACAGCTGGTGCGGACGGATCGTCGGCAGGTCCAGCAGGAAGGTTTCCACCCGCTCGACGACGGCCGATGCGGCGAAGGTTTGGAGGCGTTGGGTGTGTTGCATGGGATGGATTGAACAACGGGAGCCCCGCATCGATCCAACACCAAATTGGTCTGATTCAATACCTTAAAGATATACTTTCAAAGTAGCTCCATAAAAATCAAGGAACTACATACCATTCATCCCATATAGCTATGGTTTACCCTGATGGATATTCGACAGCTCAAATACTTCGTCGCCGTGGCCGATGCGCGCAACTTCACGCGGGCTTCGGAACAGCTCCACATCGCCCAGCCGCCGCTCAGCCGCCAGATCCAGCTGCTGGAAGAGGAGCTGGGCGTGCAGCTGCTGCTGCGCAACAGCCGGCCGCTGCGCCTGACCGAGGCGGGGCGTACGTTCTACGAGCAGGCGCTGCAGATCATCAACCGGCTGGACCAGTTGAAAACCGCCACCCGGCAGATCGGCCTGAACCAGCGCCAGACCCTGTCGATCGGCTTCGTCGCCTCCACGCTCTATGGCGGCCTGCCCATGCTGGTGCGCAAGCTGCGCCAGCACTACCCGGACCTGGACATCCAGCTGGTGGAACTCACGTCGACGCAGCAGTTCATGGCGCTGAAATCGGGCCGCATCGACGTGGGCTTCGGGCGCATTCGCAGCAACGACGCCACGGTGGCCCGCACGGTGCTGCGCGAAGAGCGGCTGGTGCTGGCCATCCCGCCAGGCTTCCCGCTGGCCGCCGATGCCAGCCACATCGGCCTCAAGGCGCTCCAGGGCCAGAAGCTCATCGTCTACCCGAAGGAGCCGCGCCCGAGCTTTGCCGACCATGTGCTGAGCCTGCTGAACGACCAGGGCATCCGCCCGTCCGAGGTGCATGAGGTGCGCGAGATCCAGACCGCGCTGGGCTTGGTGGCCGCGGAGTCCGGGCTGTGCCTGATCCCGGCGTCCGCACGCCTGCGCAACGATCTGCACTACCGCCTGATCGACGACCCGCGCGCCACCTCGCCCATCATCTTCACCCACCGCCTGAACGACAACGCCTGGTATATCGCCGCCATCCAGCAGCTGGTGGCCGACATGTATGCCGAGAACCCGGCCTGGCTGGACGTGGAACACAACTTCTTTCCCAACGCCAACCTGCCCAAGGCCAGGACCGCGCGCGAGCCGCGCAGCAGGAAGAAGGCCGACGGGGCGGCGCCTCAGTAGCAGTCCAGCTCGCGCGACAGCGCCTGGAGCTTCTCCAGCGCCTCATCCGCCGCCAGCTGCGCCATGCCGTCGATCGTGTGGTCGCCACCCACGTCCGCATAGCCCATGGACCAGCCGGGAAAGCGCCGCCCGGCGTCCGTCCTGCGCTCGAAATGCAGCGGCGTGAAATCGGTGTGCCGGGAATCGGCCTCCAGCTTCTCGACCAGGCCCTGCATCGCGGACGCCGGACCTTCGATGTACTGGCAGAAGCGCTCGCCGTCGAAGACCAGCAGGCCGGTGATGCCATGCGCACCGTTGAATTCCCGGGCCGTCTTGACGATGGTGCCCACGCCGGCCGCGCCCGCCCCGGGCGCCAGCACGCTGCAATACATGAAGCACATCTGCTGGTGCATGGCCGCAATACCTCCTATGGATGACCGCCGCATCATAGGGCATGGCCATCTCCCCTGAAGGGGCCGGGCTGCAGAAGGATTGCACGTCCTTATTTATTGCATATACAATCATTGTAGATACAATAATCAACCATGACCGCATCCACCAAGCCGCAAGGCTGCACCAACTTCAAGCTGCGCCAGCTCACGCGCGTGGTGTCACGCCACTACGACGCCTACATCGCCGACAGCGGGCTCAAGACCTCGCAGTACTCGCTGCTGTCGAATGTCGCCGCGCACGGCCCCATCCGGCCGGTCGACCTGGCGGCGCGCATGCGCATGGACGCCTCCACGCTCACGCGCAACCTCAAGTCCCTGATCGCCGAAGGCTGGGTGGCCATGGGCGAAGGCGCCGATGCCCGCAGCCGGCTGCTGACGCTCACCGAGGCTGGCCAGGCCAAGCGCGAAGAAGCCCGCACACTCTGGCGCAAGGCCCAGTTGGCGCTGAACGACCGGCTCGGCGTGGAGCGTGTGCTCGCGCTGCACACGCTGATCGACGACGCCCTGGCCGTGCTCGGCGACGAATAGCCTTCCCTTTCCCGGAGAACCCCCATGCCCCTCACCCGCACCGCCACCTGGCTGCAAGGCCGCGGCATCCACTACGGCTGGCTGGTCGCCGGCATCACCTTTCTCACCATGCTCACCATGGCCGCCGCGCTCGGCCTGCCCGGCGCGATGATCCAGCCGCTGGGCAAGGAGTTCGGCTGGACCACGGAGCAGATCTCGTCGGCGCTGGCGCTGCGCTTCGCGCTGTTCGGACTGATGGGGCCGTTCGCCGCGGTGCTGATGGAGCGCTTCGGCCTGCGCCCGGTGGTCGTCGCCGGGCTGGCGCTGGTGGGCGGGGCCATGGCCCTGGTCACCCTGGCCGACCAGCTGTGGCAGCTGTTCTGGCTGTGGAGCCTGATGCTGGGCATGGGCACGGGCCTGACAGCGATGGTGCTGGGCGCCGTGGTGGCCAACCGCTGGTTCCACGCGCGGCGCGGCCTGGTCATCGGCCTGCTGACCGCCAGTTCGGCCACCGGGCAGCTCGCCTTCCTGCCGCTGGCGGCGTGGATCATCGAGCAGTGGGGCTGGCGCGCGGCGGTGGCGCCCATCGTCGGCATGGCGTTGCTGGTGGGACTGCTGGCGCTGGCCTTCCTGCGCGACCGGCCAGCCGACGTGGGCCTGCGCCCCTATGGCGAAACGGCGGACAACGCGCCGCCTCCGGCGCCCGCGCTGCGGCTGGACTTCGCCACGCCGTTCCGCGTGCTGCGCGAGGCCGCCGGCAACCGCACCTTCTGGGTCCTCGCGGGCAGCTTCTTTATCTGCGGGCTGAGCACCAACGGCCTGGTGCAGACGCACTTCATCTCGCTGTGCGGCGACAACGGCCTGGGCCCGGTGCCGGCGGCCTCGGTGCTGGCCACCATGGGTGCCTTCGACTTCGTGGGCACGGTGCTGTCGGGCTGGCTGTCGGACCGCTACGACAACCGCAAGCTGCTGTTCTGGTACTACGGGCTGCGCGGCCTGTCGCTGTTCTGGCTGCCGCACTCGGGCTTCACGCTGGTCGGGCTGGGCATCTTCGCGATGTTCTACGGCCTGGACTGGATCGCCACCGTGCCGCCCACGGTCAAGCTCGCCGGCGCCGCCTTCGGGCCGCAGAAGGCCGGCATGGTCTTCGGCTGGGTCTTCGCCGCGCACCAGCTCGGCGCGGCCGTGGCCGCCTGGGGCGGCGGCCTGTCGCGCACGCTGCTGCTGACCTACACCCCGGCGCTGTACGTGGCCGGCGGCGCCTGCCTTCTGGCGGCGCTGCTGGTGCTGCAGGCCCGGCGGCCCACAGCGCCTGCCCGCCCGGCCATGGCACACGCCTGACGCGACGCCCCCATCCCGTTTCATCCTGAGGTCCACCATGCCTGCCTCCGCCCCGACCGCCCTCGATCCGCGCACGCAGCGCCTGCTCGAAGCCCCCATCGTCCCCACGCTGCTGCGGCTGGCAGTGCCGAACATCGCGGTCATGGTGGCGCAGGCCGCCATCGGCCTGATCGAGACCTACTTCGTCGGCAAGCTGGGCACCGACGCGCTGGCCGGCATGGCGCTGGTCTTTCCGCTGGTGATGCTGATGCAGATGACCTCGTCCGGCGCCATGGGCGGCGGCATGGCCTCGGCCATCGCCCGCGCGCTGGGCGCGCGGCGGCACGAAGACGCGCAGGCGCTGGTCTGGCAGTCGCTGGCCATCGCGCTGGGCTTCGGCCTGGCGTCCACCGCCGCAATGTGGCTGGGCGGGCGCTGGCTCTACGAGCGCATGGGCGGCAGCGGCGCGGCGCTGGAGGCGGCGCTGGTGTACTCGCACTGGGTGTTCGGCGGCGCGGTGCTGGTGTGGCTGTTCAACGCGCTCGCGGCCATGGTGCGCGGCACCGGCAACATGGCGCTGCCGGCCAAGGTGATGGTCGTGGGCGTGGTGGCCGTGGTGCCGCTGTCGCCGCTCCTGATCTTCGGCGGCGGGCCGGTGCCGGCGCTGGGCATCGCCGGCGGCGCGCTGGCCCTGCTGCTGTACTACCTGGGCGGCAGCATCGCCATGCTGCTGTACCTGCGCTCGCCCGCGAGCCTGCTGCGCCCGCGCTGGGCCGAGGCACAGCTGCGCTGGCCGCTGATGCGCGACATCCTGCGCGTGGGCCTGCTGGGCGCCATCTCCACCGCGGCCACCAATCTGAGCATTGGCATCGCCACCGCGCTGGCCGGGCGCTGGGGCGCCGGCGCCATCGCCGGCTACGGCACGGCCGCGCGGCTGGAGTACCTGATGGTGCCGCTGGTCTTCGGCCTGGGCGCGCCGCTGCTGGCCATGGTCGGCACCTGCATGGGCGCCGGCCGCCCCGAGCGCGCGCTGCGCGCCGCCTGGGCCGGTGCGGCGCTGGCCTTCGGGCTCACCAGCGCCATAGGCATAACAGCCGCGCTGTTCCCCGAAGCCTGGCTGCGGCTGTTCGGCAGCGACCCGGCCATGCTCGAGGCCGGCAGCCTCTACCTGCGCACGGTGGGTCCGTGGTATGGCTTCTTCGGCCTGGGGCTGGTGCTGTACTTTGCCTCGCAGGGCGCGGGCCGGCTGCTGTGGCCGGTGTTGGCGAACGTGCTGCGCCTGGCAGTGGCCGGCGCCGGCGGCTGGCTGGCGCTGCAGGGCGGCGGCGCGCTGGTGCAGGTGTTCGCCGCACAGGCGGCAGCGCTGGCGGTCTACGGCAGTGTCATCGCCGTCACCATCGCGGGCGGCGCCTGGTTCGGCCGTCCCGGCTGGCCACGCCACCCGGCGGCGCTGGCGCGCCAGTGGGCCAAGGGCTGAGGCCTACGCGGCCTCGCCGGCCGGGGCCTGCCGGATCACGCCGCGCTCCAGCAGCAGCGCGATCTGCTGCGCCGACAGCCCTGCCTCGCCCAGCACCTGCAGCGTGCTCTGGCCTATCTCCTGCGGCGGCAGGCGGTAGCTGGCCGGCGTGCGGCTGAGCTTGATCGGCGAGGCCACCGAGCGGAAGCCCTCCACCTCGGCCACCATGCCGCGGTGCGCCGTGTGCGGGTGGCTCAGTGCCTCGACCACGTTGTGGATCACACCGCAGGGCACGCCCACCGAGACCAGCTTCTCGAACAGCGCCTGCGCATCGAAGCGGCTGAAGGCCTGCTGCAGATCCTGCTTAAGCTCGAAACGGTGCACCGCACGCTTGGCATTGGTCGCATAGCGCTCGTCCGTGGCCAGCTGCGGGTGGCCCACGGCCTCGCACAGGCGCTCGAACTGGCCGTTGTTGCCCACGGCCAGGTAGATCGGCTCGGTGGCGGTGGCATAGGTGTCGTAGGGCGCGATGTTGGGGTGGCCGTTGCCCGAGCGCTGCGGCGCCCGCCCGGTGAACAGCGTGTTGATGGAATGCGGGTACAGCGAGAAGATCGCGCTGTCGAACAGCGCCGACTCCACCGACTGGCCCCGACCGCTGCGCTCGCGCTCATGCAGCGCCATCAGGATGCCGATGACGGCGTTGAGCCCGGTGGTCACGTCCACAATGGGCACGCCCATGCGCGTGGCCACGCCGTCGGGGTCGCCGTTGATGCTCATCAGGCCGCTGAGCGCCTGCACCGCTGCATCGTAGCCCGGCAACCCGCCCAGCGGGCCGGTGGCACCGAAGCCCGTCACGCGGCAGTGGATCAGGCGCGGAAAGCGCTCGCGCAGCACCTCGTCGTAGCCCATGCCCCAGCGCTCCAGCGTGCCGACCTTGAAGTTCTCGATCAGCACGTCGGCGTCCTGCAGCAGATGCAGCACCACGTCGCGCCCCTCGGGCGCTGACACATCGACGCACACGGTGCGCTTGTTGCGGTTGATGCCGGCAAAGTACGAGGCCATGCCCGCATCGTCGAACGGTGGCCCCCAGGTGCGGGTCTCGTCTCCCGCCGGGCCCTCGACCTTGACCACATCCGCCCCGTGGTCGCCCAGGATCTGCGCGCACAGCGGCCCGCCCAGCACCCGCGACAGGTCCACCACCTTCAAACCATCCAATGACGCCATGACGGCCTCCCCTTCCTATGCCAGATCCAGTGCCGCCAGCTCGCCGGCCGCATTCCACTGCGCGGGCCGCTTTTCCTTCGCGGCGCTCACACCCTCCATCGCCTCCGAGCGCATCTGGCGGGCGAACAGCTCAGCTGCCTCGTCCAGGTAGCCCTGCAGCGCGCCGCTGGACTGCAGCGGCGCCACGGGCAGCCGGCCCAGCATGCGCTTGGTGCAGGCCGAGGCCTGCGGCGCGGTGGCCACGACAGACTCCAGCACCTGCCGCGCCAGCGCGCCCAACGCCTGGGGCGAGTCGGCCACGTAGTCGAGCAGGCCGATGCGATGGGCCTCGGCCGCGTCGATGCGCCGCCCCGTCAGCACCAGCCGCCGGGCCGCCGGCAGGCCCAGGCGCGCCGCGACAAAGGGCAGGATCTGCCCCGGCACCAGGCCGATCGCCGCCTCGGGAAAGCCGAACTTCGCCTCGGGCGAGCCGATGGCGATGTCCACAGCGCAGGCCAGGCCCGCGCCGCCGCCCATGGCCGCGCCCTGGATGCAGGCCACGGTCACCTGCGGCACGCTCACCAGCTGCGTCAGGAACTCGCCGTAGCGGCGGTTGCCGGCGGCAATGGGGTCGCGCCCATCGGGCCCGGCCGTGGCCGCCAGCCTGTCGCCCAGGTTGCCCAGGTTGCCCCCGGCACTGAAGGCCGGCCCCGCCGCCGTGAGCACAATGGCACGCACGCCGCTCTGGCTGGAGGCCTGGTCCACCGCCATGGACAGCGCCTGCACCATCTCGCCGCCGAGCGGGTTGCGGGCGTCGCCGCGGTTCAGGTGGATGCGCGCCACCGGCCCCACGCGGGAGGTAAGCACCCAGGCTTCGCTGTCCTTGCCGTCTGCACTGTCTCTTGCTTGCATAGCCAACCTCTTTCGTTACCTACAATCCTTGGAATGAGCATGCGC
The DNA here is from genome assembly GCA_050282565.1 of Comamonas sp. Taxonomy (GTDB): domain Bacteria; phylum Pseudomonadota; class Gammaproteobacteria; order Burkholderiales; family Burkholderiaceae_C; genus Comamonas. The sequence continues at coordinate 68,830 of JBLZYV010000003.1, forward strand.
AACCTCGATATCGGCCTGCTGCGCACCTTTGTGGCGGTGGCGGAGCGCGAGAGCTTCACCAACGCCGCCGAGAAGGTCTACCGCACGCAGGCGGCGGTCTCGCAGCAGATGCAGAAGCTCGAAGCCGTGCTGGGCTGCGCGCTGTTCGAGCGCGTGGGCCGGCGCAAGAAGCTGACGGTGGAAGGCGTGCGGCTGCTGGAGTACGCGCGCCGCATGGTCGGCCTCAACGACGAGGCCTACCGCGTCATCACCCAGCAGGCAGCCACCCAGCCGGTGAAGATCGGCGCCTGCGCCGACGCGGTCGACACCCTGCTGCCCGCCTACCTCGAGATCTGCGCCCAGAACTTTCCCACCCTGAGCATCGACATCCAGGTCGGCCGCAGCCGCTGGCTGGCCTCGGCGCTGCGCAAGGGCGACATCGACCTGATGCTGGACATCGCCCCGCACCCCGAGTTCGCGCACACGGTGCTGCGCACCTCGCCGGTGGCCTGGATCGCCGGCGCCCGCTACCACCCGCAGGCCGGCGCCTCGGTGCCGCTGATCCTGATGGAGGCCGCCTGCCCCTTCCGCAGCAGCATGGTGCAGGCGCTGACCGAGGCCGGCATCCCCTGGCACGCGGCCTTCGAGACCTCGACCCTGGCCGGCGTGCGCGCCGCGCTGCGCGCGGGGCTGGGCGTCACCGCCCGCGCCGTCGAGATGCTGGCCCCTGACCTGCGCGTGCTCGACCCGCAGGCCCGGCTGCCGGCGCTGCCGCCGATTAGCTTCTGCCTGTACTGGCGCGCTGATGCCAGCCATGAAAGCGCGATGAAGGTCCGCCACCTGATTGCTCCGCACTAGGGTTGCTGCATGCCGGCGTCGATGATGATCCGGCCCCAGTCCTTGGTGTCGCGCGCCTGCAGGTGCAGCAGGTGCTCGGGTGCCACTGGCGTGGGCACCAGGCCCTTCTTGACCAGAAAGTCCTGGCCCGCCGGCGCCTCCAGCGCCTCGCCCACCCAGCGCGACAGCGCGGCCGACACCGGCTGCGGCGTGGCGGCCTTCGCGCTCCAGATGGCGATCCACGAGCTGACGTCGAAGCCCGCGTAACCCAGCTCGGCCACGGTGGGCACCTCGGGCAGGCCGTCGATGCGCTGCGCGCTCGACAGCGCCAGCGCCCGCACCGTGCCGGCCTTGATCTGCGGCAGCGCCGTCAGCATGTCGCAGAAGTAGTAGTCGAACTGGCCGCCGATCAGGTCCGTCATGGCCTGCGCGCTGCTCTTGTAGGGCACGTTCACCGCGTTGATCTTCGTGAGCTGCTTGAAGCGTTCGCCCGCGATGCGGCCGCCCACGTTGGCGCTGGCGAACGACAGGGTCTGCCCCTCCTTTCGAGCCCAGGCCAGGAAGTCGGCGGCCGAGGCCTGCGCGATGCGCTTGGGGTTGACCAGCATCGCATACGGCGTGGTGGCCATGGTGGCCAGCGGCGTGAAGTCCTTGACCGGGTCGTAGGCCAGCTTCTTGTAGATCGTGGCGTTGGCCGCATGGGTGGATGAGCCCGACACCAGCAGGTTGTAGGCGTCCGTGGGCGCGCGCACCACGAACTCGGCAGCGATGTTGCCGTCCGCGCCGGGCCGGTTCTCGACGATCACCGGCTTGCCGCCGCGTTGGGCGATGGCATCGCCCACATAGCGGGCAATCGCGTCCGATGCGCCGCCCGCCGCATAGGCCACGACGATGCGCACCTGCTTGTCGAGCTTGAAATCGGCGGCGCCCCCGCCCTGGGCCAGCGCGGGCAGGCCCGCCGCCATGCCCAGCCCCAGGGCGCCGGCGCTGCGCAGCAGTTCGCGGCGTGACAGCCGGGATTCGTGGTTCCTTGTCTGCATGGTCTGTCTCCTTGGTGTGGTCATGGAAGGGGCGCCAGCGCGGCCGGACAGTCGATCTCCAGGTCCAGCAGCATCTGTGCGTAGCACTTGCCCAGCGGGTCCGAGCGCAGGCTGCATGAGCCGCCGCCGCCCAGCGCCTGGCGCAGCACGAAGTTGAAGGCGCCCAGGCCCGGCAGCTCGTAGCGCTGCACCGGCCCCTGCACCAGGTGGGCGAAGTAGTCCCGCACCCGCTCGGCGCTGAGCTGCTCGCGCAGCACCGGCAGCCACTGCGGCGCGCGGGCCATCAGGCCGATGTTGGCGTCGTCGCCCTTGTCGCCGCTGCGGCCGTGGGCGATGCGGCCCAGCGCGATGCGCACCGTGGGGCCGGCGGCTGTTATGGCCGCTGCCGGGTCTGCGGGCTGATGCGACACCGCTGGCGCAGAGGTCGAGTCCAGCCCTTGGACCGCCACCGGCGCCGCATCCGCCGAGGCCTGCACCTGCACCGCGACCGCCGCCTTGGGCAGCAGGAAGGACGCGGTGCAGATGATGCTCTGCACGTCGGAGCGGCCGCCGAAATGGCTGCGCGTGCCCGGCCCCATCGAGGTGCCGGCGGACGAGGCCTCCTTCTGCAGAAAGGCCAGCGCGCGCTTGTCGCGGTGCCGGGCGGCGATGCGCAGCACGATCTCGCGGCTCTCGGTCACGCGGCGGTGCGGGCCGTACATGGACTCGGCGCCCAGCAGCTCGACCAGGGTGTCCTCGTAGTCGGCAAAGCCCGCCGCCTGCATCTGCTGGCGCGTACGGGCCAGCAGCGCATCGGCCGTGCGCTGCGCCTTGGCCATTGCACGCTGGCCGCGGATGGCCATCATGATGGCGATCTGCCAGCCCTGCTGGTAGGTGGCCGTCACCTTGTAGCGGCTGCCGGGCGCGCGGCCGCGAGCGCCCTGCACGCGCACACGCCCGCCGTCCAGGTCGGCGATCTGCACCTGCGTGAAGTCGCAGACCACGTCGGGCAGCTCATAGGCCGCAGGGTCGCCGATCTCGTACAGCAGCTGCTCGCCCGCCGTCTGCCGCGTGACCAGGCCGCCCGCGCCCTCGGGCTGCGACAGCTCGAAGCTGCCGTCGGCCTGCAGCCGCACCAGCGGGTAGCCGATATCGGCCCAGTCGGGCACCTGCTCCCAGTCGGTGAACAGGCCGCCGGTGCCCTGCGCGCCGCACTCCACCAGGTGGCCGGCAAGGCTGGCCTGCGCCAGCCGGTCGTAGTCCGTCAGGCGCCAGCCGAACTCGTGGAGGGCGATGCCCAGCAGCGTGGCGCTGTCCACGCAGCGGCCGGTGACCACGATGTCGGCCCCGGCCGCCAGCGCCTGCGCAATGGGCGCCGCGCCCAGGTAGGCATTGGCGGACATCAGCGCGGGCAGGCCCTGCGCGGGCTCGTCGCCCCAGGGCTCGAACTGCGGCTGCAGCGCCAGCACGTCGTCGCCGGTGACGATGGCCACCTTCAGCTCCACGCCCTGCTCGCGCGCCAGCGCCAGGATGGCGTCGCGGCAGCCCGCCGGGTTCAGGCCGCCGGCGTTGGAAACCAGGCGTATGCCCTTGGCCTTGATCTCGCGCAGGTGCGGGCCGACGGCCGTGGTGACGAAGTCGGTCGCATAGCCCAGCTCCGGCGCGCGCAGCCGTGCACGCTGCAGGATGGACATGGTGGTCTCGGCCAGGTAGTCGAACACCAGGTACTGCAGCCCCGGCTGGCCCAGCAGCTGCGGCACGGCGATCTGCGAATCGCCCCAGAAGCCCGAGGCGCCACCGATCAACACACTCTTGTCGCTCATGGCGCCTCCTTGTCTTGCTCGCTGCCCACTTCCAGCACGGTCTGGCCGGCGTTGAGCTGCTGGCCCACCTGCACATGCAGCCGCGCGACGCGGCCCGCACAGGGCGCGGCCAGCGGCATCTCCATCTTCATGGACTCGATCACGACCAGCGGGTCGCCCTGCGCCACCTGCTGCCCCTCGCCGGCCAGCACCGCGATGACGCGGCCGCTCATGGGCGCGCGCAGCAGCCCGCTGCCCTGCTGGGCGCCGGCGGCCGCGAAGCGTTCCACGCGCTCGAAGACAAAAGCATCCGCGCCGTCCTGCACCCACAGCGGCCCGGCGCCCTGCTGCCAGCAGGCCAGCTCGCGGTAGATGCCATCGACGGCCAGGCCCAGGCGGGCACCGCCCGCCTCGTCGTGCCGGCGCAGATGGGTGATCTGCCAGGTGGCCGTCTGCACGTCTGCATCCGCTGCCGCCTTGCCCGGCACGCGCTCGCTGCACTGCAGCGCCAGCCCGGCGGCACCCGGTGCCAGCGTGCATTGCACCGTCCTGCCATCGGCACCGGCAGTCGTATCGCGCAGCCACAGCGAGCGCCCGCCCAGGCGTTCGGCAGGCCCGGCCGCCGCCGCCTTGGCCGCGCCGCCCAGCACCAGCGCCGCCGCGGCCAGCGCATGGGCCGAGGGCTCGCGCTGCCAGAAGGGCTGCTGCAGGTCCTCCTGCGCCAGGAAGTCGGTGGTCACCTCGCCGGCCGCAAAGCGCGGGTGCCGCAGGCAGCGCGCCAGAAAGCCCAGGTTGGTGCGCACGCCCAGCGCCGTGGTGCGCTCGCAGGCCCGCGCCAGCTGGGCGATGCAAGCCTCGCGGCTCTCGCCCCAGGCCATGAGCTTGGCGACCATGGAGTCGTAGAACGGGCTGATCGCCATGCCGCTGTGCAGCGCGCTGTCGGTGCGGATGTCGGCAGGCGGGCGCCAGTCGCCCACGGTGCCCACCTGGGGCAGGAAGCCGGCCCAGGGGTCTTCGGCGCACAGGCGCAGCTCGATCGCATGGCCCTTGAGCTTCACGTCCTGCTGGCCAAAGGCCAGGGCCTCTCCCTGGGCCACGCGGATCTGCTGCTCCACCAGGTCCAGCCCGGTCACCAGCTCGGTCACGCCGTGCTCCACCTGCAGCCGGGTGTTCATCTCCATGAAGTAGAAGCGCTTTTGGTCGTCGAGCAGGAATTCGAGCGTGCCCACGCCGGTGTAGCCGATGGCCTCGCAGGCCTGGCGCGCCACCTGGCCCATGGCCTCGCGCAGCGTGGCATCGACTGCAGGCGAAGGCGCCTCCTCGATCAGCTTCTGGAAGCGCCGCTGCGTGGAGCAGTCGCGCTCGCCCAGGTGCAGGCAGCGGCCGTGCTCGTCGCACAGCACCTGCACCTCGATGTGCCGGCCGCGCTCGATGGCGCGCTCAATGATGATCTCGTCGGAGCCGAAGGCGCCCGCCGCCTCGGACTGGGCCTGGCGGAACATCTCGGCCAGCTCGCCCGGCTGGCGCACCACGCGCATGCCGCGCCCGCCGCCGCCGGCCGCGGCCTTGAGGATGACCGGAAAACCTATGCGCTGCGCCGCCGCGGCGATCTGCTGCGGCATGGCGCAGCCCTGCTCGCCGGGCACCGTGGGCACGCCGGCCCGCTGCATGGCCTGCTTGGCCTGGGCCTTGTTGCCCATCAGCGCGATCACCCGCGCCGACGGGCCGACGAAGACCAGGCCCGCGTCGGCCACGGCCTGCGCGAACTCGGCGTTCTCGGACAGAAAGCCGTAGCCCGGGTGGATGGCCTGGGCGCCCGTGCGGCGGCAGGCTTCGATCAGCGCGGCGCCGTTGCGGTAGCTCTGGTCGGCCGGCGTGGGGCCGATGTGCACTGCCAGGTCGGCGGCGCGCACATGGGGGCTGTGCGCGTCGGCGTCGGAATACACGGCCACCGTGCGCAGGCCCATGCGCCGTGCGGTGCGCAGGATGCGCAGGGCGATCTCGCCCCGGTTGGCCACGAGCAGCGTGTCGAAACGCATGGCGACTCCTTCGCTCAGGCCCGCTTGGGCAGGATGCCCATGTGCTTGCAGATGATGGTCAGCATGATCTCGTCGGCGCCGCCGCCGATCGAGATCAGGCGCAGGTCGCGCCAGGCGCGCGAGACCTTGTTCTCCCAGGTGAAGCCCATGCCGCCCCAGTACTGCAGGCACGAGTCGGTCACCTCGCGGCACAGGCGCCCGGCCTTGAGCTTGGCCATCGAGGCCAGCTCGGTCATGTCGCCGCCGCCCATGTGGACCTGGGCCGCGCGGTAGATCAGCGAGCGCAGCATCTCCACCTCGGTCTTGAGCTCGGCCAGGCGGAAGTGCACGGCCTGGTTGTCGAGGATGGAGCGGCCGAAGGCCTTGCGCTGGCGCGTGTACTCGATGGTCTCGTTGATGACGTTGGACAGCGCCGTCACGCGCCGCGTGGCGCCGCTCAGGCGCTCTTCCTGGAACTGGCGCATCTGGTAGGTGAAGCCCTTGCCCTCCTCGCCGATGCGGTAGCGCTGCGGCACGCGCACCTCGTCGAAGAAGACCTGGGCGGTGTCCGAGGCCCACATGCCCACCTTCTTGATCTTCTGCATGCTGATGCCGGGGCGCAGCTTGCCGTTCTCGCGCAGCGGCAGGCAGATCAGCGACTTGTTGCGGTGCACGTCGCCGTCGCTGGTGTTGGCCAGCAGGCACATCCAGTCGGCCTGGGTGCCGTTGGTGATCCACATCTTCGAGCCGTTGATGACGTAGTCGTCGCCGTCCTTGCGCGCCGTGGTCTTGAGCGAGGCCACGTCCGAGCCCGCGCCCGACTCGGACACGCCCAGGCACACCACCTGGTCGCCCGCCACCGTGGGCTTGAGGAACAGCTCGCGCAGCTCGTCCGAGCCGAAGTGCGTGAGCGCCGGCGTCGCCATGTCGGTCTGCACCGCGATGGCCATGCCCACTCCCCCCGAGCTGATGCCGCCGATGGCCTCGCAGAACGCGATCTCGTAGCTGTAGTCCAGCCCCAGGCCGCCGAACTCCACCGGCTTGTTCACGCCCAGCATGCCGGCCGAGCCCAGCTTCTTGAACACCTCATGCGCGGGGAAGATCTCGGCCGCCTCCCACTCATCGACATACGGTTCGATCTCGCGCTCGATCAGCTTGCGCACGCTGTCCTGCAGGGCGATGTGCTCGGGTGTCATCATGATCCGGTCTCCTTATGGAAAAAATGAGAGCTGCCAGCGCTTGCCATTCGCCGACTTCAAAACGAAAAGACTTTGAAAACCTTATGCAACAAGCGCCAGCAGCTCACTTTTTAGAATGCTGGCGCTCGCCCGCTACAGCCGCGCCACGCCGAACTGCATGGGCTGCAGCGCCCGGGCCCGGGCCTCGGCCGCGGTGGCCAGGGCCATGCCCAGCCAGGCGCGGGTCTCGCGCGGGTCGATCACGCCGTCGTCCAGCAGCAGGCTGCTGGTGTAGATGGCACCGGACTGCGATTCGAAGGTGTCGACGATGGCCCGGCTCTCGGCCGCCAGCGCGGGCTCGTCGATGTCCTTGCCGCTGCGCCTGGCGGCGTTCTCGGCCACGGTGCGCATGGTCATCGCGGCCTGCTCGCCGCCCATCACCGCCGTCTTGGCGTTGGGCCAGGCGAACAGCAGGTCGGGCTTGAAGGCGCGGCCGCACATGCCGTAGTTGCCGGCGCCGTATGAGGCGCCGCACAGCACGGTGAAGCGCGGCACCGGCGCGTTCGACAGCGCCTGGATCAGCTTGGCGCCGTGCTTGATCATGCCGGCCTCCTCGTGCCTGCGACCGACCATGAAGCCGGTGATGTTCTGCAAAAAGACCAGCGGCCGGCCCAGTTGCACGCACAGCTGGATGAACTGCGCCGCCTTGTTCGAGCCGTCGCTGTCCAGCGGGCCGTTGTTGGTCAGGATGCCCACGGCTTGGCCCTCGATGGCCGCGTAGCCGCAGACCGTGGCTGGGCCGAACGCCTCCTTGAAGGCATGGAATTCGGAGCCATCGACCAGGCGCGCGATCACCTCGCGCATGTCCACCGGCGTGCGCATGTCGGCGGGCATCAGGCCGAGCAGCTCGTCGGCGTCGTGCAAGGGCGGCTGCACGGCCGGCGCGGGCGCGCCCTGCCAGCCTATGCGCTGCAAAATCTCGCGCACCCGCATGATGCCGTCGAGGTCGTTGTCGGCCACGTAGTCGGCCAGACCCGAGACGGCGGCGTGCATGTCAGCGCCGCCCAGGTCCTCGTCATTGGCCTCCTCGCCGGTCGCGGCCTTGAGCAGCGACGGGCCGGCCAGGTAGGCGTGGGCCTGGCCGCGCACCATCACCACATAGTCCGACAGGCCCGGCAGGTAGGCACCGCCGGCGGCGGACGAGCCGTGGATCAGCGCCACCACCGGCAGCCCCGCTGCCGACAGCCGCGCCAGGTTGTAGAACATGCCGCCGCCCACGACGAAGCGCTCGACCCGGTACTTGCGCAGGTTGCCGCCGGCGCTCTCCACCAGCTGCACGAAGGGCAGCTTCTGCGCCAGCGCGATCTCCTGCGCGCGAATCAGCTTCTGCCCGGTCAGCGCCTGCATGGCGCCGGCGCTGATGCCCGCGTCGTTCACCGCCACCATGCAGCGCACGCCGCCGATGTGGCCTATGCCCACGATCAGCGCGCTGCCCGGCACGCTGGTCGCCGGGTCGGGGTCTTCCAGGCCGCAGTAGCCCGACAGCGTCATCAGCTCGTAGAAAGGCTGGTCCGCATCCAGCAGGTGCGCCAGCCGCTCGCGCGGCAGCAGCTTGCCCTGCGCGTGGAAGTGTTTTGCCGAGCGCGCCGAGCGGTCCACCGCCCGCTGCTCCAGCCGCCTCAGCTCATCGATACGCTCCAGCATGTGCGAGCGGTTGCGCTGCGCGCCGCCCTGCACCTGCCCGGTGCCTTGTCCATCTGCCATCGTGTGCCTCTGCCCATGGATTGATACGGTCCATCATTGCAGAGACGGCGCCCGGGTTCCAACAATTACTTGGGGCGCGATGCATAAGCGATGTTTATGGATCAGCCCGCGGCCGGCTCCGTGCGCAGGATGACGCCGGCCACCAGCTTGCCCGCCTCCCACTGCGGCATGTGGCCGGCCTCGGGCACCAGGTGCAGCGCCACCTGCGGCGGCGCATTCAGCGCATGCTGCCAGGGCACGATGGCATCCTGCCGGCCGTGGATGATGGTGCAGTGGCAGTCGGCCTGCTGCAGGTCGGGGCGGATGTTGATCTGCTGCACCCCGTGGCGCCCCACCGCCGCGCACAGCTCCAGCACGCTGGACTGGCGGGTTTCCAGATTGCGGCGCAGGCCGTCGATGAAGGCCGCCGAAGGCAGCATGCCCGAGGCGGTCAGCTTCTGCAGCTCCCGCTCCAGCGCCTCGTTGGTGCCGGCATGGGCCATACCCTGGAGAAAGCCCTGCTCGATCTCGGTGCCCAGCCCCACGGGCGCGATCAGGAACAGCTGGCGCACGACGATGCCGGGGCGGCGCTGCACCCGGGCGGCCACCGCCGCGCCGAACGAGTGCCCGATCAGCGTGACCGGCCCCGGGCACTGCGATGCCAGCACTTCCGCCGCCGCGTCCACGATGTCTTCGAAGCGCGTGGCCTGCGACCGGCTGGCGCCGTGGCAGGGCAGGTCCATGGCCACCACGCGCATCCCGGCGTGGCTCAGCGTGTGCGCCAGCGCCGCCCAGGTGTCCATGTCGCCGAACATGCCGTGCACCAGGAAGCAGGTGCCGCGCGCCCCTCGGGCCTCCTGCGCGGGCTCCCACACCGCCGCGCGGATGTCGCCGTGGCGCGTCGCCACCCACAGCTCGTGCTTGCCCGCATGCGCGGCCGCCCGGGCAAGCACGCGGCCGGCATTGGCCACCGCGGTCTGGCTGGGCGCGGCCTGGATGTCGGCCAGCGTCACCCGGCCCTGCGGTCCCGTGCCTTCGATGGCGTCCACCGCAATGTTCTGCTGCAGCGCCAGCCGGCGCGCGGCCGGCGTGACGAACTGGCGCGCGGACGCCGCGAGGTCGGCGTATAGCACGGGCTGGGGCTGGCGCTCGCTGCGCGGCGGGGCCTCGGCCGCAGCGGCCACGTCCTCGCGCTGCACGGCCGGCGCCGGCTGCGCCTCCTCTGCCAGAGCCTGCTCGACCTCGATGCGGGCAATGGCGGTGTCGGCCTGGATCAGGCCGTCCACCGCGACCAGGTGCGCCACCATCACGCCGCTCTGCGGGGCCGGCACCTCGATGACCGACTTGTCGGTCTCTATCTCCACCAGGATGCGGCCCGCCTCGAAGGCCTCGCCCGGCTGCACAATCCACGCCACCAGGCGTGCGGCATCGATGGCCTCCCCCATGGGAGGAACGACCATGTCTATGGTGCTTGGCATACTGAATCCTTGTTGATGGCCCAGACGGACGCGGACGCGCGCGCCCGGCCGGGTCTGGCGAAAGCTCAACCCGCAGGCTGCAGGAACTGGATGAATTCCGTGATCGCGCCCTCGGGCTCGGCCAGGTAGAACACCTTGGTGCGCCCCTGGCGCAGGACCTTGGGCTCCGACACGCACTGGTAGCCGGCCTGCACGGCCTGCCGGTAGACGGCATCCACGTCGCAGACCTCGAAGGCCATGTGGTTGTAGCCCAGGTCGCACTGCCGCCGCGGCTGCATGTCGCCCTGCGGCGTGTAGTACTTGAATAGCTCCACGCGGTACTGTCCGTGGCGCAGCATGGCCCAGCGGATGGTGGCGCCCGGCAGGCCGACCACCTCGCTGAGCGCGGCCTCGCTGCGCTGGTCCATCTCGCCCTCGAGCTCGAAACCCAGGAAGTCGAGGTAGAAGCGCTTGGCCCGCTCGAAGTCGCCCACGCTGACGGCCGTATGGTGCGCGCAGAGCTTGCTGTCGGTCACTGGCATGCGAGGCTCCTGTCCACGCCCTGGCCCAGGGCCGATCCGCCGCGCCGCGCATCGATGGCGCGCAGCGCCGCCTCCACGGCATCGGCGCCGGCCAGCGCCGCGCGCTCCAGCACCTTCGACACCACGGGCGAGGACTCGGTGCCGCTGACATGGACGATCTCGTGGTCCAGCCAGTCGAACAGCCGCGACTGCGCCTCGCTCACCACGCGCGAGCCTATCGAGGTGCCACGCGTGGTCTGCTCGACCACCAGCAGGGCGTTGGTGCGCCGCACGCTGGCGCCAATCGTTTCCCAGTCCACGCCCAGGGGGTCGAGCGTGCGCAGGTCGATGACCTCGGCATCGATGCCGGTGCGCTCGGCCACCTCGCAGGCCACGTCCACCATGGTGCCGTAGCCCAGCACCGTGCAGCGCCGGCCGGCGCGCGCGATGCGCGCCTTGCCGATGGGGACGATGTAGTCCCAGTCTTCCTTCGGCACCGGGCCGACCTGCTTGAACAGCTCGTTGAACTCGACGATCAGCACCGGATCGCTGCAGCGCATGGCGGCGTTCAGCAGGCCGATGTAGTCGTAGGGGCGGGACGGCGCCAGGATGCGCCAGCCCGGGTACTGGGCGAACAGGCCGCTCGCGTCCATCGAGTGCTGGGAGCCGTAGCCGGTGCCCGCCGTCACGCGGCTGCGCACGACGACGGGCACGGCGAACCGGCCGCCGAACATGTGGCGCACCTTGGCGATCTGGTTGAACAGCTGGTCCGCCGCCACCAGCGCAAAGTCGGGGTACATGATCTCCACCACCGGCCGCATGCCGTTGAGCGCGGCGCCCAGCGCCAGGCCGGTGAAGCCGTTCTCGCAGATCGGCGTGCCGATCAGGCGCTCGGGAAAGTGGTCGCCGATGTCCTTGGTGGCGCCGGCCGTGCCGCCCTTGAGGCGGTGCACATCCTCGCCCAGGATGAAGATGCTGTCGTCGCGCTGCATGTTGCGCAGCATCGCCTGGGCGATCACGTCCTGGAACTTCGCATCCACCAGTGCCGCCGGGTCGGCCGCCTCCAGCTCACGCGCCGGCAGTCCGTCCAGCTCGCTCAGGTCGCCGCGGATGCCGCTTTCCACGCTGGCGGGGTCGGGCCACAGCTCGGGCCGGATGCGCTGGGTCTTCTCGTCGCCGGAGTTCTCCAGCAGGCGCGACAGCGCGCCATCGATCAGCGCCTGCGCTCGCTGCTCGATGCGCGCCAGGCCTGCTTCGTCGAGCAGGCCCTGCGCCATCAGCTGCCTGGGGAACACGCGCAGCGGGTCGCGCTCCTGCCAGGCTTCCTCCTCGGACTTCTCGCGGTAGCGGAAGGCGCTGCCCTTGAGCGGCCCCGACTGGTGCAGGAAGCGGTAGGTCTGCGCCTCCAGCAGCACCGGTCCGCCCTGCTTGCGGATCAGGCGCACGGCCTCTTCCATGGCCAGGCGCGCGGCCACCACGTCCATGCCGTCGAACTCGATGGCGGGCACGCCCAGCGACAGGCCGCGCGCGGACAGCCGCGTCTCGCGCGTCTGCTCCGACACATGGGTGGACACGGCGTAGAGGTTGTTCTCGACGAAGAAGACCGTCGGCGTGTTGTAGAGCGCCGCCAGGTTCATCGCCTCGTAGGCCGCACCGCTCTGCATCGCGCCGTCGCCGAAGAAGGCGACCGACACATGCGGGTCGCCGCGCAGCTTGTCGGCAAACGCATAGCCCACAGCATGCGACGGATTACCGCCCACGATGGCGTTGGAGCCGTAGACGCCGGCTTCGGGGTAGCGCAGGTGCATGGAGCCGCCGCGGCCGCCGCAGTAGCCGGGCGTCAGGCCCAGGATCTCGGCATAGGTGCGGTAGACCACCTCGTGGTGCGCCTGGGGCACATCGTCGCTGAGTGGGTTGTAGCGGGCTGCCGTGGCGTGGTTCAGCGCCTTGGCGAGGAACTGGTGGTGCATGCGGTGCGTGCCGTTGATCTTGTCGGCCGATGCCAGCATCGACATGGCGCCCACCGCCGCCCCCTCCTGGCCGATGCTCGAATGCGCCGGGCCGTGCAGGATGCCCGCCACGCTCAGCTTGAGCAGCTTTTCCTCGAAGCGGCGTACCAGGGTCATCTGCTCCAGCATCACGAGCAGGTCGCGCGGCGCGATGGATTCCAGGTCGGCGGCGCTGGTGTTGAGGCGCGACCAGGCGGTCTTGGTTTTCAACGGGGTCAAACGGGAAGTCATGAAGGCTTGTCTCCTGGGATGCGATCGGTTGATACGGTTTCGCAATCAAAGCGATAACTTTGTTGCTTCGCCTTGTCGTACTGGTTGTACTGCCTGCGGCTTCGCGTCGCGTTCTCGCTTTGATTGCGAAACCGTATGAAGGGCGTCGGGGCTGCTGCGTCGGGTTCAGTGCGGCTGCCCGCCGCCGGCCTGCGCCTCCTGCGCGCGCAGCAGCTTCCAGATGTGGGTGCGCAGGTGCACGAAGGACTCCTGGTCCATCACGTCCTCGATGCGCTCCAGCGCATCCCAGCGCTCGCGCTCGCGCACTTCCCGCACGTTGATGATTTCCTTGATGTTCCCCGGCCGGCCAGTGAGCACCACGATGCGGTCAGACAGGTACACGGCCTCCTCGACGCTGTGCGTGATGAAGAGCACCGTGCGGGGGTTGACGCGCGAGAGTTTCACCAGCTCTTCCTGCATCACCACCCGCGTCTGCGCATCCAGCGCGCCGAAGGGCTCGTCCATCAGCAGCACGGCCGGGTCCAGCGCATAGCTGCGCGCGATGGCCACGCGCTGCTGCATCCCGCCCGAGAGCTGGTGCGGGTAGGCCTTCTCGTAGCCGGACAGGCCCATCAGCTGGATATAGCGGTTCACCACCGCCTCGCGCTGGGACTTGGACTGGCCCTTGCACTTGAGGCCGAAGCCGATGTTCTCGCTCACCGTCTTCCACGGGAACAGCGCGAACTGCTGGAACACCACCGCGCGGTCGGGACCGGGTTTCTCCACCTTCTTGCCGCCGACGCTTACCCGGCCGTCGGACGGGAACTCCAGCCCCGCGGCCATGCGCATCAGCGTGGTCTTGCCGCAGCCGGACGGCCCGACGATGGAGACGAACTCCTTGTCCCGGACCTCGAAACTCACGCCATCCAGCGCCAGGAAGCGCTCGCCGCCCCGGCTGAACTCGCGCTCCACCTGCTCGAAATTGATCTGGCTCATCTTGCTGCCTCCATCGTCAGGCCGGAATCACTTGGCGCCTTCGGCCACGAAGGCCCGCAGCTTCGGGTCGTCCTGGATCATCTTCAGGTACTTGTTCGTGATGTTCTTCTGCGGATCGGGCGTGCCCTTGATCATCTTCACGGACACCATGAAATCACCCACCTGATTCCACCACTTCGAAATTTCGGACTGCCCGGATTGACCAGGCGAAAACACTTTCAATTGCTCTTCCAAGTCGTATACAGGGCGATCCTTCATTTCCCTCGTTAGATATTTATCTTCAATTTTTACGCCAATCTTGTCATAAAACTTCTTGAGATAATCTTCGGCTTCCTTGGGATTTTTTTGCTCCCAAGCCACGGCCCTCATGAAAACCGCAAGAAATTTTGCGACCATCTCTGGATTTTTTTCAGCAAACGCCGGCGTCACAAAAATGTAGCTGTGTATTGGCAAATTCAAATCCGCACCGCTGCACAGCACCTTGGCATCAATCGTCTCCTCGAGAATATAGGTATTGGGGGCCCATATGCCAGCCGCGTCATATTTCCCGCTCACCATGGCGGCATTGATATCGGGTGGTGAGAGATTCACAAGCCGGTATTCACCTTGCTTCAATCCGAATTTTTTCGACAGGCATTCAGTCGCTTGCCAGTGCCCGGTTGAATTGAAAGTGACAGGAATGGTTTGCCCCTTCATTGAAGCCGGGTCCTTCAAGAACTGCTCAGCCTTGTTCTTTGGCGACACCATGGCGATTGCCGCAGATTCACCATCGATCAACGCAATGGTTTGAAGGCCGTACTTGGAAGCACCGAGCACAGATGGAATATTTCCGCTTGCCCCCACATCCCATGAACCCGATGCACCAGCGGCGATGACCAAGGCGCCAGAGGCGAACGTTGAAATCTGTGGCTTGAGCCCGACCTCTTCCCACCATCCTTTTTCGCTCGCCACAAACCATTCAAGAGACCACTTGGCAGGCTGCTGGGCAATTCGGATGGTGAATGGCTCGTTAGTCGGTACCTTTCCTTGACCCATCGCCGGGGACTGCGCCACTGCGATGCAAAACGTCATCGCGCCCATCGCTTTGAAAAAAGCATTTCTCGTCTTCATCTGGATGTCTCCTTCAATTCATTCCTGCAGAGCGTAGAGTTCTTGCTTGAAGCATGCGCATGCACCAGTCGATGGCAGCTCCAGCAAGCCCGATGGCGATCATTCCGCTCATGACCACCGTTGGTTCCAAATTGCTGCCACCCTTCACGATCATGTAGCCCAGGCCGGTGGAACCCACGATCAGCTCGGCGCCGATCAGCGACTGCCAGCCGAAGCCCGCCCCCACCCGCATGCCGGCCACGATGTGGGTCAGCGCCGCGGGCAGCAGGATCTCGGCGAAGGTCAGCCAGCGCCCCGCGCCCAGCATCTGCCCGGCTTCCAGCAGGTGCTTCTCGATCTGCCGGGCGCCGCGGTAGGCGTTCAGCACGCAGGGGGCAAAGGCGCCGGCAAAGATCACCAGCGTCGGCGACAGGAAGCCGGTGCCGGACCAGAAGATGGCGAAGGGCACCCAGGCAATCGGCGGAATGAAGCGGAAGGCCTCGAAGAGCGGCGCCACCACCCACTCCAGCCGCTTGCTGCGTCCCATGGCCAGCCCCAGCGGCACGCCAACCAGCACGGCGATGGAGAAGCTCAGCAGGAATTTCTCCAGGCTGGCCAGCAGGTGCTGCTGCAGCAGCGCGCCCGCATAGGGTTCCTGCGTCAGCTCCGCCATGCGCTGCAGCACGGCCATCGGCCCCGGCAGGAATTTCGGCGAGATCCAGCCCGACTCGCTGAGCGCCGCCCACCCACCCAGCAAGGTGAGGATTCCGAGCGCAGGCATCACCCACGCCTCGGCCACCCGGGGCCAATCCGTAGTCCTGGCCCGGACGCTGGTTGCTCGCATGACGTTCACGCCCTCCATGGCATCACCCTCCGTTCGACCTGGGCCAGCAGCACCGACATCAGCATGCCCATCACCGCGATGGCGGCCATGGCCACCAGGATCATTCCGGAGTTGAGATCGACGGTCGCGATGATCAGCACATGCCCCAGCCCCACGAAGGAGCCCACCAGCTCGGCAGCGACCAGCACCATCCAGCAGGCCTGCAGCGAGGTGCGCAAGCCCGTGAAGATCGACGGCAGGGCCCCCGGCAGCACCACGTCCCACAGCATCTGGCGGGCGTTCGCGCCGCTCACGCGGGCCGCCTGGATCAGGTTGGGGTCGATGTTGCGCACGCCGGTATAGGTATTGATCACGGTGGGGGCGAAGGCGGCCAGCCAGATCACGAACACCTTGGCGCTTATGCCCAGGCCGAACCACAGGATGGTCAAGGGGATCCACGCGATGGGCGCGATGGGCCGGATGACCTGGAAGATCGGGTTCACAAAGGCCTCGACCAGGCGGCTACGGCCCATGGACACACCCAGCGGCAGCCCCGTGGCCACCGCCATCGCAAAGCCGCACAGCACCAGCCCCGAGCTGGACAGGATGTGCTGCTGCAGGGTTCCGTCGGCATAACCGTCCTGCACGATCTCCTGCAGCGCCTGCCAGGCATCCTGCGGCGAAGGCAGTTGCATGGAGCTCAGCAGCTCCCAGGGGCCCGTCACCAGGTACCAGGCCAGCAGCAGGCCCAGCACGGAGGCGGCGCTGACGCTCCAGCGCGCCGAGCCATGGAACCGGCGCGGGCCGCAGAGCCGCCTGCCCTGCGTCGGCGCGGCCTTCGCGGCACCGCCGGATCGGTCTCCGCTGCGTGATCGCAGCAATGGAGGGGGATGGGAGCTCTGCACCTGACTCATACGGAATGGCCTCCTGAAAGTTGACAACTGCGCTCACCCGGCGGCGCCCCTCAGATCCAGGGGCGCCTGGCCATCCCGCTTTTGCCGACCGGGCCAGGCCTTTCGCACTTTCCATTCACCTTTTTGAAAGCGCATACAAATATTAATCTGAACAAAAAATTCATCTACGTCGGTAAAACCCTAAGTGTTTGTCAATACTATGAAATGGGTATATATTCATTTCATCAAATTTCAGAAATCGCTTTCAAGAAAAATGAAATCCAAGAAAGATCCGGCATCGGGAAACACCCTGCTGGCCATCGCGCAGCGCCATGGGATTTCGTCCGCCACGCTGTCGCGGGTGTTGAACCATCCCGAACAGGTCCGGCCGGAGCTGCGCGCCAAGGCGCTGGCGCTGCTGGCGGAAGCCGGCTACGTGGCCCACGGCGCCGCGCGCTCGCTGGCGTCGCGCAAGACCCGGACCATGGGCGCCCTCATCCCGACCGTGGACAGCGGGCTCTTCGCCAAGCTGGTGGACGGCATGCAGCAGGCCATCCACGACCAGGGCTACCAGCTGCTGCTGGCCTGCACCAACTACATTCCGGACCGCGAGGCGAGCGAGGTCCGGGCGCTCATGGAGCGCGGCGTGGACGGCATGATGCTGGTCGGCCGCAGCGGCAACCCGGATATCTACAAGCTGCTCGAATCCAAGGGCATCCCCTTCGTCACGACCTGCCACTTCGACGACGCCTTCGGCCACCCCACCCTGGGCTGGGACAACGTGGCGACGGCCGCGCGCATCGCGAACTACCTGGTCGACATCGGCCACCGGCGCCTGGGCGTGATCGCCGGCATCGCGCAGCACAACGACCGCGCCGCCGACCGCCTGCTGGGCTTCACCCGGGCACTCCACCAGCGCGGGCTGGAACTGCCGCCGCAGTACGTCTTCGAGCGCCCCTACACCGTGCCCGAGGCTCGGCGCGCCATGGCAGCCCTGCTCAAGCTGCCCGAGCCGCCCACGGCCGTCATGTGCGGCAACGACATCCTTGCCTACGGCGCGCTGCAGGAATGCCTGTGGCAGAACCTCAAGGTGCCCGAGCAGATGTCGATCACCGGCTTCGACAACATCGAGATGGCCGCCCACTGCCGCCCCGGCATCACCACCATGAACGTACCGGCCTTCGAGCTCGGCCAGCGCGCCGCGCGCATGCTGCTGGCCGCGGATGCCGACACGCCGGTGGAGAGCATCTGCATCGATCTCGAGCTGATCGTCCGCGACACCACGGCGCCTCCCGTCCCACGCTGACCGACCGCGGCCAAGCCTGATCCACCCAACCAACCGAAGGAGACCTACCTTGACTCACACGGACCACCGCCCCCGCATCTGTTTTTTGGGCCTGGGCGTCATGGGCAATGCCATGCTGCGCAACCTGGTCGCGCATGGGTACGACGTGGCGGGCTACGACGTGTCGCCCGCGGCCTACGAGCGGCTCGCCGGGGTCGATTTCCGCCGGGCGGGCTCGCCGGCGGAGGCGGCCCATGGCTGCGAGGTCGTCATCACCATGCTGCCCACTTCGGCGCATGTGCGCGAGGCGCTGCTGGGCCCCGACGGCGCCGCACAGGCGCTGGCGCCCGGGCACATGGTGTTCGACATGAGCACGGGCGACCCCGCGGCCGTCGACGAGCTGGCACAGGAACTCGCCAGCCGCGGCCTGCGCTTCCTGGATGCGCCCGTGGGCCGCACCCCGCAGGAGGCCGCGCAGGGCAAGGCGCTCATCATGGTGGGCGGCAGCCCGGAAGACGCCGAGCAGGCGCAGCCCATCTTCGAGGCCATGGCCAACGAGATCATCTACATCGGTCCCGTGGGCTCGGCCATCCGGCTCAAGCTGGTGAACAACTATATGTCCATGGTGACCATGGTGCTCACCGGCGAGGCATTGATGTTCGCGGCCAAGCTGGGGCTGGAGCGCAGCACCGTCGTCAAGGTGCTGTCCAACACCGTGGCCGGCCGCGGGCAGCTGCTCACCAACTACCCCAGGAAGGTGCTGGCCGGCGACATCACGCCGGACTTCCCCATCCGCATGGGCTTCAAGGACATCAACCTGGCGATGAACCTGGCCGCGTCCATCGGTGCCCCGCTGGGCCTGGGCGGCTATGCGCGCGAGATGTTCGCGCTGGCCAAGTCCTGGGGCCGGCAGGAGCAGGACTGCACCGCGCTTTTGCTGCTGCTGGAAGACCTGGCGCGCGTGCCGCACCACACGCCGCCTGCCGCCGCCAACGGCTAGCCGCAGATCAGCGCTTGTCCGCCGCCGCCTGCTTGCGCTGCAGGAAGGCGTTCATGTGGTGCTGGGGCTCGCCGGTCTTGAAAGCCTCGCCGAACTCGGCCACGCTGTCGCCGACGGCGGCGTCCAGCGCCATGCCCTCCCAGCGGCGCAGCAGGCGCTTTTGCTGGCGCAGCACCACGGGGCCGATCTCGGCCAGGCCCGCGGCCACTTCCATGATGCGCGCGTCGAGCCGCTCCTGCGGCACGCACTCGTTGATCAGCCCCCACTGCTGGGCCTGCGTCGCGGGGATGTTCTCGCCGGTCAGCAGCAGCCAGGCGGCGCGGGTGGTGCCGATCTGCGCCGGCATCATCGCCGCGTGGATCACCGAGGGGATGCCGACCTTGACCTCGGGCATGCCGACCACGGCGTTGTCGGCCGCGATGCGCAGGTCGCCGGCCATCGCCAGCTCCAGGCCGCCGCCCAGCGTGTGGCCTTCGAGCCGCACGATGACCGGCACGGGAAAGTGCCGCACGGCATTGCACAGGTCGCGCAGCGCGCTGATGAACACACGGCCGGTGGACGCGGTGAGCGCGGCCAGTTCCTTGATGTCGGCGCCGGCCACAAAGGCGCGCGAGCCCGAGCCGCGCAGCACCAGGCAGTGCAGGCCCTGGTTCTCGGCCAGCTCGCCGATCTGCGCCGTGAGCGCGTGGATCACTGGCGTGCTCAGCACGTTGAGCACGCCGGCGCCGGTGATGGTGAGCACGGCGGTGGTGGGGGTGGGGTAGGTGATCTGGGTGTACATGTTCGGTTTCCGGTGGTGTGGTTTCAGTTCAGCTTCTCGAAGCCGATGTCCTGGATGAGCCTGGCCCAGGCTTGGTTGGAGCGCGCCACGGTGGCGCCGAACTGCTGCGGCGTCTGGAAGTCGACGACCGCGCCCTGCTGCTCTATGGTCTTGACCAGTTCGGGATTCTGCAGCGTCTTCTTCATCGCGTCGCTGAGCCTGGCCAGCACCGCCGCATCGAGCTGCGCCGGCGCACCCAGGCCGTACCAGGACATGTCGTTCATGGGCTTGAGCCCCACCTCGGCATAGGTGGGCACACTCGGTAGCTGCGGCAGGCGCCTGGGGCTGGACACCGCCAGCGCCCGCAGCTGCTGGCCGGCGATCAGGGCGCCCGACGAGGGCATGTTGTCGAATACCACGTCGATCTGCCGGGCCATCAGGTCGTTGAGCGCCGGGCCCAGGCCCTTGTAGGGCACGTGGGTGATGCGCGTGCCCGTGGTGCTGCCGAACAGCGCGCCGCTCAGGTGGCTCAGGCCGCCGTTGCCGGACGAGCCGTAGTTGAGCTTGCCCGGCGCTTGGCGCGCGGCCTCGGCCACGTCCTGCGCCGTGCGGTAGGGCGAATGGGGGCTCACCACCATCACGCCGGGCACGTTGGCGATGTTGGTGATGGGCGTGAAGTCCTTGACCGGGTCGTAGGCCGGCCTGGCGTAGACGTTGGGGTTCACCGCGTGCGAGCTTTCCACCATCATCACCAGCGTGTAGCCGTCCGCCGGCTGCTTGGCCGCGTACTGCGAGCCGGTGCTGCCGCCGGCGCCGGGCCGGTTCTCGACGACGACGGACTGGCCCAGCGCCTCGCCGAGGTAGCGCGCCGTGACGCGGGCGATCACGTCGGTGGCGCCGCCCACGGCGTAGGGCACGACCAGGCGCACCGGGCGCTCGGGGTAGCCGGCCGCCGGGGCCAGCGAAGGTGTCGCAAAGGCCGCCAGGCACAGCGCCAGCGACAGCAGGGGTTTGGCAAAAGGCATCGGTAGTCTCCTAGGATGGAATGGCGGCAGGGCCGAGCACCGGCGGTGCACCACGGCTTTCGGCGCCGGGCGCCACCATGGGATTGCGCACCAGCTTCAGCGCGCCCAGCTCGGGGTGCTGCACGGTCTGCAGCATCTGGCGGTGCTGCACCTGCGGGTGGGCGAAGACCTGCTCCAGGTCGTTGATGCTGCCCCACGAGATGCCGTGGGCATCCAGCGCCTGGCCCAGCGGTCGCACCTGCCAGGCCGCGAGCTTGGCGCGCAGCAGCGGGCGCAGCTGGCGGATGTTCGTCAGCCGCCCGGCGTTGGTGGCGAACTCGGCCGACCGGTGCCAGTCGGCCTGCACCAGGCCGCAGAAGGCGGCGAACTGCGTGTCGTTGCCGATGGCCAGGATGATGTAGCCGTCCTCGCAAGCGAATACTTCATAGGGCGCCAGGTTCGGGTGCGTGTTGCCTGTGCGCCGGGGGCTCTCGCCCGAGACCAGGTAGTTGGCCGCCTGGTTGGCGTTCATCGCCACGGCCACGTCGAGCAGCGCGATATCGAGATGCTGGCCCCGGCCGGTGCGCCCGCGCTGCACCAGCGCGGCCAGCACGGCGCTGGTGGCGTACATGCCGGTCATCAGGTCGACCACGGCCACGCCGGTGCGCAGCGGGCCCGCGCCGGGCTCGCCGTCCTCGATGCCGGTGTAGCTCATCAGCCCGCCCATGCCCTGGAAGATGTAGTCGTAGCCCGGCTTGTGGGCGAAGGGCCCGCTCTGGCCGAAGCCGGTGACCGACAGGTAGATCAGCCGCGGGTTGAGCGCCGCCAGCGCGGCGTAGTCCAGCCCGTATTTGGCCAGCGTGCCCACCTTGTAGTTCTCCACCAGCACGTCGGCATCGGCGATCTGGCGCAGCAGCCACTGACGGTCAGCCTCGTTGGCAAAGTCGGCCGTGACCGAATGCTTGCCGCGGTTGCACGACAGGAAATACGCGGCCACCTTCTCGCCACTTGGCGCCTGCACGAACGGCGGGCCCCAGCCGCGGGTGTCGTCGCCCTGCACGGGGCGCTCGACCTTGAGCACCTGGGCGCCCAGGTCGGCCAGGTTCTGCGTGCACCACGGTCCCGCCAGGATGCGCGACAGGTCGACCACGCGCAGCCCTTCCAATGCGCTCGCCAGCATCATGCCTCCTCCGACGCTTGCGCCTGCTGCACGATCCAGGGCGCGGGCACCCAGTGTTCGCCGTGCTGCGCGTGCAGGGCCTGCAGTTTTTCGAGAACCTGCTTCCAGCCCCGCGACCGGGCATGGAACATGGGCCCGCCGCGCCAGGCCGGAAAGCCGTAGCCGTTGACATAGACCACGTCCACGTCCGAGGCGCGCTGCGCGATGCCTTCTTCGACGATGCGCGCGCCCTCGTTGACCAGCGCCAGCACGCAGCGCTCGGCGATCTCCTCGTCGCTGATGGCACGGCGTGTGATGCCGGCTTCGCGCGCGCAGTCGGCGATGATGCCGTCGACCACCGGGTCGGGAATCGGCGTGCGGCTGCCCGCCTCGTAGCGGTAGTACCCCGCGCCGGTCTTCTGGCCGAAGCGGCCCTGCTCGCAGATGCGGTCGGCCACCTGCGAGTAGCGCAGGTGCCGGGGCCGCGTGGGCGCCAGGCGCTTGCGCGTGGCCCAGTTGATGTCCATGCCGGCCAGGTCGGCCATGGCCAGCGGCCCCATCGCAAAGCCGAAGCCGGTCATGGCCGCATCGATCTGCGCGGGCGTGGCGCCCTCTTCCAGCAGGAATCCGGCCTCGCGCCAGTAGCCGGTGAGCATGCGGTTGCCGACGAAGCCCTCGCACACGCCGACCAGCACCGGGATCTTGCCAATGGCCGCCGCCATGCGCATGCAGCCGGCGATGACTTCGTCCGAGGTGCGCGCGCCGCGCACCACCTCGAGCAGCTTCATCACGTGGGCCGGGCTGAAGAAGTGCAGGCCGATCACGTCCTGCGGGCGCTGGGTGACGGCGGCGATCTCGTCGATGTTCAGGCGCGAGGTGTTGGTGGCCAGGATGGCGCCGGGCTTGCAGATGCGGTCGAGCTGCGCGAACACGGCGCGCTTGACCTCCATGTCCTCGAACACGGCCTCGATCACCAGGTCGGCGTCGGCAAAGGCCGCCAGGTCCAGCGTGGGCTGGATGCGCGCTAGGCGCGCCTCGACCTCGGCGGCCGACAGCACGCCCTTGGCGGCCGAGATCTCGTAGTTGCGCCGCACCAGGGCCAGGCCGCGGTCGAGCGCGGCCTGCTCGCGCTCGCACAGCACCACGCCGTAGCCGGCGTTGGCAAAGGCCATGGCGATGCCACCGCCCATGGTGCCCGCGCCCAGGATGGCGACGCTGCGGATGGCGCGCGCCGTGGTGGCGGAGAACTTGGCCGCTTCCTTCTCGGCAAAGAACAGGTGGCGCAGCGCCTTCGACGGCTGGCCGGCGACCAGGCCGTCGAACAGCGCGCGCTCGCGGTCCAGCCCGGCTTCAAAGGCCAGTTCGGTCGCGGCCTGCACGCAGTCCACCGCCGTGCGCTGCGCGATGGCGTTGCGCGCCTTGGGGTTCAGCGCCTGGCGCTGAGCATCTATATCTGCTGCGCTCATGGTGGCGGGCGGCCGGGCGGCCAGCACTGGAGGCGCCTTGCCGATCTGCTCCAAGGCAAAGGCGATGGCGGCGGCTTCGCGCTCGCCATCGATCACGGCATCGACCAGGCCCAGCGCCAGGGCCTTGCGGGCATCCACCGGCTTGCCCGAGGTGATGAGTTTCAGCGCCGCCGGCGCGCCGATCAGGCGCGGCAGGCGCTGCGTGCCGCCGCCACCGGGCACCAGGCCCAGGTTGACCTCGGGCAGGCCCAGCTGCGCGGCCGCATCGGCGATGCGGTAATGGCAGGCCAGCGCCAGCTCCAGCCCGCCACCCAGCGCCACGCCGTGGATGCAGGCGACCACCGGCTTGGCAGATACCTCTATGGTGCGGTTCACCGCGCGCAGCATGGGCTGCGCGGTGGCGGCCGGGGTATTGAACTGGCGGATGTCGGCGCCGCCACAGAACACCTTGCCGGCGCCCTGCAGCACCACGGCCTGCACCGCCGCGCTGGCCGCGGCGCGCGCCATGCCCTCGGCCAGGCCGCGGCGCACTGTGTCGCCCAGGCCGTTGACGGGCGGGTTGGTGATGGTGATCAGCGCCACGCCGCCGCGCTCCTCGTAGAGCACGGTGTCGGTCAGGGCGATGGAAGGGCTTGCAGTCGTCATGGATCAGAAATCAGGAACTATGGAATTGATAGCTACTAGCGCTTGATGGATGGATATTTCAAATTCAAAACCCTTTGAAATGCTTGCATACCAAGCGCGAGCAGCTCTCTTTTTTGCTTATAGCGACGAGGCCAGGATGGCCGTGGCCTCGCTGGACAGCACGCCGCCGTTGCCATGCACCAGCGCCACCTCGGCGCCGGCCACCTGGCGCGCGGCCTGGGCCTCGGCGCGCAGCTGGGTCACCGCCTCGATGATGAGGAAGATGCTGTACATGCCCGGGTGGATGCACGACAGGCCGCCGCCGTTAGTGTTCATGGCGAAGTCGCCGCCCGGCGCGATGCGCCCGCCCTCGATGAAGGCGCCGCCCTCGCCCTTCTTGCAGAAGCCCAGGTCTTCGAGGAACAGGATGGGGTTGATGGTGAAGGCGTCGTACAGCTCGACCACGTCGATGTCGGCCGGCGTCAGCCCGGCCTGGGCAAAGGCCTTGCGGCCCGAGTCCACAGCGGGCGTGACGGTCAGGTCCTCCATGCACGAGATCTGCCGGTGCCAGTGCGCAAAGCCGCTGCCCAGCACGTAGATGGGCTTCGCATGCAGCACCTTGGCGCGCTGGGCCGAGGTGACGACGATGGCGCCGGCACCGTCCGTCACCAAGCAGCAGTCCAGCGCGGTGAAGGGGTCGGAGATCATCTTGGCGCCCGCCACGTCGTCCACCGTCAGCGGCTTCTTGGCGAACGCATCGGGGTTGAGCTGCGCCCACTGGCGCGCCGCCACCGCCACCTCGGCCAGCTGCCGGCGCGTGGTGCCGTACTGGTACATGTGGCGCGCGGCGGCCAGCGCGTAGCTGGAGACCGGGTTGAAGGCCTTGTACGGGTGCTCGTAGGGCTGCGGGTCGAGCTCGGCGCGCATCTGGTTGATCTTGGAGCTGCTGGGCGCGCTGCGCGGCGTGGCGCCGTAGCAGATCAGCACGTTCTCGCACTCGCCGGCGTCGATGGCCATCTGCGCGATCTTCAGGTCGGCGATGAAGGCCGAGCCGCCGAACATGGTGCTGTCCGAGAACCTGGGGCGTATGCCCAGGTACTCGGCCATGCGCATCACCCACCAGGGCGAGGTCAGGCTGGAGGTGATGATGCCGTCGATGTCGCGCTTGGCGAGGCCGCTGCGCGCGATGGCCAGGCTGGCCGCCTGGGCGATGATCTCCTGCTCGCTGGCGCCGCCGGCATGGCCCATGCCGGCCAGGCCCGTTCCCAGGATGGCGATGGAACCCCGTGTGCTCATGCTGCTGCTCCTGCTGCTGCGGTGAAGACGAGCAAAGGCGCATCGTCGACGGTGTCTATGCGCGCCTGCACGGCCATGCCGATGCGCACCTGCTCCACCGGCAGGCCGACCACGCGGCTCATCAGCCGCGGGCCCTCGTCCAGGTCGACCAGCACCACGGTGTAGTCACTATCGTCACCCTTGCCCTTGCGCACGATGGTCACGGAATACACCACGCCCCGGCCCGAAGGCACCTGCCAGGCCAGATCCTGCGAGCCGCAGTGCGGGCACAGCACGCGCGGGTAGAAGTGGAATTTGCCGCAGCCGTTGCAGCGCGGGATTTCAAAGCGTCCCTCGGCCAGCGCGCCAAAGTAGCGCTGGTCGCAGGCCTCAGCCGCCACCGATTGCGGCGCACCGCCGTCAATTACCGTCATCGTGCTTCACTCCTCCGCGCTCACGCCGGTCTCGGCGACCACGCGCTTCCATTTGTCCACCTCGGCCGCGACGAAGCTGCGCGTCTGCGCCAGGTCCATCACGCCCAGCGGCTCGCTGTACTGCAGACGCAGGCGCTCCACCATCTCGGGCGCGTTCATGACCTGGTTGATCTCGCGGTTGAGCTGCGCCAGCACCGGCGCCGGCGTGCCGGCGGGCGCATACAGGCCCAGCCAGGTGTAGACATCGAAGCCCTTGAAGCCCGACTCCTGCAGCGTGGGCAGCTCGGGGAACAGCTTGCTGCGCTCGGCCGCCATGTTGGCGATGGGCCGCAAGCGGCCCGACGAGATGAAAGCGGACACGCTCATCGAGTCCTGCACGGCCATGGGGATCTGGCCCGCCACCGCGTCATTCGTGGCCGGCGCCGCGCCCTTGTAGGGCACGTGGGTGAAGTGGTAGCCCGTGAGCTTGCGCAACCACTCGCCGCCCAGGTGCGTGGAGCCGGCCGCGCCCGCCGTGCCGAAGGGCACGCTGGGCTGGGCCTTGGCCCAGCCCAGGAACTCGGGGATGGTCTTCGCCGGTACGCTGGGGTTCACCACGATGAGGTTGGGCGCCTTGGCCAGCACGGCCACCGGCACCAGGCTCTTGAGCGGGTCGTAGCCCACCTTCTTCATCGCCGGCGCGATCACGTAGCCGGTGGCGCCCACCAGCAGCGTGTAGCCGTCGGCGTGCTGCTTGGCGACGTATTCCGTGCCCACCTGGCCGGCCACGCCGGGCCGGTTCTCGATGATGAACGGCTGCTTGAGCCGCTCGGAGAGCTCCTTGGCCAGCGCACGGCTGACGATGTCCGTCATGCCGCCCGGCGGGAAGGCCACCACCACGGTCACCGGTTTGGCCGGCCAGGCCGGCGCCTGCGCGTGCGCCGCCAGCGGCGGCGCGGCGGCGAGCAGCCCCAGCGCCGCCGTACCAACGATGAAACGAATCCTGCCCTGCAGCACCACGGCCATGTCCTGTCTCCTTGTGTTGTCGTCGATTCCGGCCGCATCCAGGCTGGCGATGCGGTCCGCAGGCAGTGTAGGAAGCCATGCGCAGCCGCACCATCCGAAAGATTCGAACGCTGCGTTTGAGGATTTGGAAAGGAGAGGCCGGGCCGCGTCAGGCCGGGCCCGGCGGATCGTTTCAGCCCAGGTTGCGCGTCACCGCCACCTGCGGGTCTTCGAGCAGGAAGTTCACGAACTCGGTGATGAAGCCGGGAAAACGCGCATCCTGCCGCACCACCAGGCTGAGCTCGCGCAGCGCCCAGGGCTCATCCAGGTGGATGACCGCCAGTTGGACGGACTGGGCGTGGTGGCCCAGCACGCTGGCCGGCACCAGCGCAATGCCCACGCCCGAGGCCACCAGCGACAGCACGGCCTCGAAGTTGTGCGCATGCAGGCGCGCACGCACGCTGCGGCCATATTTCTGCGCCGTGTCGCGCAGGAAGAGGTAGTTGCTGCTGCTGCGCGCCATGCAGACGAAGTCGAAGTCCAGCGCCGCCCCCAGGCGTATCGACGCCTGCGAAGCCAGCACATGGCCCTGCGGTGCAACAATGACCAGCCGGTCCACCGCGTAGGGCTGCACCGCCAGGCCCTGCACGTCCGACGGGCCGGCGAAGATGCCCACGTCGGCCTCGCGCGCCAGCACCGCGGCGGGGATGTCCTCGCTCTGCCGCTCCTCGATGTCGGCATCGATGCCCGGATAGGCCACCAGGAAGCGCCCCAGCGTGGGCGTGACGAAACCATTGAGCGAGCTGCTGTTGGCCACCAGCCGCACATGGCCCTTGACGCCCGAGATGAAGCGGCTGACATCGCCCTGCATGCGCGCAATGCCCTCGAACAGCTCGCGCACATGGGCCAGCACGGCTTCGCCGGCCGGCGTCAGCTCCATGCCGCGCGGGTTGCGGTCGAACAGCAGCGTGCCCAGCGCCTGCTCCAGGTTCTTGAGCCGGTAGCTCGCCGCCGACGGCGTGATGAACACGGCCGACGCGCCGGCCGTGAGGCTGCCGGCCTGGGCAATTTCCAGGAAGAGGCGGAGGTCCGACAGTTCGTAGCGCATGGTAGGGCGCGATGCTACGCCTTTTGCCGGATACCCCCTGCGCAGCCGGCGACACGCATCGGCAGCCCGGTGGATGCATGCCTTGCACGCCTTCGTCCACGGCCAGAGATTTTCCCAATCACAATTTTTTACATTGCACCTATACTGGGCGCCGAGCGAACGAGGGATGCCATCGTGCGTTTCACCGGCCCACCGCACCGCATCCACCTCTTTCCACCGCCGCACCATGAGAATCCTGATTGCCATCTGCAGCGTGCAATACCGCAGCGGCGCGGAGCTATTCGTGCGCGACCTCGCGCTCGCCCTGCACCGGCGCGGTCACACCGTGGTGGTCTATGCGCCCATCATGGGCGACATGGTGGATGAGTTGCGCGCACGCTGCATCGCCTGCGTGACCGAACTGCCCAACATCGCCGAGGCGCCGGACCTGATCCTCGGCAACACGCGGGATGACACGGTGGCCTGCCTGGCGCACTTCCCGGGCGTGCCGGTTGTCTCCATCTGCCATGACCGGACCAATCCCCACGGGCGGCCGCCGCTTTTCACCCGGGTGCGGCAGCACATTGCCGTCGACGAAAACTGCGCCGAGCGGCTGACCCTGGAGCATGGCATCCCCCGCTCCGCCATCGAGATCGTCTCGAATGGCGTGGACCTGGACCGCTTTGCCCCACGCGCGCCGCTGCCGGCCAGGCCGCAGCGCGCCGCCATCTTCAGCAACTATTCCACCGAACACCAGGACACGGCCACGATCCGCCGCGCCTGCCTGGCGGCGGGCCTGGCGCTGGATGTCATCGGCGCCGGCGTGGGCAGCCAGGCCAAATCCCCCGAGCTGCTGCTGGGCCAGTACGACTTGGTGTTCGCCAAGGCGCGCTGCGCGATGGAAGCCATGGCGGTCGGCTGCGCGGTCGTGCTTTTCAACGAAGGCATGGGCATCGCGGGCATGGTCACGGCCGGCAATGTGCGCGAGTGGCACCGCTGGAACTTCGGCCGGCGGCTGCTGCAGACGCCGCTCGACGAAGCGGCCGTCGCCCAGGCTATCGCCAGCTACCGCGCCGAGGACGCCGCAGCCGTCAGCACCTATGTGCGCACCCATGTCTCGCTGGCCGCCACCACGCAGGGCATCGAGGGCATTGCGCTGCGGGTGCTGCGCGCGGAGCCGGCGCGCGGGCCGGTCGGCCCGCAGCAGGAAATCCGCGAGTTCGCCCGCCACATGGCGGACGAACTGATGCCCATGGGCGTGACGCAGACCGCCATGCAGATCAGCGTGCTGCATGAGCGCATCGCGGCCCTGGAGGCGCGGCTCCGCGAGCCACCCGCCAGTCCCATCCCGGATGCGTCCCTGGCACAGCCCTCGAACGAACTCGCCGCCACCCAGGCCCGGATTGCCGCGCTGGAGCAGCAGGTCCGGGACCTGCACGCCAGCCGCTCCTGGCGCGTGACCGCGCCGTTGCGCTGGATCGCCGCCCGCCTGGGCGCCTGAAGCCTGCAGGACACTTCCATGAAGCCGCTTCTCCTCATCGCCCACCCCGGACACGAGCTGCGCATCTACGAATGGGTGCGGCGCGTGAAGCCCCATGTCGTGGTGCTGACCCACGGCGACGGCTCCATCCACCAGCCCCGCCTGGACGACACGCGCGCGCTGCTCGAGCCCATCGGGGTCCGGGTGCGCACCGACTGGCTCCAGCCGGTGGCCGACTCGCAGGTGTACCAGGCCCTGCTGGGCGCAGGCCCGTCGCCCTTTCCCGCTTGGCTGGAGGCCTTGGTCCAGGCGGCCCGGCAGGAGCCCTTCGACATGCTGGTGGCGGACGAAGCCGAAGGCTACAACCCTACCCACGACCTGTGCCGGGTGCTGGCCAACTGCCTCGCGCAGCGCCTGGAGCAAGATGGACGCGCGGTGCAAAACCTGGAAATCCCGCTGATCGGCCACCCGTGCGATCCGGCCCGCACCGCGCAGGCCAAGGTCACGGTGGAGCTGTCGGCGTCCGAACTCGGGCAGAAGCTGGCGCTGATGCACAGCTATGCCCATCGCTGCAGTCCGCTGCTGGAGCAGGAACTGCAGACCATGCTGGACACCTACGGCGCCGAGTCGTTCGGCATGGAATGCCTGTACGGCGCCACCCGCACCCCCTACGAAGACCAGCGGGCGCCCGCCACCGTGCCTTATTTCGAGCAGGTCGGCGAGGAACGGTACGCCGCCGGCGTCTACCAGCATGTGATCCGCGCGGAACACCTGAGGCAGCTGGTGGCCTCTTTCACAGGGCCGCATTGACGGCACGGGCACGTGAGCAAGACCCGCCTCGCCATCGTTGGGTACGGCCGCTTCGGCCGGGTGCATGCCAGGCGCGCGCGCCTGCACCCGGCGTTCGAGGTCTGCTGCATCGTGGAGCCCGATCCGCAGGCCCGGCTGGCAGCCCAGGCCGATGGCTTCGACGCGGTGGCCAACCTGCAGGAACTGCCCGCCGGCATCGAAGCGGCCAGCGTCATCACGCCTTCCGAGACCCACGCCGAGATTGCCATCGCCTTGATGCGCCTGGGCATCGACGTGCTGGTCGAAAAGCCATTCGCCACCTCGGAGCGCGCCATAGACGCCATGCTGGAGGCCGCGCAGGCCACCGGCCGCCGCCTGTACACGGGGCACATCGAACGCTTCAACCATGCTCTGGCCTCGACGCCCTGGCGCGAAGGCGCGCCGGACCGCATCGAGTTCGAGCGCCGCTCGCGCCTGCCCGCCCGGGCGGACTGCGTGGTGCTAGACCTGATGGTGCACGACCTCGACCTGGCCTCGCACCTGCTGGCCGCCCCGGCGCCGGCGGCCTTCGAGATCGTCGACGTGCAGCAGCACTGCCACGGCGTGACCGCCGAGCTCGTCATCGGCGCCACTCCGCTGAAGCTGTGCGCCCGCCACGGGGCGCCCCTCTCGGCCGCCAGTCTGCTGTGGCGCCACGGCGATGCGCAGCACACGCTGTCGCTGTGCCACCACCTGGAGCCGGGGCAGGACGACCCGCTCACGCGCCAGTACACCGCCTTCCGCCAGCAGCTCGATGGCCAGCCCTCGCCCATTGCCAGCGCCTGGGAGGGCGCCATGGCCGCGCGCCGCGCCATCGCCATTGCGGCCCGGCTATGAAGGTGCCGTTCTTTCGCAGCCCCTGGCAGGACCCGGCGGCCGCCGCCGGTCTGGGCCCGGAGCTGGTACGGGTGCTGCAGTCCGGCCAGTACATCCTGGGGCCGCAGGTGCGCGCGTTCGAACAGGCGCTTTCGCACCGGCTGGGCCACCGGCCCGTGGTCGGCCTCAACTCGGGCACGGACGCGCTGGTGCTCGCGCTGCAGATGCTGGACCTGCAGCCGGGCGACGAAGTCATCCTGCCCAGCTTCACCTTCTTTGCCTGCTACGAGGCCGTGGTCCGGGCCGGGGCCAGGCCGGTGCCGGCGGACTCGCAGGCGGACGATTTCCTCTGCACCGAAGCGGAGATCGCCGCCTGCGCCACGCCCCGCACACGCGCCGTGCTGGCGGTGCCCCTGTTCGGCGACGCCAGCGCAATACCGGCCATCGCCCGGTACTGCCGCGCCGAAGGCATTCCCTTGATCGAAGACACCGCCCAGGCCCTGGGCGCCACGGCCCTCTCTGGCGCCGAGTGGTTGCCGGCCGGCAGCATGGGCGATATCGGCACCCTGAGCTTCTACCCCACCAAGACGCTGGGGGCGGCCGGGGATGCCGGCGCGCTGGCCAGCCCGCATCCGCATTTCATCGAGCGGGCCCGGTCCCTGCGCAACCACGGGCTGCGCGCCCCGCTGCATGCGGAGGCTGGTCTGAACAGTCGCATGGACGAACTGCAGGCCACCGTGCTGCTGCAGGGCCTGGCCCATCTGGACGGCTGGCTGGCGCAGCGCCAGGCCATTGCCCGGCGCTATCTGCAGCACCTGGCCGGCCTGCCCGCCATCACCCTGCCCCACAACCGCCCCGGACACGCCTGGAACTACTTCGTGCTCAGTTGCCCCCAGCGCGACCTGCTGCAGCCGCTGCTGCTCCAACAGGGCGTGGATACGCGCATCTACTACGAGCGCCCCATCCACCTGCAGCCCGCCTGCCTCGACCGGTTCGGGGCCGCCCGCCTGCCGCATGCGGAGCGGCACGCGCAGCAGGCGCTGGCGCTGCCCATCTATCCGGGCATGGCGCCAGACGAGATCGACCGCGTCGTCGAGGCCGTCCGATGGGCCGCCGTGCGCCTGGGCTGACGCCCCTGCCCCAGCGGCAAACTGCCTGGGAAAAAATTTTTTGCCCGATGATGGAATGAAAGCGCGGCCCGCGCGCTCATGAACAACATGATCTCTTCCGCCGAGTCGCGCTACAACCAGTGGGTGCATGAGCACTACCGCTTTCTGCTGCGCAGCGCCTGGGCCCTGACCGGCTCCCGGGCGATTGCCGAAGATGTGGTGCAGGACTGCTTCACCAGCGCTTGGCGTTTCCGCAACCAGCTGCGCGACCCGGGCATGGCGCGGGCATGGCTGTTCCAGATCATGCGGCGCCATGCCTTCCGCAATATGGAACCGGCCGCCGCCACCGACGGCGAAGCACAGGAGCCCACCGACGACCGCCACCAGGCGCTGGATGTGCAGCTCGACGTGGTCAAGGCCCTGAGCCGCATCGCCCCCATCCACCGCGAGGTGCTGGTGCTGTACTACTTTGACGACATGCCCACGGCCCAGATGGCCGAGGCGCTGGACATCGCGCCCGGCACAGTGCTGTCGCGCCTGGCGCGCGCCCGCGACGCCCTGAAGGCCGCGCTGGAGCCCGGCCGCCCCACGGCGCCGGCGGCAGGCGCCGCCGCCAGTGTCATCCCGCTGCGAAAGCGTACCCCATGAATTGCAACGACCGCCCCGACGAGACGGAATTCGACCTGCGCGCCCGCGCCGAGCTAGCCCTGGCGTTCGAGCCGGGCCAGCCGCCGGCGCACCTGCTGCGCCATACGCCCTGGTATGCGCGGCGCAACCTGCAGCGCGCGCTGGCCGGCCTGCTGGTGGGCAGCTCGGTGGCAGGCGCCGTCTTCGCCATGCGCCCGCCCGAGCTGGTGCGCTCGGCCATCGAGCACGAATACTACGAGCGCACGCTGCGCGGCAGCTTCATGCCCGCCGCCGAGATCGCGCACCGCCTCGACCTGCCGGCCGAGCAGGCGCTGCCCGGCTACACCCAGCTGATGCGCCCCTGCGACATCGACGGCCTGCGCGCCTACCACCTGACCACCTTCTTCGAGAAGGGCGGCATCGTCACCGTGCTGTCCTTCGAGCGGCTGCAGCAGATCCCCGACGGCGAGGGCTGGTGGGCCAATACCTACTGGAAGGTCGTGCGCTCGCGCGAAGGCCGCCCGCTGGTGCTGATCGCGCAGAAGAAGCAAGCCCTGTCCGTCGCGTCGCGCGCGCTGGGCCAGGCTGATGCCCCGGCCGCACCCGCGTCTTGACACCCGTTTCCGATCCCCATCCACAACAAGGAGAGACCATGCAACGCACCGCCCCCACCTCCCTGCCCCGCCGCCGCCTGCTGGCGGGCAGCGCCAGCGCGCTCGCCGCCGCCGGCCTGGCCGGCCTGCACGGCCCGGCCCTGGCGCAGGCCCCCGCCGCGCCGGCAGCGCCTGCCGCCAAGCCCCTGCCCGGCTATGCGAGCTGGAAGAACGCCGATGCCGTCATCGTGCACAGCAGCACCACCATCGAGACCAAGCGCAGCGCCTTCGGCACCAGCGTGGTCACGCCCACCAACCAGCTCTACGTGCGCAACAACCTGCCCACGCCGGCCGCCACCATCGTGGCCGACCGCGATGCCTGGCAGATCGAGGTCGCGGGCGTCAAGCAGCCCAAGGCCCTGAGCCTGCGCGAGCTGAAGGCCCTGGGCCTGGAGACCGTGACCATGGTGCTGCAGTGCTCGGGCAACGGCCGCGGCTTCTTCCCCAGCAAGCCCAGCGGCACCGCCTGGACGGTGGGCGCCGCCGGCTGCGTGACCTGGAGCGGCGTGCCCGTGCGCGACGTGGTGCAGGCCCTGGGCGGCCTGGTCGACGGCCTGCCCTACATGACCGGCACCGGCGGCGAGGTGTTGCCGGCCGGCATCGACCCCAAGAGCGTGATCGTGGAGCGCTCGGTGCCCGTCTCGGCCATGCAGGACGCGCTGCTGGCCTGGGAGATGAACGGCGAACCCATCCCGCTGGCCCACGGCGGCCCGCTGCGCCTGATCGTGCCCGGCTACACCGGCGTGAACAACATCAAGTACATCAAGCAGCTGGCCTTCACCGCCAAGGAGAGCGACGCGCACATCATGTCGCACGGCTACCGCATCACGCCGCCCGGCGGCAAGGGCGACCCGAGCCAGCCCTCGGTGCAGGAGATGAGCGTCAAGTCCTGGATCAACAGCCCGCTGCCCGAAGACGGCGCCGCCGCCGGCACCGTGCAGATCCACGGCGTGGCCTTCGGCGGCATGAACGCCATCAAGGGCGTGGAAGTCTCCATCGACGGCGGCAAGACCTGGCGCCCGGCGCGCCTGGTGGGCCCGGACATGGGCAAGTACGCCTGGCGCCAGTTCGCGCTGCAGGCCACGCTGCCCAAGGGCACCCACGTGCTGGCCAGCCGCGCCACCGACGCCCAGGGCAACGTGCAGCCCGAAACCCGCGGCGAGAACCAGAGCGGCTACAACAACACCAGCTGGGCCGACCACGCCGTGACCGTCACCATCGCCTGACCTGATTCCCATTCATCCACGATAGACATGAAGCATATCCACACCCTCGGCGCGCTGGCCTTCTCGACCGTCGCAGCCCTGACCACCACCGCCGCGCACGCCGACGAGGCCGCGCAGATAGCGCGCGGCAAGCAGCTGTTCACCACGGCCACCCCGGCCTGCGCGGTCTGCCACACCCTCAAGGACGCCGGCACCGAAGGCACCATCGGCCCCGTGCTCGACGAGCTGCAGCCCGATGCCACCCGCGTGGCCCGCGCGCTGCGCGACGGCATCGGCAGCATGCCCTCCTTCAAGGCCAGCCTGAGCGCCGCCGACATCGACGCGCTGGCGCTGTACGTCAGCAAGGCCAGCAAGGGCAAAT
The DNA here is from genome assembly GCA_050282565.1 of Comamonas sp. Taxonomy (GTDB): domain Bacteria; phylum Pseudomonadota; class Gammaproteobacteria; order Burkholderiales; family Burkholderiaceae_C; genus Comamonas. The sequence continues at coordinate 103,582 of JBLZYV010000003.1, forward strand.
AAGGCTTTCAGCATCAAATTGGCGGCCAGCGCTTGTGCATCAAGCGCTGGCCGCTATGCTTTTTGCAATCCCCGCACCGCCCGGCGCGGCATGTCCAGCACCATCTCGTGCGCCGCCAGCCGGGCATGGATGAAATCGGTGAAGGCCTTGATGCGGGCCACGTCCTTCAGGTCGGGGTGGGTCAGCACCCAGACCTCGGTGTCCAGCGCCTCGGGCGGCGGCTCGACCTGCACCAGCTCCTTGTACCCTTCCGCCAGCATGCACAGCAGCAGGCCCATGCCCACGCCCGTCCGCACGAGCTGCGCCATGCCGCTCAGGCTGTCCACCTGGGCCGCGATGCGGTCGGCGGGAATATGGGCCCGCAGCCACTGGGCCTGGGCCAGGTGCGACAGGCCTTCGTCCGGCGCCACCCAGTCATGCTCGGCCAGCGCCTTGCTCCGGGCATGGGCCTTCAGGTAGGCCTTTGATGCATAGATGGCCGTCTGTATCCGCCCCGCCCGGCGGCCGATCAGGTAGTCCGGCGGCGCATTGCTCGGGCGGATGGCCACGTCGGCCTCGCGCTTGTTCAGGCTGAGAAAGCTGTTGTTGACCACCAGCTGCAGCTGGATGCCCGAATGCAGCGCGCGGAACTCCGCCAGCAGGGGTCCGAGCAGGCCGATGAGCAAGGTGTCCGTCGTCGTGATGCGGACAGTGCCGGACAGGCGCAGGTCCAGCCCCGAGAGCTGGCGCTGCGCGGCGTCGATCTGCTCCTCCACGCCCCGCAGCCGGTCGCGCAGCGACTCGCCGGCCAGCGTCATCGCGTAGCCGGTGGGCAGGCGGTCGAACAGGCGCACGTCCATGCGCGCCTCCAGTGCGCCCAGCCGGCGCAGCACCGTCGAGTGGTTCACCCCCAGCGCGCGCGCCGCGGCCGACAGCGCGCCCTCGCGCGCCACGGCCAGAAACACGCGCAGATCGTCCCAGTCCGTGTTCTGCATTTCTGCATACCTCAAATGCGATTATTGGGAATTTTCCTGCAAGGAAGCATAGCCTACATTCGGCTCCATCGCCATTCCGACGACCCCACCAGGAGCCTTCCATGATCGTTTTCCACACCGCCAACACCCCGAACGGGCACAAGGTCGCCATCGCCTTGCAAGAGCTGGGCATGCCGCACGAAGTCGTACCCGTCGATCTCGGCCGGGGCGAGCAGCACCACCCCGATTTCGTTGCGCTGAGCCCCAACCACAAGATCCCCGTCATCGTCGATCGACGCGATGACGGCAGTGGCGACCAGGTGGTGTTCGAGTCCTGCGCCATCCTGATCCACCTGGCCGACCAAGCCGGCCGCCTGCTGTCGCGCGATCCGGCCCGGCGCAGCGAGACCCTGCAGTGGCTCTTTCTGCAGACCTCCAGCATCGGGCCCATGCTCGGCCAGCTCTGGTGGTTCCGTCATGGCACGAGCACCCGCAACGAGCAGGCGCTGGAGCGCTACAGGCGCGAGGCCAGGCGCCTCTATGGCGTCGTCGAGCAGCGCCTGGCCACCTCGCCCTACATCGCCGGCGACGCCTACTCGATCGCCGACATCGCCATGTTCCCCTGGCTGCGGACCGGGGAAGAACTGGGGCTGGACATCGCGGACTGGCCGCATGTGCAGGCCTGGCTGCACAAGATCGGCGAGCGGCCCGCCGTGCAGCGCGGCCTGGCACTGCTGCAGGCGCAGGCCGCCTGAGCCCGAAACCCACACCCTCCCATTTCCCCAAGGAGTCACCACCATGGAATCCCTGCTGATCCCCGCCTCGCTCATCGCGGGCGGCCTGCTCGCCGTGCAGGCAGGCGCCAATGCGCAACTCTCCAAGGCCACCGGCAGCCCTTTCGCCGCAACCACGCTGCAACTCTCGGTCGGCACGCTGGCGCTGCTGGTGCTCGTCCTTTTCACCGGCACGCTGACCACGCTCGCCGCCCTGCCCGAGGTGCCGTGGTGGCACGCCATCGGCGGCGTGGCCAGCGCGTTCTATGTCGTCTCGACGATCCTGCTGTTCCCGCGCCTTGGCGCGGTGGTGTCGGTCGGCCTCTTCATCGCCGGCCAGATGCTGGCCTCGTTCGCGCTCGATGTGGCCGGCCTGGCCGGCGGTGCGCCGCGCGCCATCGATGCGCCGCTCGCCATCGGCATGCTGGCGATCCTGGCGGGCGCCGCGCTCATGGTGAAGGGGCAATCCGGCCAGGCATCGCAGCCCATCCCGGGCAAGGCCGGCTGGATTGTGCTGGCCCTGCTGGGCGGCGCGGTGCTGCCGGTGCAGGGCGTGGTCAACGGCCTGCTGCGCAATGACCTCGGCGCGCCCTTCGCCGTCGGCGCCGTGAGCTTCCTCGTCGCCACGCTGGCCATGGCGGGCGTGCTGCTGTTCTCGGCCCTCTTCCTGCGCACACCCGCGCCCACGCTGCGATCTCTGCCCGCCATGCCGTGGTGGGGCTGGCTGGGCGGCTTTGCCGGGGCGATCTACGTCACCACCGTGTTCACCGCGATCCCGGTCATCGGCGCCTCGGCAGCCGTGGGGCTGACGGTGGCCGGCCAGCAGGTGGCATCCGTGTTCGTCGACCGGCATGGCTGGTTCCGCCTGCCCCGGCGCGAGGTTTCGCCGCTGCGGCTGCTGGGCGTGGCGCTGCTGCTCGCCGGCGTGGCCATCATCAAGCTGCTCTGAACACACCTTCGCACCCCAAGGAGACTCCCATGGACTGGATCCTCTTGCTCGCCGCCGGCCTGGTCGAAATCGGCATGGCCTTCGCCCTCAAGGCCGCCGCCGGCTGGACCCGGCCGGTTCCCGCGCTGCTGGGGCTGGGCGCCGCCGTTACCAGCATCGCGCTGCTCACGGCCGCCCTGCGCAGCCTGCCCATAGGCACGGCCTACGCGATCTGGACCGGCATCGGTGCCATCGGCGTCACGGTCGTCGGCATCGTCGTCTTCCAGGAAAGCGCGGCGCCGCTGCGGCTGCTGTGCATAGTGCTGATCTTTGCGGGGATCATCGGGTTGAAGCTGCAGGGGTAGGCGCGAAATGTGCCCGGACCAGTTTGGGACAGCTGTGCATAGGGTATCGTGAGCGGCCAACCCCGAAAGGAATCGTCCAGTGCAAAAACCAAACTACCAATTCGAAAAGCGCCAACGCGAGCAAGAGAAGAAGAAAAAGAAGGCCGAGAAGGCGCAGCGGAAGGCTGCAGCGCCTGAGGAATCTCCGCCCAATGTGGCGCCTCCGGTGCCGCCGGAGAACAGTAGCCAAGACTGAAGAGGTGTGCCGCGGTGATTTTGAGGGCCTCGGCTGGCACGCTCCGGCACCACAGGTGGATTCAACCGGTCGATACGAGACCATCATTGCTTGCATGAAAAAAGCGCTCACCGTGGAGCGCTTTTCTTATGGAGAAAGCGGCGGCCATGCCGCCCCAGGAGCATGACGCTCATTCGACCGTCACGCTCTGGGCGAGGTTTCTAGGCGCTCCGCGCGGCGGCCCTGCCGCCCCAAGAGCGTAACGGTCTATTCGACCGTCACACTCTTGGCCAGATTGCGCGGTTTGTGGCTCCGACCCGCTGCTTGCGCAGCTTCACGTCGGCGCGCCGACATGAGCCTCCACCGCAAACCCCGAAACCTCGCGCCTTCGGCGCCAGCGCTATGCGCTGGCCCAGAGCGCAACGGTCACTCGACCGTCACGCTCTTGGCGAGGTTTCTGGGTTTGTCCACATCCGTCCCCCGCGCCACGGCCGTGTGGTAGGCCAGCAGCTGCAGCGGCACCACGTGCAGGATGGGCGAGAGGTCGCCGTACTTGCCGTTCAGGCGGATGACGTGCATGCCTTCGCTGCTCTCGATGCGGGTGTCCTCGTCGGCCAGCACGTAGAGCACGCCGCCGCGCGCGCGCACTTCCTGCATGTTGCTCTTGAGCTTTTCGAGCAGTTCGTCGTTGGGCGCCACGGTCACCACCGGCATGCTGCTGGTCACCAGCGCCAGCGGGCCGTGCTTGAGTTCGCCGGCGGGGTAGGCCTCGGCGTGGATGTAGCTGATTTCCTTGAGCTTGAGCGCGCCTTCCAGCGCGATCGGGTAGTGCGTGCCGCGGCCCAGGAAGAGCGCGTTCTCCTTCTGCGCAAAGGCCTCGGCCCAGCTGATGAGCTGCGGCTCCAGCGCCAGCACGGCCTGCAGCGCGGCGGGCAGGTGGCGCATCTGCTCCAGGTAGTCGTGCGCCTGCGCCTCGCTGACCCGGCCCTTGCTCTGGCCCAGCGCCAGCGTCAGCAGGAACAGCGCCGCCAGCTGCGTGGTGAAGGCCTTGGTCGAGGCCACGCCGATCTCGACGCCGGCGCGGGTGATGTAGCTCAGCTTGCACTCGCGCACCATGGCGCTGGTGGCCACGTTGCAAATGGTCAGCGTGTGCTCCATGCCCAGGCCCTGCGCGTGGCGCAGCGCGGCCAGGGTGTCGGCCGTCTCGCCGGACTGGCTGATGGTGACGATCAGCGTGCGCGGGTTGGGCACGCTCTTGCGGTAGCGGTACTCGCTGGCCACTTCCACCTGGGTGGGGATGCCGGCGATGCCTTCCAGCCAGTACTTGGCGGTGCAGCCGCTGTAGTAGCTGGTGCCGCAGGCCAGGATGAGCACGTTGTCGATCTGCTCGAACACGCGCCACGCGGCCGTGCCGTCGGCGCCGTTGAACAGCTCGGGCACCACGGCCTGCACGCCCTCCAGCGTCTCGGCGATGGCGCGGGGCTGCTCGAAGATTTCCTTCTGCATGTAGTGGCGGTACGGGCCCAGCTCCACCGCGCCCGAGTGCGCCTGTACGGTGCGCACGGGACGCTCGGCCTCGGTCAGCGTCTTGCCGGCGGCGTCGACGATCCAGTAGCGGCCGATCTGCAGGTCGACCAGGTCGCCCTCGGCCAGGTAGACGATCTGGTCGGTCACGCCGGCCAGCGCCATCGCGTCGCTGGCGAGGAAGTTCTCGTTCTTGCCCACGCCCAGGATCAGCGGCGAGCCGGCGCGCGCGCCCACCACGCGGTGGGGCTCGTCCTTGTGCACCACGGCAATCGCATAGGCACCGTGCAGCTGGCCGAGCGCGGCCTGCACGGCCTCGAACAGGTCGCCGTTGTACAGGCTGTCGATCAGGTGGGCGATGACCTCGGTGTCGGTCTGGCTGAGAAACTCGTAGCCCTTGGCCTGCAGCTGCGCGCGCAGCGCCTCGTGGTTCTCGATGATGCCGTTGTGCACCAGGGCCACGCGGCCGGTGGCCTGGGTGTCCGACACGCCGGTGCCGGCGCTGAAGTGCGGGTGGGCGTTGCCCACCACCGGCGCGCCGTGCGTGGCCCAGCGGGTGTGGGCGATGCCGGTGGCGCCGCGCAGGTGGTCCTGGCGCACCTGCTCCTGCAGCTCGGCCACGCGGGCCGTGCTGCGGGCGCGGCGCAGGCCGCCGCCCAGCCCGCCGCCTAGGCTGGCCTCGTGCACGGCCACGCCGCACGAGTCATAGCCCCGGTATTCCAGCCGCTGCAGACCCTGCACCAAAACCGGAACGATATCGCGCGTGGAGACCGCGCCAACAATGCCACACATAGCCTGCTCCTTGAAAACGATGCGCCAGTGTAGAAAAACAGCGGCGGAATTTCTGTTTGTTTTCTTAAAAGATATGAACTTTGATTACACAAAAATCAACTTACGGAATTAAATTTCATCATAATAAGAATCATGAAATCCATAGAACTGGACATCATCGACCTGCAGCTGCTCGACTGGCTGCAGAAGGACGCCGCCATGAGCAACCAGGAGCTGGCCGAGCGCGTGCACGTCTCGCCACCCACGTGCCTCAGGCGCATCAAGCGGCTGCGCGACGCGGGGCTGATCGCGTCGCAGGTGGCCATCCTCGATCCGGCCCAACTGGCGGCCATCCAGGGCTTCGGGCTGTTCGTGATCGTGGAGGTGACGCTGGACCGCCAGGACAGCGAGGCGCTCGACGCCTTCGAGGCCCTGGCCACCGCGCACGAGCAGGTGCAGCAGTGCTGGCGCGTGTCGCCGGGACCGGACTTCGTGTTGGTGGTGTATGCGCACGACATGCCCGCCTACTTGGCGCTGGCGCAGAAGCTGTTCACCTCGCAGGCCAACATCCGCAACGTGAAGGCCTTCTTCGCCACCAAGCGGGCCAAGTTCCACACGCGGATTCCGCTGCACCGCGGGCCGCATGCGGCGCCGAGCCGCTCTTAGCGATCTTCAAAAACAATAGCTGCTAGCGCTTTCCATTATTGGTTTTTATGGATATTCATATCCATAAACCAATAACTACAAGCGCCAGCAGCTATGCTTTTTGCACACCCGTGGGCAGTGCGGGCTATTTCTTCTTCGCCGGCCGCTGCCAGTCGGCAATGCTCAGCTGCTTGCCGCGCGCCACGCTCAGCGCGCCCGGGGCCGTGCTCTTGGTGATGGTGGAGCCGCCGCCCACGGTGCCGCCGGCGCCGATGGTCACGGGCGCCACCAGCACGCAGTTGCTGCCGATGTGCACGTCGGCCTCGATAACCGTGCGGTGCTTGTTGGCGCCGTCGTAGTTGGCGGTGATGCTGCCGGCGCCGTAGTTCACGCGCTCGCCCACCGTGGCGTCGCCCAGGTAGGCCAGGTGGTTGGCCTTGGCGCCGTCGGCGAGCTGCGAGTTCTTGACCTCGACGAAGTTGCCGATGTGCACCTCGCGCCCCAGCTGCGCGCCGGGCCGCAGCCGCGCGAACGGGCCGACCAGCGCGCCCTCGCCCACCTGCACGCCGGCCTGCTCGCCGTCGATATGGGTGAAGGGGTGGATCACCGCGCCGTCGGCGATCTGCACATTGCTGATGTGGCAGTTGGCGCCGATCTTCACATCGGCACCCAGCGCCACGCGGCCGGTGAAGATGCAGTTCACGTCGATCTCCACGTCCTGCCCGCACGAGAGATCGGCCTTGGCGCCGCGCGCATCGTCGCGCACGTCGAAGCGCGCCGGGTCGGCCAGGCGCACGCCCTGCTCCATCAGCGCCCGGGCCTGGCGCAGCTGGTGCGCGCGCTCCAGCTCGGCCAGTTGCAGCGGGCTGTTCACGCCCGCCACCTGCAGCAGGTCGTCGATGCGGTGGCCCACCACCGGCACGCCATCGGCCACGGCCATGGCGACGATGTCGGTCAGGTAGTACTCGCGCTGGGCATTGTCGTCCTTCAGCCGCGCCAGCCAGCCGCGCAGGTGGCGCGCCGGCACGGCCATGATGCCGCTGTAGACCTCGGTGATGGCGCGCTCGGCATCGTTGGCATCCTTCTGCTCGACGATGCGCTGCACGGCATCGCCGTTGCGCACGATGCGGCCGTAGCCGGTCGGGTCGGGCATGGTGACGGTGAGCAGCGCCAGTTGGCTGCCCTGTGCAGCGTCGACCAGCGCCTGCAAGGTCGCAGCCTGGGTCAGCGGCACGTCGCCCGACAGCACCACGACCATGCCGTCGTCGGCCAGGACCGGCATGGCCTGCTGCACGGCGTGGCCGGTGCCCAGCTGCGGCTCCTGGCGCACGAACTTCAGGTCAAATCCGGCTCCAGCGCCCGCCAGTCCAGCGACAGCCGCTTCTACTTCAGGAGCACCATGGCCGGTGACGACCACAGCGGAGCGCGCCTGCAGCCGTGCGGCGGTATCGAGCACATGTCCCAACAGCGGCCGGCCCGCGAGCTTCTGCAGGACCTTGGGGGTGCGGCTTTTCATGCGCGTGCCCTTGCCGGCGGCCATGATGACGATATCGAGCAATGCAGTCATAGGAAGAGGTTCAATCGGCAGACAATGGCGCATTATCTCGCGCTGCAGCAAACGCAAAAAAGGCCTGCCGGACTCCGGCAGGCCCTTCACTCGCAAAGAAAAAGGTCACACGTTGTAAAGCATGCTGCCGTCGGCCCGGCCCCACTGGAAGCGGCTGAACCAGCGGCCGGACTGGCGCTGCAGGTTGTCCTGCGCCCAGGTGTCCCGGGGGAAGTGGTAGACCAGCGGCTCGGCGCTGCCGCTGTCGATCACCACCGACTGGCCGGCCTTGAGCACCATGGTCTGGCCGGGAAACAGGATCTGGTCGCCGGACTGCATCGCGCCGCCCTCGCCCATCCCCAGCGTCACCCAGGCACGACCCTGCGACACGCGCAGCACCATGTCGCGCACGGGCACGAAGCCCAGTGCCTGGCCGGCGCGCAGCGTGCGCATGTCGGAGGTGGCGGCCTGCGGGCGGCCGGAAGCGGCGATGGTGGTGTGGATGGCGGTGGACATGGTGATTACCTAGTAGAAACCCTGTACGTATGATCTTAGGTATTGGCCACCGCGTCCAATGAAAAGAAGCCCGCCGATTCATGCAGCCAGCGCATTAATGGAAAACCCTAGGTTGGAGCGCCATCGAAAATCCCGATAACTAACGACAATCAGCATCCTCCATGCATGAGCCCCACCTGCCCCCGTCGCTGCTGCGCTCCCGCCCGATCGCCGTCGGGCACCTGCGGGCCTTCCTGGCGGTGGCGCGCTACCTGAACTTCCGCGCCGCGGCCGACGAGCTGGCGCTGACGCAGTCGGCCGTGAGCCGGCAGATCCAGGCGCTGGAGGACGAGGTGGGCGTGCCGCTGTTCCTGCGCCACACCCGCGCGGTGGAGCTGACCAGCGCCGGCGCGCAGCTGCAGCGCACGGTGGCGCCGGCGCTAGAGCGCATCGACTCCTCGGTGCGCCTGATCCGCCAGACCGCCGGCCGCAAGAGCGTGGCCATCACCACCTGGGCCAGCTTCGCGTCGATGTGGCTGATCCCGCGGCTCGAGGCCTTCCAGCGCGACAACCCCGAGATCGACATCCGCATCGACGCCACCGACAACGTGCTCGACCTGGAAACCGCCGACGTGGACGTGGCGCTGCGCTACAGCCTGCCGCAGGCGGCAACGCGCGGCGCGCAGCGCCTGTTCGGCGAGCAGCTCGCCGTGGTCGCCAGCCCCTGGCTGCTCAAGAGCTCGCCGGCCATCGCCCAGCCGGCCGACGTGGCGCGCTTCACGCTGATCGAGGCCGGCGACGCCCACCGGCTGCAGCACCTGGACTGGCTGACCTGGGAGCGCTGGCTCGAGCTGCACGGCAGCGCGCGCCTGCAGCCCAAGCGCTGGCTGTTCTTGAACTACGCGCACCAGATCGCGCAGGCCGCCCTCACCGGCCAGGGCCTGGCACTGGCGCGCATGCCGCTGGTGGCCGACTCGCTGGCCAGCGGCGACCTGGTCGAGGTGCTGCCCGGCCACCGCATGGACTCGCCGCTGGCCTACTGGCTGCTGGTGGGCCCGCGCAGCCAGCAGCGCCCCGAGGTGCAGGCCTTCTGCGCCTGGCTGGAGCTGCAGGCCGCCGCCACGCGCGCGGCCATAGGCGACACCACGGCCGCCTGATACCTGGCGCGACTCAGCCGCGGCCGATTGCATATTGGACGCCGCCACAGGGCCAGCCTACATTGCGGGGCAGACCACCGACAAGGAGACGACATGCCCCACCGCCGATCCTGGCTGCGCCTGGCGCTGGCCGCCGGCCTGGCCTGCAGCGCGGCCGCCCTCGCGCCGCTGGCGCGGGCCGAGGACTTCCCCAGCAAACCCATCAAGTTCATCGTGCCCTTCGGCCCCGGCAGCGGCACCGACACCTCGGCGCGCTACTACGGCAAGAAGCTGCAGGAGCTGACCGGCCAGCCGGTGGTGGTCGAGAACCGCCCCGGCGGCAACGGCTTCATCGCCGTCAAGCAGGCGCTGGCGGCGCCGGCCGACGGCTACACGGTGTTCATCGGCAGCAATTCCACGCTGGCCGTGAATGCCGCGCTGTTCAAGGCCCTGCCCTACGACCCGGTCGCCGACTTCGCGCCGCTGACCATGATGATGCGCGCGCCCGCCGTCGTCGTGGCGCCGGGCAACTCGCCCTACCGCGACCTGAAGGACCTGGTGGCCGACGCCATGGCCCACCCCGGCAAGGTGAATTTCGGCGCCGGCTCGGCCGGCTACCAGCTGATGGGCGAGCTGCTCAACGACGTGGGCCGGGTGCAGACCACGCACGTGCCCTTCAAGGGCGCGGGCGAGGTGGCCACGGCCGTGGCCGGCGGCACGGTGGACTATGCATTCGCCGAGGCCACCTCGGTGCAGGAGCTGATCAAGTCCGGCCGGCTGCGCGGCCTGGCCGTGGCCTCGGACCGGCGCATCGCCACGCTGCCCCAGGTGCCCACGGCGCGCGAGGCTGGCCTGCCCGGCATCGAGTCCTACGCCTGGGTCGGTGCCATGGTCTCGGCCAAGACGCCGCCGGCGGTCACCGCCCGGCTGGCGGCGCTGTTCACGCAGATTGCGCAGCTGCCGGAGACCCAGGAGTTCTACAGCCACCTCGGCGCCTCGGCCATGGCCGGCGGACCGGCGCAGATGCGCGAGTTCCAGAGCGCCGAGATCGCGCTGTGGAAGCGCATCGCGCGGCAGGCCAAGGTCGAGCTGCAATAGGCGCCGCTAGGCGGCACCGCTGCTCGGCGGCCCCTTGAGCTCGACGACATTGCCCTCGGGATCGGTCACGTAGATGGACGGCCCCGAGCCTTCGGCGCCGTAGCGCTGCTCCACCGGGCCGGCGGCATAGCCGTGGCGGGTGAGTTGCGCGTGGATGGCCGCTTCGTCGAACGGCGCGACGCGCAGGCAGAAATGGTCGAGGTTGCGCCCCTCCGCACCCGGCGGCGCGCCACCAGCGCTGCCCAGCTTGCCGTCGACCGGCACCAGGTCGATCAGCGCATTGCCGGCACGCAGCTGCACCAGGCCGATGGTCTCTTGCCTGCGCTCCACGCTGCAGCCCAGCGCCTCGCAGTAGAAGTGCAGCATGCGCTCCAGGCTCACCACGCGCAGCACGAGGTGGTCAATGGTCAGCAGGCGGAAGGCGGGCTCGCTCATTGCACGGCCTCCGGCACCCGCGTGGCCAGCGGCGGCGGCTCGTAGCCGGTCTGGAAGTGGCAGCCGTTCTTGCCGTCCTGGTCGAAGCGCGCGCGGGTCTGCGCGCAGCGCTCGGCCACGGCGGCCGGCGTGGGCTGGGTGCCATGGTCGATCCAGTCGAGCAGCGCGGCCATCGCGGCGGGGTATTCGGCGTCGCTCAGATAGCTATGCTCGCGCTCGTCGCTGAAGGTCTGCACCAGGTGGCCGTCGGTGCCGGCGGCGCGGCGGATGGCACGGTAGCTGTGCTCCAGCTCGACGAAGGCCGTCGGGTCGTGGATGGCGTGCAACGTGAGCGTGGGCAGCCGCGTGCGGCCGGTGGGCCGGCTGTCGGCCGACAGCATGCCCTGCGCCTGCGGGTCGGCCGCGTAGCGCGCCACGCCGGCATTGAGCGCCGCCTGCTGCGCCGCGTCCACGCCGCCGTAGACCACGCCCTGGTTGCCCCAGGGGTTGCGCCCGCCCAGGCGCTGCTGCACCAGGTCGCGGAACAGAAAGGTGCCCCAGGCCAGGTGAGCCACCAGGCTGCGCTCCTCGATCCGCACGGCGGCGAGGATGCTGCCCAGGCGCTGCTGCTGTGCGGCCGAGCGCTGGGCCGCCGGCAGGCCCACGCCCGTGCATTCCTTGACGCGCTCGGCCAGCTCGGCGCGCGTCAGGTGCGCGCCGGCGGGCAGGCCCATCCACAGCGGGTACTGGGGCTCGTCGGACTTGGGGTGGTTGCCGCACACGTACTGGTAGACGGCGCGCAGGTCGAGCCGGAAGCGGTAGGCGTCCACGCCACCGCCGAGCACGCCGTTGGTCAGCAGCAGGCCATCGTAGGGGCTGGGCGCCGGGGCCACGCCGGGCTCGGCGGCGGGCGCATAGCGCTCGGCCGCGATCGAGGCCACGCCGCCGCCATAGCTCTGCCCGTGCAGCACGGTGCGGCGCGGCTGGCCGAACTTCTGCACGAAGAGCTGGCGCAGCCGCTCGGTGTCTTCCGCCGCCATGGTCACGCCGTAGCCGCCGCGCCGGTAGGTGGAGCCCGCCCAGGCGTAGCCGGCCCGCACCATGATGGACCAGCGGTCCAGGTCGGCCCGCGTCCGCGCCGATCCGGGCTTGCCCAGCTCGGGGCCGCCGTGGGTGTGCATCACCAGCACGCCGTCGGCAGCCCGCCAGCCCGCCGGCAGGGCCATCCAGTAGAAGGCGCCGGCCTCGTCCTGGCCGCTGTAGCAGCGGGCATCGCCGGGCAGCGAGCGCGGACATTCGGCCGGCTGCGGCGCGGCGGCGGCAGCGCTCGCCGCGAGCCACAGCGCGCCGGCCCAGGCGCGCCAGGAACGCAGAGAAGCAAGGGGTAGGAAAGAGAAGTGCATGCACATATTTGGCATCATTTCGGCTTCTTGCGCAATCAGGACAAGCGCCAACAGCTATCGTTTTGTTAGCAAAATACGGTCAACCCGCGCAGTGCCGGGCGAGACAGGCCGCGCCGGCGCGCCTACGGGTTGGCCCTAGAATCGATGGCACGCAACGCCCTTTCCGCTACTACCGCCCGCCGTGGCCCCCACCCCAGAACCTTCTCCGCGCGCTCCGGCGCCCCGCTCCCGCTCCGGCCAGGCGCTGAAGGGCATCGCGTTCACGGTCCTGGCCTGCGCCTGCTTCTCGCTGCTCGATACCGGCTCCAAGTACGCGGGCGCGCTGCTGCCGCTGCTGATGGCGCTGTGGCTGCGCTACGCGCTGCAGACAGCGCTGACCGTGGGCTACGGCGTGGCCCGCCACGGGCTGGACATCTTCCGCACCGAGCGCCCCGGCTTCCAGTGCCTGCGCGCGGCGCTCTTCTGCCTGAGCAATGTGCTGGCCATGCTGAGCCTGCGCTATCTGCCGCTGGCCGAGTTCACCGCCATCCTGGCGCTCACGCCGCTGGCGCTGACGCTGGTGGCCGCGCTGTGGCTGCGCCAGCAGGTGAGCCCGCTGCGCTGGGTGCTGGTGGCGCTGGGCTTTGCCGGCACCATGGTCATCATCCGCCCGGGCGGCGCCGGCTTCAGTGGCGGCGCCCTGCTCTGGCCGCTGCTGCAGTTGGCGGCCAACACCGCCTACCAGGTGCTCAGCAGCCGCATGGCCGGCAAGGAGCGGCCGCTGACCACGCAGATCTACACCAGCCTGCTGGCCCTGGGCCTGACCTGCGCCGCCCTGCCCTGGACCTGGCAGCTGCCCGACACCGCCGCGCTGTGGCTAGCCGCGCTGGCCATGGGCGTGGGCAGCTCGGTCGGCCACCTGCTGCTGCTCAAGGCCTACGAGAAGGCCCAGCCCGCGACCATCACGCCCTTTTTGTACAGCCAGATTCCCTGCGCGCTGTTCGCGGGCTGGCTGGTCTATGGCCACATCCCGGACCAGTGGGCGGTGATGGGCATGGTGGTGATCGCGCTGTGCGGCGCGGCCAGCGCCTGGCTGAGCATGCGCGAATCGCGCTGAGCTTGCGCTGCGTCAACCCGCGTCGGCGAGGCCGTGCCGATACTGCGGCGCACTACACAAGCAAACCGCAAGCAGCATGGCCCTTCTCCATTGGGTGCCCGAACTGGACACCGGCATCGCCGAAATCGACACCCAGCACCGGCGCATCGTCGACTACATCAACCAGCTGCATGGGCTGTGCCAGTCGCCCGACCGGCAAGGGCTGGCCGAGGTCATCGCCGAGACGGTGGACTACACGCTGTCGCACTTTGCCTTCGAGGAGGCGCTGATCGAAAGCGCCGGCTACCTCTTTGCCGGCCCGCACAAGAAGGTGCACGAGCTGTTCACCCGCAAGGTGGCCGAGATGCAGAGCCGCTTCGATGCCGGCGAGGACGTGGCGCAGGAGCTGCACGGCATGCTGTCGCGCTGGCTGTTCAACCACATCCGCAACGAGGACCATGGCTACATCGACGCCGTCAAGGCCTACACCCGCCTGGCCGCCGGCCAGCAGGCGGCGGAGCGCGAGGCGCTCAAGGCCGAGCTGCTGCGCGAGCTGGCCGCGCAGCAGCGCAGCAAGGGCTGGCTGGCGCGGCTGGTGGGACGCTAGCTAGGGCTTATGCCTTGGCCCGCATGCGGCCCTGCTGCATGCTCAGCAGCAGCTGATCGAAACCGATGACCGCCGCCATGCCCGCTGCCACCATCACGGTGAGCACCGGCAGGTCCATGGCGCTGATCACCAGCGGCCCCTTGGGAATGGCGAAGCGGTCGGCGGGGCCGGTGGTGCAGATGAAGTCCGCCGCGGCCATGCCGGTGTAGTGCATGGAGCAGACGGCCGCGCCCATCACGGCGGCGGCCACGCCGCGTACGGGCAGCGAGCGCGAGCGGAAGGCCAGCCACAGTGCCGCCGTGGACGCCGCAATGGCCAGCAGCACCGACAGCGCCACCGTCGACCACGTCCAGACGATGTAGCCCGGAAAGCGCATGCCGTACATGCCCAGGTAGTGCATGAACACCACGCCCAGCCCCAGCAGCACGCCGGCGCCGACGACGCGAGCGGTGCTGGCGGGATTGAGCGCCACGAAGCCCAGCGCCGCCGAGGTGGCACCGATCGCGGCGACCAGCGACACCAGGGTCTCGACCAGCGCATAGCCCGAGCCCATGCCCAGGTTGAGCGCCAGCATGCCCGTGAAGTGCATGGACCACACGCCGATGCCGCCCAGCGCCACGCCGGCCAGCAGCAGGTTGAGCAGGTTGAGGCCGCGCGGTCCGCGGATGCGCTGGGCCGCCGTCAGCGCCGCAAAGGCGCCGAGCACCGAGATCGCATACGACACGGCCACCAGGCTGGGTTGGTAGGAGGTTTGGGCAAGCTCGCCCGCGGCAAGAAAGTCATTCACGGCAGATAAGGGATAAAAGGGGAAAGAAGTGCGCCGATCGGCGGGTGGATCGGCGCAGAATTGTGATAATTTAATACTATTAATAACATATGCTAAATAGCTTTCAACACAAAAGTTGATTTTCTATGGCACAAAAGTTCGTTGTTGACACTTTTGCCACAGCGCGGCCGTCCGTGGGCGGGCCGCCATAATCCCGGCATGGAACTGCGACAACTGCGCTATTTCGTGCGCATCGTCGAGCTGGGCTCGATGAGCCGCGCGGCGCTCGACCTGGACCTGGTGCAGTCCGCGCTGAGCCAGCAGATCAGCCGCCTGGAGGGCGAGCTGAGCACCCGGCTGCTGCAGCGCACGCCGCGCGGCGTGGTGCCCACCGAGGCCGGGCTGGCCTTCTTCCACGAGGCCCAGCTCACGCTGCGCCACGCCGACCAGGCGGTGCATGCGGCGCAGCAGGCGCGGCTGTCGGGCGCCGTGAGCATCGGGCTGTCGCCCACCATTGCCTCGGTGCTGGGCCTGCCGCTGATGCGGGCGCTGCGCGAGCGCTACCCGGACGTGCGCCTGCACATGGTGTCGGCGCTGTCGGGCCACCTGACCGGCCTGCTCAACGCGCGCCAGCTCGACCTGGCCATCCTCTTCGACACGCAGCCGGCGCGCCGCTGGAGCGTGCAACCGCTGCTGGAGGAGCGGCTGTTCCTGATCCAGTCGCGCCGCCAGCCGGTGGCGCCGGCCGTGGCGCACGCCACGCCGGTGCGCCTGGCGCAGCTGCACGAGGTGCCGCTGATCCTGCCCTCGGGCAGCCATGGGCTGCGCAGCTCGCTGACGGCCTCGTTCAGCAGCGCGGGCGTGCAGCCGCCGATGGCGATGGAGATCGACTCGCTGCCGCTGCTGATGGAGGCGGTGGACGCGGGCCTCGGCGCCACGGTGCAGCCCTGGGCGGCCGTGGCGCTGTACAAGGACGCGGCCGAGCGCTTCCAGTGGTCCGAGATCGCCGACGCGCAGGTGCGGCGCAGCGCCGCGCTGTGCAGCCTGTCGGACGACGAGCTCTCGCCCGCCGCGCTGGCCGCGCGCGTGGTGCTGCTGGACTGCGCCCGGCGGCTGGTGCAATCCGGCGCCTGGGTGGGGGCGCGGCTGGTGGAGTGAATGCTCTTCTATTGATAGCTTTTGGCGCTCATTGGGTAATGACTTTCATATCCATTGGCATTGGATTCGTTTATCCATAAGCGCCAGCAGCTATCAATTTAGCAAGCCCTCGCACACCTCATCACGGATCGTGATACCCCCATGCCTGCCAGCCGCTGCACAGCGGCCGCGGCGCTCCCTACAGTTCAACGCCAATCCCCCACGTTGAACCGCCGCGGCCCCGATGCCGCCGGCAGCCCCTCATGACAACAGAAACCTACGACACCGATGTGCTGGTCATCGGTGGCGGCAATGCCGCGCTGTGCGCCGCGCTGATGGCGCGCGAGGCCGGCAGCCGCGTGCTGCTGCTGGAGTCCGCGCCCCGCGAATGGCGCGGCGGCAATTCCGGCCACACCCGCAATCTGCGCTGCATGCACGACGCGCCCCAGGACGTGCTGGTCGAGGCCTACCCCGAGGAGGAGTTCTGGCAGGACCTGCTCAAGGTCACGGGCGGCATCACCAACGAACACCTGGCGCGCCTGGTGATACGCGCCTCGTCCACCTGCCGCGGCTGGATGCGCCGCCACGGCGTGCATTTCCAGCCGCCGCTGTCGGGCGCGCTGCACGTGGCGCGCACCAATGCCTTCTTCATGGGCGGCGGCAAGGCCCTGGTCAACGCCTACTATCGCAGCGCCCAGGCCCTGGGCGTGCAGGTGCGCTACGACGCGCCCGTGCAACGCCTGGAGATCGAGGACGGCCGCTTCCAGGCCGCCTGGGCGGGCGGGCAGCGCATCACCGCCAGAAGCTGCGTGCTGGCCGCGGGCGGCTTCGAGTCCAACCGCGAATGGCTGCGCGAGGCCTGGGGCCGCAACGCGCGCGGCGAATGGCCTGCGGACAACTTCCTGATCCGCGGCACGGCCTTCAACCAGGGCGTGCTGCTCAAGCACATGCTGCAGGAGCAGCACGCCGACGGCATCGGCGACCCGACCCAGGCGCACATGGTGGCCATCGATGCGCGCGCGCCGCTGTACGACGGCGGCATCTGCACGCGCATCGACTGCGTGTCGCTGGGCGTGGTGGTCAACCGCGAGGCCGAGCGCTTCTACGACGAGGGCGAGGACTTCTGGCCCAAGCGCTACGCCATCTGGGGCCGCCTGGTGGCCCAGCAGCCGGGGCAGACCGCGTACTCGGTCATCGACGCCCAGGCCATAGGCCGCTTCATGCCGCCGGTGTTCCCCGGCGTGCGGGCCGACTCGCTGCCCGAGCTGGCGCAGAAGCTGGGGCTGGACGTGGACCGCTTCATGCGCACGCTCGATGCCTACAACAGCGCCTGCCAGCCCGGCCATTTCGACCACACGGCGCTGGACGACTGCCGTACCGAGGGCGTGGCGCCCGCCAAGACGCACTGGGCCCGGCCCCTGGACACGGCGCCCTTCTATGGCTACGCGCTGCGCCCCGGCGTGACCTTCACCTACCTGGGCCTGGAGACCGACGACACGGCCGCCGTGCGCTTCGGCGGCCAGCCCAGCGCCAACCTGTTCGTGGCCGGCGAGATGATGGCCGGCAACGTGCTGGGCAAGGGCTATACGGCCGGCGTGGGCATGTCGATAGGCACGGCCTTCGGCCGCATCGCCGGACGCAACGCGGCCCTGGCCGCCACCGGCCAGCCCGCCGCGCGCGGCGCCGTCAACGACGAGGTCTGATACCCATGAGCATTCCCTCCCTGCAAGCCCTGGGCCAGCAAGCCCAGGCCCTGGCCACCGGCAAGGTCATCCCCATCCTGCCCGCTTCCACAGAAACCGCGGCCGAAGCCGAAGTCGCGCGCGCCCTGCAGATCTGCAACGCCTGCCGCTACTGCGAAGGCTTTTGCGCCGTGTTCCCGGCCATGACGCGCCGGCTGGAGTTCGGCAAGGCCGACGTGCACTACCTGGCCAACCTGTGCCACAACTGCGGCGCCTGCCTGCACGCCTGCCAGTACGCGCCGCCGCATGAATTCGCCATCAACATCCCCCAGGCCATGGCCGAGGTGCGCGGCCAGACCTATGCCGACTACGCCTGGCCCCCGGCACTGGGCAGGCTCTACCAGCGCAATGGTCTGGCGCTGTCGCTGGCCCTGGCGGCCGGGCTGTTCCTGTTCCTCGCGCTGGCCGTGGCCCTGCAGGGCGGCGCGGCGCGCCTGTGGAGCGGCGAGCTGGGCAACAACTTCTACCACCTGTTCCCGCACAACCTGCTGGTGGGCATCTTCGCGCCCGTGTTCGGGTTCGTGGTGTTCGCGCTGGCCATGGGCGTGCGCCGCTTCTGGAAGGACGTGAAACCCGCCACCAGCGGCGTGGACGTGAGCGCGCCCGCGGCCGCCGAGGCCACGCAGGACGTGCTGCGCCTCAAATACCTGGACGGCGGCCACGGCGAAGGCTGCCACAACGAGGACGACGCCTACACCCTCAAGCGCCGGCGCTTCCACCACCTGACCTTCTACGGCTTCCTGCTGTGCTTCGCGGCCACGGCGCTGGGCACGGTCTACCACTACGCCTTCGGCTGGGCCGCGCCCTACGAGCTGCCCAGCCTGCCCAAGCTGCTGGGCGCCGTCGGCGGCATCAGCCTGATGATCGGCACGGCCGGCCTGTGGACGCTGAACCGCAGCCGCCATCCGCTGCATGGCGACGCCCGGCAAAAGCCCATGGACCTGGGCTTCATCGCCCTGCTGTTCCTGGTCGCGGCCAGCGGCATGGCGCTGTGGCTGGGCCGTGCCACGCCGGCCCTGGCCCTGCTGCTGTGCCTGCACCTGGGCGCGGTGATCGCGCTGTTCGCCACCCTGCCCTACGGCAAGTTCGCGCA
>JBLZYV010000004.1:0-38743 GCA_050282565.1 Comamonas sp.
TGGTGGGCGTGGTCACATAGGCCATGGCCATGGAGGCCGCGCCCCACAGGATGGTGATGCGCGCCAGCGTCTTGCGCGCGCCGATCTTTTCCAGCAGCAGGTTGCTGGGCACCTCGAACAAAAAGTAGCCGATGAAGAAGATGCCGGCGCCCAGGCCGTAGACGGTCTCGCTGAACTGCAGGTCCTGCAGCATCTGCAGCTTGGCGAAGCCGACGTTGACGCGGTCGATCCAGGCCAGCACGAAAAGAAAGACCAGGAAGGGGATCAGCCGCCAGGCGATCTTGCGGTAGGTGGCTTCCAGGTCGGTGGGCGGCGCATCGCTGGCGCCGTGGGCGAGGGGGTGGGTGGCCGTGGCCGGGCTGCTCATGGGTGTCTCCTGTCTTGGATCGATGCCGTGGGCACGCAGCGGCGGCCAAGCGGCCGGCTGGTGCGCTCCGGGAAGCTCCGGCGCGTGCCGGGTTCCGTTGCCTGCAGTATCGAAATGCGGGACAGGACTGTCCAACGAGAAATTCTGAGCGGCGGCGAACAGAAATTCTTATCGCTCGCCGCGGCGCGGTCGGACTGCGGTCAGTCGGGCTGCGCTCAGCCGCAGCTGGTGGCGGCCGTCGGGCGGGGCGCGCGCAGCGGCTGCTTCCACAGCTCGGCCAGCAGCAGGCCGGCGATGGTCAGCGCTCCGCCGGCCGCGTGGTAGGCCGCCAGCGGCTCGCCCAGCGCGGCCACGGCGATCAGCGCGGTGAAGATCGGCGTCAGGTTGAAGAACATGCTGGCGCGGCTCGGGCCGATGCGCGCCACCGAGGTCATCCACAGCAGCGGCGCGGCGATGGACGCCATGATGCCGGCAAAGCCCACCAGCGGCAGGTTGGCCGCGTTCAGGCCGGTCTTGGGCGCCAGCAGGTACAGCGGCAACTGCGCCGCCACGGCCACCAGAACCTGCAGGTACAGCAGCTGCACCGTGGCCAGGCGCGGCATGGTCCAGCGCTTGAGCAGGATGTTGTAGACCGCATAGGCCAGCATGGCGATGAACATCAGTGCGTCGCCGCCATTGAGCCCCTGCGTGAGCAGGCTGGCCGGATCGCCCGACGACACCACCAGCGACACGCCCGCGATGGCCAGTAGGCTGCCCAGCACCGCGCCCCAGCTCAGGCGCTGGCCCAGCAGCGCGGTGGACAGCGCCAGCACCATCATCGGCGTGAGCGAGCCGATGATGCCCATGTGCGTGGCCGTGGTCAGGTGGGCGGCATAGTAGGCCAGGCTCTGGTAGACCACCATGCCCAGCAGGCCCAGCACCACCAGGCGTGGCAGCTGCGCCCGCACCTCGGCGCGCTGGCGCCAGACCGACGGCAGCACGAAGGGCGTGAACAGCACGGCCGCCACCAGCCAGCGGAAGAAACCGATCTCGGCCGCGCCTATGCTGTCGGCCGCCAGCTTGCTGACCACGGTGTTGACCGACCAGATCAGCACGGCGGTCAGCGGAAAAAGATAAGACCCCATCGCCATACTCCTCAGACTGGCCGCTATCATGGCCCTGTCTGACTTGCAGTGCATTGCTGATTTCGGACAAACGATAGCGCAACCCGGACCTTTCCCTTTCGTGCCCGCCATGCCCAGCCGCCGCCCACCCATGCGCATCCAGAACGTCGAGGACGTGCAGGGCCAGTACTTCTTCCGCTACGACGAGTTCGGCGCCCATACCGAGGCGCCGCCGCACAGCCACAGCTGGGGCCACCTGAACTACGCGCTGCGCGGCAGCATGCGCATGGACATGGCGGGCGGGCGCTGGGTCTCGCCGCCGCAGTACGGGGTGTGGATTCCGCCGGGCGTGGTGCATGGCTGCTATGTGACGCATGCGGTGGTCTACCGCTCGGTCTACCTGGCGCCGGCGCTGTGCGCGGCCTTGCCGGCGCAGCCGTGCTCGCTGCGCATAGGCCCCATCGTGCGGGCCATCCTGGCCGACTTCGCCGCGCGCGACGTGCACGAGCCGCGCAGCGACGCCGACCTGCGCCTGGCCCGCGTGCTGTACGACCAGCTGCTGGCCGTGCCCGCCGAGACCGGCTACCTGCCGGCGGCCGAGCATCCCGCGCTGGTGCAGGTGCTCGAAGCCATGCGCGCCGCGCCGCACGACCACCGCAGCCTGGCCGCCTGGGCCGACAGCGTGCACATGACCGAGCGCACCCTGGCGCGCCACTGCCAGCGCGAGCTGGGCATGAGCCTGGGCGAGTGGCGCCAGCGCATGCGCTACCTGCTGGCCATCGACGCGCTGGAGGGCGGCGCCAGCGTGCAGAGCATCGCCTACGACCTGGGCTACAGCACGCCCTCGGCCTTCATCGCCATGTTCCAGCGCGAGGCCGGCATGTCGCCCGAACAGTTCCGCCGCGAATGCTGCGCGACGTAGGATAATGTCGCCCGTGAAGCCTGCCAGACCGCCGCTGGTGCAAGCGTGGAAACACGGCACTGGAGGAACGTCCGGACTGCACAGGACAGCGTAGCAGCTAACGGCTGCCCACCGCGAGGTGAGGATCAGAGCAACAGAGACGAGTCAGGGTCGTTTTGCCACCTTGGTGTTCTATGGGGTTGCCAGCGAAAGCTGGCAACGGCTGGCGCAAGCCAGACGCGCAAGGCGCAAGCCTTGCAGCCCCATAGCCACCCAGGGCGCGAAGCGCCCTGGGTGAAACGGGCAATCTCTACGCGCAGCAATACCAAGTAGGCCAGCGTTGATGTGGTTCCGCAGAGCTGGCGGGTAGGTAGCATCGAGCCGTGGTGGCGACACCCGGCCCAGAGTAATGGCGGTCACGCCGCGGGCAACCGCGGTGCACAGAATCCGGCTTATCGGCAGACTTCACACCATTTTTCGGCCCCTCGGGGCCATCTCCGCCAAAGATGGCGGCGTGTGCCGGCTCAGCGCACCTGGCCTTCGCGGACGGACTGGATGGCATAGCCATAGAGCACCTGCGCGGCCGGGCTCAGGCTCTCGCCTTTTCGCTTCAGCAGCTCCACGCTCCTGCGCGCGGTTCGATCCGCGAGCGGCAGGCATAGGAGCCCGGCGGTCTCCATGATGGCCATGCGCGGCAGCACCGTCACCCCCAGGCCGTTGCGCACGTAGGTCAGCAGCGAGGTGGTGTTGTGGATCATCAGCCGGCTGTCCTTGACCAGTTGCTGGACGCCGGCTGCAGGAAATTTGGCGCACAGGCCGTTGGCGATGAAGTCCACGCTGCGCAGGTCGTCCCAGCGAACGGCCCGCTTCAAGGTGCTCAACGGGTGCTGGCCAGGGCACACCAGCACGAAGGGGTCCTCGATGAGCGGCGTCGCCTCGATGTCCGTGACCCCCTGCGGCAGGGTGCCAATGCCGAAATCCACTTCTCCCGCGTTGATGGCCGCCGCCACGGCCTGCGAGTCGGTATCGCGCAGATCGATCCGAATCTGCGGATGGGTCTGCCGCATGTGCAGCGTCATGAAGGGGAGCAGCCGCGTGGCGGCCGTCGGCACGGCGGCGACCCGCACCGTGCCCTGGCGGCCGCTGGCGAACGCGCGCAGGTCTTGCACCGTGTCATCAAAATCGGCAACCGCGCGCTTGGCCATGGCATAGGCGTGCTCACCCAGCGGTGACAGGCGCGCCTTGCGCTCGCCTTCGAACAGATGGCCGCCGAGGTCTTCTTCCAGCTGGCGCAGCGCCATCGACAGCGCGGCCGGCGTGCGCCCGACACGGGCACCCGCCTCCGCCAGCTCGCCCGCCTCGACCACAGCAACGAAATAGCGTAGGAGTTCGATCTTCATTTAAGTTTTATTTAATCAATATAAAAATATTTTAGATTGATTAAAGCGAAAGCGCTTCTTAGACTTCGTCGCATCGCAGTCCGATCCCGGTGTTGCAACCACACCCCTTCCGACTGCACTCTCTTTTCATTGGATGGGATACATGAAGCCAGCGCTCCCCTTTCGCATCGACGGCATGCAGTACAGCAACTGGTCGCGGCCGGTATTCGAGACGCTGCGGCAAGCCGGGCTCGATGCCGTCCATGTCACCATCGCGTACCACGAGAATTTCCGCGAAATGGTGGCCAACCTCGAACGCTGGAATGGTTGGTTCGAGCAGTTCCCGGACCTCATCTGCAAGGCCAGGACGGCGCAGGACGTGCGCGAGGCCAAGAGCCGGCAATGCACCGCCGTCATCTTCGGCTTCCAGAATCCGTCCCCCATGGAGGACGACATCCGGCTCATCGAGATCGTGCACGAACTCGGTGCCCGCTTCATGCAGCTGACCTACAACAACCAGTCGCTGCTGGCGTCGGGCTGCTACGAGAAGACGGACAGCGGCGTCACCAGGATGGGCAAGGAAGTCATCCAGGAAATGAACCGCGTGGGGCTGGTGATCGACATGAGCCATTCGGCGGAGCGCTCCACGCTGGAGGCGATTGACCTTTCCTCGCGCCCCATCGCCATCACGCATGCCAATCCCCATGCGTGGGAGCCCGCGTTGAGAAACAAGTCGGACACCGTCATCCGGGCTCTGGCGGCCCGCGGCGGCATGCTCGGCTTCTCGCTGTACCCACACCACATGCGGCACAAGAGCCAGTGCACGCTGGAGGACTTCTGCGGCATGGTGGCGCGCACGGCGGATATGGTCGGGATCGATCACCTGGGCATCGGCTCCGACCTCTGCCTGGACCAGCCCGACTCCGTGGTGCATTGGATGCGCAATGGGCGGCACACGAAAGCCACCGACTACGGCGAAGGCTCGGCCGCACAGCCCGGCTTTCCGCCGCAACCGGATTGGTTCGCCGACAGCCGCGGGTTTGCCAACCTCGAACGCGGCCTGCGCGGGGTGGGCTTTTCCGAGCGCGACATCGACGCGGTGCTGGGGAACAACTGGCTGCGCTTCTTCGAAGACAACTTTCCTCCCCAGAGCGCCACGCAGCGGACTGGCTCCGCACCGGTCGCCTGAGCGGCGCCGCCATTGAAAACACCACCTTCAGGTACAACACCCATGCACACCATCCAACGTCACCAGCTCGGCCCCCGGATGTCCCAGGCCGTCATCTTCAACGGGATCGCCTTCCTGTCGGGCCAGGTGCCGAAAACCACCTTGAACGACAGCATCACGGCCCAGGCCGGCGAGGTGCTCGCGCAAGTCGAGGCGCTCCTGGCCGAAGTCGGCAGCAGCAAGCGCCATTTGCTGTCTTGTTCCATCGTGCTGCGGGACATGGCCGATTTCGACGCGTGGAACGCCGTCTGGGACCACTGGGTCGATACCGCCCATACGCCCGCCAGGACGACCGTACAGGCCGCCATGGCCAGACCGCTGTGCAAGGTCGAAGTCACGGTGACCGCCGCGCTGGCATGACATGCGAGGCGGCGGGGCCCACCCGCCCGCTGCCTCCCTTCACCCAACATCTTCTGGAGACAACGATGAAGCAGAGTTTCTGCAAATGGACCATGGCCGCCGGTGTGGCCCTCTCTGCCCTGGTGGCTGCGACGGGGGCCAGCGCGCAGGCCTATCCCAGCAAGGCGGTGCACCTGGTCGTGCCGTTCCCGCCGGGCGGCGTGGCCGACCTGGTCGCCCGCACGGTCGGGCAGAAGGTCAGCGAAGGGCTCAAGCAGCCGGTGATCATCGACAACCGGCCTGGTGCGAGCGCCATCATCGGCACCGACTACGTGGCCCGCGCACCCGCGGACGGCTACACGCTGCTGCTGGCCAACCTGCCCGTGCTGTCGATCAACGCATTGCAGTACACCGAGCTGCCTTACTCTGCGGGCAAGGACTTCGCTCCCGTCATCATGCTGGCCGACCAGCCCTACATCATTGCGCTGAGCCCCACCGTTCCCGCCAGGAACATGCAGGAGTTCATCGCGCTGGCCCGGAAAAAGCAGGATGCGTTCTCGTTCGGCTCGGCGTCCAGCTCGACCTTTCTCGCCGGCGAACTCTTCAAGCAGCGCGCCAACGTCAAGCTGACGCATGTACCCTACAAGGGCAGTGCGCCGGCGATCAACGACCTGCTGGGCGGCCACATCAGCCTGATCCTCGATCCCGTCATCACCCTGCTGCCCCACGTCAAGGCCGGCAAGCTCACCGCCCTGGCGGTGACCTCGTCCAAGCGCATCGACATCGCGCCCGACATTCCGAGCTACGCCGAAGTCGGCCTCAAGGACATGGACATCACTTCGTGGCAAGGCGTCATGGCTCCGGCCAAGACACCCCAGGCGGTGATTGACCGGCTGAACGCAGAGTTCGACCACGCCCTCAAGTCCCCCGAGGTGATCGCGCGCCTGAAGGAGCAGGGCGTCACCCCCGTGGGGGGATCGGCCGCGAGCTTCGAGAAGTTCATCCAGGAGGAGAACAAGCGCTGGTCGGCGCTGGCCAGGCAGGTCGATTTCAAGCCGGAGCCGCGTTGAATCGGTATGTCTGCACTCCGGCATCGTCTTTCACAGCTGGGCCTGGCGCTGCCTGCCGCCAATGCCACCGTGTTCATGTACCAGCCGGCTGTCCGGCATGGCGATCTGCTCTGTATCGCCGGGCAAATTCCCAAGCTCAGCCACGACACCCTCACGGCGACCGGCAAGGTCGGCGACACCGCGCTGCATGATGCCGACCTTCAGCTGGCCGTGCGCACCTGCGTTCTCAATGCGCTGGCCTGGATTGACGAACTGACGCGCAGCGACGGCGCAGAGGTGGCGCAGATATTGCGCGTGAACTATTTCTTCCAGGTCACCGGCAGCCACCAGCACAGCCTCTCCCGATTGGCCGATGCGGGCTCGTCATTGCTGGTGGACATCTTTGGCGAGAAAGGCCGCCATGCCCGCTCCGTCATCGGCGTGACGGAGCTGCCGCGCAATGCCCCCGTGCTGATCGACATGGATGTGGCATTGGGGACTGCCGGCTAAGGCTCGGCCCGTCCCGGCTTCTCGACAACGCAGGCCTGCGCATGCCCCTGCGCCAGCGCCTGGGCGCGCTGCTGCGTATCGGGGTGGCTGCTGAGCCACGAGGTCCACGCGGGGGCGCGGGCTTCGGGTGGTGGAGGCTTGCTGTCTTCGGGCTTGCCGCCGTGGCCCGGCGCGGCCAGCGCCAGCAGCAGCTCGCCCATGGGCTGTGTGGGGCGGCCCGCCGCCTGCAGGTGGCGGATGGCGAAGCAGTCGGCCTCGGTTTCGTGGCTGCGCTGGTAGGCCAGGCCGGTCAGCAGCGTGCTGCCGTAGTTCACCACCCACGACACATCGCCCAGCGCCAGGCCCAGGCCGGTGTTGAGCACGCCCTGCTCGATGACCATGCGCGTGCCGTGGCGCTGCAGCACATGGCCAGCCTCGTGCGACAGCACGCCGAGGATGGCGTCGTCGGGCAGCTTGCGCCTGGCGGCCAGTTGCACCAGCGCATCGGTGACCACCACGGTGCCGCCGGGCAGCGCGAACGCATTGGCCGGCAGGCCGCTGCGAAACAGCAGCGTGATCGGCGGGCGGTAGTCGGGGTAGTGCAGCAGCTGCCGCGGCCACTGGGCCTGCATGGCGCTGAACTGCTGCTGCAGCGCCTGCTGGCGCTCGGCGGGCAGCTTGCTGGGCTGGAGCAGTTCGCCGTCGAGCTGCTCCATCACCCGGGCGGTGATGGATTGCTCCCAGCTGAGCGGCACCTGTGCGGTCAGCACGCCGGCCAGCCAGGGCGTGCCGTAGCGGTAGAAGAGCAGCAGCGCGGCGCCGGCCAGCACCACGCCGGCGAGCAGATGGCTCCAGCGGCTTTGCATGCGCTGCGCCACGCTGTGCCGGCCGCCGGCGGCATCGAAGGCGGCCTGCCATTGGGGCGCGTCGCTGATCTCTATGCTGCCTGCGCTGCGCAGGTTGATGAGCAGCCGGGAAGGCGGGCGGCGCGGGTTCCAGGCCTCGGGCCAGATGAGCTGCGAGGCGGTGTAGCGCTGCACGCCGGCCGTGGGGTCGATTCCATCCGCCGCTGCCAGCGGATGCACCACCAGCTGCGGGCCCTGCGCCGACGGCTCCAGGTGCAGCAGCACCGGGCGGGCCCGGCTGTGGATGCCGTCGAACCAGCGGCCGCGCAGCAGCGCGGGCGGCGGGGTGGTTGTGTCGCCGGTGCCGGGCATCGCTCAGCTGACGAAGTCGAGCCCGACGGCATCGGCGATGGCGTCGCCCAGGCCGTGCTCCTGCTGGTCGAGCAATCGGCCGGTGATGTCGTCCAGTTCGCCCTTGAGGTACATGGTGACCGAGTTCACGCGCATGGCGTATTCGCTGACGCGCGCGAACGGCCGGTAGAAGCCCAGCGTCACCAGGTTGAGCACGGTGTTCTTCACGCGCAGCAGCACATAGGCGGGCACCGACAGCGTGGCCTTGAAGCGCGCCATCTGGCTGATGCCGATGTTGTTCCACATCAGGTTGAACATGGCCGCCTGCCGGTAGGCCAGCGCGGGCAGCGAGGCGACGAAGAGCAGAAACAGCGGCAGCAGCACCAGCAGCAGGATGCCGGTGAAGCTGAAGCCCAGGTGGCGCGTGGCGTAGGGGCTGCTGCTGTAGATGAGGTACAGCAGCGCGCCCACGGCGGCGTAGCAGGCGAACAGCAGCGCGATGGCGCGCATCCAGATGCCGACGAACTGCGCGTAGCGCGGCTTCCAGCGGCCGCACTCGTGGCCGATGAAGGTGCGCAGGATCAGCAGGCGCTTGTAGTTGTAGTCGAGCCGGATCAGGCACAGCAGGCTCAGGAAGAAGGCCAGCACGAAGCCGCCGAGCAGGGCCAGGACGGTGTCGGGCGAGAGCCTGGGCGCACGCTGCGCCGGCGGCGTGTCTTCGTCGGCCTCGTCTTCCTCGCCGGCTTCGGCATCGGCCAGCTCGTAGCGGCCGAGCTGCACCGGCGCGACCTCGCCGCTGGCCGGCGCGCGGTCGGCCTGGGCCGGCGCCTTGCGGGCCGCGGCCGGGCTGACCTGCTGCGTGGCCGGCGGCTTGGCGGCTGGCTCGTCGTCGAAGCTGCGCGCGGCCGAGATGGCGAAGGCGATCCACAGCAGCGCGATCAGGAACACCGGCCAGCTGGCGATGTAGATCTGCCGCCAGTTCGGCAGGAAGTGCAGGCGCAGGCCGCGCCAGCGCGTGTTGCCCAGGCGAAAGCGCATGGCGCTGGCCCACAGGTAGGGCGCCAGCGCCGCGAGGCCGAGGATGAGCAGCGTGGCGGCCACGTCGTGCCCGGTGCGCTGCGCGAGCTTGTTGGCCAGCGACAGGGCCAGCACCAGCAGGAAGCCGAAGAACATCTTGCGCTTCTCGGCGACGAACTCGAACGCGTCGCCCGCCAGCATGGTGTGGTTCATGAAGTACGCCACCGTGCGCCGCCGCGCGAACGGCGTGTACAGGCTCAGGGTGACGATGGTCAGCAGCAGGTTGACCAGCCAGATGCGGAAGTACTCGAGGCCGCTGCCTTCGAACTCCATGATGTGCGCGTTAATCGGCGTGGGCGGGCGGCTGCGCTTGCGCGCGCTGCGCTCGCCGGGCGGTGCGGCGCTGCCGGCGTGGAACGTTCCCGCCGCGGCATCGGGCCGCAGCGCCGCTTCTTGGAGCGGCATGGATGGGGACAGTGGCATGGTTCTCCCTCTCTGGAGGCGCCAGTGTACCCAAAAGGTAAATAAATGTAGGCGAAGCCGTAAAGCTTTTATGCGGCCGGCGACTATCAAAAAAATAGCTGCTGGCGCTTGGTATACCTGTGATTCAAATGAGTTTCATATTGAAATCAAGGATGGATGAGCGCCAGAAGCTCTTGTTTTAATAGTGTCAGAAGCGCTCCCAGGGCTGCAGCGGGCGCCATTGCCCCTCGGGCATCTTGGACAGCGGCAGCCGCCCGATGCGGATGCGCTTGAGCGCGACCACGCTGAGGCCCACGGCCTCGCACATGCTGCGCACCTGGCCGGGGCGGATGCCCTGCAGCGCGAAGCGCAGGCGCCGCTCGCTCTGCCAGCTGACCTTGATCGGCGGCAGCGGCCGGCCGTTGAAGCTCAGGCCGTGGCAGAGCTTCTGCAGGCCGCCCTCGGCGATGTCGCCGGCCACCTCGACGATGCATTCCTGCTCCAGCGTCTCGATGTCTTCGGTGAGCTTGCGCGCCACGCGCCAGTCCTGCGTGTAGACCACGAGGCCGCCAGCCTCGGTGGGCAGCGGCGTGACGCAATCGAGCTGGCGGAAGTGCCGCTGCAGCAGGCGCAGCGGCGGGCCGCCGTCGGTGTACAGGCTGCCCGGTTGCACCAGCGACAGCGCCTGGGGCGCGCCCTGGCTGCGGCTGCCGTGGGCGCCGCTGGCGCTGGCATCGGGGCTGCCCAGGCCGCCAAGACCGGCTTCGTAGCCGGCGGGCTTGTGCAGGATCAGCGTGACGGGCGGCAGCTCCTCGGCGCGGGCGCCGGGTGCCAGCACCACCTGCTGCTGCGGCGCGACGCGCACGCCCGGCACCTCGACGACCTTGCCGTCCACGCTGACCCAGCCGCCCTCGATGTACAGCTCGGCCTCGCGGCGCGAGCAGCCCTGCTGCTGCGCGAGGCGTTTGGACAGGCGGATGATTTCGTCGTTGGCGTTCATGTCGGTCATTGGCGGTGCCCCGGCATGGACGCCGCGCAGCGGCGCTGCGTTCAGGGGGCGGCTATCTTACCGTGCGGATGTGCTCGACGTGCGCCAATAGCGATCGCATCGCCGCCGGCCACAGCCGCGGCGGCGTGTCGGCGTAGGCGATCTGCACCCAGTCGTCGGGCGTGCCGTCGGGCGCGGCGGCCATGGCGGCGCGCACTTTCTCCTCGCGCGCCATGCGGTGGGCGCGCAGGTGGGCGATGACCTGGCGCGGCTGCTGCAGCGCGTAGCCGTGGGCCGGCAGGATGAAGCCGATGCTGCCCTGTTCGCAGGCCGCATCCAGCGCAGCCAGCGAGGCGAGGTAGTCGCGCATGTTGCCGTCGGGCGGGTCGATGATGGTGGTGCTGCCGTTCAGGATGTGGTCGCCGCTGAAGAGCAGGCCGTCCTCCTCCAGCACCAGGCAGACATGGTTGGCCGCGTGGCCGGGCGTGTGGATGGCGCGCAGCGTGTGCACATGCTCGGGGCCATCGGGGTGGGTCAGGGCCAGGCGCTGGCCGTCTTGCAGCGCCTGGTCGGGCCGGAAGTGGCTGGCCGGGCGCGCCGTGCTGGCCGAGGGCAGGCCCCAGATCACCGGCGCGGGGCGGCCGGTGGCGGCCACCAGGGCCTGCAGCGGCGCGGCGCCGGGCGAGTGGTCGGCATGCGAGTGCGTGCAGACGATGGCGCGGATGTCGCCGCCCGCGGCGTCAAGCAGGCGCTGCTGGTGCTCGGGGCGGTCCGGGCCGGGGTCGATGGCGATGTAGCCGGTGGCTGCGTCGCCGACGAGGTAGCTGTTGGTGCCGGGGCCGGTCATGACACCGGGGTTGGCGGCGGTGAGCCGCAGCACGTTTCTGGCGAGCGGCACGGCCTGCTCGTGCTGCCAGTCAATGGACGGCTGCATCTGGCCGTCCGGGCTGACCAGGGCCAGCTCGCCGTAGGCGGTCTCGTGCTCCATGAAGCGCGTCAGTTCGCCGTTCTTGGTGGCCTTGCGCGGCAGGCTGCTCCACAGCGGCTGGCCGGGCGGCTGGGCCTGCAGCACGTCGAGCAGGGCCTGCACCGTGGGGTAGCGCACGAGGTGGCGGAAGGTCTCGACGGTGGGGAACATCAGGCTCAGCGTGCCGTCGCCGGCGCGGTGCAGCGCCTCGGCGGGCGAGATCCACAGCGTCTCGAACTGCTCGGCCTCGTCGGCCACCGGGGTCTGGCCCTCGGGCACGCGGGCCGCGAGAAAGGGCACGTCGAAGCGGATCTTGCCTTCGAGCGGCGTGACCCAGTGCGCCAGCAGCCACAGCGCGTCGGCGGCCAGCGTCAGGCCCAGCGCCTGGCACTGGGGCAGCAGCGGCTGGTCGCGGGCGATGCGCTCCAGCTCGGCCTGGCTGGCCCAGCGGCCGTCGGCATGGCGCGCCAGCAGGATGCCCAGCTCCTCGAAGGTCTCGCGGATCGCGGCCTGGGCGATGGTGAGTTCGGCGCTGCCCTGCTGCGGCCGGGTGGCGAGCTGGCCGTGGTGCTGCGCGTCCTCGGCGTCGATGGAGCCGCCCGGAAACACATAGTTGCTGGCCGCGAAGCGGGCCTTCTCGGAGCGGCGCGAGATCAGCACCTCGAGCCGCGTGGTGCCGGGGGCACCCACCGGATCGGGGGCATCGCGCAGCAGCAGCAGGGTGGAGGCCGGGCGCGCGGCAACGGGGGCGACCTGGGGGGTAAGCAACTGGTGGAGGCGGGTCATGGCCGCATTATGGGGACTTGCGCGGGGCGTGGCTGTCACCCAGGCTGCGGCCCCGCGATAATGCGGCCATGGACATCCGCTTTACCAAGATGCAGGGCGCCGGCAACGATTTCGTGGTGCTGGACGAGACCCGCGCGCGCCTGAACCTGCGCGAGGACCAGTACCGCTTTCTGGCCGACCGCCACTTCGGCGTGGGTGCCGACCAGATCCTGACGGTGCGGCCTTCGCCGGGCGAGGGCATCGACTTCGAATACATCATCCACAACGCCGACGGCGGCGAGGTGGAGCAGTGCGGCAACGGCGCGCGCTGCTTTGCGCGCTACGTGCACGACAAGGGGCTGACGGGCAAGCGCGCCATCCGCGTGCTGACCAAGGCCGGCGTCATCCTGCCCGAGCTGACGGCCGACGGCCGCGTCACCGTCGACATGGGCCAGCCGCGCCTGGCGCCCGAGCAGGTGCCGTTCGACACCGCCGGCCTGCAGCCGCAGACACAGAATTTTGCACAAAAATGGCCGCTGGCCCTTGCCAGTGAAGCGCAGGCAGCTACGATTTCTGTAGTCGTGGTGTCCATGGGCAATCCGCACGCGGTCACGCTGGTGGACGACGTGGACACGGCGCCCGTCGCGCAGCAGGGGCCGCTGGTCGAATCGCACGCGCGCTTTGCGCAGCGGGTGAACGCCGGCTTCCTGCAGGTGCAGGGCGCCCACCATGTGCGGCTGCGCGTCTACGAGCGCGGCGCGGGCGAGACCCTGGCCTGCGGCAGCGGCGCCTGCGCGGCGGTGGTGGCCGGCATCCAGCTCGGGCTGCTGCAGTCGCCGGTCGACGTGCAGACGCGCGGCGGCGTGCTCACCATCGCCTGGGGCGGCCAGGAAAGCGATCCGGTGCTGATGACGGGCCCTGCCACGACCGTATTCGAAGGTCAGATCACCATTCCCGATTGAAGCCATGAACAGCAACGAAACCGTTCCCCCGATCACCGAAGAAGACATCGCCGAGTACCTGCTGAACACGCCCGAGTTCTTCGTGCGCCACGCCCAGGTGCTGGCCACGGTGCAGATCGTCAGCCCGCACAGCCACCGCGCCGTGAGCCTGCAGGAGCGCCAGGCCGAGATGCTGCGCGAGAAGATCAAGGCGCTGGAGCACCGCATCATGGACCTGATGCGCAACGGCAGCCAGAACCACCATACGGTAGACAAGATCCATGGCTGGGCCTGCGAGGTGGCGCGCACGCGCAACCCGGTGCAGCTGCCGCAGTCCATCGTGCAGGGGCTGCGCGAGCATTTCGACGTGCCGCAGGCGGCGGTCAAGCTCTGGGACGTGAGCGAAAGCTACCTGCGCGAAGGCTTCGCGCAGGGCGCGAGCGACGACACGCGCAGCTTCGCCAGCTCGCTCACCGCGCCCTACTGTGGCCCGAACATGGGCGTGGAGGCCGTGCGCTGGCTGCCCGATGCGCAGCAGGTGCAGTCGGTCGCGCTGCTGCCGCTGCGCGACGGCCCGCTGGAGTCCGATGCGCCCGCGTGGGGCTTGCTGGTGTTGGGCTCGCCCGATGCCGAGCGCTTCGACGCCGAGATGAGCACCGATTTCCTCGCCCGCATCGGCGAGCTGTCCAGCGGCCTGCTATCGCGGCTGCGCTGACAACCCATGCCCGAAAACCCGGCCCAGCCCTTGCCCCTGGAGCGCGAGATGCTCCTGTATCTGGAGCATGTGCGGGTCGAGAAACGCTTGGCCGAGCGCACGCAGATCCTGTATGAGCTGGACCTGCAGCGCCTGCAGGCCATGGCGCAGGCCGTGTCCATGCCGGTGCTGCAGCTGCAGGCCGCGCACATCCGCCGCTTCGTCGCGCAGATGCACAGCGCCGGCCGCAGCGGCCGCGGCATCGCGCTGATCCTCTCGGGCTGGCGCGGCTTCTTCACCTGGGCCGGGCGCCAGGGCCTGGTGGCCCACAACCCGGTGCAGGACGTGCGCGCGCCCAAGGCGCCCAAGCCCCTGCCCAAGGCCCTGGCGGTGGATGACGCGGTGCGTTTTGCCGAGCATGCGCCTGCGGGCGAAGACCCCTGGGTGGCCGCGCGCGACCAGGCCATGGTCGAGCTGCTGTATGGCAGCGGCCTGCGCGTGGGCGAACTGGTGGGGCTGGACATCAGTGCCGGCCCGGACAGCGAGCGCGCTGGCCGTGGTTGGGTCGACCTGGACGCCGCCGAGGTCCATGTGATCGGCAAGGGCCGCAAGCGCCGCACCGTGCCGGTGGGCAGCGCGGCGCTGGCGGCGCTGCGGGCCTGGCTGGAGCTGCGCGCGAGCGGTGCCGCGGTGCAGGAGCCGGCGCTCTTCATCGGCGTGCGCGGCGGGCGCCTGTCGGCTGCCAGCATCTGGCAGCGGCTGCGCGAGCGCAGCGTGCAGGCGGGCATGACCACGCCGGTGCATCCGCACATGCTGCGGCACTCGTTCGCCAGCCACCTGCTGCAGTCCAGCCACGATCTGCGCGCCGTGCAGGAGCTGCTGGGCCACGCCAGCATCACCACCACGCAGGTCTACACGCGGCTCGATTTCCAGCACCTGGCCCAGGTCTACGACCAGGCGCATCCCAGGGCTCGCAAGAAATCGGACTCCTGACCCTTGCATCTGCGCAGTCGGCCGCCATTTAGTACGATTGCCGATTCCCTGCGCGGGCCGTGCCGCCCGCATCGTCACCATCCGAGGTCGTATGTCGCTTATCCCTGTCACCATCCTTACCGGCTTCCTGGGCTCGGGCAAGACCACGCTGCTCAAGCGCGTGCTGCATGAAACCCACGGCATGAAGATCGCCGTGATCGAAAACGAGTTCGGCGAAGAGAACATCGACACCGACATCCTGAAGACCGAGTCCAAGGAACAGATCCTGCAGATGAGCAACGGCTGCATCTGCTGCACCATCCGCGAAGACCTGCGCGAGGCCCTGCAGCTGCTGGCCGCCAAGCGCCGCAAGGGCCTGGTGGAGTTCGACCGCATCGTGATCGAGACCACCGGCCTGGCCGATCCGGGCCCGGTGGCGCAGACCTTCTTCATGGACGACGAGATCGCCGAGAGCTACCTCATCGACTCCATCCTGACCCTGGTCGATGCCAAGCACGCCAACCAGCAGCTCGACACGCGCCAGGAGGCACGCCGCCAGGTGGGCTTCGCCGACCAGATCTTCCTGTCCAAGACCGACCTGGTGACCGAGGGCGAGAAGGACGAACTGGTGCATCGCCTCAAGCACATGAACCCGCGCGCGCCCATCACCGCCGTGCATTTCGGCGAGGTGCCGCTCAAAGACGTGTTCGACCTGCGCGGCTTCAACCTGAATGCCAAGCTGGACATCGACCCCGACTTCCTGAAGGAAGACGAGCACGACCACAGCGACTGCGACCACGACCATGGGAAGTGCGAGCACGAGCATGACCACGGCCATGCACACGAACACCACGACCATGACCACGAACATGGCGAGCACTGTAACCACCCGCACCACCACCATCACGACGACGATGTGAAGAGCTTCGTCTACCGTGCCGACAAGCCTTTCGACCCCGCCAAGCTCGAGGACTTCCTGGGCGCGATTGTCAACATCTATGGCCCGCGCATGCTGCGCTACAAGGGCGTGCTCGACATGAAGGGCACCGAGCGCAAGGTGATCTTCCAGGGCGTGCACCAGCTGATGGGCAGCGACCTCGGGCCGCAGTGGGCCGAGGGCGAGCAGCGCGTCAGCCGCATGGTCTTCATCGGCATCGACCTGCCGCAGGACATCCTGCGCCAGGGCCTGGACCAGTGCCTGGTGGCAGCCTGAGCGGGCGCTGCCTCAGGGTAAACACGAGCCGGGAGGCGGCCCGCTGCAAGGGTAATCGGTTGTTCTCGGTCCACAATGCCAATTACAATCGCCGCCCGATGGCCCGAGGAACGCTCGGGCAAGGCTGGCAGACGAAGGTGCCGCAAGCGGTCGCGCAGGTCACGCAATGATTTGTTGCAAGCTCGAAAGTGCCTTCCGGTCATGGCGAGCCAATGGAGCGGCATACAGGATATAGTCCTTGATTGCCCGGGGAAGAATGTCACCGGCCCTCGACCGTGATGGCCCTGCATTCTTGTGTTGTGGAGGCGGCCTGGCCGTCATTGAGAGTACTGCCCAGTCAGTCCAAAAAGCTATGCCTACGAATTTGCAAACCACGCCGAAACGGGACTCCAAGCTCAGCACCGCCTGGAAGACCAAGCCTGCGGACGAATTGACGGACGACGAAGTGCTCGCTATGCCCGACAGCGAGTACATGAACGAGAAGCAGCTGGCGTTCTTCCGCCACAAGCTGGTGCAGCTCAAGCGCGACATGCACATGAATGCGGACGCAACCACCGAGAACCTGCGCGAGGACACGGTGATCGTGCCCGATCCGGCCGACCGCGCGACCATCGAGGAAGAGCACGCGCTGGTGCTGCGCACCCGCGACCGCGAGCGCAAGCTGCTCAAGAAGATCGACCAGTCGATCGCGCGCATCGACGCCGGCGACTATGGCTACTGCGACGAGACGGGCGAGCCCATCGGCGTGGGCCGCCTGCTGGCGCGCCCCACAGCCACGCTGTCGCTGGAAGCGCAGCAGCGCCGCGAGCTGAAGCAGAAGATGTTCGGGGATTGACGGAGCATCGCCGGGGCCATGACCCCGGCGGCCGTATCGGAGGAGGGTGGGATGAGTGATGACCAGAAGCCCGGCAGCGGGCTGCTGTCCAAGGTGGTCCGTTTCGTCACCAAGCCGACGATGCAATGGTCGGAACTGGACAAGCCTCAGGCCGAGGACAATCCGGAAGAGCAATATTCCAAGCAGATGCTCAAGGAAGTCATGGAGCGCAAGCGGCGCAATGACTTCGTGCGCAAGCTCGAGTTCGACCAGCTGCGCAAGATCCGCAAGAGCGCCGGCAAGGGCAGCGGCAGCCCGACGGAGCTGCAGACTGGGCGAGGCTCCGGCATGGGCGTGGAACCTGCGCCAGGCATGGCGCCGGAGGCGGCTGACAGCCAGGGCCGCAGCAGCACGCTGAAGAAAATCAACGACATCGAAAAGCAGATGTCCCGCCAGTGGTGGTCGGGCGATGCGCAGGCGGCAGGACCGGCCACGGTGCCCGTGGCGCCCGCCGTTTTGCCGGCGGCAGACGTGCCCGCGACGGTGGCGTCCGCCCCCCAGGCCCTGCCGGCCGAGCCGCTCGCGGCTCCTAGCGCATTGGCGGTCGATTCCGCGCTGGACCAGCCGGAAAGATTCGTCCACGACGCAGACCTGGAAGAGGCCGCGGTGCTGTTCGCCAACGGCGATACCGCCGGTGCCGAGGCATCGCTGCTGCGCCTGGTGGAGGCGCGCCAGAGCGACCGCATGGGGCAACTGGCCGTGTGGCTCACGCTGTTCGACATGTACCGAGCCGTGGGCGACCAGACCAAGTTCGACTACCACGCCATCGAGTTCGCCGGCAAGTACGGCCGCTCGGCGCCGGTGTGGTTCTCGCTGCCCGAGCAGCTGGGCACCTCGCCCATGCAGTTGGGCGCGGCGGGTGATGAGGCGGCCAAGGCCTTGAACTGGCAGGCGCCCGCGGCGCTGAGCGTGGCCTCGCTGAGCGGCCTGCAGGCCAACCTGCGGCGCACGCCGCCGCCGTGGACGCTGAACTGGGCGCGCCTGACCGAGATCCGCCCCGAGGCGGTGCTGCCGCTGACCACGCTGTTCCGCTTCTGGGCCGAGAACGCCGAGGCGGTGGTGCGCTTTGCCGGCGTGGGCAAGCTGGTGGCCGTGCTCGAAGCAGCAACGCCGGTGGGCGAGCGGCAGGTGCCGCAGGATTTCTGGAGCCTGCGCCTCTCGGCCTTGCGGCTGATGGGGCTGGAACACGATTTCGAGGCCGTGGCGCTGGACTACTGCCTCACCTACGAGGTCTCGCCGCCATCGTGGAAGGACCCGCTGGTCGACTTTGCCAGCGACAGCAGCGAGCTGGAGGCGGTGCGCTACCACTCCACCCGGGCCGCGCGCCTGGACTTTGCCGATTCGGACATCCCCGGCGCCAAGGGCGGCGAAGGGCCGCTCGCCGTGCTGGAAGGCCGGATCGAAGGCGATGCGATGCACCTGTTGCAGCCCTTCGATGCGCTGATGCAGCCCGGCAAGCCGCTGACCGTGCACTGCGACCGCCTGGTGCGCATCGATTTCGTGGCCGCGGGCTCGCTGCTGAACTGGGTGGCCGAATGCGAGCAGAAGCAGGTGGCGGTGCAGTTCAGCAACCTGCACCGGCTCAATGCCGTGTTCTTCAACCTGATCGGCATCAACGAGCATTCGCTGGTCATGCAGCGCGAGAACTAGGCGTTTTCCGCGGCCAGGTGCTTCACGCCGCGGTGCAATTGTTTGCACCTGGATGCACTCTGTTGCACTGCAGCACAGGCGTGGGGGCACAATGGCGGCCCTGACAACGAATGCCATGAACTCCATGTCTGCTCCCTCTGCTGCTTCCGCCATTGGCAAACCTTCGCGCGAGAACGTCCTGTGGGCCGCCATCGGCGCGCTGGTGGTTGCGCTGCTGTGCCTGATCGGCCTGATGGCCTGGGGCCGCTCCTCGCCGGGAATCGCGGCGGCCGCACCGCTGCCCGCAGAGCAATTGCAGGCCCAGCCGCAGGCGCTGGCCTCGGGTGGCGCAGCCGGCAATGCCATGGCCCCGCAGGCCTGGGCATCGCAGCAGGGCGCCATGGCCGGGCAAGCCCAGCCCCCATCCCAAGCCATGCAGGCGCCGGCCATGATGCCGGCGGCCCAGCCGGTCGAGCAGCCCATGGCGCCGCCGCCGGTGGCGGCGTGCAAGACCTGCGGTGTCGTCGAGTCGGTGACGCCGGTGCAGCATGCCGCGCAGCCTTCGGGCGTGGGCATGGTGGCCGGCGGCGTGCTGGGCGGGGTGCTGGGCAACCAGGTCGGCAAGGGCACGGGCCGTACGCTGGCCACGGTGGCCGGCGCGGTCGGCGGCGGCTA
This sequence comes from Comamonas sp., assembly GCA_050282565.1. Classification (GTDB taxonomy): domain Bacteria; phylum Pseudomonadota; class Gammaproteobacteria; order Burkholderiales; family Burkholderiaceae_C; genus Comamonas. The sequence continues at coordinate 19,249 of JBLZYV010000004.1, forward strand.
TGTGGGCCACCAGGTCGAAAAGCGCATGCACACCACCACCAGCTACCGCATCGCCGTGCGCATGGATGACGGCCGTCTGCGCACCGTGGACCGCGGCGAGCCGGTGGCCGTGGGCAGCCCGGTGTGGCTGAACGGCCAGAAGCTGAGCCTGGCGGGCGCCGCATCGCAGCCCGCGCCTGCGCCGCGCCAGGCACCGGCCTACCGCCAGCAGGCCCCGGTGACGACGGCCTATACGGGCGGCTGAGCCCCCGAAGTCTCGGCTGGATACCTTTCGGGGTCTTGCAATCAGGGCTTCGATCCCCAAGTGCCGGGATACTATGGAACAGTACCACGGCACCACCATTCTCAGCGTGCGGCGCGAAACGCCGCAAGGCATCCAGGTCGCGATCGGCGGCGACGGGCAGGTCACGCTCGGCAACATCGTCGTCAAGGGCACGGCGCGCAAGGTGCGCAAGCTCTACCAGGGCAAGGTGCTGGCCGGCTTTGCCGGCGCCACGGCCGACGCCTTCACGCTGTTCGAGCGCTTCGAGGCCAAGCTCGACAAGCACCAGGGCCACCTGACGCGCGCCGCCATCGAACTGACCAAGGACTGGCGCACCGACCGCGTGCTGCGCCGGCTGGAGGCCATGCTGGCCGTGGCCGACCACAGCGCCTCGCTCATCATCACCGGCAATGGCGATGTGCTGGAGCCCGAGCAGGGCATCGTGGCCATCGGCTCGGGCGGCGCCTACGCACATTCGGCCGCCAAGGCGCTGCTGAACAACACCGAGCTGTCGGCGGAAGACGTGGTGCGCAAGTCGCTGGCCATTGCCGGCGAGCTGTGCATCTACACCAACATGCACCACACCATCGAAGTCCTGTGACTTTGATGCTTCTATATTAATAGCTTCTAGCGCTTGATGGATAAGCGCTGGAGGCACTTTTTATATAAATCTTCCCCATGTCTTCCATGACCCCCCAGGAAATCGTTTCCGAACTCGACAACCACATCGTCGGGCAGGCCAAGGCCAAGCGGGCCGTGTCCATTGCGCTGCGCAACCGCTGGCGCCGCCAGCAGGTGGCCGAGGGGCTGCGCGCGGAGATCACGCCGAAGAACATCCTGATGATCGGCCCCACCGGCGTGGGCAAGACCGAGATCGCCCGCCGCCTGGCCCGGCTGGCCGATGCACCGTTCATCAAGGTCGAGGCCACCAAGTTCACCGAGGTGGGCTACGTGGGCAAGGACGTGGATGCCATCATCCGCGACCTGGCCGAGATCGCCGTCAAGCAGACCCGCGCGTCGGACATGAAGAAGGTGCGCGCCCGCGCCGAGGATGCGGCCGAGGAGCGCATCCTCGACGTGCTCATCCCGCAGGCCCGCACCGGCGAGGTGGCGGCCGACAGCACGGCGCGCCAGGTCTTCCGCAAGAAGCTGCGCGAGGGCCAGCTCGACGACAAGGAAATCGAGATCGACCTGGCCGAGCCGCGGCCCAACATCGAGATCATGGGCCCGCAGGGTATGGAGGACATGGCCGAGCAGCTGCGCGGCATGTTCAGCCAGATGGGGCAGGACAAGCGCCGCACGCGCAAGATCCGCATCGCCGAGGCGCTGCAGCTGATCGCCGACGAAGAGGCGGCCAAGCTGGTCAACGAGGAAGAGATCAAGCAGCGTGCCATCGAGAATGCCGAGCAGAGCGGCATCGTCTTCATCGACGAGATCGACAAGGTGGCCGCGCGGCAGGAAACGAGCGGCGCCGACGTGTCGCGCCAGGGCGTGCAGCGTGACCTGCTGCCGCTGGTGGAGGGCACCACCGTCTCCACCAAGTACGGCATGGTCAAGACCGACCACATCCTGTTCATCGCCTCGGGCGCTTTCCACCTGTCCCGGCCCAGCGACCTGATCCCCGAGCTGCAGGGGCGCTTCCCGATCCGTGTGGAGCTGGAGTCGCTGTCGGTGAACGACTTCGAGGCCATCCTGACGCAGACCCATGCCTCGCTGGTCAAGCAGTACCAGGCCTTGCTGGCGACCGAGGGCGTGGCGCTCGACTTCCGCGCCGACGGCATCACGCGCCTGGCGCAGATCGCCTTCGACGTGAACGAGCGCACCGAGAACATCGGCGCCCGGCGCCTCGCCACGGTGATGGAGCGGCTGCTGGAAGAGGTCAGCTTCGACGCTGCGAAGCTGGGCGGCCAGACCGTGCTGGTCGATGCCGCCTATGTTGATTCCCGCCTGCAGACGCTGAGCCAGAACGAAGATCTGTCGCGCTATATCTTGTGACGCAAAAGCCGGCGATTCCGGGCTGAACGCCCTGGTTTCGCCCCTAAAATCGACGGTTGCGAAGTAAGCGCCTGCCAACTAGTTGGCAGGCGCTTACTTATTCTGCGGTGCTGGTATGGGTCGTTGAGGTGAGTGCAACTGAATGTATCTTGTTGGCCGCGACACGTAGCATATTCAATCTAAGAAGTCGCATCCATAGAGTCTCCTAAGTGCTTATCGGGTAATGAATTTTTGGTTCAAAAAATCCATCGAAACCTGCCGGTAAGTCGTTGATTTCATTGCAAAAGATTGTGGTGCAGCTTGGTTGGCCAGGTATTTCCTGATACAGTGGGAAAAAGTGCACTTTTGTGGGAAAAAGTGCACTTCCCACCCACCGTCAACCAACACCTCAAAGGTCCGCTTCGTGTTCCAGGGAGCATCTTCGATCAGCCTCGATGCGAAGGGTCGGTTATCCATACCGACCCGGCACCGTGACGTGCTGCTCAAGAACGGCGGCCAGTTGACGATCACCCGCCACCCGCATGGCTGCCTGATGGTCTTCCCGCGCGACGAGTGGACGGTGTTCAGTGCCCGGGTCGCGCAACTTCCCATCAGTGCCCAGTGGCACAAGCGCCTCTTCCTGGGCAACGCCATGGACGTGGAAATGGATGCCACCGGACGCATCCTGGTCTCGCCCGAGCTGCGGGCCGCAGCCCATATCACGAAGGACGCGATGCTCATGGGCATGGGCAGCCACTTCGAGCTGTGGGACAAGGCCACCTACGAGGAAAAAGAAGCCGAGGCACTCCAGCAGGAGACGCCTGAGGCATTGAAAGACTTTGCATTCTGAGGCGGCCGTGCAAGTAACGACATACGAACACACCACCGTCTTGCTCCGGGAGGCCGTGGAGGCCCTGGCGTTGCCCTCCGTGCGGCCCGATGCGCTGCTGGTGGACGGTACCTTCGGCCGCGGTGGCCATTCGCGCGCCATCCTGGCCGGTCTGCCCGCAGGCGGCCGCCTGGTGGCATTCGACAAGGACGAGGAGGCGATCGCCGCGGCCGCGCAGATCGCCGATGCCCGGTTCAGCATCCGCCACCAGGGCTTTCAGCACCTGGGCGAGCTGGAGCCGGGCAGCGTGTCCGGCATCCTGCTGGACCTGGGCGTGAGTTCGCCGCAGATCGACAGCCCGGCGCGCGGCTTCAGTTTCCGGTTCGACGGCCCGCTGGACATGCGCATGGATACCTCGAGCGGCCTCAGCGTCGCCGAGTGGCTGCAGGATGCGGATGTTCAGCAGATAGCGGAGGTGATTCGTGACTTCGGTGAAGAGCGGTTTGCTGGGCCCATTGCAAAGGCGATTGTTGCTCGGCGCGAGGCGGGATCTCCAATGGCGACCACCGCCGATCTGGCCGAGCTCGTGGCTGGCACGGTCAAGACACGAGAGGCGGGTCAGCACCCCGCCACGCGCACATTTCAGGCTTTTCGGATTTTCATCAACGCCGAGCTTGAAGAACTCCAGCAGGCGCTGAAGGCTAGCCTGCGCGTGCTGGCACCCGGCGGGCGTCTGGTGGTCATCAGCTTCCACTCGCTGGAGGACCGCATCGTCAAGCAGTTCATCGCGCAGCACTCCAAGGAGGTCTACGACCGCCGCGCGCCTTTCGCGCCGCCCAAGCCCATGCTGCTGAATGCGCTGGCGCGCGTGCGCCCCGGCGAGCAGGAGGTGAAGGCCAACCCCCGCGCCCGCAGCGCGGTGATGCGGGTGGCCGAGCGTACGGAGACGCCGGCATGAACGCCGCCGCTGCCATGACCCTGGATACGGAGGTGCGAGCATGCTGCTGCGCCTGAACATCCTCTTGCTGTTGCTGCTGATCCTGAGCGCGATGGCGCTGATCCAGTCGCAGTACGACTCGCGCAAGCTGTTCACCGAGATGGACCGTGCGGTGGCCGAGTCGCGCCAGCTCGAAACCGACCACCAGCGCCTGCAGGTCGAGAAGCGCGCCCAGGCGACGCCGCTGCGGCTGGAACAGATGGCGCGCGACAAGCTGGGCATGCAATCGGCCACGCCGGCGGTCACGCTCTATGTGCCGGAACCCGCGGGCACGGCCGGAGGTGCACGATGAGCCGCGACCTGCGCTATTCCTCCAGCCCGCTGCTGGCCAGCAAGACGCCGCTGTGGCGCAGCCGTTTCTTCATGATGGCGCTGGCGCTGGGCTTCTTCGGGCTGGTGGCCCGGGCCGCCTACGTGCAGGTGATCGACAACGACTTCTTCCAGCGGCAGGGCGCGGTGCGCTTCGCGCGCACGCTGGAGCTGCCCGCCAACCGCGGCAAGATCCTCGACCGCAACGGGCTCATCCTGGCCTCCAGCGTTCCTGCGGCCAGCATCTGGGCGATTCCCGAGGATGTGGAGACGGACGACCCGGCGGTGCAGGCCAAGCTCAAGGAGATGGCCAAGCTGATGGGCATGCCCTACCAAGCGCTCAGTGCCAAGCTGGACGACGAGGACAAGACCTTCGTGTGGGTCAAGCGCCAGCTTGATTGGGATGTGGGGCAGAAGATCAAGGCGCTCGACGTGAAGGGCGTCTACCTGCGCAAGGAATACAAGCGCCAGTACCCCGAGGGCGAGCCGGCGGCGCACGTGGTGGGCTTCACCAACGTGGAAGACCATGGCCAGGAAGGCATGGAGCTGGCGTTCGACAAGGACCTGGCCGGCAAGCCGGGTTCGCGCCGCGTGATCAAGGACCGCCTGGGGCGCGTGGTGGAGGGCGTCGGGGTTGAGGTTCCGCCGGCCGATGGCAAGGACATCCAGCTGTCCATCGACAGCAAGGTCCAGTTCTTTGCGTACCAGAAGCTGCGCGACCAGGTGGCGGCCTTCAAGGCCAAGGCCGGCAGCGTGGTGGTCATCGACGCCCACACCGGTGAGGTGCTGGCCCTGGCGAACTACCCCAGCTACAACCCCAACAACCGCCTGCACCTGACGGGCGAGCAGTTGCGCAACCGCGCCATCACTGACACCTTCGAGCCCGGCTCGACCATGAAGCCCATCACCATCGGCTCCGCGCTGGAGCTGGGCCGCGTGCGCAACGACACGGTGATCGATACCTCGCCGGGCAAGTACAACATCGGCGGCTTCACGATCTCCGACACGCACAACTACGGCGCGCTCACGGTGGATGGCGTGATCCAGAAGTCCAGCAACATCGGCGCCCTCAAGGTGGCGCAGCGCATGTCGCCGCAGGAGATGTGGACGGTGCATTCGGCGCTGGGCTACGGGCAGAAGCCCCAGATCGCCTTCCCCGGCGCAGCCAGCGGCCGCCTGCGCCCCTGGAAGAGCTGGAAGCCGGTGGAGCAGGCCACGATCTCGTATGGCTACGGCCTGTCGGCCTCGCTGTTCCAGATGGCGCGCTCGTACACGGTGTTTTCGAACGACGGCAAGGTGATTCCCGCCACCATGCTCAAGAGCACCGAGGCCCCGGTGGGCACACAGGTCTTCTCGCAGAAGACCGCCGAGAAGGTGCGCCACATGCTGTGGCTGGCCGCAGGCCCTGGCGGAACCGGCCAGAAGGCCCAGACCGTGGGCTACTCGGTCGGCGGCAAGTCGGGCACGGCGCGCAAGCAGGCGGGCCGCGGCTATGCCGCAGGCAAGTACCGTTCGTGGTTCACCGGCATGGCGCCGATCGAGAATCCGCGCGTGATCGTGGCGGTGATGATCGACGAGCCGACGGCCGGTAGCTACTACGGCGGCACGGTGGCCGGCCCGGTGTTCAGCGAGGTCGTGCAGCAGACGCTGCGCATCCTCGGCGTGCAGCCCGACATGGCGGTCAAGCCGCAGATCGTAGCCACGACCGTGGAGGAGCCGCTATGAGCGTGGCTTCCACCCTTTTCACATTGCAGTCGGTCGACCAGGTGGTGGACTGGCTGCGCGCGCGCGTGCCGACTACCGGCACACTGCGCACCGACAGCCGGCAGGTACAGCCGGGTGACGCCTTCATTGCCTGGCCCGGTGGCGTCAGCGACGGCCGGGCTTTCGTGGCCGATGCCGTGGCCCGCGGCGCCGTGGCCTGCGTGGTCGAGCGCGAGGGCGCCGAGCCATTTGCGTGGGAAGGCCTGCCCGTGGTGGCCCTGCCTGCGTTGAAGGCCGCGAGCGGCCCTATCGCCGCGCAGTGGTTTGCGCACCCGAGCCGGCAGCTCGACGTGATCGCCATCACTGGCACCAATGGCAAGACCAGCACCAGCTGGTGGCTGGCCCAGGCCATCGGCCACCTGGCGGAGCGCGGCGTGCTGGCGCACCGCGGCAGCGCACTGGTGGGCACGCTGGGCGTGGGCGTTCCGCCCGACCAGCTGGTGAGCACCGGCATGACCACGCCCGACCCGGTGCTGCTGCAGCAGGAGCTGCGGCACTTCGCCGACCAGGGGCTGGGCGCCTGCGTGATGGAGGCCTCCTCCATTGGCATCGAGGAGCACCGGCTGGACGGCACGCAGATCCGTGTCGCTGTATTCACGAATTTCACGCAGGACCACCTGGACTACCACGGCTCGATGGAAGCCTACTGGCACGCCAAGCGTGCACTGTTCGCATGGCCGGGCCTGCAGAGCGCCGTCGTCCACCTGGACGACGCCAAGGGCGTGGAGCTGGCGGCCGAGCTGTCCGCGTCGGCGCTGGATCTGTGGACCACGTCGGCGGCGGGTGCCGAGGCACGTCTCACGGCCCATGGCATCCGCATGGCCGAGCAGGGCCTGGCCTTCGAGGTGCAGGAGGGCGCACAGCGTCTCGAGCTGCACAGCCAGGTAATCGGCCAGTACAACGTGGGCAACCTGCTGCAGGTGATTGCTTCGCTGCGTGCACTGGGTGTCGGCTTGCAAGACGCCGTGGCCGCCTGCCAGGCGCTGGCGCCAGTGCCGGGCCGCATGGAGCAGGTGACGGCGCCCGGTGCGCCGCTCGTCGCCATCGACTATTCGCACACGCCGGACGCGCTGGAAAAGGCGCTGGCCGCGCTGCGCCCCATGGCCGAGCAGCGCGGCGGCCAGCTGTGGTGCGTGTTTGGCTGCGGCGGCAACCGCGATGCGGGCAAGCGGCCGCTGATGGGGGGCATCGCCCAGCGCCTGGCCGACCGCGTGATCGTCACCAGCGACAACCCGCGGCACGAAGAGCCGCTGGCCATCATCGCGCAGATCGAGGCCGGCATGTCGGCCGGCGATGCGTGGCACACGCAGCCCGACCGGGCCTTGGCGATTGCCGAGGCGATCGGGCAGGCGCAGCCGGACGACGTGATCCTGCTGGCCGGCAAGGGGCACGAGGACTACCAGGAGATCCGCGGTGCCCGTCACCCGTTTCTCGACATGGCGCAGGCGCAGGCTGCGCTGCAACGCAGAAAGAACCCCGCATGACGATGATGACGCTGCAGCAGGCGCTGGGCTTCATCCAGCCCCGCATCCCCGAAGCCCGCCTCGTGGGCGAAGGCGCCACGCCGCTGGCACGGGTACACAGCGACACGCGCACGCTGGCGGCTGGCGATCTGTTCGTCGCATTGCGCGGCGAACGCTTCGACGGCAACCGCTTCCTGGCCGAGGCCAGGACGGCCGGCGCATCCGCCTCGCTGGCCGAGGTGGACACGGCGGCCGCGGGCCTGCCGGGCATCGTGGCGCCCGATGCGCTGAAGGCCCTAGGTGCGCTGGCCACCGGCTGGCGCGCGCAGTGGAGCCTGCCGCTGATCGCCGTCACCGGCAGCAACGGCAAGACCACGGTGACGCAGATGATCGCCGCGATCCTGCGTGCCGAGGCGGGCGAGGCAGCCCTGGCCACGCAAGGCAATCTGAACAACGAGATCGGTGTGCCGTTGACGCTGCTGCGCCTGACGGGCAAGCACCGCCTGGCCGTGGTGGAACTGGGCATGAACCATCCCGGCGAGATCGCCGTGCTGGCACGCATGGCCCAGCCCACGGTGGCGCTGGTCAACAACGCGCAGCGCGAGCATCAGGAGTTCATGCACACGGTGGAAGCCGTGGCACGCGAGAACGGCTCGGTGATCGAATCGCTGCCCGCCGACGGCGTGGCGGTCTTCCCCGCGGGCGATGCCTATACGGCGCTGTGGCAGGGCATGGCCGCCGGGCGCCGCACCTGCACGTTTGGCGACAGTGATGCCGCCGATGTGCAGTGCCGGCAGGCCGAATGGCTGGGCGATGCCTGGCAGCTGGAACTGCGCACGCCGCAGGGCGTGGCCAGCATCCGCCTGCATATCGCCGGCCGGCACAACCTGCGCAACGCGGCCGCGGCTGCGGCCTGTGCGCTGGCGGCTGGCGTGCCGCTGGCCTCCGTGGCCCGGGGGCTGTCGCAGTTCGTGCCGGTGCAGGGGCGCTCGCGTGCGCTCAGGGTGTCGGTGGGCGGCCGCACCATCACCGTGGTGGACGACAGCTACAACGCCAACCCGGATTCGATGCAGGCCGCCATCGACGTGCTGTCCGAGCTGCCCGGCCCGCAGCTGCTGGTGCTGGGCGACATGGGCGAGGTTGGCGACCAGGGGCCGCAGTTCCATGCCGAAGCGGGGCGCTATGCGCGCGACAAGGGCGTGCCGGCGGTGTTTGCCATGGGTGAGCTGTCGCGCCATGCGGCAGCGGCGTTCGGCGAAGGCGCGCGGGTTTTCGAATCTATGGAGCCGCTGCAGGCGGCGGTATTGGAAGCACTGCCGCAGGTGGGCAGCGTGTTGGTGAAGGGGTCGAGGTTCATGAAGATGGAGCGGGTGGTGCAGAGCGTGCTGGCAGCCAAGGTGGAGGGCGCGGCATGCTGATGTGGCTCGCCCAATGGCTGCAGGGATTGACGCCCGAGCTGGGCTTTCTGCGCGTGTTCCAGTACCTCACCTTTCGGGCGGTGATGGGGGCGCTGACGGCGCTGGTGATCGGCCTGGTGGCCGGCCCGCGCGTGATCCGTACCTTGTCCGCGCTCAAGATCGGCCAGCCGATCCGCGGCTACGGCATGCAGACGCATCTGTCCAAGAGCGGCACGCCGACCATGGGCGGCGTGCTGATCCTGCTGTCGATCGCCATCGCCACGCTGCTGTGGGCTGATCCGTCGAACCGCTTCGTCTGGGTGGTACTGGCGGTGACGCTGGGCATGGGCGCCATCGGCTGGGTGGACGACTGGCGCAAGGTGGTGCGCAAGGACCCGGAGGGCATGCGCTCGCGCGAGAAGTATTTCTGGCAGTCGGTGATCGGCCTGGGGGCCGCGCTGTACCTGGTGTTCTGCATTTCCGAGAACACCAATGCCGAGGTCTGGGACCTGTTCGTCTCGTGGGTCAAGTCGGGCTTCGCGCTGGACCTGCCGCCCAAGGCCGGCCTGCTCGTGCCCTTCTTCAAGGAGGTGAGCTACCCGCTGGGCGTGCTGGGCTTCGTGATCCTGACCTACCTGGTGATCGTGGGCACCAGCAACGCGGTCAACCTGACCGACGGCCTGGACGGCCTGGCCATCATGCCGGTGGTGATGGTGGGCTCGGTGCTGGGCGTGTTCGCCTATGTGAGCGGCAGCGTCACCTTCTCCAAGTACCTGCTGTTCCCGCACATCGGCGGCGCGGGCGAGCTGATGATCTTCTGCTCGGCCATGGCCGGCGCGGGCCTGGCGTTCCTGTGGTTCAACACCCATCCGGCGCAGGTCTTCATGGGCGACGTGGGCGCGCTGGCGCTGGGCGGCGCGCTGGGCACCATCGCCGTCATCGTGCGCCAGGAGATCGTGCTGGCCATCATGGGCGGCATCTTCGTGGCCGAGGCCATCTCGGTGATGGTGCAGGTGGTCTGGTTCAAGTACACCAAGAAGCGCTACGGCGAAGGCCGGCGCCTGCTGAAGATGGCGCCGCTGCACCATCACTTCGAAAAGAGCGGATGGAAGGAGACGCAGGTCGTCGTGCGTTTCTGGATCATCACCATGCTGCTGTGCCTCATCGGCCTCTCCACGCTGAAGCTGCGATGAACACCATGCACAACCAACCCGTACTGATCCTGGGCCTCGGTGATTCCGGCCTGGCGATGGCGCGCTGGTGCGCGCGGCAGGGGGCCCAGGTCATCGTGGCCGACACGCGCGAGGCGCCGCCGCAGCTGGCCCGCCTGCAGGCTGATTGCCCGGGCGCCGTGTTCGTGCCCGGCGCCTTCAGCGCGCAGCTGCTGTGGCGCAATGAGGTCGCCATGGCGGCCGTCTACCGCTCGCCCGGCCTGAGTCCGGCGACGATTGCTCCTGTTTTGCAAGCTGCTGGCGCAGGTGGGATAAGGGTTTTTGGCGAATTGGACCTGTTTTCCCAGGCACTGGCCGAGTTGGCCGCTTCCCGCGAGTACCAGCCCAAGGTGCTGGCCGTCACCGGCACCAACGGCAAGACGACGGTCACCTCGCTGACCGGCCTGCTCGTGGAGCGCGCCGACAAGACCGTGGCCGTGGCCGGCAACATCGGCCCGACCCTGCTCGACACGCTGGCCGAGCGCCTGGATGCCGGCACGCTGCCCGAGGTCTGGGTGCTGGAGCTGTCGAGCTTCCAACTGGATGCCGCGAGCAGCTTCGAACCCGCGGCCGCCGTGGTGCTGAACATCACGCAGGACCACCTGGACTGGCATGGCTCCATGCAGGCTTATGCGCAGGCCAAGGCCAAGATCTTCGGCCGCGAAGGCCTGATGGTGCTCAACCGCGACGATGCCGAGGTGATGGCCATGCTGCCGCCGCCGGTGCGCGTCAAGCTGCAGCGCCCGCAGCAGCGGGCCCATGTCACCTTCGGTGCGGGCATGCCCACGCAGCCTGGCGACTACGGCCTGGAAGCGGTGGGCGGCATGACCTGGCTGGTGCGGGCCCAGGATGACGACGGCGAGCGCCGGCGTCCTGGCGCCGTGCCCGACGATGTCTTCGTGCAGCGCCTGATGCCCGCCGATGCGCTGCGCATCCGCGGCCGCCACAACGCGTTGAATGCGCTGGCCGCGCTGGCGCTGGCCGGCGCCGCGGGCTGCGCGCTGGCGCCGATGCTCTACGGCCTGCGCGAATACCGCGGCGAGCCGCACCGCGTCGAGCCCATCGGCGTGGTGGCCGATGTCGAGTACTTCGACGACAGCAAGGGCACGAATGTAGGCGCCACCGTGGCCGCGCTCGAGGGCCTGGGCCCTGACCGCCGCCTGGTGGTGATCCTGGGCGGCGACGGCAAGGGCCAGGACTTCACGCCGCTGGCCGCGCCCGTGGCCCGCTACGCGCGGGCCGTGGTGCTGATCGGGCGCGATGCGCCGCAGATCGCCGAGGCCCTGCACGACGTGGCGGTGCCGCAGCTGCAGGCCGCCTCGATGGAAGAGGCCGTGCAGCTCGCCAGCCAGAAGGCCCATGCGGGCGACGCGGTGCTGATGTCGCCGGCCTGCGCCAGCATGGACATGTTCCGCAACTATGCGCACCGTGCCGAGGTGTTCTGCGCCGCGGTGGCCGAGCTGGCGGCCGACAAGGGCCAGAGCCTGGAGGTGCTGTCATGAGTTCGACCCAGCGCGCCGGCATCTTCGGCTGGTTCAAGTCCGGCGGCGAAAAGCCGGTGGACATCCTGCCGGTGCGCGTCGGCGGCAACGAGTACCGCCAGGGCCCGGCCAACACGGCGAACATCTTCGGTGCCGACCAGACGCTGATCTGGCTGGTGGTGGGCATTCTGTGCTGGGGCGCGGTGATGGTGTTCTCGGCATCGATCGCGATGTCGGACAACCCGCGCTTCGGCAACATCTCGCACTACTACTTCTTCCAGCGCCACATGCTCAGCCTGTTGCTGGGCACGGTGGCGGCGGTGCTGGCCTTCCAGGTGCCGATGGCGGTGTGGGAGCGCTGGGCACCGTGGATGTTCATCGCCTCCATCGTGCTGCTGATCGCGGTGCTGGTGCCGCACGTGGGCACGGTGGTGAACGGTGCGCGGCGCTGGCTGTCGCTGGGCATCATGAACTTCCAGCCGTCCGAGCTGGCCAAGCTTGCGGTGCTGATGTACGCCTGCGACTACATGGTGCGCAAGATGGAGGTCAAGGAGCGGTTCTTCCGCGCCGTGCTGCCCATGGGCCTGGCCGTGGGCGTCGTCGGCGCGCTGCTGCTGGCCGAGCCCGACATGGGCGCCTTCATGGTGATCGCGGTGATCGCCATGGGCATCCTGTTCCTCGGCGGCGTGAATGCCCGCATGTTCTTCATCATCGCCGCGGTGCTGGTGGCGGCTTTCGCGATGATCGTGATGACCTCGGAGTGGCGCCGCGAGCGCATCTTCGCCTACCTTGATCCCTGGAGCGAGCAGCACGCGCTGGGCAAGGGCTACCAGCTGTCGCATTCGCTGATCGCCATCGGCCGCGGCGAGATCTTCGGCGTGGGCCTGGGCGGCAGCGTCGAGAAGCTGCACTGGTTGCCCGAGGCGCACACCGACTTCCTGCTGGCCGTGATCGGCGAAGAGTTGGGCCTGGTCGGCATCGCGGTGCTGCTGGGCATGTTCTTCTTCCTGATCCGCCGCATCGTCGAGATCGGCCGCCACGCCATCCGGCTCGACCGGCTGTTCTCGGGCCTGGTGGCCCAGGGCGTGGCGATCTGGATGGGCTTCCAGACCTTCATCAACGTGGGTGTGAACCTGGGCGCCTTGCCCACCAAGGGGCTGACGCTGCCGCTGATGAGCTTCGGCGGCTCGGCCGTGCTGATGAACCTGGTGGCGATCGCGATCGTGCTGCGCATCGATTGCGAGAACAAGGCGCTGGGAGGGCCGCGGGTATGACCGGCAAGACGGCACTCATCATGGCGGGCGGCACCGGCGGGCATATCTTCCCGGGCCTGGCCGTCGCGCACGAGCTGCGCCAGCGCGGCTGGCGCGTGCACTGGCTGGGCGCGCCCGGCAGCATGGAGGAACGCCTCGTGCCGCCGCAGGGCTTCGCTTTCGAGCCGGTGGAATTCTCCGGCGTGCGCGGCAAGGGATTTGCATCGCTGCTGGGCCTGCCGGCCCGCCTGTTCAAGGCGCTGCGCCAAGCGCGTGCGGCCATCCGCCGCGTGCGGCCCGACGTGGTCGTGGGCCTGGGCGGCTACATCACCGTGCCGGGCGGCGTGATGGCGCGCATCGCAGGCACGCCGCTGGTGCTGCACGAGCAGAACTCGGTGGCCGGCATGGCCAATAAGCTGCTGGCGCGCTGGGCGCGCCGGGTGTTCACGGCGTTTCCGAAGGCACTGGCCGGTGCCGAATGGGTGGGCAACCCGCTGCGCGCGGAGTTCACGCGGCAGGCCGCGCCCGACCAGCGCTTTGCCGGCCGCAGCGGTCCGTTGAAGCTGCTGGTCGTGGGCGGCAGCCTGGGCGCGAAGGCGCTCAACACCGTGGTGCCGCAGGCGCTGGCGCTGCTGCCCGAGGGCGTGCGGCCCCAGGTCACGCACCAGAGCGGCGCCAAGCAGATCGACGAGCTGACGCGCAACTACGCCGAGGCCGGCGTGCAGGCGCAGCTCACCCCCTTCATCGACGATGCGGCCCAGGCCTATGCCGACGCCGACGTGATCGTCTGCCGCGCGGGCGCCAGCACGGTGACCGAGCTGGCCGCCGTGGGCGCGGCCGCGGTGTTCGTGCCGTTTCCGTCCGCGGTGGACGACCACCAGACCTCCAATGCCCGCTTTCTGGTCGATGCGGGCGCGGGCTGGCTGGTGCAGCAAGCGGACCTGTCGGCGCAGAAGCTCGCCGAAATGCTATCGAATATGGAGCGTGTAGCGCTTATGGACTGTGCCCAAAAGGCCAAAAAGATGCAAAAACTGGACGCCGCCCAACGGGTGGCCGACGCCTGCGAGGAGGTGGCACGATGAAGCACGCCATCCAGCGCATCCACTTCGTGGGCATCGGCGGTGCCGGCATGAGCGGCATTGCCGAGGTGCTGCACAACCTGGGCTTCGCGATCTCGGGCTCCGACCTGGCCGACAGCGCCACACTGCAGCGCCTGCAGGGCATGGGCATCCGCACGTTCGTCGGGCATGACGGCGCCCACATTGCCGACGCGCAGGCCGTGGTCACGTCCACCGCCGTGCAGGCCGACAACCCCGAGGTGCTGGCCGCGCGCGCCAAGCACATCCCGGTGGTGCCGCGCGCGCTGATGCTGGCCGAGCTGATGCGCCTGCGCCAGGGCATCGCCATTGCAGGCACGCACGGCAAGACCACCACCACCAGCCTGGTGACCAGCGTGCTGGCCGAGGCCGGGCTGGACCCGACCTTCGTGATCGGCGGCAAGCTCAACAGCGCCGGCGCCAATGCGCGCCTGGGGCAGGGCGAGTACATCGTGGTCGAGGCGGACGAGTCTGACGCCTCGTTCCTGAACCTGCTGCCGGTGATGGCCGTGGTCACCAACATCGACGCCGACCATATGGAGACCTACGGCCACGACTTCGGCCGGCTGCAGACGGCGTTCGTCGACTTCCTCAACCGCATGCCGTTCTACGGCCGTGCGGTGCTGTGCGTGGACAGCCCGGCGGTCGCCGAGATCGCCGACCGCGTGGCCTGCGGCGTCACCACCTACGGTCTGCACGAGGCCGCGCAGGTGCGCGCCGTCGACGTGCGGGCGCAGGCCGGGCAGATGCACTTCACCGTGCAGCGCAGCGGCCAGTCCGACCTGCCGGTGGTGTTGAACCTGCCGGGCGAGCACAACGTGCTCAACGCGCTGTCGGCCATCGCCATCGCGATGGAACTGGGCATCGATGACGCCGCATTGCAGCGCGCGCTGCAGGGCTTCACCGGCGTGGGCCGGCGCTTCCAGCGCTATGGCGAGGCGCCCACCAGCGACGGCGGTAGCTGCACCGTGATCGACGACTACGGCCACCACCCGGTGGAGATGGCGGCGACCATCGCCGCCGCGCGCGGCGCCTTCCCGGGGCGCCGGCTGCTGCTGGCCTTCCAGCCGCACCGCTACACCCGCACCCGCGACTGCTTCGAGGATTTCGTCAAGGTCATCGGCTCGGCCGACGTGGCCGTGCTCACCGAGGTCTATGCCGCGGGCGAGGCACCCATCGTCGCCGCCGACGGCCGTGCGCTCACCCGCGCCTTGCGTGTGGGCGGCCAGGTGGAGCCGGTGTTCGTCGAGCTGGTGGCCGAGCTGCCCCAGGCGCTGGACGGCATCGCCAAGGACGGCGACGTAGTGCTGTGCATGGGCGCGGGCTCGATCGGCCAGGTGGCCGGCCAACTGGTTGAGTTGCTATTGAATAAAGAGCGTGTTGCGCAAGAGGGGCGCGCGGTATGAGTGAAATGAATCAAAACATCGATGTACGCAGCTTTGGCAAGGTGGCGGTGCTGCTGGGCGGCAGTTCGGCCGAGCGCGAAGTCTCGCTGATGTCCGGCAACGGCGTGCTGCAGGCGCTGCGCTCGCAGGGCGTGGATGCGCACCCGTTCGACCCGTCGCAGCAGGACCTGGGCCAGCTGCGCCAGCAGGGCTTTGCGCGCTGCTTCATCGCGCTGCACGGCCGCCATGGCGAGGACGGTACGGTGCAGGGCGCGCTGGAGCTGCTGGGCATTCCGTACACCGGCCCGGGCGTGATGGCGTCGAGCATCGCGATGGACAAGATCATGACCAAGCGCATCTGGCGCTTCGAGGGCCTGTCCACGCCCGAATGGCGCATGGCGCAAAGCGCGCAGGACACCCGCGACGCGCTGGCGGCGCTGGGCGCGCCGATGATCGTCAAGCCGGCGCGCGAAGGCTCGACCATCGGCCTCACCAAGGTCACCACGGCCGAAGAATGCGAGCAGGCCTACCGGCTCGCATCGCGCTACGACCCCGAGGTGCTGTGCGAGCAGTTCATCGACGGCATCGAGACCACCTGCGCGGTGCTGGGCAGCCAGGCGCTGCCGGCCATCCGCATCGAGGCCGAGAACGGCAACTACGACTTCCAGAACAAGTACTACACCGACACCACCCAGTACCACTGCCCCAGCGGCCTGCCCGAGGCGATGGAGCAGCAGATCCGCGAACTGTCGGAGGCCGCGTTCCGCACGCTGGGCTGCCGCGGCTGGGCGCGCGCCGACGTGATGGTGCGGGCCGGCGACCAGAAACCCTTCCTGCTGGAGATCAACACTTCGCCCGGCATGACCGGGCATTCGCTGGTGCCGATGGCCGCACGCGCCACCGGCCTGTCCTACGAAGCGCTGTGCGTGCGCATCCTGTCCATGGCCAGCCTCGACGCCTGGCAGGGCACCGCCAAGGAGTAAGACGACATGGAGCAGACCATGCCTATGCCCCTGGACGTGAAGCTGATGAACGTGCTGGCTTCGGCACTGTTCCTCGGCTGCGCGGCCCTGGTGCTGGCCGCTGGTGTGCGCTGGGTCGCCAATCTTCCGGCGTTGGGCATCGCGCGCATCATCGTGCAGGGCGAGCTGGAGCACAACAACGCCGTGTCGCTGCAGGCCAATGTGATGCCGGTGCTCAAGGGCAACTTCTTCACCATGGACCTGGCCGCCACCAAGAAGGCCTTCGAGCAGGCGCCGTGGGTGCGCGAAGCGCGGGTCAAGCGCGAATTCCCGAACACGCTGTCGGTGGTGCTGCAGGAGCAGGACGCCGCCGCCATCTGGGGCAGCGCCGGCGAGGCGCGGCTGCTCAACAGCGACGGCCAGATCTTCGAGGGCGATTCGGCGGACCCGGATCTGCAGCAGTTGCCGAACCTGCAGGGGCCGGAGGGCCGCTCCATCGAGGTGCTGACCATGTACCGCCTGCTGTCGCCCGAGTTCGCCAAGCTGAACAACACGCTCGTGGCGCTGCGCGAGTCCGACAGCGGCAGCTGGCGCGCCACGCTGCACAGCGGCGCCACCATCGAGCTGGGGCAGGGCACGCAGGCCGACATCCGGCTGCGCACGAGCAAGTTCGTGGAGTCGCTGCCGCAGGTCACCAGCAGCTACCGGCGCGGCGTGTCGGCGCTGGAGTCGGCCGACCTGCGCCATACCAGCGGCTATGCCGTGCGCATGCAGGGCGTGACCACCGGCTCGGCGGCGCCCGCCAAACCCGCACCCAAGAAGTAAGAGAGACCGCAACCATGTACCACACCAATCACCGACAGAGCGAGGGCAACTGACGATGGCACGAGATTACAAAGATGTAGTGGTGGGCCTCGACATCGGCACGGCTAAGGTCATGGCGGTCGTGGCCGAGGTGCAGGGCAATGGCGAGCTCAAGCTCGCCGGCCTGGGCGTGGCGCCGAGCAACGGGCTCAAGCGCGGTGTGGTAGTGAACATCGATGCCACGGTGCAGAGCATCCAGCAGGCGCTGAAGGAGGCCGAGCTGATGGCTGACTGCAAGATCCAGCGCGTGTACACCGGCATCACCGGCAGCCACATCCGCGGCATCAACTCGAGCGGCATGGTGGCGGTGAAGGACAAGGAGGTCTCGGCGGCCGACGTGGCCCGCGTGCTGGACACGGCCAAGGCGATCAACATCCCCTCCGACCAGCGCCTGCTGCTGGTCGAGCCGCAGGAATTCGCCATCGACGGCCAGGACGTGCGCGAGCCCATCGGCATGAGCGGCCTGCGCCTGGAGTCCAAGATCCACATCGTGACCGGCGCGCAGAGCGCCGCCGAGAACATCATCAAGTGCGTGCGCCGCTGCGGCCTCGAGGTGGAGCAGTTGCTGCTGAACCCGCTGGCTTCCAGCCAGGCCGTGCTGACCGACGACGAGCGTGAGCTCGGCGTGGCGGTGGTCGACATCGGCGCGGGCACGACCGACGTGTCCATCTTCACCGGCGGTGCGATCCGCCACACGGCAGTGATCCCGATCGCCGGCGACCTGATCACCAGCGACATCGCAATGGCGCTGCGCACGCCCACCAAGGACGCCGAGGACATCAAGGTCGACAGCGGCTGCGCCAAGCAACTGCTGGCCGACCCGGACAGCCAGGTCGACGTGCCGGGCCTGGGCGACCGCGGACCGCGCCTGCTGTCGAAGCAGGCGCTGGCCGGCGTGATCGAGCCGCGCGTGGAAGAGATCTTTTCGCTGGTGCAGCAGGTCATCCGCGAATCGGGTTACGAAGAGGTGTTGTCGTCGGGCATCGTGCTGACCGGCGGCAGCGCGGTGATGCCCGGCATGGTCGAGCTGGGGGAGGACATCTTCCTCAAGCCCGTGCGCCGCGGCATTCCCAAGTACTCGGGCACCCTCGCCGAGATGGTGGCGCAGCCGCGCGCCGCCACGGTGATGGGTCTGCTGGAGGAGGCCCGCGTGGCACGGATGCGCGGCTACAAGGTGGCCCAGAAGAGCGGATCGATGAAATCCGCGTTCGGGCGTTTGAAAGACTTCATCGTGGGGAACTTCTGACCATGCACAGCTACCCTCTCTGGCTGGCCAAGAGCAGCCCACCACCGCACCGCATTTGTGACCAGTGGCGTTCCACCGGGCCGCCGCGATGTCCAGGTTTATCAACAACGTCCGCAGACATCCAGCCATATTCATCGAACCCTATTCACGCGAGAGCGACAGGAGCAGCCAAATGACCATCGAAATGTACGAAGACAACCAGTTCAACCAAGGCACCCAGATCAAGGTGATCGGCGTTGGCGGGGGCGGCGGCAATGCGGTGGAGCACATGATCTCCCGCAGCGTGCAAGGGGTGGAGTTCATCTCCGCCAACACCGATGCGCAGGCGCTGCAGCGCAGCCACGCGCACCGCGTGATCCAGCTCGGCGACAGCGGCCTGGGCGCGGGCAGCAAGCCCGACAACGGCCGTGAGGCTGCCGAATCGGCCATCGAGGAGATCCGCTCCTCCATTGTCGGCTCGCACATGCTCTTCATCACCGCCGGCATGGGCGGCGGTACCGGCACCGGCGCCGCGCCGGTGATCGCCCGCGTGGCCAAGGAAATGGGCATCCTCACCGTCGGTGTGGTGACCAAGCCCTTCGAGTGGGAAGGCAGCCGCCGCATGAACAATGCCGAAGGCGGCCTGTCCGAGCTCGAGGCCAATGTGGACTCGCTGATCGTGGTGCTGAACGAGAAGCTGTTGGACGTGCTGGGCGACGACATCACCCAGGACCAGGCCTTCGCCCACGCCAACGACGTGCTGAAGAACGCCGTCGGCGGCATTGCCGAGATCATCAACGAGTACGGCCATGTGAACGTCGACTTCGCCGACGTGCGCACCGTGATGAGCGAGCCCGGCAAGGCCATGATGGGCACGGCCACCGCCAGCGGTCCCGACCGCGCCCGCATCGCCGCCGAGCAGGCCGTGGCCTGCCCGCTGCTGGAGGGCATCGACCTGTCGGGCGCCAAGGGCGTGCTGGTGCTGGTCACGGCCGCCAAGGGCAGCCTCAAGCTGTCCGAGT
>JBLZYV010000004.1:38753-106350 GCA_050282565.1 Comamonas sp.
CAGGCCATGAGCACCATCAATGCCTACGCCTCGCCCGATGCGCACGTGATCTACGGCGCCGCCTACGACGAGTCGCTGGGCGAGGAAATCCGCGTGACCGTGGTAGCCACCGGCCTGTCCCGTCCGCAGGCCAAGCGCCAGCCGATCTCGGTGATCCAGGGCAGCCTGGGCCTGCGCACCGGCACCGACGACATGCCCTTCGCGGCCCAGCCGGTGACCAATACCGTTGGCGGCCTGGGCGTGCAGCCCGGCCTGGCCACGGGCGGCGCCAGCGTGCAGAACGCGGACTACTCCAACATGAGCGTGCCCAAGGTGTGGCGCACCGGCCGCAACAGCGCCGCCGCCCGCGTGGACGCCATGTCCTCCGGCGGCATGGACGACCTGGAGATCCCGGCCTTCCTGCGCAAGCAGGCCGACTGATGGAGCGGCGGATGCGGCCCTGCGCAAGGGCCACATTCCGCAACACTCCGTTGACAACGCGCTGTTAACCTGAGGGGGAGCAGCGCGTTGTTTTATCTATGGCGATGATTGAAATATTCAGCCGCTCGCCGGCAGCGCCCCGGGTAAAATACATGGCTATGCTCCAGCAACGCACGATCAAGACCTTGACCCACGCCGTCGGCGTCGGGCTGCACAGCGGCCAGCGCGTGGAACTCACGCTGCGCCCCGCGCAGCCGGACACGGGCATCGTCTTCCGGCGCGTCGATCTGCCCGAGCCGGTGGACATGCCGGTGTCGGCCGCCGCGGTGGTCGATACGCGCATGGCGTCCACGCTGGGCAGCGGCGATGCCCGCATCCACACGGTCGAGCATGTGATGTCGGCCTGCGCGGGCCTGGGGCTGGACAACCTCTACATCGATGTCACCGCCGAAGAAATCCCCATCCTCGACGGCTCGTCGGCCTCGTTCGTGTTCCTGCTGCAAAGCGCCGGCATCGCGCTGCAGAACGCGCCCAAGCGCTTCCTGAAGGTGCTCAAGCCGGTGGAGGTCCGCCAGGGCGAAGGCGACAACCTGAAGTGGGCGCGCCTCGATCCCTACCATGGCTTCAAGCTGCGCTTCGAGATCGACTTCTCGCACCCGGCCGTCGACTCGACCGGCCAGGTCTACGAGTTCGACCTGGGCACCGGCAATTACACGCGCGACATCGCGCGCGCCCGCACCTTCGGCTTCACCAAGGACGTGGAAATGCTGCGCGCCAATGGCCTCGCGCTGGGTGGCGGGCTCGACAACGCCATCGTCATGGACGACTACAAGGTGCTCAACAGCGACGGCCTGCGCTACGACGACGAATTCGTCAAGCACAAGATCCTCGATGCGATGGGCGACCTGTACATCGTCGGCCATCCGCTGCTCGCGGCCTACAGCGCCTTCCGCTCGGGCCACGGCCTGAACAACCTGCTGCTGCGCGCGCTGATGGAGCAGCAGGACGCCTGGGAGCTGGTCACCTTCGAACACGAGCGCCAGGCGCCGCAGGGTTTTGCGCAGCCCTCGCTGGCCTGGTAAGCGCCTTTTCTCCGCACGATGCTGATCTTTCGCTGGCTGGTCGCGCTGCTGATCCTGATGGCGGCGCTGAGCTTCGTCTTCTACCTGGGGACCGGGCAGGTGCGTTACCGCACCTGGGCGCTGCTGCTGGCCAAGTGGACCATCATTGCGGCCCTGGCCTTCTTCGCGGTGCTGTTCGTGGGCCGCCTCGCCTGAACGCCGATCATTTGGTTACCTGGGCAACAGCGGTGTAAAGCCGGTGCACATGCCAGGGTAGAAATTTACCCATTCGTACCAGATTCGGCCGGCATCAGGTGCTTTACATTGTCAGTGTGTCGCCTGACCGGGTAAACCGGGCCGCGCCATGGAGCGTTGAATAGAGGCGTGCAGCCCATGGCTGCTCTGGCAAGCCCGAGAACATGCACAAGCAGCGGGCAGCAACTGCGAAAGGAGCAACAATGAAGCGCTGGTATCTTTCTGCCCTGATGGCGGGCGTGATGCTTGCAACGGGAGCGGCTCCCCTGGAGGCGCTGGCCCAGCCCCATGGCCGGGGACCGGATGGCTATGGCCCTCCAGGTCACCGTAAGCATGACCATGACCGCCGCGACGACCGCCGTGACTGGCAGCGCGAGCATCGCCACGACCGCGATTTCCGCGCTCCCCCGCCGCCGCGTGCCGCCTATCCCCGCCACCCCGGTGTCGGCCCGCGCCACGACTGGGTGCGCGGAGGCTATGTGCCTGGGCCCTACCGCGGCTACACCTACGTCGTGAACGACTGGCGTGGGCATCGCCTCTCTGCGCCGCCACGCGGCTACCAGTGGATCCAATACGGCGGCGACTACCTGTTGATAGCGATCGGCACCGGCCTGATTGCCAACATCATCTTTTCAAACTGAATCCCTTCTTGTGGTGGCCGCACTTCATACCAGTTATTGACTCAACGGAATAGCTGGATCCACGTATGAGGAGTCCTGCGGTCGACCAGACCTGTGCGCGATGCGCACAGGTTTTTTTGTGCCCGAAAACCGGTGCGGCACCGGCCATCAGGTGGCATCGCGCTGCGCCACCAGGGCGCCCGCGACTTCGGTCACCAGGCCCGCCACGGCCTTGCCGGCCAGCGTGAAGGGGCGCTGGCTGCTGGTGGCCAGCACCACATGCTGGCGAAACACCCGCTCCGCCAGCGGGATGGCCGCGAGGCGGCCGCCGGCCAGTTCCTCGCTGACCGCATGGCGCGGCAGCAAGGTGGCGCAGTCGTGTTGCGCCAGCATGCTCTTGAGGATCACCGAAGAGCTGCCTTCCAGCACCACATTGAGGCGCAGGCCATGCCGGCTGGTCTGCTCGTCGAGCAGGTTGCGGATGGCATTGGGCGGCACGGGAAGCACCAGCGGCAGGTGCTCCAGTGCCGCCAGCGCGATGCTCGGCGGCAGGGCCGCCTTGGCGGGCGCCAGCGCACGCTGCAGCAACTGGCGCCGGCCCACCAGGCAGACCTGCGCATCGGCCAGCTTGCGGTAGCTGTTGTTGCCCCGGGCGCGGTAGCGGTTCAGGATCGCGATGTCGATGCGCCCCTGGCTCAGCGCCACCTCCATGTCGCCGCTGTAGCCCTCGATCACGCGCAACCGGATCTCGGGGTAGCGGCGCGCCACCTCCGCATACAGCGCCGCGGCCATGAACCCGGCCACGCCCGGCACCAGCCCTAGCGTGACCAGGCCGCTGGGCACGCCGGTCAGTTCCTTGCCCAGGTGCACCAGCGCATCGGCTTCCGACAGCAGTGCCTGCACGCGCGGCAGCACCTGCTCGGCCAGCGCCGTGGGCTTGACGCCCCGCCCGGTGCGGTAGAAGAGCGCCCCGCCCAGCGCGCGCTCCAGCTCGGCGATCTGCCGGCTCACGGCCGACTGCGCCAGGCCGCGCTCGACGGCGGCGCGCGTCAGGCTGCCGCCCTGGGCGGCGGCTGCCAGCGTGCGCAGCGACTTCAGCGTTAGCAGTTCCAGGGCTTCGGCGGTGTGGGTCATGGGGCGTTCCTGCTATCTCAATGTGAGATAGCTGATTCTCACATTTCCGGTTGGCTGGTGGGTGCTGGTTTCCTACAGTGGACCCCCAGGAGACAGAAACACCATGAACGGCCCCCTCACCGGACTGCGCGTCCTCGACATTGCCACCATCATCGCTGCGCCGTCGGCCGCCGCCTTGCTGGCCGACTACGGCGCCAGCGTCGTCAAGGCCGAGCTGCCCGGCGCGGGCGACGGCATGCGCGACTTTCCCCCGCACAAGGACGGCAAGCCCCTGTGGTGGAAGGTGACCAACCGCGGCAAGCGCCTGGTCACGCTCGACCTGCGCAAGCCCGAAGGCGCCGCGCTGCTGCTGCGCATGCTGCCGCAGTTCGATGTGCTGATCGAGAACTTCCGCCCCGGCACGCTGGACCGCTGGGGCCTGACCAAGGAGGCCCTGTGGCAGGCGCAGCCCAGCCTGGTGATCCTGCGCACCACGGGCTTCGGCCAGACCGGGCCCTACCGCGACCGGCCGGGCTTTGCGCGCGTGTTCGAGGCCATGGGGGGGCTGACCTACATCAGCGGCGAGGCCGACGGCGCGCCCATGCACTCCGGCTACCCGCTGGCCGACAACGTCGGCGGCCTGTTCGGCGCGGTGGGCGTACTGGCCGCGCTGTGGCGCCGCGCCCGCGATCCGCAGGCCCCAGGCGAGGAGATCGACCTGTCGCTGACCGAGGCCACGCTCAAGCTGCTCGAGTTCCTGCCGATCCAGCATGAGCAGCTCGGCACCGTCTACCAGCGCTCGGGCAACGCCAACCAGTACTCGGCGCCGGCGGCGGTCTACCGCACGGCCGATGGGCAGTGGGTGTCGCTCTCGGGCAGCACCAACGCCATGTTCGCCAACAACTGCCGCGCCATCGGCCGGCCCGAGCTGATCGACGAGCCGCGCTTCGCCAACAACCGCAGCCGCGTGCAGCACGCGCAGGAGCTGAACGGCATCTTCGCGGCCTGGTGCGCGGCGCATCCATTGGCGGCGGTGCTGGCGGCCTTCGAGGCGGCGCAGGGCACCATCGCGCCGGTCTATGGCATCGACCAGATCGAGGCCGACCCCCACCTGCGCGCACGCCAGGCCCTGTGCGACGTGCCCGACCAGGACTTCGGCAGCGTGCGCATGGCCAACGTCGTGCCGCGCTTTGCCCGGGCGCCCGGCAGCATCCGCCATGCCGGTGGCCAGTTGGGCCAGGACAACGAAGCGTTCTACCAGGGCGAGCTGGCCATGCCCGCCGCCGAACTCGCCCGCCTGCGCGCAGCAGGCGTCATCTGAAGCAAAGGAAAAGCACCATGTCCATTCCCGAATCCCGGCATCCCCTGGTGAAGCTCGCGCCCGACGAGGCCGCGATGCTCGAGCGCGTGAGAGCGCTGGTGGCTGAGCGCATCGGCCCCGGCGCCGACCGCGTGGCGCAGCAGGACGTGTTCGCGTGGGACACGTTCCGCCTGCTGTGCAGCGAAGGCATCGTTGCCACCGCCTTTCCGCGCGCCTATGGCGGCACCGAGGCGTCGATGCTGCTGCGCGTGCGCATCATCGAGGAGGTGGCGTCCGTGTGTTCGACGGCCGCCTCGCTGATCACGGGCACCGACCTGTCGTCGCGCCCCATCGTGGCCGGCGCCAGCGAAGAGTTGAAGCGCGCGCTGCTGCCCGACCTGGCCAGCGGCGCGCGCCAGTCGGCCTTCGCGCTGACCGAGCCGGGCGCCGGCAGCGACGTGGCGCGCCTGGCGGCGCATTACACGGCGGCGCCGGACGGCGGCTGGATCCTGAACGGGCAAAAGAAGTTCATCACCCGTGCCAATGTGGCCGACATGTTTGTCGTGGTGGCGCGCCAGGCTGACGGACCGGAAGGTGCCCGCGGGCTCAGCGGCTTTGTCGTGCCGCGCGATACCCCGGGCATCACGGTCTCGGCCGAGGTTCCCAAGCTCGGCTGGTACGGCGTGCCGATTGCCTCGATCCGGTTCGACCAGGTGCGCATCCCGCCGGGCCATTTGCTCGGCCAGGAGGGCGAGGGCATGGCGGTGGCGCAGGACACGCTGCTGCGCGCGCGCATCGGCCATGCCGCCATCGCGCTGGGCCGCGCCGCCGGCGCGCTGCAGATCGCCGCGCAGTACGCCAACCAGCGCCAGGTCTTCGGGCAGACCATCGGCGGACACCAGGGCGTGCAATGGATGCTGGCCGAGATGGCCGCGCAGATCGAGGCCGCGCGCTGCCTGGTCTATAGCACCGCGCAGCGCTACGATGCGGGCGATGCGGATGTGGCCATCCACGCCTCGATCGCCAAGATGCACGCCACCGACCTGGGCATGCGCATCGTGGTCGACTGCCTGCAGCTGCTCGGCGGCAACGGCTACCTCAAGGCCTTCCCGCTGGAGCGCTTCCTGCGCGACGCCAAGATGAACCAGATCGGCGAGGGGTCGAGCGAGGTCCACAAGAACCTGATCGGCCGCCACGTGCTGCGCCGCGCTGCCGCGCTGCCGCAGCACCCCTGCCTCGACATGGAACCGGAGCTGTGGAAATGACAAACGCACTGACGAACGACCTGTGCCGCCGGCTGGGCATCCAGCTGCCGATCTTTGGCCTGGCGCACCGCATCGAGGTTGCCGCCGCGATCTCGCGCGCCGGCGGGCTGGGCGTGTATGCCGCCGCGCGCGACGGCCCGCACGAGCTGCAGGAAAAGCTGCGCCAGCTGCGCGAGCTGTGCCCCGACCATCCCGTAGGCGTGGACCTGCTGCTGCCCACGGGCCTGCCCGAGCACGACGACCGCGCCGCCGTGGCCGCCGCGCTGCCGCAGGGCCACCGGCAGTTCGTGCAGGGCCTGTTCGCCGAATACCAGGTGCCGCCGGCCACCGAGGGCAATTTCTTCTCGCAGTACGTGCGCTCGCAGAGCCTGTTCGAGGAGCAGGTCGATGCGGTGGCGGGCAGCGACATCGATGTCTTCGCCGCCGGCGTCGGCACCCCGGTCGAGGCGCTGGCCCGCATCAAGGCGCGCGGCCTGCACACCATCGCGCTGGTGGGCAGCGTGCGCCATGCGCAGAAGGCGATCGCGGCCGGCGCCGACATCCTGGTGGCGCAGGGCTACGACGCGGGCGGACACACCGGCCCGATCGGCACCTTCACGCTGGTGCCCCAGATCGTCGCCGCGGCCGAAGGCCGGCCGGTGATCGCCGCCGGCGGCATCGGCACCGGCGCGCAGGTGGCGGCCTCGCTGGCGCTCGGTGCGCAGGGCGCCTGGCTGGGCACGCTGTGGCTGGGCACGCGCGAGCATGAGCTGCCCGCCGCGCTGGCCGACAAGCTGATCGCCGCCGGCAGCGAGGACACGGTGATCACCCGTGCCCACAGCGGCAAGCCCTGCCGCGTGGTGCGCAGCGCGTTCAGCGACGCCTGGGCCCGGCCCGGCGCGCCCGAGCCGCTGTCCATGCCTTACCAGCAGGCGCTCACCGGCGAGCTGCTGGCGGCGGTGGAAGAACACGAGATCGCGCCGCTGATATACGAGGCCGCGGGCCAGAGCGTGCACTGGCTGCGCCAGGTCGAGCCCGTGGCCACGGTGATGGAGCGCCTGGTGGCCGAGACGCGCCAGGCCCTGCAATCGATGGCGACCTATGTCGCCGCAACCTGAGGAGTCCGCCATGGATCGTCGGCAGTTCAATCTCCACGCGCTGCTCGCTGGCGCATCGGCCAGCCTGGGCCTGGCTCCGGGGCTGGCGCGCGCCGCCGCAGCGGCCGGGCCGGGCGGTTACCCCGAGCGGCCGCTGCGCCTCGTCGTGCCGTATCCCGCGGGCGGCGTGGTCGACGTGGTGCTGCGCGCCGTGTGCGACCCATTGTCCGAGGCGCTGCCGCAGCGCATCGTGGTCGACAACCGCCCCGGCGCCGACGGGCGCATCGGCATCGATGCCGTGGCCCGAGCGCCGGCCGACGGCTATACGCTGCTGGCCGCCTCGCCGATCCTGACCACGGCCGAGCACCTGCTGCCCGAGTCCCGCATCAGCAGCAAGGACTTTGCCGGTATCTGCGGCATCGCCGCGGCGCCCACGGTGTTCCTGGTGCACAGCGCGGTGCCGGCCAAGACGCTGAAGGAGTTTGTCGCGCTGGCTGCCGCCAAGCCGGGCCAGCTCAACGTGGCCAACCCCGGCACCGGCAGCTCCATCCACCTGGCGCAGGAGCTGTTCTTCGAGCGCACCGGCCTCAAGCTGACGAACGTGAGCTACAAGGGCCAGCCCCCGGCGCTGCTCGACCTGGGCTCGGGGCTGCTGCAGTTCGCGCTGGTGTCGCAGAACCTGGCACTGTCGCTGATCCAGGCCGGCAAGGTGCGTGCGCTGGCGGTCAACGCCGCCGCGCGCACGCGCTCGCTGCCCGAGGTGCCCACCGTTGCCGAGGCCGGCTTTGCCGATACGCTGGTGCAGTCGTGGTACGGCGTTGCCGCGCCGGCCAAGACGCCGGCGCCGGTGGTCGATTGGCTGAGCCGGCAGTTCGCTAACGCCATGGCCTCCGCCGACGTGCGCGCCCGGCTGGTGGCCCTGGATGCCGAGATCATGGCGCTCGACGGCCCCCGCTTCAGCGAACTGCTCGCGACGGAGAACCGGCGCTGGGGCGCGCTGATCCAGAAGCGCGGCATCCGCCTTCAGTAGGCGGGCTTGAGGCCTAGTAGCTGCGCCCCGCCTTGTACATCGCGTGCTGGCGGCGCTGCAGCGGGCTGACCTCGGCCATGCGCGCCATGGCCATGCCGGCGTGGGCGTGGGTGATGGCCAGGCCCAGCGCGTCGGCGGCGTCGGTGCCGGGCAGGCCGGGCAGGTGCAGCAGGCGGCGGACCATCTCCTGCACCTGCGACTTGGCGGCGCGGCCGTGGCCGACCACGGCCTTCTTCATCTGCAGCGCGGTGTACTCGGCCACCTTCAGGTCGTTGGCGACCAGGGCCGTCAACGCCGCGCCGCGCGCCTGGCCCAGCAGCAGCGTGGACTGCGGGTTGACGTTGACGAAGACGATCTCGACCGACGCGGCCTCGGGCTGGTAGCGCGCGCAGACCTCGTTGATGCCGTCGAACAGCACCTTGAGCCGGCCCGGCAGGTCGCCCAGCTCTAGCTTGGTGGTGCGGATGGTGCCGCTGGCCACATAGGACAGCTTATGGCCATGCACGTCGATGACGCCAAAGCCGGTGGTCTGCAGGCCGGGGTCGATGCCGAGGATTCTCATTAGGAGTAGCGAGCGTTGAAGCTGGTATTTTCACCCAGCACAACCAGCCTCCATGGCGCTGCATGGAAAACTGGCGTGCTCCAGCGGCGGACACCGAGCAAGGGCCGCCCCGCAGCGACGGTGTCGTCCCCCTCCCGCGTAGCGAGAGAGGGGGAAGGCGCGCAGCGACTCAGGGGGTAGGTAGTTCCGCATAGCGCATGCGCGCGAGGATGGTGCCGGTGCGGCGGTTCATGTAGGCCGACTGCGGATTCTTCTCGGCGTCCTTGGGGCGGGGCAGCATCACGGCCAGGCGCGCGGACTCGGCGGGCGTGAGCTGCGCGGCGCTCTTACGGAAGTAGTGCTGCGCGGCGGCCTCGGCGCCGAAGATGCCGTCGCCCCATTCGGCGTGGTTCAGGTACAGCTCGAGGATGCGCTGCTTGTCCAGCAGCAGCTCCAGCGCATAGGTCAGCACCAGCTCCTGGCCCTTGCGCAGCAGGTGGCGCTCGGACGAGAGCAGCAGGTTCTTGGCCAGCTGCTGGGTGATGGTGGAGCCGCCCATGAGCTTGACCGGTCGGATCGGCACGGCGGCCGGGTCGAACTCCTCGCCGCGCTTTTTGGCCAGCGCCTCGGCGCGGGCGATGGCCTGCTCCTGCAATTGCTCGGCGCGGGCCAGGGCCTTTTCGTTGCGCGCACGGGCCTTCTGGATAGCGTCCCACAGCACGCCGTCGTGCGTGGCGAAGTTCTCGTCTTCGGATGCGATGACGGCGCGCTTGAGCGAATCGGCGATGCGATCGTAGTCGGCCCACTGCTGGCGCCAGCGCAGCCGGCCGTCGTCGCGCACCTGGCGCCAGGCCTCGGAGCGCTCGAACGCGGTGGAGGCCGGATCGACCTGCGCCATCAGCGCGATGCGGCCGACGAAGAACAGCTGCAGGCCCAGCGCCAGCAGCACCAGCCCGGCCAGCCAGCGCAGTATGGGCTTCACTGGGCCTGCACCTCCAGCCGCAGCTGGGCCAGCACCGGCTGCGACGGCGGCCGCACGCCGCGCCACAGCGCGAAGGCCTCGGCCGCCTGCTCCACCAGCATGCCCAGGCCGTCGCGGCCGGTGGCGCCGTGCTGCGTGGCCCAGTCGAGGAAAGGTTGGGCCGCCGGGCCGTACATCATGTCGTAGACCAGGCTGCCGGGCCGCAGCACGCTGGCGGCGACGGGGATCTGCGCGCCCGCCAGACTGCTGGTCGTGGCGTTGATGATGATGTCGAAATCGCCTTGCAGTGCTTGCTGCTCCTGCGCAAGCAGCTCTGTTTTGTATAGCGTTGCCAGGTCGGCATGCTGTGCCACCAGGGCCGTGGCCTTGGCCGCGGTGCGGTTGCAGACCACCAGCTGCGCGGGCGCTTGCTCCAGCAGCGGCGCCAGCGCGCCGGCCGCGGCGCCGCCCGCGCCCAGCAGCAGCACGCGCTGGCCGGCGATGGGCACGCCGGCGTTGCGCACGATGTCGGCCACCAGGCCCAGGCCGTCGGTGTTGTCGGCGTGGATGCCGCCATCCGCCTGCAGCACCAGGGTGTTGGCGGCGCCGGCGCGGCGCACGCGGTCGCTCTGGGTGGTGGCGATGGCCGCGGCCTCGAGCTTGAAGGGCACGGTCACGTTCAGGCCCTTGCCGCCGCCGGCGGCGAAGGCGCGCACGGCCTCGGCAAAGCCGGCTATGGGCACGAGCTGGCGCTCGTAGCTCAGGGCCTGGCCCGTCAGCTCGGCGAACAGGCCGTGGATGCGGGGCGAGCGGCTGTGGGCAATGGGGTTGCCCATCACGCAGTAGTGGTCCATGGATGACATGGGTACTATCAAAAAATGAGCTTCTGGCGCTTGGCTACAGTCGAATTCAAATGGTTTTGTACTTGAAATCGTCTGTGCATGAGCGCCAGCAGCTATGGTTTTATTGAAGACTGGCGGTCTCCAGCGTCTGCTCGCGGGTGAAGCGGAACTTGGAGACCACGGCGATCTGGTCGGCCTTGGCGCGCAGCTGCGGGCCGAAGTGGCCGAACGGGCCGGCGCTGGTGGCGATGGCCTCGGCGCGCCGGTCGAGCTGCTGGTTGCCCGAGCTCTTGTAGACCTCGGTGCCCAGCACGCGGCCGTCGAAGTTTACCGTCATCACCATGATCAGCTCGCCGTAGAGCTTGCGCCCGCCGGCCTCGGGGAAGTTCTCGGTGCCGCGGTCCTCGACCTTGCGGCGCAGCGCGTCGTAGTACAGCGCGTAGACCTCCTCGCGCGTCGCGGGGCTCACGAAGCGCTTCTTGGGCCGGGCGTTTTCCTCGTTGATGCGCTTCTCGATCTCGGCCAGCATCTTCAAGAGCTGCTTGTGCTTTTCTTCCTGGTCGATGTCGGACTGCGTGGCGCTGGCCTTGCGGTTGTCGGGCGGCTGGTAGCTGGCGAGCTGCTTGCGCAGGCTAGCCAGCAGCTGCATCTGCTGGGCCTGCATGGCGTCGATCTGGCGCTGGCGCTCCTCGAAGTCGTCGCCCATGGCGGTCATGGCCGAGTAGGGCAGCGGGCTGCTGGCGCGCTCCTTGGTGTTGGTGGATTCACCGCCGCCCGCGAGGTTGGCCTGCGCCACCGCCTGGGCCTTGTCGGGCGCCTCGGCGGACTTGGCGTTGACGAGGATGACCTCGAGCGGCGTGTCCTCGAATACGCGGTTGAAGGCTTCGGGGTCGACGAAGCGCACGCTGAGCAGCGCCGCATGCACGGCCACCGAGAACAGCAGCGCCACCTGGAGCGTGCTGAGGTTGCGCAGAAAAGCCAGCCGGGTCACGGTCGATGGTTTTAATTGTCAGTGCTTGCCACTGGGGTGTTGCCCTCACTGTCGCCCACGTCCACCGCGATCGCGATGGGGCCGGCCACAGCCTCCTCGTCTTCTTCTTCGTCCTGCGGCGATTCGCCCGCCACCGGGTTGGCCGCGGCATCGTCCAGCCGTTCGACCACGGTGCCGGTCACGTCGAGCGTGATCTCGTCGATCTCGCCGAGCTTGACCCGCACCTGCGCGCCGCGCGGCAGGTTCTGCGCGCCCAGCACCGGAAACACCAATGGTAGCGCATCGGCCCGCACCATGAAGCTGCCGTTCGCGCCTTCCTTGATGACGCTGGCGGTCAGCTCGGTGAGCTGGTTCTGCTCCAGGTACTTCAGCGTCCAGTAGCGCTCCATGCCGGCCTGGTAGCCGTTGTAGGCGCCATAGGCGGCATCGAAGCCGCTGATGATGGAGAACAGCTCCGCGTCCTTGGGCTTGAACGGCGCGGCCAGCGCGGCCGTGGCGCCGTGGCGCGCGCAGGCGATGATCTGCCACTGGTTCACCAGGTCGGTGTAGCGGCGCAGCGGCGACGTGGCCCAGACATAGCTCTTGACGCCGATGCCCGCGTGCGGCAGCGCCTTGGTCGACATGCGCACCTTGACGCCCGGCGCCAGGCTCGCCTGGCTGCGGTAGATGCCGGGCACGCCCAGCTCGGCCAGCCATTCGCCCCAGCTGCTGTTGGCGACGATGGCGGCCTCGGCCACGATCAGGTCCAGCGGCGCGCCGCGCTTGCGCACGCTGATCTGCACCGTCTCGCTGCCGTCGGGCACGTTGTCGCCGTTGCCCTGCAGGCGGAAGTTGTAGTCTGGCCGGTTGAAGTTCTCGGGCTTGCCGCGCACCACCTCGCGCTGGGCCTTGAGGTGCTTGGAAAGCCTGTGCAAAAATGATAGCTCGCTGCGCTTGTCCAGCAAGGGTTGGGGCGTGTTTTCGACCTGAATCGACGGGTCGCCCAGCCATTCCTCGGTGGCGATGTGGTCGAGCTTGTCGTAGCGGAAGTTGACCACCACCGGCACGCGTTCGAGCTTCGTCTCCTTCGAGATGACCTCCAGCGTCTCCTCGTTGTACTTGACGTACAGCGACACCGCCGGGTTGGCGCGGCCTTCGTCCAGCGTGTAGATCTGCACCACCTCGTCGGGCAGCATGGTGACCTTGTAGCCGGGCATGTAGACCGTGGAATAGCGGCTGCGGCCGAGCTGGTCGAGCGGCGAGCCGGGCACGATGGCCAGGCCGGGCGCGGCGATGTGC
This sequence comes from Comamonas sp., assembly GCA_050282565.1. Classification (GTDB taxonomy): domain Bacteria; phylum Pseudomonadota; class Gammaproteobacteria; order Burkholderiales; family Burkholderiaceae_C; genus Comamonas. The sequence continues at coordinate 51,507 of JBLZYV010000004.1, forward strand.
ACGCCCACCGTCACCGTGCCGCTGCCCAGGCCCTGTACCGACAGCGCATCGTCGATCTCGGTGGTGGCCGAGTCGTCGATGGAGTAGGCCTGGACATCGGCCAGCGGCAGGTCGGCCGGCGGCTGCGGCGCCGACAGCTGCGGAAAGCCCGTGCCCTTGGGGAAGTTGTCGAACAAAAAGCGCTGCCAGTGGAACTGGTACGACGAGCGGATGGCACCGGCCTCCTGCAGCAGCTCCAGCGGCGCCTTGTGCGCGCTGCGGCTGGCCTCGACCACGGCCTTGTACTCGGCCGCATTCTTGTCGGGGCGGAACAGGATCTTGTAGAGTTGCTGCTGCACCGGCTCGGGGCAGCGGCCCGCCGCCAGCTCGGCGGCCCAGCCGTCGATCTGGGCCTGGATCTGCTGCTTCTTCTCGATCGCGGCCAGCGCCTGCTGCACGATCTCGGCCGGCGCCTTCTTGAAGCGGCCCTTGCCGGCGCGGCGGAAGTAGTGCGGCGCCTCGAACAGCGCGAACAGCGCCGCCGCCTGCTCCACGGTGCTGGCGCTGGCCGAGAAGTAGTCGCGCGCCAGGTCGGCAAAGCCGAACTCCTCGTCGGGCGCGAACTCCCAGGCGAGTTGCGGGTCGAGCTCGGCGGCCTGCGCCTGCGCCTGCGCCATCAGCTCGGCGGGCGCGGGCTTGTCGAACTTGAGCAGGATGTTGGCAGCCTTGGCCTTGACCCGCTTGCCGGAGTCCAGCTCGATCTGTGCGGAGCTTTCCGCTTCGGAGAGAATGCGGCCGGCCAGGAATTTGCCGGCATCGTCGAACAATGCGTACATGGGGCCGTATTGTCCCATGGCGCAGGGGGCGTTCCCCTATAACCGCCACCCCAGGAAGGCGGCAATCTCCGGCAGGTAGTCGGCAAAATTGGACAGCGCATGGTCGCCGCCCTCCTGCAGCCGCACCGTGGCATGGGGGTAGCGCGCCACCATTTCGCGCCAGTCCAGCACCTCGTCGCCCTTGGCGGCCAGCAGCAGCTCGGGGCCGGCGGGCAGCAGCGCGCGCACGTCCAGCGCCTGCAGCTCGGCGATGAATTCGGGGCGGAAGAAGAAGCGCTCCTCGGGGTCGTGCCAGGCGCTCTGCTCGCCGATGTACTTGGCCAGGTCGCGCGCCGGGTTCACAGCGGGGTTGATCAGCACGCTCTTGCAGCCCAGGCGCTGCGCGGCCCAGCTGGCATAGAAGCCGCCCAGCGACGAGCCGATCACCGCCAGCCGACCCGGTTCGTCAACCGGCCAGCCGGCCGTCAGCTGCGCCACCAGCGCCATGGCCTCGCGCGGCGACGGCGGCAGTTGCGGGCAGCACCAGATGAGGCCGGGCGCCTGCGCCTGCACATAGGCATGCATCTGCTGCGCCTTGGCGGAGCGGGGCGACGAACGGAAGCCGTGCAGGTAGAGCAAATGGGTGGTGGGCATGCCGTCGATGATAGAGGGCGCGGCGATAATGGCGGCCATGCAGGATGTTCTCGACAAACCCAGTGTGCTGCAGCGCGCGCTGCCGATGCTGCGCGGCTACGACTGGCCGCTGATATTCATCGTGGCGGTGCTGGCGGCCATCGGGCTGACGGCCATGTACTCGTCGGGTTTCGACCACGGCACGCGCTTTGCCGACCATGGCCGCAACATGCTGCTGGCCTGCGGCATCATGCTGGTGGTGTCGCAGATACCGCCGCAGCGGTTGATGCTGCTGGCCGTGCCGCTGTACACGCTGGGCGTGGCCCTGCTGGTGGCGGTGGCGCTGTTCGGCATCACCAAGAAGGGCGCGCAGCGCTGGGTGAACGTGGGCATCGTCATCCAGCCCAGCGAGCTGCTCAAGATCGCCATGCCGCTGATGCTGGCCTGGTGGTTCCAGCGGCGCGAGGGCGCGTTGCGGCCGGTGGACTTCGTCGTGGCGCTGGGCCTGCTGGCCGTGCCGGTGGGGCTCATCATGAAGCAGCCCGACCTAGGCACCTCGCTGCTGGTGCTGGCCGCGGGCCTGTCGGTGATCTATTTCGCGGGCCTGCCGTGGAAGCTGGTGCTGCCGCCGGTGCTGCTGGGCCTGGTCGGCATCGTGCTGGTGGCGCTGTATGGCCACCATATCTGCGAGGACGGCATGGACCTGAAGGTGCTGCACGAGTACCAGCGCCAGCGCATCTGCACCTTGCTCGACCCCACGCGCGACCCGCTGGGCAAGGGCTTCCACATCATCCAGGGCATGATCGCCATCGGCTCGGGCGGCTTCCTGGGCAAGGGCTTCATGGCGGGCACGCAGACCCACCTGGAGTTCATCCCCGAGCGCACGACCGACTTCATCTTTGCGGCGTACTCCGAGGAGTTCGGGCTCGCGGGCAACCTGCTGTTGATCTTCTTCTTCCTGCTGCTGGTGTGGCGGGGCCTGGCGATCGCGCTGAGTGCCTCGTCGCTGTTCGGCCGGCTGATGGCCGGCGCGGTGGCGATGATCTTCTTTACCTACGCCTTCGTGAACATGGGCATGGTCAGCGGCATCCTGCCGGTGGTGGGCGTGCCGCTGCCTTTCGTGAGCTACGGCGGCACGGCCATGGTCACGCTGGGGCTGGCACTGGGCATCCTGATGTCGGTGGCGCGGGCGCAGCGGCAGCTGGTGGACGACCGCGGTCCCTTGCTCTGAGGCGCGGCGCGGCTTGCGCCGCGGGGTTTCGCCCTTACATGCGATGCATGCATGGTGCCAAGCCCTAGAATCCCGATATGACCACTGCCGCCTTCCCCGCCTCCGCGCTGCCCGAGATCGAATCCACCACGCAGCGCCTCGCCATCGCCCGAGACCTGCTGCTGACGCCCTTCGGGCTGGACGAGTCGCACCTGAGCCAGGCGCTGGCCGACATCCGCGCCCACCGCGTGGACGATGCCGACCTGTACTTCCAGTACACCCGCGCCGAGGGCTGGAGCCTGGAGGAGGGCATCGTCAAGACCGGCTCGTTCTCCATCGACCAGGGCGTGGGCGTGCGTGCCGTGGTGGGCGAGAAGACGGCATTCGCCTATTCGGACGATATTTCGCTGGCCTCGCTGCTGGATGCCGCGCACACGGTGCGTGCCATCGGCGCGCAGGGCCGCTCGGCCCGGGTCTCGGTGCCCAAGCGCGTCGTGGCGCCCAGCCGCTCGCTCTATCCCGAGCTGGACCCGATCGCCACGCTGGACAGCACGGCCAAGGTGCAACTGCTTGAAAAGGTCGAGAAGCTGGCCCGCGCCAAGGACCCGCGCGTCAAGCAGGTGATGGCCGGCCTCGCCAGCGAGCACGACGTGGTGCTGGTCGCGCGCGCCGACGGCACGCTGGCGGCCGACGTGCGCCCGCTGGTGCGCCTGTCGGTGACGGTGATCGCCGAACACAAGGGCCGCCGCGAGGTCGGCTCGGCCGGCGGCGGCGGGCGTTTCGGCCTGGCGTATTTCGACGACGCCTTGATCCAGCAGTACGTGGACGAGGCCGTCAAGGCCGCGATGACCAACCTCGAATCGCGTCCCGCACCGGCCGGCGAGATGACCGTGGTGCTGGGCCCCGGCTGGCCTGGCGTGCTGCTGCACGAGGCGGTCGGCCACGGCCTGGAGGGCGACTTCAACCGCAAGGGCTCCAGTGCCTTCTCGGGCATGATCGGCCAGCGCGTGGCAGCCAAGGGCGTGACGGTGCTCGACGACGGCACCATCGCCGACCGCCGCGGCTCGCTGAACGTGGACGACGAGGGGCACCCCTCGCAGCGCAACGTGCTGATCGAGGACGGCATCCTCAAGGGCTACATCCAGGACGCGATGAACGCCCGGCTGATGAAGGTCAAGCCCACCGGCAACGGCCGCCGAGAGAGCTATGCCCACATCCCCATGCCGCGCATGACCAACACCTACATGCTGGGCGGCGACAAGGACCCACAGGAAATCATCGCCTCCATCAAGAAGGGCCTGTACGCCACCAACTTCGGCGGCGGCCAGGTCGACATCACCAGCGGCAAGTTCGTGTTCTCGGCCAGCGAGGCCTACTGGGTGGAGAACGGCAAGATCCTCTACCCCGTCAAGGGCGCGACCATCGTCGGCAGCGGGCCCGAGTGCCTGAAGCACGTGAGCATGATCGGCAACGATATGCGCCTCGATAGCGGCGTGGGCACCTGCGGCAAGGAAGGGCAGAGCGTGCCGGTCGGCGTGGGCCAGCCCACGATGCGCATCGACGGCCTCACGGTGGGCGGCACCGCCTGAGACTGGTCCGCACCGGTTTTTGCAAAGCGCATCCATAGATGCGCTTTTTTATTGCCTGAAATTCATTTAAGCGCAGGATTTTTGTGAATCTAATGGCGTGCAGTGATGATTTGCAGTTTTTTTGCGTTTGCAGCAAAAGTGATTGCTGCGCCTGCACAGACTGTGGTACATTGACCGGATGCAAGTTCGCAGCGCTTTTTATTTTTACTTTTGGTTCTCGGTCCAAGGCGGACGAGAGGCCTGAGCGCGCGAGCACCCAAACCTCCCACCAAACCGCCGCAGCTGCAAAGCCCGGCGGTTTTTTGTTACCCCTTCCACACTCCCACGACCTTCAAAGGAACGACAGATGAACCCGACAGCGCACTCTGCCAGCGATGCCTGGTATCGCGGCGGCGAAAAGACCAGCCAGACCGACGACCAACGCATCCAGGACATCACCGTGTTACCGCCTCCCGAGCATCTGATCCGCTTCTTCCCGATCCAGGGTACCCCCGTGGAATCGCTGGTGAACAACACCCGCAAGACCATCAACAACATCATGGCCGGCGACGACGACCGCCTGCTGGTCATCATCGGCCCTTGCTCCATCCACGACCCGCAGGCCGCGATCGAGTACGCCCGCCGCCTGCAGGCCGTGCGCAAGGAGTACGAGGACACGCTGGAGATCGTGATGCGCGTGTACTTCGAGAAGCCCCGCACCACCGTGGGCTGGAAGGGCCTGATCAACGACCCCTACCTCGATGAGAGCTACCGCATCGACGAGGGCCTGCGCATCGCGCGCCAGCTGCTGATCGACATCAACCGCCTGGGCGTGCCGGCGGCCAGCGAGTTCCTCGACGTGATCTCGCCGCAGTACATCGCCGACCTGATCTCCTGGGGCGCCATCGGTGCGCGCACCACCGAAAGCCAGGTGCACCGCGAACTGGCCTCGGGCATCTCGGCGCCTATCGGCTTCAAGAACGGCACCGATGGCAACATCCGCATCGCCACCGATGCCATCCAGTCGGCCAGCCGCCCGCACCACTTCCTGTCGGTGCACAAGAACGGCCAGGTCGCCATCGTGCAGACCAAGGGCAACGCCAACTGCCACGTGATCCTGCGCGGCGGCAAGACGCCCAACTACAGCGCCGAGCATGTGGCCGCGGCCTGCAAGGACCTGGAGGCCGCGCACCTGCCGGCCACGCTGATGGTCGACTGCAGCCATGCCAACAGCTCCAAGCAGCACGAGAAGCAGCGCGAAGTGGCGCGCGACATCGGCCAGCAGATCGCCGGCGGCTCGCGCCAGGTCTTCGGTGTGATGATCGAAAGCCACCTGCAGGCGGGCGCGCAGAAATTCACGCCCGGCAAGAACGACCCGGCCGCGCTGGCCTACGGCCAGAGCATCACCGACGCCTGCCTGGGCTGGGATGACTCGATCGCCACGTTGCGCGAGCTGTCCGAGTCGGTGAAGGCCCGCCGCATGCGCGCAAACACCGAAGAGGCCGAAGCAGCGGTCGTGTAAGCTTTTCGGTTCGGGGCGCCGCCGTGCCGCGCAGGCAGGCGGCTGCGCCGCAACCAAGAGGAGATGGCTGGATGCGCAATGCAATGAAGGTGGTTCTGGACGACGGGCAGGAGTTCCTGCACGACTTCGACAGCGGCGAGGCCATGAGCCATGAGGATGGCCGGCGCTGGCTGGATCAGGAATTCGTGCGCATGGACTGCGAGCCGCTGCGCGCCAGCGGCAAGGTGCTGATCGTGGACAAGGTGATCTCGGTGGCCAGGGCGGCAGGCGCTGCCGGGTTTGCCGATGCCGACTGGTTCACGCAGTACGCGGCGGCCAGCATCGGCGCGCTGGCGCGGCCCAGCGTGATCGTCAACACCCGCAAGATGACGGTGGATTTCTAGAACAGAAAATTCCAATCAAAACAGCGGCCAGGGCAGATGGGATCTGCGCTGGCCGCTATTTTTTTGGGAGTTTCAGGGCTGCAGGGCCGCCAGCAGCTTGCCGTGCACGCCGCCAAAGCCGCCATTGCTCATGCAGACGACCACGTCGCCCGGGCGGGCCGCGGCCTGCACCTGGCGCACCAGCGTGTCCACGTCGGGCGCGGTCTGGGCGCGGGCGCCCATGGGGGCCAGGGCCTGCGCGGCGTCCCAGTCCAGGCCGGCGGTGTGGCAGAAGGCGAGGTCGGCGGCCTCCAGCGACCAAGGCAGCTGCGACTTCATGGTGCCCAGCTTCATGGTGTTGCTGCGCGGCTCGAACACCGCGAGGATGCGCGTGGCCGGCCCCACCTGGCGGCGCAGGCCGTCGAGCGTGGTGCGGATGGCCGTGGGGTGGTGGGCGAAATCGTCGTAGACCGCGATCTGGTTGACCGTGCCGCGCAGCTCCATGCGCCGCTTGACGTTGCGGAACTTGGCCAGCGCGGCGGCCGCGGTGGCGGGCGCCACACCCACGTGCTCGGCGGCGGCGATGGCGGCCAGCGCGTTGAGCTGGTTGTGCACGCCGCTCAGGCCCCATTCGACGCGGGCCACGGGGCGGCCGGCGCGCAGCACGTCGAAGGCATGCGGCTCGCCCTCGGCACTGAATTCGTCCACCGTGCTGCCGAAGCGCACGACCTCGCTCCACACGCCCTGGTGCAGGACGCGGGTGAGGCTTTCTTCCAGGCCGTTGGCCACGATGCGGCCCGAGCCGGGCACGGTGCGCACCAGGTGGTGGAACTGGCGCTCGATGGCGGCCAGATCGTCGAAGATGTCCGCGTGATCGAACTCCAGGTTGTTCAGCACGGCGGTGCGCGGACGGTAGTGCACGAACTTGCTGCGCTTGTCGAAGAAGGCGGTGTCGTACTCGTCGGCCTCGATCACGAACAGCGGGTGTTCGCGGTCCGAGCCGCCGAGGCGGGCCGAGACGCCAAAGTCCAGCGGCACGCCGCCGACCAGGAAGCCGGGCGCGAGGCCGGCGGACTCCAGCACCCAGGTCAGCATCGAGGTGGTCGTGGTCTTGCCATGCGTGCCGGCCACGGCCAGCACGTGGCGGTCCTGCAGCACGTTCTCGGCCAGCCACTGCGGGCCACTGGTGTAGCGGGCGCCGGACTCGAGGATGGCCTCCATCAGCGGAAACTTGGCACTGCCATCGGCCAGCCGGGCGCGGCTGACCACGTTGCCCACCACATACACATCGGGCTTCAGCGCTAGCTGGTCGGCGCCGTAGCCCTCGATCAGCTCGATGCCCAGTGCGCGCAACTGGTCGCTCATCGGCGGGTAGACGCCCGCATCGCAACCGGTGACCTTGTGACCCGCTTCTCGCGCCAACGCAGCCACCCCGCCCATGAAGGTGCCGCAAATACCCAGGATATGAATATGCATGCGGCGATTCTACGGGGGCAGGCGGCCGGGTTCGGCAGATGGGTCACAATGGGCCATGGACAATGATCTGACCTTGGAAATCGCCAATGCCGCCGCCCGCATGGTGGTGGAGGACGGCATGGAATGGGGCCCGGCCAAGAAGCGCGCGGTCAAGCTGCTGGGCGCGCCGGCCCGCACGGCGCTGCCCGACAACGGGGTGCTGGAAGAGGCCGTGCGCGACTACATCGCGCTGTTCTGCGCCGACACCCAGCCGCAGGAACTGCAGGCGCTGCGCGAGCTGGCCCTGGTATGGATGGAGCGCATGCAGGAGTTCCGCCCGCACCTGACCGGCGCGGTCTGGGGCGGCGTAGCCACGCGGCATTCCGACATCCATATCCAGCTGTTCTGCGACGATCCCAAGTCCGCCGAGATCGCGCTCATCAACCAGGGGGCCAGCTACGAGGTGTCGTCCACCTCGGGCATGCGCGGCGACAGCGTGGACGTGCTCAGCGTGGGCAGCCAGTGCAAGCCGCTCGGGCAGGTGGTGGGCGTGCATTTCATCATTTACGACAAGGATGATCTGCGCGGCGCGCTCAAGCCCGATGGGCGCGGCCGCGTCGCGCGCGGCAGCACCGAGGCGCTGCGCCGTTTGCTGGCAGAATCCGGGGCTGCACCATGAACGATGTGTCCTCTTCTTCTTCGCCGAACCGCCGCTGGCTGCTGGGCTCCGTGGCCGCGGCGGCCGGTCTGGCCGGCGCGGGCTTTGCCTGGTGGCGGCACCAGCCTGCCGAGGTGGCTGCCGGTGCCGAGGCGGGGCTGTGGTCGCAGCAGTTTCCGGGGCTGCCCGGGCAGCCGGCCGTGGCGATGCGCCAGTTCCTGGGCAAGCCCTTGCTGCTGAACTTCTGGGCCACCTGGTGCCCGCCCTGCGTCGACGAGCTGCCCCTGCTCGACCGCTTCTACCAGGAGCGGCGTGCACAGGGCTGGACGGTGCTGGCCTTGGCCGTGGACCAGGAGGCCGCCGTGGCGCGCTTTCTGCAGAAGATGCCGCTGTCGATGCCCGTGGCCATTGCGGGCATGCCGGGCGCATCGCTGGGCAAGGAGCTGGGCAATACCGCGGGCGGTTTGCCCTACAGCGTTCTGTTTGATGCCAAGGGGCAAGTTCAAGAACGTAAAATGGGACAACTTCACGAGTCCGACCTGCAAATCTGGAGCGGTCGGGTATAAATCTTTACATAGCCTGGCTATGTGCAGATGCCTGGAAATAGGATATTTTGAATCGAATAGGGCGAATTTCGAGTAAATTTGCGCCCTATTCGATTTTTCGCGGTGGGAGCTGCCATGGATTTACGCAAACTGAAAACCTTGATCGACCTGGTGTCGGAGTCCAACGTGTCCGAGTTGGAAATCACCGAAGCAGAAGGCAAGGTGCGCATCGTCAAGGGCGGTGGCGCGGTAGCCCAGCAATACATTCCGGCCATGCCCGTGCCGGTGCAGCCCGCGGCGGCCGTGCCTGCCGCCGCGCCCGCGGCCAGCGCCGAGCCCGCTGCAGCCCCGGCTGCGGAAGGCCATACGGTCAAGTCGCCGATGGTCGGCACCTTCTACCGTTCGTCGAGCCCCGGCGCCAAGCCCTTCGTCGAAGTCGGCAGCGAGGTGAAGGAGGGCGAGACCCTGTGCATCGTCGAGGCGATGAAGATCCTCAACGAGATCGAGTCCGACAAGTCGGGCATCGTCAAGCGCATCCTGGCTGAGAACGGCCAGGCGGTCGAGTTTGGCCAGCCTTTGTTCGTGATTGAATAAGGCTGTGCCTATGTTCAAGAAAATACTGGTTGCGAACCGTGGGGAGATTGCCCTGCGGATCCAGCGCGCCTGCCGCGAGCTGGGCATCAAGGCGGTGATGGTCTACTCCGAGGCCGACCGCGATGCCAAGTACGTGAAGCTCGCGGACGAGGCCGTGTGCATCGGCCCGCCGCCGTCCACGCACAGCTACCTCAACATGCCGGCGATCATTTCCGCCGCCGAGGTGACGGATGCCGAGGCCATCCACCCCGGCTACGGCTTCCTGAGCGAGAACGCGGACTTCGCCGAGCGCGTGGAAAAAAGCGGCTTCCAGTTCATCGGCCCGACGCCCGAGAACATCCGCATCATGGGCGACAAGGTGTCGGCCAAGCAGGCGATGATCAAGGCCGGCGTGCCCTGCGTGCCCGGCTCGGACGGCGAGCTGCCGGATGATCCGGTGCAGATCCGCCGCATCGCCAAGGCCATCGGCTACCCCGTCATCATCAAGGCGGCGGGCGGTGGCGGCGGGCGCGGCATGCGCGTGGTGCACACCGAGGCAGCGCTGGTCAATGCGGTGCAGATGACCAAGGCCGAGGCCGGTGCGGCGTTTGGCAATCCTGCGGTGTACATGGAAAAGTACCTGCAGAATCCGCGCCACGTCGAGATCCAGATCATGGCGGACAAGCACCGCAACGCCGTCTACCTGGGCGAGCGCGACTGCTCCATGCAGCGCCGCCACCAGAAGGTGATCGAGGAGGCGCCCGCGCCCGGCATTCCGCGCAAGCTGATCGAGCGCATCGGTGAACGCTGCGTGAGCGCCTGCAAGCGCATCGGCTACCGCGGCGCCGGCACCTTCGAGTTCCTATACGAGGACGGCGAGTTCTACTTCATCGAGATGAACACCCGCGTGCAGGTCGAGCATCCGGTGACCGAGCTGATCACCGGCATCGACATCGTCAAGACGCAGATCATGGTCGCGGCCGGCGAGAAGCTGCCGTTCACGCAGCGCCAGATCAACGGCCAGCTGCGCGGCCATGCCATCGAGTGCCGGGTGAACGCGGAAGATCCGTACAAGTTCACGCCGTCGCCGGGCCGGGTCACGACCTGGCACATGCCGGGCGGCCCGGGCGTGCGCGTCGATTCGCACGTCTATGCCAACTACTTCGTGCCGCCGAACTACGACTCGATGATCGGCAAGATCATCGTGCACGGCGACACGCGCGAAGAGGCCATCGCCCGCATGCGCACCGCGCTGCTGGAGACGGCCGTGGAAGGCATCACCACCAACCTGCCGCTGCACCGCGAGCTGATGGTGGACGCGCAGTTCAATGTGGGCGGCACCAACATCCACTACCTCGAAGAGTGGCTGGCGGCTCGCAAGCGCTGAAAAAGCATAGCGGCTTGCGCTCATCGTGCAAGGTTTTTCAAATGAAAACATGTTGAAAACCTTATACAGTGAGCGCAAGCAGCTCTTGATTCCATAGTGATGGATGCTGGCATTTCGTTGGGAATGCCAGCTTTTTACTTTCTGAGGACTTGCCCTGCGCAAGCCATGTTTGCAAGGATGCCCACCATGTTCGAACTCTGCCTGCTGTGCCCGGAAGACCGGGTGGAGAGCCTCAGCGATGCGCTGGAGGCGCTCGACGCGCTGAGCGTGTCGGTGGAGGATGCCGACGCGCACACCGAGGCCGAGCAGGCGCTGTTCGGCGAGCCCGGCATGCCGCCGCCCAAGGAGGGCTGGAACCGCAGCCGCGTGGTCGCGCTGTTCCCCAGCCGCGAGGCCGCGGCCGAGGCGCAGCAGCTGCTGCAGGTGCAGGACTTCTTCTCCGGCTGCAACGTGCTGGCCGTGCGCGAGGTGGCGCAGCAGGACTGGGTGCGGCTGACGCAATCGCAGTTCGCGCCGGTGGACATCACGCCCGATTTCTGGATCGTGCCGACCTGGCACGAGCTGCCGCCCGAGGCCACACGCAGCATCCGCCTCGACCCGGGCCTGGCCTTCGGCACCGGCACCCATCCGACGACGCGCATGTGCCTGCGCTGGATCGCGCGCCAGCCCGAGGGCAGCCTCGGCCGCACGCTGGACTATGGCTGCGGCTCGGGCATCCTGGCCATAGGCGCCGCCAAGTTCGGCGCGGCGCAGATCGATGCCGTCGACATCGATCCGGCGGCCGTCGAGTCCACCGACTACAACGCGCAGGCCAACGGCGTGCAACTGACGGCCGGCCTGCCGGACCGCGCGCAGGGCGTGTACGACACGGTGCTGGCCAACATCCTGGCCACGCCGCTCAAGGTGCTGGCGCCGCTGCTGTGCGGCCATGTGGCCGCCGGCGGCAACCTGGTGCTGGCGGGCATCCTGGAGCGCCAGGCCGACGAGCTCAAGGCGGCCTACGCGCCCTACCTGCAGCTTGAGGTGGCGGACACGGAAGACGGCTGGATCCTGATGACGGCCCGGCGCGGCGCCTGACTTCTACAATGCGCAGACCATGAGCCAGATCACGCGTTGCCCGGAGTGCCACACCCGCTTCAAGGTGGTGGACGATCAGCTGCGCATCTCCGGCGGCTGGGTGCGCTGCGGCAAGTGCAAGGCGGTGTTTGACGCGCTGGCACACCTGTGGGCCAAGCCGCAGGAGCAGGCGCCCGACCCGCAGCAGCCAGCCGAGGCGGCTGGTCCAGCGCCTGCTGCCGCTGACGATGGCGCCTCGGCGGTGCTGGTCACGGCGAACTCCATCGCCATCGACCCCGAGGCACCGGTGCCCGAGCTGTCGGTGCTGGTGTTTCCGCGGCGCGCGGGCTTCGGCGACTCCACCTACGTGGACTCGACCTGGAAGGACTCCTACCTCGATCCCATGCCCGAGCCGGGCCTGGCCGAGCCGCAGCCCGAGACCGAAGCAGACCTGCAACCCCATGCGCTGGAAAGCGAGTGGGACGGCGCGCAGGCCGCCGGCGCGCGCATCAGCCCCGCGCTGTTCTCCGCGCACGAGGACATGAAGGAATTGCACGAGCGCGAGGAAAGGCTGCTGTCCGCTGCGGCCGGCCGGCGCGACGATGCAGACCTGGTGGAGCCGCCAGATGCGGAGGCCATGGAGCCGAGCGACAGCGGTCTCGCGGCCGCGCAGCCGTCGCTGCCGCCGGAGGCCGAGGCGCCGCAGGCACCGGCCCATTCCCGGCTGTCGTCGTGGAGCGCCGCCGAAGACAAGATACTGGACAGCCCCCAGCCGGACGCCGCCAATGCCGATGCCGCCGATGGCCTGCTGGCCGGTGCGGCGGCCGCGCCGGCGGATGAGCCCCGCTTCGTGCGCGATGCGCGGCGCAAGGCCTTCTGGGGCCGGCCCGGCGTGGTGGCGGTATCGCTGCTGGCCGCGGTGGTGCTGGCGTTGGCGCTGCTCGCGCAATGGGGCATCCAGCAGCGCGACGGCATCGTGGCCCGCTACCCCGCCGTGCGCGCGGTGCTGGAGCCTTGGTGCGCCTGGGCCGGCTGCCGGATCGCGCCGGTGCGCCAGATCGAGCGCGTGCAGATCGACAGCACCAGCTTTCGCAAGATCGCGCCGCAGCAGTTCGAGCTGAACGTGGTGCTGCGCAACCAGGCCGCCCATGTGGTGGCCATGCCGGCGCTGGAGCTGACGCTGAACGATGCGGCCGACAAGCTGGTGATACGCAAGGTGCTGCTGCCGGCCGAGCTCGGCGCACCCGCGGCCCTGCCGGCCAGCGGTGAATGGACGGCCAACGCCGTGGTGCAGGTCGGCGCCGGCGAGGCCGAGGTGGTCGGCTACCGCGTGCTGGCCTTCTACCCCTGAATAGATCTCTCTGACAAGAAAGCGAATATGGCTTCGTTGATTTGCGGTTCCCTGGCGTTCGACAACATCATGACCTTCGAGGGCAGGTTTGCGGACCAGATCATGCCCAACCAGATCCACATCCTGAACGTGTCGTTCCTGGTGCCCACGCTGCGCCGCGATTTCGGCGGCTGCGCCGGCAACATCGCCTATGCGCTGAAGCTGCTCGGCGGCGATCCGCTGCCCATGGCCGTGCTGGGCCATGACGGCGGCAGCTACCTGCAGCGCATGCAGGAGCTGGGCATCTCGACGCGCTTCGTGGCGCAGCTGGACGATATCTACACGGCCCAGTGCATGATCACCACCGACCTGGACAACAACCAGATCACGGCCTTCCACCCCGGCGCGATGATGCAGGCGCACACCAACGTGGTGACGGCCGACTGCGGCGCACGCGTGGGCATCGTGGCACCCGACGGGCGCGATGCGATGCTGCAGCACGCCGAGCAATTGCATGCCGCGGGCATTCCCTTCGTCTTCGATCCGGGCCAGGGTCTGCCCATGTTCAACGGCGAGGAGCTGCGCCGCTTCATCGCGCTGGCCGACTGGGTCGCGGTGAACGACTACGAAGGCCAGATGCTGAGCGAGCGCACCGGCTGGGACTTCGCCACCATCTCGCAGCAGGTGCGCGGCCTGATGGTGACGCTGGGCGCGCAGGGCTGTGCGCTGTGGGAACGCGGCGAGCAGGCCGTGGTGCCCGGCCTGCAGGCGGCCGCCACGGTCGATCCCACGGGCTGTGGCGATGCGTGGCGCGGCGGCCTGCTGTGGGGCCTGGAGAACGGCCGCAGCCTGCGCGACTGCGTGGCGCTGGGCAACCGCATGGGTGCCTTGAAGATCGCCCAGCGCGGCCCGCAGAACTACGCGCTGGACTTCGATCCCGCTGCCCTGTGGGCATGACGCTCCAACTGCGACACGAAACCCCGGATGACGTGGCGGCGATCGATGCCGTCACGGTCGCGGCCTTTGCCGATGCGCCGCACACCAGCCACACCGAGCAGTTCATCGTGCAGGCGCTGCGCCGAGCGAACGAGCTGGCGCTGTCCATCGTGGCCGAGGAGCAGGGGCAGATCGTCGGCCACGTCGCCGTGTCGCCGGTGGCGATCACCGGAGGCCACGGCAGCACCGCCGGCTGGTATGGCCTCGGGCCGATCTCTGTGGCGCCGCAGCGGCAGGGGCAGGGCATAGGCGCGCGGCTGATGCAGCAGGCGCTGGCCGATTTGCGGGCCATGCAGGCCGCGGGTTGCGTATTGCTGGGCGACCCTGCGTACTACACGCGCTTTGGTTTTCAGGCCCATGCGGGCCTGGTGCTGCCGGGCGTGCCGCCCGCGTACTTCCTGGCGCTGGCCCTGCAGGGAGTGGTGCCCGAGGGCGCGGTTCGCTACAGCGATGCCTTCGATGCGAGCGCTTGATCCGCAGTGAAAAGGCCGTACGGCGACGGGCTTCGAGCCATGCCGGCGGACCATGAAAAAAACCGGCCGAGGCCGGTTTTTTTAGGCGTGTCCCGTGATCGGAATCAGGGGCGGTTGCTGGTCGGGAAGGGCCATGCGGCGTTGGTGCTCAGCACCGTCTTCACCTGCTCGGGGGCTGCAGCTTCAGCCTTCTTTTCAGGGGCAGGCTTGGCGGCGGCCTTCTTGGCCGATGCGGCCTTCTTGGCAGCAGGAGCCGCCTTCTTCGCAGCAGGAGCAGCTGCAGCCTTCTTGGCCGGAGCGGCCTTCTTCGCAGGAGCAGCGGCCTTCTTGGCCGGGGCAGCAGCCTTCTTGGCCGGGGCGGCAGGCTTCTTCGCAGGAGCAGCGGCCTTCTTCGCAGGAGCTGCAGCCTTCTTGGCCGGAGCTGCCTTCTTCGCAGGAGCTGCCTTCTTCGCAGGAGCAGCAGCCTTCTTGGCCGGAGCAGCCTTCTTCGCAGGAGCAGCGGCCTTCTTGGCCGGAGCAGCCTTCTTCGCAGGAGCAGCAGCCTTCTTGGCCGGAGCAGCCTTCTTCGCGGGAGCTGCAGCCTTCTTGGCCGGAGCAGCCTTCTTCGCGGGAGCTGCAGCCTTCTTGGCCGGAGCAGCCTTCTTCGCAGGAGCTGCAGCCTTCTTGGCCGGAGCAGCCTTCTTTGCGGGAGCTGCAGCCTTCTTGGCCGGAGCAGCCTTCTTGGCAGCGGCGGCCTTCTTGGCGGGGGCAGCCTTCTTCGCAGGAGCTGCAGCCTTCTTGGCGGGGGCTGCCTTCTTCACTGCGGTTTTACCGGGAGCCGACTTCGCTGCCGCTGCTTTTTTGGGTGCGGCGGCTTTGGTGTCAGCGGACTTCTTCGTCGTTGCCATGCTCTTCTCCTTCGGTCAAATGAACAACAGACTTCATGCCCGATAAGAATTCGACACGAAGTTTTGATAGCAATTGCAATTGTGCATCACAGATCCCGTCGCGGCATAGCCCTGTCAAGCATTTTTGCTAGCAATTTTGCAGTTTTTCAACATAAAACCACAATTGCACGGCCGCTGATCCGCGAATTTCCCGTCAATCCCACGACAGCGCGCCGCCGGTCTGGTACTCGATCACGCGCGTTTCGAAGAAGTTGCGCTCCTTCTTCAGGTCGATCATTTCGCTCATCCAGGGGAACGGATTTTCTTCGTTGGGGAACAGCGCATCGAGCCCGATCTGCGTGGCGCGGCGGTTGGCGATGTAGCGCAGGTAGCCCTTGAACATCGACGCGTTCATGCCCAGCACGCCGCGCGGCATGGTGTCTTCGGCATAGCGGTATTCGAGCTCGACGGCCTTCTGGAACAGCTCGGTGATTTCCTGCTTGAACTCGGCGGTCCACAGGTGCGGGTTCTCGAGCTTGAGCTGGTTGATCAGGTCGATGCCGAAGTTGCAGTGCATGGACTCGTCGCGCAGGATGTACTGGTACTGCTCGGCCGCGCCGGTCATCTTGTTCTGGCGGCCCAGCGCCAGGATCTGCGTGAAGCCGACGTAGAAGAACAGGCCTTCCATCAGGCAGGCAAAAACGATCAGCGACTTCAGCAGAGTCTGGTCGGTTTCGGGCGTGCCGGTGTGGAAGTTGGGGTCCATGATCGCTTCGATGAAGGGGATCAGGAACTCGTCCTTGTCGCGGATGGACTGGACTTCGTTGTAGGCGTTGAAGATCTCGGATTCGTCGAGGCCCAGCGACTCCACGATGTACTGGTAGGCGTGCGTGTGGATGGCTTCCTCGAAGGCCTGGCGCAGCAGGAACTGGCGGCACTCGGGCGCGGTGATGTGGCGGTAGGTGCCGAGCACGATGTTGTTGGCGGCCAGCGAGTCGGCGGTCACGAAGAAGCCGAGGTTGCGCTTGACGATGCGGCGCTCGTCCTCGGTCAGGCCGTTCGGCGACTTCCACAGCGCGATGTCGCGGTTCATGTTCACTTCCTGCGGCATCCAGTGGTTGGCGCAGGTGGCGAGGTACTTCTCCCAGGCCCACTTGTACTTGAACGGAACCAGCTGGTTCACGTCGGTCTTGGCGTTGATGATGCGCTTGTCGGAGGCCTTGACGCGCTGCGACTGCGCCGCGCCTTCGGCGGCCGGGGAGGTGGTGTTGGAGTCGTCGTCGAAGGACAGCATGGGGTGTTCCGGTGATTCAAAAAGAAGAGCTGCTGGCGCTCATATTTCTTCGGTTATGAAGTGATTTCATATGGAAATCATTTGAACATGAGCGCTGGCAGCTATGGTTTTTCAATGAGCGCTTACTGGCAAGCCTCGCAGCCCGGGTCGTCGATGGCGCAGAACTTGATGTCGGTGGCCGGGGCCTGGGCCAGCGCGGCGGCGGCATCGAGTGCGCTCATCGCCGGCGCGGCCTGCGAGGCGCTGGGCACGGCGTTCAGCACGCGGCTCTGCACGGTGGACTTCTCGACCTGCGTGGCGCTGGTGGTGCGCAGGTAGTAGGTGGTCTTGAGGCCACGCAGCCAGGCGAGCTTGTAGGTCTCGTCGAGCTTCTTGCCCGAGGCGCCGGCCATGTAGATGTTCAGCGACTGGGCCTGGTCGATCCACTTCTGGCGGCGCGACGCGGCCTCGACCAGCCACTGCGGATCGACCTCGAACGCGGTGGCGTACAGGGCCTTGAGTTCCTGCGGCACGCGGTCGATGGGGTACAGCGAGCCGTCGAAGTGCTTGAGGTCCATGACCATCACTTCGTCCCACAGGCCCAGGCGCTTGAGGTCGCGCACCAGGTACTGGTTGATGATGGTGAATTCGCCCGACAGGTTGGACTTGACCGACAGGTTGCCGAACGAGGGCTCGATCGACGCGTCGACACCGACGATGTTGGAGATGGTGGCGGTGGGCGCGATGGCGACGCAGTTGGAGTTGCGCATGCCGTCCTTGGCGATCTTCTTGCGCAGGGCATCCCAGTCCAGCGTCATGCTGCGGTCGACCTGCACATAGTCGGCGTTGCCGCGCGCATCGGCCAGCAGGTTCAGCGAGTCCAGCGGCAGGATGCCCTGGCTCCACAGCGAGCCCTGGTAGCTGGAGTAGCTGCCGCGCTCCTGGGCCAGCTCGGTCGAGGCCCAGTAGGCGTAGTAGCACACGGCTTCCATCGATTCGTCGGCGAACTGCACGGCGGCGTCGCTGGCGTAGGGCGTGTGCAGCAGGTACAGCGCATCCTGGAAGCCCATGATGCCCAGGCCCACCGGGCGGTGGCGCAGGTTGGAGTTGCGCGCCTTGTCCACGGCGTAGTAGTTGATGTCGATCACGTTGTCGAGCATGCGCATCGCGGTGGCGATGGTCTTCTTGAGCTTGTCGTGGTCGAGCGTGCGGCCGCCCTGGCCGTTGTCCTTGAGGTGGCGGCTGAGGTTCACCGAGCCCAGGTTGCAGACGGCGGTTTCCTCGTCGCTGGTGTTCAGCGTGATCTCGGTGCACAGGTTGGACGAGTGCACCACGCCGGCGTGCTGCTGCGGCGAGCGCAGGTTGCAGGCGTCCTTGAAGGTGATCCAGGGGTGGCCGGTCTCGAACAGCATCGACAGCATCTTGCGCCACAGATCGACCGCGGGCAGGGTCTTGTGCAGCTTGAGCTCGCCGCTGGCGGCCTTGGCCTCGTAGCCCCGGTAGGCCTTCTCGAACTCGGTGCCGAACTTGTCGTGCAGGTCAGGGCAGTCGGACGGCGAGAACAGCGTCCACGAGCCCTTCTCGATCACGCGCTTCATGAACAGGTCGGGAATCCAGTTCGCCGTGTTCATGTCGTGCGTGCGGCGGCGGTCGTCGCCGGTGTTCTTGCGCAGTTCGAGGAATTCCTCGATGTCCAGGTGCCAGGTCTCCAGGTAGGTGCAGACGGCGCCCTTGCGCTTGCCGCCCTGGTTCACGGCCACGGCCGTGTCGTTGACCACCTTGAGGAAGGGCACCACGCCCTGCGACTCGCCGTTCGTGCCCTTGATGCGCGAACCCAGGGCGCGCACGCGCGTCCAGTCGTTGCCCAGGCCGCCGGCGAACTTGGACAGCAGCGCGTTTTCCTTGATCGATTCGTAGATGCCGTCGAGGTCGTCGGGCACCGTGGTCAGGTAGCACGAGGACAGCTGCGAGCGCAGCGTGCCGCTGTTGAACAGCGTGGGCGTGGACGACATGAAGTCGAACGACGACAGCAGCTCGTAGAACTCGATGGCGCGGCCGTTGCGGTCGGCCTCGCCCAGCGCCAGGCCCATGGCCACGCGCATGAAGAAGGCCTGGGGCAGCTCGATGCGGGTCTTCTTGACGTGCAGGAAGTAGCGGTCGTACAGCGTCTGCAGGCCCAGGTAGTCGAACTGCTGGTCGCGCTCGGCCTTCAGCGCCGCGCCCAGGCGCGGCAGGTCGAACTTCAGCATCTCGGGGTTGAGCAGCTCGTTGTCCACGCCCTTCTGGATGAAGCCGGGGAAGTAGTCGGCGTAGGCGGCGCCCATGTCGCTGGCGGCCACGTCCTGGCCGATGACTTCGCGCACGATGGTGTGCAGCAGCAGGCGCGCGGTGACGAAGCTGTAGTCGGGCTCTTTCTCGATCAGCGTGCGTGCGGCCAGGATCGAGGCCTTGAACACTTCGTCCATTTGCACGCCGTCGTACAGGTTGCGCAGCGTCTCGGTCAGGATCGGCGCGGGCTCCACGTCCTTGCCCAGGCCCTGGCAGGCGGCGGCGATGCGGTCGTTGAGCTTCTTCACGTCGAGCACGACGCGCTGGCCGCCTTCCAGCACATGCAGGCTGGGCGAGGACGCCGGGGCATGCTGGGTCTGCAGCTGCGAGCGCTCCTGGTTGCGGCGCTCGCGGTACAGCACGTAGGCGCGGGCCACTTCGTGCTTGCCGCTGCGCATCAGGCCCAGCTCGACCTGGTCCTGCACGTCCTCGATGTGGAAGGTGCCGCCGCCGGGACGCGAGCGCATCAGGGCGCGCACCACGGTCTGGGTCAGCTCTTCGACTTCTTCGCGCACGCCGGCCGAGGCCGAGCCTTGGGCACCGTGCACGGCCAGGTAGGCCTTCATCATCGCCGTGGTGATTTTCTGCGGCTCGAACGGAACCACGGCGCCGTTGCGGCGCATGATCTGGTAGTCAGGAAGAACCGTGGAACCGGGGATGGATCGGTCGCTGGTGGCGACAGCGGTCAACTCTGCAGAAAGCGGCGCAGCGTTCATGGTGTCCTCTTTGGATGGTACGGAAAAACAGGGGGGAAACAGGCGCGGATGACCAGCAAGGCAGCGATCGGCGTGATGGACTGTAACACTATAGGTAGTGTCTGGAGATCCTGCGAAACACTACTGGTAGTGTACAGCGCAATGGCTGCCTTGTTGTTGTCAGCAATTGTGTTAGGTGGGCGCGCGACCCGCCGGGAGCCGCCGCAGCGCCTTGCGGCATCTGCATTTGCGGTGCCGGAATCAGCATCCATGCGATCCGGTGCGGAGCTTCGGCTGCCGGCCCTCGGCACCATGCGGATGGCGGCGGGGCGATGGGGGCGCAAAAAGGGCGTGATTGTGGCAAAAGCTGCACAACGGGTAAACCCTAGGGGCTTTGGGTGCGTGGCGTTGCCGGCTCAGGCGGGTGGCGGAAACATCTGCGGCGGCCAGCCCAGCTCGTGCCGCAGCTGCTGCCAGTCGAAGCCGGGGCCGGGGTCCTGCTTGCGGCCGGGCGCGATGTGCTCATGGCCCGCGACCTGGGCGATGGGGTAGGCCGCGCGCAGCTCCCGGCCCAGCTGCGCGAGCTGCCGGTACTGCGCCGGCTCGAAGCGCTGGCCTTCCAGGCCTTCGAGTTCGACGCCGATGGAATAGTCGTTGCAGCGCCCGCGCCCCTGCCACTCCGAGGCGCCGGCATGCCAGGCCCTCTGGTCGCAGCTGACGAACTGCCACAGCGCGCCGTCGCGCTCGATGAAGAAATGCGCCGACACCTCGATGCCGCGGATGCTTTGGTAATAAGGATGTGCGTCCCAGTCGAGCCGGTTGGTGAACAGCTGCTGCACCGCGCCGGTGCCGTACTGGCCGGGCGGCAGGCTGATGGAGTGCACCACCAGCAGGTCCACCGGCATGCCGGCCGGGCGCTCGCCGAAGTTCGGCGACGGGCAGGGCCGCGCGCGCTGCAGCCAGCCATCGTTCCACAGCGGGCCTGGCATCAGCCGGCCCCTTCGCTGTCGTTGATCTGCAGGCGGTCCATGCGGTAGCGGATCTGGCGCAGGCTGATACCCAGGCGGCTGGCCGCGGCCGTGCGGTTGAAGCCGCTTTCGCGCAGCGCGCGGATCAGGATGTCGCGCTCCTGCTGGTCCATCCAGCCCTGCAGGTCACTGGGCAGCGGTTTTTCGCGCGGGTAGGCCGGGGTGGCGGCCTCGGGAGCGGTGGGCACGGCAGTTGCCGCGGCCGGCGCCGGCTCCAGCGGAACGGGGCGCGTGCCGCCGTCGGCGGGCGGCTGGGGAGCGGCTTCCGGCATCGGCGGCTCGATCCGCAGCTCGGTGCCGTCGCTCAGCGCCGCGGCGCGCTGCAGCAGGTTCTCCAGTTCGCGCACATTGCCCGGCAGCGGGTGGCGGGCGATCTGCTGCAGCGCGGCCGGCGTCAGCCGGGGCAGCGGCTGCGGGCTGTCGGCGCCCAGGCGCTCGAGCAGTACCTCGCACAGTTGCGGCAGGTCTTCGCGGCGCTCGCGCAGCGGCGGGATCACGATCTCGATGACGTTGATGCGGTAATAGAGATCCTGGCGGAAGCGCCCCGCCTGCACGTCGCTGGCCAGGTCGCGGTGCGTGGCGCTGACGATGCGCACGTCCACCGACTCCTCCTGGCTGTCGCCCAGGCGGCGCACCTTGCGTTCCTGCACGGCGCGCAGCAGCTTGGCCTGCATGGACAGCGGCAGCTCGCCGATCTCGTCGAGGAACAGCGTGCCGCCGCGCGCGGCCTGGAAGAAGCCGTCGCGGTCGTGCGCCGCGCCGGTGTATGAGCCCTTGCGGGCGCCGAAGAACTCGGCCTCGAGCAGGTTCTCGGGGATGGCGCCGCAGTTGACGGCGATCAGCGGCCCGCCGGCGCGCTGGCTCAGCGCGTGCAGCGCCTGGGCGGCCAGCTCCTTGCCGGTGCCGGATTCGCCATGGATCAGCACCGGCGCCATGCTGCTGGCCACCTTGGCGACGCGCTCGCGCACCTGCTGCATCGCGGCCGAGGTGCCGACCAGGCGCTGCAGCGCCACGCCGCCCGGGGCCTGCGGCGCCTTCGGCTCGGGCGCCTTTCGGCCGGACTCGGTGGCCACGCCCTGGCTGGCGGAGGCCACGACCTGGCGGAACTGCTTCAGGTCCACCGGCTTGGTGAGGTAGTCGAACGCGCCTTCGCGCAGCGCGGCCACGGCGTTGTCGGCCGAGCCATAGGCGGTGATGACGATGCAGCGCTCGTTGCGCTGCTGCTGGCGCAGCAGCAGCAGCAGCTCCATGCCCATGCCGTCGGGCAGGCGCATGTCGGTGATCAGCACATGGAAGGATTGCTGTGCCAGCTGCTCGCGCGCCTCGGTGACGGAGGCCGCGGTGCTGACCCGGTAGCCCTCGCGCAGCAGGGTCAGCTCGTACAGCGTGCGCAGATCGGGTTCGTCGTCGACGACAAGAATATGGGTGCTGTCGGAGGTCATGCGCAACGGGGTCAACGGGGCAGGGGAATCACTCGGTGTAGTTGGACTGGGCCGGCAGCCGGAACTGCACCACGAACGCGTTGCCCGCGACGGCGGGATCGCTGGTCAGCGACTGGCGTTCGTAGCGGATTATGGCGCCGTGCCGCGCGCACAGCTCGCGGCAGATGTACAGGCCCAGGCCGCTGGAGCGGCTCTCGGACGAGAAGAATGGCTCGAACAGGTGGTTCTGCACCGAGGCGTCGATGGCCGGGCCATCGCTCCACACCGTCATCTGCACGGCGCCGGCGGTGTTGCTGCGGGTCACGACGCGCAGCGCGCCGGCTTTGCGGCTGTGGTAGCGCTGGGCGTTGTCCAGCAGGTTCACCAGCAGCTGCCGCAGGTGGCCGGCATCGAACGCCACCAGGCTGGTGTCGGCGGCCAGGTGCAGCGTGAGCTGGCGCTCGCCGGGCGGCTGCGCCAGCCATTCCTCGCCGATGGCGCGCACCTGGGCGTCCAGCTCGAGCACGGTGTCGCCGTCGCGCTGGATCTGGCTCTGCACGCGGGCGATGTCCAGCACCTCCTCGGCGATGCGCGACAGCCGCTCGGCGTTCTGGCGCACGATGGTGGTCAGCCGGGCGAGCGCGGGGTTGCCCAGGTCGCGCAGGTCTTCCTCCAGCAGCGCATTGGCCTGCATGATGGCCGACAGCGGGTTGCGGATCTCGTGCGCCACCGCGGCGGACATGCGCCCCATCGCGGCCATCTTCTCGGTGCGCAGCCGCGCCTCCATCTCGCGCACGTCGTGCACGAACAGCACGCACAGCGGCTGGTTGTCGCCCTGGGCCAGGCCGGCTTCGGGGTCGGGGATGGGCTCGGTCAGCCAGCTGTGCACCTGCAGGCCCAGCGGGCTCTCGCCGGGCGCGAGCAGGTTGACCTGGTAGCTCAGCGGCTGCTTCTGCGCGAAGGTCGTGGCGATCTGCTCCAGCACGGGGCGCCAGATGGGCAGCTGGTCCAGCGCCAGCGGCAGCACCGGCCGGCCCAGCAGCTTGCTGGCCGCCGGGTTCGCAGCGATGATGCGGCAGCGCGCATCGGCCACCATCACGCCGTCGGACAGGTTCTGCAGCACCAGCCCGTTGATCTGCTCCTGCTGGTGCGCGGCCGCCGTGCTGCGCAGGGTCTGCAGGCGTTCGCGCTCCAGGCGGATGGCCAGCACATGCACCAGGATGCCCACGCCGAAATAGGCGGCGCCCGAGATGCCCGCCTGGAACAGGCTGCGGGCCAGGTCGCCGCCGCTGCCGTTCACCGCCGACAGGAAGGCGTGGACCAGCAGGAACAGCGTGGCGTAGGCGCAGGTGGCCAGCACCACCAGCCAGCCGCCCAGCGCGCCGGCGATCAGCACCGGCAGGCCGAGCAGCGGCGTCACGCTGAAGCCGCCGGTGCGGCCGAATTCCAGCACGGTGATGAGCAGCAGGTCCAGGCCCAGCGTGGGCAGCCAGGCATGGACCTTGTCCGGCGCGGGCGGGCTGCGCACCACGGCCGCGTAGATCAGGGCCAGCGCGTCGTAGATGGCCAGCACGCCGATGGGCCACATGCGCGCATGTGAAGGCGTGGTGGAGGCCTCGGCGATCGCCAGCAGCAGCGCCACCAGCAGGCGGCCGGCCAGGAAGCCGCGCCACAGGCGCAGGCGCGGGGCGTCGGAGTATGGGGCCGCTGCTGCGCTCACGTCACGGCGCCGGGGTGTCGGCCGCCGCGTGCTGGCGCGAGCAATAGAACTTGCCGCGGCTGGCTACCGCGTCGGATTGCGGCACGTGCACCTGGCAGACGGCGCAGTGCACCATGGGCTCGGGCGGTGCCAGTTTTCGGGGCGGAGGGGGTGGCGCAGCCGTATCGCCGGAGGCCCGGCCGCTGCGCCAGAAATGCCAGGCCACCAGCAGGACGGCCAGCACGAGCAGGTATTTCATGGTCGACTCAGAATGACTTCCAGCACGAAGCGCGAGCCCGCATAGGCCAGCAGCAGCAGGGCCGCGCCGGCGTACAGAACGTTGACGGCGCTGCGGCCGCGCCAGCCGAACCGGCGCCGCCCGATCAGCAGCACGGCGAAGGTGACCCACGACAGCAGCGAGAACACAGTCTTGTGGTCCCACTTCCAGGCGCCGCCGTACAGCACGTCGCCAAACAGCCAGCCGGCCAGCAGCGTGGCGGACAGCAGCACGAAGCCGGCGAGCACGAAGCGGAAGGTCAGGCGCTCGAGCGTGAGCAGCGGCAGGCTGCCGGGCTGGGCGGCGGGGTTGCGCATCTGCTTTTCGGCATGGCCCATCAGCACCGCGTGGACCACGGCGGCCGCGAACAGGCCATAGGAGGCCACGCCCAGCGCCAGGTGCAGCGGCAGCCAGGGCGAGGCCTGCATGTGCAGCGGCTGGCCCGGGAACAGCGCGGCCAGCAGCACGGCCGCCGCGCCCAGCAGGCCCAGCGCCCAGCGCATGCGCAGCTGCGGGAACATCTGGCGCTCGATGGCGTACACGGTCATCACCAGCCAGGCCGTCATCGACAGCGCCGGGCCAAAGCCGAAGCGCGGCGTGCCCAGCAGCCAGGCGGCCGCCAGCGTGCAGGCATGCAGCACCCAGGCCAGCCGCAGCACGCCCATGGCCCGGGCTTCGCTGGTGCGCGATCCCAGCAGGGCCGGAATGGCGTATGCCACTGCTGCGCCAATGGCGAGCAGCCAGCCGACAGGTGAGGCACTGGGTAAAATCATGGGTTCACAGTGTAGCCTTTCACACCCGCGGCAATGCGGCGCAGGGCGGCACGCCCCAGGCCTTTTTGACCCGCCCCCACTCTTTTCAGGAAACCCGCATGGCATCCGCGCTGACCGACAAACTTTCGCGACTCGTCAAGGAAATGCGCGGCCAGGCGCGGATCACCGAATCCAACGTGCAGGACATGCTGCGCGAAGTGCGCATGGCCCTGCTCGAGGCCGACGTGGCGCTGCCGGTGGTGCGCGACTTCATCGCCCGCGTCAAGGACAAGGCGCTGGGCCAGGAGGTGCTGGGCTCGCTCAAGCCGGGCCAGACCCTGGTGTCCATCGTCAACAAGGAACTCGCCGCCACCATGGGCGAGGGCATTGCCGACATCAACCTCAACGCGCAGCCGCCGGCCGTGATCCTGATGGCCGGCCTGCAGGGCGCGGGCAAGACCACGACCACGGCCAAGCTGGCCAAGCACCTGATCGAGAAGCGCAAGAAGAAGGTGCTCACCGTCTCGGGCGACGTGTACCGCCCCGCGGCCATCGAGCAGCTCAAGACGGTGACCAAACAGGCCGGCGCCGAGTGGTTCCCCAGCAGCCCCGACCAGAAGCCGCGCGACATCGCGCTGGCCGCGATCGACTATGCGCGCAAGCACTATTTCGACGTGCTGCTGGTCGACACCGCCGGCCGCCTGGCGATCGACGAAGTGCTGATGCAGGAGATCCAGGACCTGCACGCGGTGCTGAACCCCGTGGAGACGCTGTTCGTCGTCGACGCCATGCAGGGCCAGGACGCGGTGAACACCGCCAAGGCCTTCAAGGAGGCGCTGCCGCTGACCGGCATCGTGCTGACCAAGCTCGACGGCGACTCGCGCGGCGGCGCGGCGCTGTCGGTGCGGCAGGTGACGGGTGCGCCGATCAAGTTCGCCGGCGTGTCCGAGAAGATCGACGGCCTGGAGGTGTTCGACGCCGACCGCCATGCGCAGCGCGTGCTGGGCATGGGCGACATCGTCGCGCTGGTCGAGCAGGTGACCCAGGGCGTGGACCTGCAGGCCGCACAGAAGATGGCCGAGAAGATCAAGAGCGGCGACGGCTTCGACCTGAACGACTTCCTCGCGCAGCTGCAGCAGATGAAGCAGATGGGCGGCCTGTCGACGCTGATGGACAAGCTGCCGACCGAGCTGACCAAGAAGGCCGGCTCGGTGGACATGGACAAGGCCGAGCGCGAGGTGCGCCGCAAGGAGGGCATCATCTGCTCGATGACCGCCAAGGAGCGCGCCAAGCCCGAGATCATCAAGGCCACGCGCAAGAAGCGCATCGCCGCCGGCGCCGGCGTTCAGGTGCAGGAGGTGAACCGTTTGCTCAACGAGTTCGACCAGATGCAGCAGATGATGAAGAAGATGAAGGGCGGCGGCCTGATGAAGATGATGAAGAAGATGGGCGGCATGAAGGCCATGAAAGGCATGATGGGCGGCGGTGGCATGCCCAAGCTGCCCTTTTGAAATGTGAGCGGCTGGCGCTTGATTGGTAAGGTTTTCAGATGGATTTCTACTGAAAACCTAGGTAAAACAAGCGCGATCCGCTATGCTTTATGAAAAACGCCTGCATCTGCAGGCGTTTTTTTCTTGGGGGGCGGCGAAGCGTCAGGCCACGACCACACGCGCCGCGCCCGCGCGCATCTCGCCCACCACGGCCGCGTCGGCGAAGCCATGCTGGCGGAAGCTGGCCAGCACCGCCGGCGCCGCTTCGGGCGCGCAGGCCACGAGCAGGCCGCCCGAGGTCTGCGGGTCGGTCAGCAGGTGGCGCGTGGCCTCGGGCAGCTCGGCGGGCAGGTCGACATCGCCGCCATACGCGGCCCAGTTGCGGCCCGAGGCGCCGGTCACCAGGCCCTGTTCGGCCAGTGCGCGCACGCCCGGCAACAGCGGCAGGTGGCGGCTGTCGATATGCGCCGAGAGGCCCGCGCCGCGCGCCAGCTCCAGCGTGTGGCCCAGCAGGCCGAAGCCGGTCACGTCGGTCAGCGCGTGCACGCCCTCGATGCGGGCCAGGTCGGGGCCGGGGCGGTTGAGCTTGGTGGTGTTCTCGATCATCGCGGCGTAGCCGGCGGCGTCGAGCTGTTCCTTCTTGAGCGCGGCCGACAGCACGCCCACGCCCAGCGGCTTGCCGAGGATCAGCACGTCGCCCGCTTGCGCGCTGGCGTTGCGCTTCATCAGCTTCGGGTGCACCAGGCCGATGCCGACCAGGCCGTAGATGGGCTCGACCGAATCGATGGAGTGGCCGCCCGCCAGCGGAATGCCGGCGTCGCGGCACACCGATTCGCCGCCCTGCAGGATCTTGGCGATGACGTCGTGCGGCAGCGTGTTGATCGGCATGCCCACGATGGCCAGCGCCATCAGCGGCGTGCCGCCCATGGCGTAGATGTCGGACAGTGCATTGGTCGCGGCGATGCGGCCGAAGTCGAACGGGTCGTCGACGATGGGCATGAAGAAGTCCGTCGTCGCAACGATGGCCTGCTCGTCGTTGATCTGGTAGACGGCGGCGTCGTCGGCCGTTTCGGTGCCCACCAGCAGCTGGGGGAAGAACTGCTTGGGCAGCGCGCTCTTGCTCATCAGCTCGGCCAGCACGCCGGGCGCGATCTTGCAGCCGCAGCCGCCGCCGTGCGACAGCGAGGTGAGGCGGGGGAAGGAGGTGGTGGTGTCTGAGGTCATGCCATCTGGCCCGCAAGGGGACGGAAAGGGGGGAACGGCCGCGGGGCGCGGCCGCCTATTATCGGACGCTATCGCCTACCCGCGGTGCGTGGGGAAAAATGATTCAGAATGCACCATGGTGGGGCGCAGGCAGTGGCTGCGCCGGTTCAAGGAGCCTGCAGTTGGCATATCACGAGCAAACGAGAGCGCTCGCCCGGCCGGGGCGGGCCTGGCGCTGGCTGCTGCTGGCCCTGTGGGGGCTGGCGGCGGCGCTGCCGCTGGCGCGCGCCGACAGCGCGGTGGAAGAGGGCGTGTCGCGCACGGTGCTGGGCATCCTGGGCTACACCCGCTGGCCGGTCGAAGGCCCGGTGCTGCGCCTGTGCGTGGTGGGCGAGACCGACTATGCGCGCACGCTGCTGAATGCCAAGGCGCAGACGGTGGGGAACCGGCCGCTGGAGGTGCTGCGCGCCGACCCCGGGCAGGCCGATACGCTGGCCAACTGCGACGGCATCTACGCCGGCCACCTGGCCGAGCCCGCCTGGCGCGAACTCATGCGCAACTTGCAGGGCCGCGCCCTGCTCACCATCAGCGAACGCGGGGCGCTGTGCCGCATCGGCGCCATGTTCTGCCTCAAGCCGGCCAAGGAGGCCGTGGGCTTCGAGGTCAACCTCGATTCGGTCGCGCGCAGCGGGGTGCGGGTCAATCCACGGGTGCTGCAGCTGGCGCGCCAGGGTGCGGCGCCATGATGAGGCCCGCGATCCTGAGCAATGCCTCGCTGCACGCCGTCATCCGGCGGGCCCACCTGCGCATGGCCTGGGTGTCGATCACGCTGGCCGGGGTGCTGCTGCTGCTCGTGGGGCTGGTGGTGCTGCGGCTGTACCTGGCCAACAACCTGCAGCTGATGGCGCGCTCGGTGGCCTACACAGTGGAGGCCTCGGTGGTGTTCGCCGACCGGGCGGAGGCCGGCCGCGTGCTGGACGACATGCTGCGCCACGAAGGCATCGCGCAGGCCCGGGTCGTCGAGGCCGATGGCCAGGTCTTCGCCGAGTGGCTGCCGCCCGAGCCCGAGGCCTCGGCCCGCGTGGGCGAGTGGCTGGCCGCGGGCCTGCGCCTGCCGCCGGGCAGCGCCGAGATCCGCCAGGCAGGCCGGCTGATCGGCGAGGTGCAGCTGCGCAGCGACGGCGCGGGGCTGGCGCGTTTCCTGGGCACGGGCCTGGTGGCGCTGCTGCTGTGCCAGGGCATCAGCGGCTACGTGGGGCTGCGCCTGTCGCGCCGCATGCTGGCGGACATCGCCGAGCCGCTGGGCGAACTGGCGCGGGTGGCCCGCGCCGTGCGCCACGACCGCTCGATGGAGCAGCGCGTGCCGCCGGCGCGCATTGCCGAGCTGCGCGAGCTGGGCGACGACTTCAACGCGCTGATGGCCGAGCTGCAGCTGCGCCATCTGCGGCTGCAGCAGCAGAACTCGCTGCTGGCCCAGCAGGCCATGAGCGACAGCCTCACCGGCCTGGCCAACCGCGCGCACTTCGAGCAGGGCCTGCAGCGCGCGCTTGATGAGGCGATGGAGCTGGACCAGATGGTGGCCGTGCTGTTCGTGGATGCGGACCGCTTCAAGGAAGTGAACGACCGGCTCGGCCACGCGGCCGGCGACTGTTTGCTCAAGGCACTGGGCGAGCGGCTGCGCCAGCAGGTGCGCGAGACCGACCTGGTGGCGCGCGTGGGCGGCGACGAGTTTGCGGTGCTGCTGCACCCGGTGCGCGGCGCCGGCGATGTGCAGCCCGTGATCGAGAAGATCGTGGCGGCGATGAAGCCGCCGATCCTGACTGAAAATGGAGACCGGCTCTATCCCGCCGTCAGTGTGGGCATGGCCGTCTACCCGGAGCATGGTGCGGACATGCAGGCCCTGCTGGCGCATGCCGACCGGGCCATGTACGAGGACAAGGCCAGGCGCCGCGAGGTTGGCGCGCACACGTTCAAAGAGGCATGAAGTGCAACGAGATCGATATCTGATGGGACGCGTCGGCGGCATGGCGTGGTTGCGGACGGGGCTGCTGGCCGCCGCCGTGGTCGTGGCGGGCTGCCAGTCGGCGCCGGTGGCGCCCCCTGAGGCGGGGCTGACCCCGCAGCAGCAGGTGCTGCGCAGCCAGGGCTTCGTGCAATCCGACCAGGGCTGGGAGCTGCAGATGCCGGGCAAGCTGCTGTTCGAGTTCGACTCGGCCGATCTCGGCGCCGGGGCGCGGACGCGCATCCTGGAGCTGGGACGGGCGCTGTCGGAGGCGGGGGTCGACCGGCTGCGCATCGAAGGCCATACCGACGACCGCGGCAGCGATGGCTACAACCTGCGGCTCTCGCAGCGCCGCGCCGAGGCCGTGGCGCAGCTGCTGGCCGAGGCCGGCATGGCCCGGGACCGCCTGGAGATCCGTGGCCTGGGCCGCTCCAAGCCCGTGGTGCCCGGCCAGGCTGCCGAGAACCGGCGCGTGGCCATCATCGTGCCCTTGCCCTGAGGGGCGGTGGCGGAAAGCAGCAGGAGTTGAACCTACCCGGGAGCGGCTGACGCCCCCCACCGGGTTTGAAGCCCGGCCGCACCACCGGGTGCGATTGCCTTCCAACATGAAGCGGCGATTGTAGCCAGTGCGCGCTCAGCCTTGGCCGGCCCAGCTCGCATCGGGCCGGATCAGGTGGGCGTCGCGCACGCGGCGGGTGTAGCCCACGCGGTCGAAGTATTCGAGCAGCTGGATCGCGCGCTTGCGGCCCAGGCCCGTGGCGTCGCGGAAGGCCGCGGCCGGCACCTCGCCGGGCCCGCCGGCCTGCCGGGCCTCGGCCGCCAGCCGGGTCAGCAGCGCGGCCAGCTCGTCCATGCAGCCGCTGTCGTAGAACAGGTCCTTGACCACCTGGTGCAGCGCGCCCTGGCGCGCGAGCTTGGAGCACAGCTGGCGCACCACTTCCTCGCCCAGCTGGTGGTCGCGCGCCAGGTCGCGCACCCACGGCGGGTCGTAGCGGCCGGCGGCGATCGCAGGCCGCAGCCGCTCGGCCAGGGCCTGCTCGGCGCCGCTGAGCTGCAGCCGGTGGCCGGGCAGGTGCAGCCAGGCGCCCTGGGCGGCGATGGAGCCGTCGGCAGCGAGCCCGGCCAGCAGCGCCTGCCACAGTGCATCCGGCGCCAGCGCGGGGCAGGCCATGCGGCGCAGCCGCGCGGAGTTGACGCCGGGCTCGTCGGGGTACTGGCCATGAAAGCGCTGCAGCACACCGAGCACCTGCGCGGCCAGCTGCTGGCGGCGCGCCTCGGCCACCAGCAGCGCATCGCCGCCGGGCAGGGGCAGGCGCAGCGTGGCAGCGGGCAAGGCCTCGTCGGCCAGTTCGCGGCCGCACAGGCGCTGCAGCCGGCTGCGCTCCATGCCGCGCGGCACCTGGGCGATGAGCGCCCCGGCGTCGCCGTCGTCGACCAGGGTTTGCGCCGCATCGAGCCAGGCCATGCGCTCGGCGCTGCGGCGCTTGCGCGCGGGGGCGTCGGGGTCGAGCACCCGGCCGCCGGCGATGGTCTGGCTGGCCTGGGCGTTGCGCACGATGAAGCGGTCGCCGGGCAGCAGGAACAGCGGCGCGTCCAGCACCAGCTGGGCGCGTGCGGCGCCGGCCGGTGCGATGGCGCCGTCCTGCAGCGGCACCACATGCGCGGTGCAATGGCCGGTGGCGGCATGCACGTGCACCGAGGTCCAGGGTGCGACGGCGGGCGCGTCGGGCAGCGACTGCCATTGCACGTCGAGGCGCTGGCTGGCCTGCAGCGCGCGCGGGTCGGCCATCCAGTCGCCGCGGGCGATGGCGTCCCTGGCGATGCCGGCCAGCTTGAGTGCGCAGCGCTGCCCGGCGCGGGCCGTGTCGCTGGCGCGGTTCTGCGCATGGATGCCGCGCACGCGCACGCTCTGGCCGCTGGCGCTGTGCTGCACGCTGGCTTCCACGCGCAGCTCGCCGGCAAACACGGTGCCGGTGACGATGGTGCCCTGGCCGGGCAGCGTGAAGACGCGGTCCACCGCCAGCCGGAACAGCCCCTGCGCACTGCGGCTGGCGGCCTGCTGCGCGCGCTGCCACAGGTGCGCCTGCAGCGCGGCCGTGCCCGCATCGCCCGGCTGGGCGGCCGCGGTGCAAAACAGCGGCGCGCCGGCCAGCGGCGTGGCTGCGAGCAGGGCCTGTACCTCTTGCTCCACCGCATGCAGCCGCGCGCCGTCCACGCGGTCGGCCTTGGTGATGGCGACGGTGCCCTCGCGCACGCCCAGCAGCTGCACGATGGCCAGGTGCTCGCGGGTCTGCGGCATCACGCCGTCGTCGGCCGCCACGACCAGCAGCACATGGTCGATGCCGGCCGCGCCGGCGGCCATGGTGTGCACGAACTTCTCGTGGCCGGGCACGTCGATGAAGCCCAGCACGCCGCCGTCGGCCAAGGGCGCATAGGCGTAGCCCAACTCGATGGAGATGCCGCGCGCCTTCTCTTCCTGCAGCCGGTCGGTGTCCACGCCGGTCAGTGCGCGCACCAGCGTGGTCTTGCCGTGGTCGATGTGGCCGGCGGTTCCGATGATCATGCGAATACTATGAAAATATGAGCTATTGGCGCTTGTGCATCAAGCGTTAGCGAGCAATTTGGCTTGATTCTCGAACAGCGGCTGCTGGTCGGTCTCAAGGCAGCGCAGGTCCAGCCACAGCGCACCGTCGCGGATGCGGCCGATCACCGGGCGCGGCAGCTGGCGCAGCCTGGCTTCGAGCTGCTGCAGCAGCTGGCCTTCGCGCTTGCGGTCGGCGGGCGTGATCTTCAGGCCGTGGCTGGGCAGGGTCTCGATGGGCAGCGCGCCGCTGCCGATCTGGCTCAGCATGTCGGCGCCCTCCACCCGGTAGGCCTCGCTCAGCGCCTGCTGCAGCAGCGGCTGCAGCTGCGCGGCCTGGGCGCGCATGTCGGCCTGTGGGCGGGTGAAGAGGCGCAGCGTGGTCAGCCGCTGGGCCAGCGTCTCGGGGTGCCGGTACAGGCGCAGCGTGGCTTCGAGCGCGGCCAGCGTGAGCTTGCCCACGCGCAGCGCGCGCTTGAGCGGGTGGCGCTTGATGCGGGCGATCAGGTCCTTGCGGCCCACGATCAGGCCGGCCTGCGGGCCGCCGAGCAGCTTGTCGCCGCTGAAGGTGACGAGGTCGGCGCCGGCGGTCAGCGTGTCCTGCACCGTGGCCTCGTGCGGCAGGCCCCACTGGCGCAGGTCGACCAGGGTGCCGCTGCCCAGGTCCACGGCCAGCGGCAGGCCGCGCGCGTGGGCGATCTGTGCGGCCTCGGCATCGGGCACGCTCTTGGTGAAGCCGGTGATGGCGTAGTTGCTGCAGTGCACCTTCATCAGCAGCGCGGTGGCGTCGGTGATGGCGTTCTCGTAGTCGCGCGCATGGGTGCGGTTGGTGGTGCCGACCTCGACCAGGCGGGCGCCGGCATGCGCCATCACGTCGGGGATGCGGAAGGCGCCGCCGATCTCGACCAGCTCGCCGCGCGAGACGATGACTTCCTTGCCCGGCGCGAGCGTGGCCAGCGCCAGCAGCACGGCGGCCGCGTTGTTGTTGACCACGGTGGCGGCCTCGGCGCCGGTCAGCTCGCACAGCAGGTCGTTGACCAGGTCGTCGCGGTCGCCGCGGCCGCCGCTGGCCAGGTCGTATTCGAGGTTGGCCGGCGCGGTGAGGGCCTGCACGGTGGCGTCCACCGCCTCCTGCGGCAGCAGCGCGCGGCCCAGGTTGGTGTGCAGCACCGTGCCGCTGAGGTTGAACACCGGCACCAGGCGCGAGGCGCTGCGCAGCACCAGTTGGCCGGCCGCGTGCGCGAGGATGCCTTCGTCGCTGCCGGCCCAGGCGGGCAGGGCGTTGCCGTCGCGCCAGTGGCCGCGCAGCTCGGCCACGGCCTCGCGCACGGCGGCGGTGGCGGCCGTGCGGCCATGCTGCGCCAGCAGCGGCGCGGCGGCCGGGGCCTGCAGCAGGCGGTCGACGGATGGGGGCTGGAACGCGGGCGTCATCGAGTCATGGGGGCGGGCAAAAGTCCCGATGGTACGGCAGATGCGGCGAGCGCCCAGTGCTGCCGCGGCCGGGTCATCATTTATTCATTTTTCTGTCATGAAGAGCGCCGATAATTCGCGGCGGCAGCGCGCCCGGGTGCAGGTTTGGGCAACCCGGGCGACGGCCCGTAGCCTGGAGAAAAACAATGAACCGCCACCTGCTGCCTGTGCTGACCCTGGCCTTGCTCGCCGTTGCCGCCGGTGCGCGGGCGCAGGAAAGCGCCGGCGATGCCGACCGGCTGCGCATCGACGAGCCCGCCAACGTGGAGGCGCACCTGCAGGCCACCTACATCTGGCAGCGCAAGCCCGCGTTCGGCGCGGCCTACAGCGGCGCCAACAGCCTGCGCCCCGAGCGCGAGAAATCCTATTCCTTTTCCGGCACGGCCTTCCTCGGCGTGCGGGCCGCGCCGGGGCTGGAGTTCTACCTGAACCCCGAGGTGATCCAGGGCGTGCCGCTGTCGCACCTGACGGGCCTGGGCAGCCCGACCAACGGCGAGATGCAGAAGGTGGCCGGCGCCAACCCCAAGGGCTACCTTCCGCGCGCCTTCGTGCGCAAGACCTGGAACCTGGCCGGCGAGCAGGAGGCCGTGGAGTCGGCACCCAACCAGATGGCGGGCACGCGCAGCAAGCGGCGCGTGGTGCTGAGCGCGGGCAAGATGTCGGTGGTCGATGTCTTCGATGCCAACCCCTACAGCCACGACGCGCGCAGCCAGTTCATGACCTGGTCGTCGCTGGCGCAGGGCGCCTACGACTACGTGGCCGACGCGCAGGGCTACACCTGGGGCGCGGCGCTGGAGTATTTCCACGACGACTGGGAGCTGCGCGCCGGCCGCTTCGTCGGCCCGCGCGAGTCCAACGGGCAGAAGCTGAACTACCGCGTCTTCCGCTTCTACGGCGACCAGGTCGAGGCCGTGCACCACCACGACTGGGACGGCAGGCCCGGCGCGGTGCGCGTGCTGCTGTGGCGCAACCACGAGGAGATGGGCAGCTTCCAGGATGCGCTGGACTTCGCCCGTGCCAACGGCGGCACGCCGGCGCTGGCGAATGTGCGCAAGCCCCAGTCCAAGTGGGGCTACGGCCTGCACCTGGACCAGGCGCTGGCGGAGAGCATCGGCGCCTTCGTGCGCTACAGCTGGGGCGACGGCCGCACCGAGACCTACTCCTTCGAGGAGGTGGACCGCAGCACGCAGCTGGGCGTGGTCCTCAAGGGCGCGGCCTGGGGCCGCGAAGGCGATACGCTGGGCCTGCTGGCGGTGCGCAACCAGCTGTCGGCATCGCACCGCGGCTACCTGGCGCAGGGCGGCCTGGGCGGCTTCATCGGCGACGGGCGGCTGAACTACCGGCCGGAACAGGTGACCGAGATCTACTACAACCTGCTGCTGGCCAAGGGCCTGTGGCTGGGGCTGGATGTCCAGCAGGTGCGCAACCCCGCCTACAACGCCGACCGCGGGCCGGTGCGGGCGTATGCGCTGCGGCTGCACGCCGAGTACTGATCAAAAAAAGGAGCGGCTGGCGCTTGCTGTGCAATGGATTCAATAGGATTTCTATTGAAATTCATCGTCTGAAAAGCGCTGGATGCTCTCTTTTTAGATAAACCTCCCAACAGCCCAGGCCGCGCGCTCCTGGCTTCGTTGCGCCAACCCTGCCCTGACTCCAGCCCCGGAATCAGTCGCTTAGGGATAAACACTATCCGGATAAACGATGTGCGGCGGTGGTTTTCTGTCTCTGGACAGAAATTAAATCAATTGATTTAATTTGCTGCAAAGGTTGGCCTGGCATGGCGGCTGGCCTGGTGTGCAGATCAGAACCATCACAGGAGACAACATGCAATCCACGTGGATCACACGCCGCGCCCTGCTGCAGGCGGCCGCGGCAAGCGCCACCAGCGTTTCGCTGCCGTCGATGGCGCAGCTGGGCGGTGGCAAGAAGCCGCTGCGCATCATCGTCGGGACGGCCGCGGGCGGCGCGGCGGATGCGATCGTGCGGGCCATGGGGCCAGGCATCGAGGCCGAGCTGAAGGTGCCGGTGGTGGTGGAGAACCGGCCTGGCGGGCAATCGGTGATTTCGCTGGAGGCGCTCGCGGCGCAGCCGGCCGACGGCAATACGCTGCTGTACATCTACAGCGGCTACGTCGCCACCCAGGTGACGCAGCGCCTGTTCGACCTGGACAGGAGCACGGTCCCGTTGGCCCGGGTCGGCACCTCGCGCATCGTGATGCTGGTGCGCGGCGACTCGCCCTTCCAGTCCCTGCGCGAGATGCTCGACTTTGCGCGCGCCAACCCCGGCAAGCTGAACTACGCCACCCTGGGCGATGCCGGGGTGGAGCACCTGAAGATGGCGCAGATCACCAAGGCTGCCGGCGTCGTGGCCACGCCCGTGCCCTACAAGACCGGCCCCGATGCGGTCAAGGACCTGATCGGCGGCGCGGTCGATTGCTACATGGCGCCGGGCCTCTTCGCCAAGATGTATGCCCCGTCGAAGCGGGTGAAGGTGCTGGCGGTGTTCGATGCCCAGCGCTGGTCGGATTTTCCCGAGGTACCGACCTTGCAGGAAGCCGGCATTCCAGTGGACCCCTTGCGCTACTGGGGCGGCTACGTGGCCCGCGTGGGCACGCCGCCCGAGACCGTGCAGCGCCTGTCCAAGCTGCTGGGGCGCGTGGCGCAGCTGCCGGAGGTGCGCGAGCGCTTCGAGGGCACGGGGCAGTCGGTGGACGTCGAGGACGACCCCGAGAAGTTCCGCCACCAGATCCAGGGCGACAAGGCCTGGATCACCGATGCCTACCGCCTGATCCGCACTTGATTTAAAGGAGTCGCCACATGAAAGCCGCAGTTCTGGAGAAATTCAACGAGCCCTTCGTCATCCGTGACATCGAGCTGGCAGCGCCGGGGCCCGACGAGGTCTTGGTGCGCACCGCCGCCGTGGGCATTTGCCACAGCGACATCCACATGCAGGAAGGCATACGGCCCAACCT
Organism: Comamonas sp.; assembly: GCA_050282565.1. GTDB lineage: Bacteria > Pseudomonadota > Gammaproteobacteria > Burkholderiales > Burkholderiaceae_C > Comamonas. Next base: position 88,125 of record JBLZYV010000004.1, read on the forward strand.
GCCGCTGCCGGCGGTGCTGGGCCATGAGGTGTCGGGCGTGGTCGAGCAGGTCGGCTCTGGCGTGCGCGACCTGCAGCCGGGCGACCATGTGGTGGGCACGCTGGCGGCCTTCTGCGGCCATTGCCCGCACTGCATCGCGGGCCGGCTGGTGCTGTGCCAGGACACCAGCGTCAAGCAGCCGCCGGGACAGGCCAGGCGCCTGCGCGCAGCAGACGCACCGGTCAGCCAGGTCTACAACCTGTCCGGCTTTGCCGAGCAGATGCTGGTGCACCGCAGCACGCTGGTGCGCATCCCCAAGGAGATGCCGCTGGACCGCGCCGCCTTGCTGGGCTGCGCCCTGACGACCGGTGCCGGCGCGGTGTTCCGCACGGCGCAGGTGCGTGCCGGCTCCAGCGTGGCCGTCATCGGCTGCGGCGGCATCGGGCTGGCCGCGATCAATGGCGCGCAGATCGCCGGTGCGGCGCGGATCATCGCGATCGACCGGCTGCCGCACAAGCTGGAGCAGGCGCGGCAGTTCGGCGCCACCGACACCATCGATGCCTCCAGCGGCGATGCGGTGGAGCAGGTGCGGCAACTGACCGGCGGCGGCGTGGACTATGCGTTCGAGTGCATTGGCCTGCCGGCCACCGTCGAGCAGTGCTGGGCCATGCTCAAGCCTGCCGGGGTGGCCACCATCCTGGGGATCTTCGGTCCCGGCGCCAAGGTCAGCGTCGCCGGCATGGACTTGCTGCAGGAAAAGCAGCTGCGCGGCTCGATGCTGGGCTCGGTGCGGCCGCCCGAGGACATTCCGGCGCTGGTCGATCTCTACCTGCAGGGACGGCTCAAGATCGACGAGCTGATCTCGCGCCGGATTCCGCTGGAGCAGATCAACGAGGGGTTCGATGCGCTGCGCCGCGGCGAGACGACCCGCTCCGTCATCGTGTTCGACCTGTAGTCCCCTCCATCCTTGCCAGGAGTGTCCATGCCTTCTACCTCCCACGTTCGCGGCGACCACGCCGACCCCTCCGCGGAATGCCTCGATGTGCTTTTCATCGGCGCCGGCATCTCCGGCATCGGCGGCGCCTACCACCTGCGCCAGCAGTCGCCCCACCGCAGCTTCGCCATCCTTGACGAGCAGGACAGTTTCGGCGGCACCTGGTGGACGCACCGCTACCCCGGCATACGCTCGGACAGCGAGCTCTATACCTTCGGCTACCGCTTCAAGCCCTGGGTCGGGGCGCCGATCGCCACCGCGGCGGAGATCCTCAAGTACCTGGGCGATGTCGTCGAGGAGAGCGGCCTGGACCGGCATATCCGCTACCAGCACCGGGTGCTGAGCGCGTCCTGGTCGACGCAGGAAGGGCGCTGGACCGTGAAAGGCGTGCGCACGGACACCCAGGAGCCCTTCGCCATCCAGGCCCGGTTCCTGTGGATGGGGCAGGGCTACTACCACCACGACAAGGGCTACATTCCCGAATGGCCCGGCATGGGGGACTACCAGGGAACGCTCATCCATCCGCAGCAATGGCCGCAAGACCTGGACATCGGCGGCAAGCGCGTGGTCCTGATCGGCTCTGGCGCCACGGCGGCCACCGTCATTCCCGCAATCGCCGGGCGTTGCGCGCACGTGACGATGCTGCAGCGCTCGCCCACCTATTTCAAGACCGGACGCAATGCCAACGAACTGGCCGACATGCTGCGCGGCCTGGCCATTCCCGAGGAATGGGTACACGAGATCGTGCGCCGCAAGCTGCTCAAGGAGCAGCAGGACGTGGTGGACGCGGCATTTTCCGATCCCGAGGAACTGCGCGAGCGCCTGCTCGCGGGGGTGCTCGAGCACCTGGGCTCGCAAGAGATGGTGGACCAACATTTCACGCCACGCTACCTGCCCTGGCGCCAGCGGATCGCCTTCGTGCCCGATGGCGACCTGTTCAAGGCCATTCGCTCGGGTGGCGCGTCCGTCGTCACGGACGAGATCGAGCGCTTCGAGGCTGGCGGAATCCGCGTGAAGTCGGGCGATCTGCTGGAGGCCGACATCGTGGTGGCGGCCACCGGCCTGGAGCTGGCCGTGATGGGCGGGATTGCGTTCTCCGTCGATGGCCGGCCGGTCGATTTCGCCGACACGGTGATGTACCGCGGCGCGATGTTCACCGGCGTTCCCAATCTGCTGTGGGTCTTCGGCTACTTCCGTGCCAGCTGGACGCTGCGGGTGGACCTGCTGGGCGATTTCTTCTGCCGCCTGCTGGCGCATATGGACCAGCAGGGGGCAACGCAGGTCACGCCCGCCCTGCGCCCCGAGGATGCCGGCATGCAGCGCCTGCCCTGGGTCGAGCCATCCAGCTTCAACCCCGGCTACTTGATGCGCGTGATGGACCGCATGCCGCAGCAAGGCAGCCAGCAGCCCTGGCAACACACGCAGGACTACTGGCGCGACAGCGAGGAACTGCCCGCCGCCAGCCTGGACGACGGGGCGCTGGTCTATGGCGGCAGCCTGCAGCATGGTGCACAGCGGGTCTCCGAGCGCGAGCCTGCCGTCCAGGATCTGGCCTAGAAGGCCATTCGGTAACTTTGCAGGGGAGCGGTTGCATGCGCATGGCCAACAAGCACGTCGTCGTCACCGGCGGCGCCAGCGGCATCGGACTGGCCACGGTCCGCCGCTGCCTGGAGGAAGGCGCCCGCGTCGCCATCGCCGATCTCGCTGCGAGTGAGCGCGGCTTCGAGGCGGCGCGAGCGGCCGATCCGCTGCTGCGCAGCGCGCGCTTCATCGCCACCGATGTCACCTCGGCGGACAGCGTCGATGCGCTCTTTGGCGAGCTGGCCGCGGCTTGGGGCGCGGTGCACGGCGTGTTCAACAACGCCGGAATTGCTGTGGCGGGCCCGGCGGTCGATTTCGGGGACGAGGACTATCTGCGTGTGCTCGACGTCAACCTGCACGGCGTGTTCCGCGTCGCCAGGGCGGCCTTGCGCCTGATGGGCCGCCAGGGGCAGGGCAGCATCGTGAACTGCGCCTCGGTGCTCGGAGCGTCGGGGCGCGCGGGTGCCTCGGCCTATTGCGCGTCCAAGGGCGGCGTGGTCAACCTCACCCGGGCCCTGGCGATGGAGGCGGCACCGCGGCAGGTGCGGGTGAATTCCGTCAGCCCCGGGTTCATCGATACGCCTTTGCTGGCCGCGATGCCGCACGACAAGCGGCAGGCTCTGGTGAGGCTGCATCCGATGGGACGGCTGGGGTTGGACGGCGAGGTGGCGAACGCCGTGCTGTTCCTGCTGAGCGATGAAGCCAGCTTTGTCACGGGCAGCAATCTGATCGTCGATGGCGGCTATTCCGCGGGCAAAGACTGAGCGTGCCCGGCGGCAGCGCCGGATACACTCGCTGCGTTGATTCAAGCGCAAGGATGAAAAGGTGGGAAGGCATACCGCAACGAGCCCGCAGGATGGCGAACCGGCGCAACCGGAGAAGGCCATGAAGACCCGGGAACGCCTGCTGCTGACGGCGGAGCGGTTGATCGCTGAGGAGGGCGCAGGCCAGGTGTCGCTGCGCCGCATCAACGCCGAGGCTGGCGCCCGCAATCTCTCGGCGATCCACTACCACTTCGGCTCGCTGGAGGGCGTGATCACCGCGATCTTCGAGTACCGGGCCCCCACGGTGGAGCAGCAGCGCAGCCACATGCTCGATGAGCTGCAGCGCAGCGGGCGGCAGCCGAGCGTTGAGGACGTTCTGCGCATTGCCGTGTGGCCGTTGGCGGCAACCATGCTGAGCGATGCCGAGGACAACCACTATGTGCGCTTCCTCTCCGCGATCAACCGCGTGCCGCAGCTCGATACCTGGGAGGTGGTGCCGCGGCGCAATCGCCGCAGCATCATCCGCTGCTATCTGCTGCTGCGGCGCATGCCGCTGGCCGTGCCCGCGGACATCCTGCACCTGCGCATCATCATGGGGCTGCGCGAGATGTTCCACGTCCTTGCGGATGTGGACCACAACGTTCGCGAACGCCATCCCGGCCTGCGTGACCCGCTGGTGGTCTTCCATGCGAATGAGCTGATCACCAGGCTGATGAGCGCGCTGCAGGCCCCGGTCAGCGAGGCCTCGCAGGCGGCGCTCGATACCCTGCGGGCCAGCGCCACGCCTGGCAAAGCCTCGGTCTATGGCGTGGACTCGATCCTGCTGCCCGCAATCCGCTGAACAGCCCCGGGACTACTGCGGCTCGGCCACCGCCACATACAGCAGCGGATTGCCGCTGGCGCGCTGGAACGCGGTGTCGCTCATCAACAGATCGAGCGTGAGCGTGGCCAGGTCGTCGGCCAGCGGCTCGGCGAACGGGTCCTTCTCCTGGTTGACCAGCTTGCGGTAGCTGCCGCACTCACCGCAGGTCTCGGCCACGACCACGTCCTTGCCGCCATCGATGCCCTGGTAGTGGATGCCCTTGGTCGATTCGCAGTGCGAGCACTTGACGCGCACCATGTGCCACTCGCTGGCGCAGCAGCCGCAATGCAGGTAGCGGTGGCCCGCGGCCTGGCCGCCGATGCGCAGCACCGCGGCCACCGGCTCGCCGCCGCAGACCGGGCAGACCGTGGCGGGGTCGGTATAGGGGATGTCCGCCACGTCGAGCCGGCTGGCGCGCACAGCAAAGACGACCTGCAGCGCGGCCATCACGAAAGGCGCCAGGCCCACGTCGCGCGCGGCCAGCTCCTTGGTGAGCAGGCGGTTGGCGATAGCGTCGCGGCCTGCGGCGTCCAAGGCCTGCAGCTCGGCGATCAGCGGCTGCAGCGCCGCCGGCAAGCCGTGCTCGCCCGACAGCGCCTGCAGCATGGTGTCCAGCACCTGCTGCCAGGCGGGATCGAGGTGCTCGGCGGCGGGCAGCAATGGCATCGAGAACTGCTGTGCTCGCGCGATCAGCGCGGCATCGGGCGCGCTCAGTGGCAGCGACTGCGCCGCCGCGTGCTGGGCATGCACCAACTGGGCCACGAAGCGCAGGTAGTCGGCAATCGGGTTGCCTTCGGCCAGTTGGAGGAGGCGCGCGGCGCGCTCGCCGAACAGGGTCCGGGGCTGCGGCAGCACCACGCGCGGAAAGCTGGTGCGGTCCAGCGATTCGATGTCGCCGGGCTGGAGAATGCGTTGCATGGGGATTCCAAATGAAGACCGGCAGCACCCGGGGGGATGCTGCCGGCAGGGTCAGCCAATGGCAGGGCTCAGTCCTTGCCGCCGGTCATGCGGCGGAACCACAGCGGGTGGTGGTGGCGTGCCCAGGCGCGGGTCACGGTGCCGCGCACCATGGCACCCATGGTGCCCTTGGTCCAGATCGCCGCGTAGACGTGCAGGATGATCAGGCCGATCATCCACACGGCGGCAATGGCGTGCACCAGGGCCGCGGCGCGCACCACGTCCACCGGCAGGTTCCACCAGGAGCGCCACATCAGCACGCCGGTGACGGTGATCAACAGCATGCCGATGACCAGGCCCCAGAACAGCAGCTTCTGGCCGCCGTTGTACTTGTCCTGCTCGGGCATGGGGTGGTGGCTGTCGGCGGCGAGCTTGGGCACCTGCTTGAGCCACTGGATGTCGCGCTCGCGCACCACGTTGGCGCAGGCGAAGCGCGCCGCCAGCACCAGGAAGCACACCGCCATCACCACGCCGATGTAGGGGTGCAGGATGCGCGTCCACGGGCCGCCGCCGAAGAGCTGCGCCAGCGGAAAGAACGCCGGGTGGAAGAACGCCAGGCCGGACAGCGCGAGCAGCACGAAGCAGATCGCCACGATCCAGTGGTTGATGCGCTCCGATGCCCGGTAGCGCACGATGTCACGGGGATTGCGGTTCATACGCCTGTCTCCTTTCGTGCCTCGTCTTCGTCTTCTTCCGGCACCTCCAGCGGACCCTTGGCGACGTAGTGGAAGAAGCTGCCGACGGCAGCCACACCCAGCGCCGCCAGGGCCAGCGGCTTGGCCACGCCCTTCCACAGTCCGACCATGGGGCTGATCTTCGGATCGTCGGGCAGGCCGTGGTAGATCGACGGCTTGTCCGCATGGTGCAGCACGTACATCACGTGCGTGCCGCCCACGCCCTGCGGGTCGTACAGGCCTGCCTTGGCGAAGCCGCGCTCCTTCAGGTCGGCGATGCGGGTGTCGGCCTGGGCCTTCATGCCTTCCTTGGTGCCGAACATGATGGCGCCGGTCGGGCAGGTCTTGACGCAGGCCGGCTCCTGGCCCACGGCCACGCGGTCGGAGCACAGCGTGCACTTGTAGGCCTTGTGGTCCTTCTTGGAGATGCGCGGCACGTCGAATGGGCAGCCGGTGACGCAATAGCCGCAGCCCACGCAGTTTTCCTGGTGGAAGTCGACGATGCCGTTGCTGTACTGGATGATGGCACCGGGCGACGGGCAGGCCTTGAGGCAGCCGGGGTCTTCGCAGTGCATGCAGCCGTCCTTGCGGATCAGCCATTCCAGGTTGCCCGATTCCTCGTTCTCGTACTCGGTGAAGCGCATCACCGTCCACGAGTTCTCGGTCAGGTCGTTGGGGTTGTCGTACACGCCGTGGTTGGAGCCGACCTCGTCGCGGATGTCGTTCCATTCCATGCAGGCCGACTGGCAGGCCTTGCAGCCAATGCACTTGGAGACGTCGATCAGCTTGGCGACTTCGCCCGAGCGCGGCGAGCGCGCGCTGGGCGAGGGCGTGGTGGTGGCCGAGCGGCGCTTGATGTCTAGGGATTGCAGTGACATCGGTTTCTCCTTACGCCTTCTCGACCTTCACGAGGAAGGTCTTGAACTCGGGGGTGTTGGTGTTGCCGTCGCCCACGAAGGGCGTCAGCGTGTTGGCGATGAAGCCCGGCTTGGTCACGCCCTTGAAGCCCCAGTGGATCGGGATGCCCACGTGGTGCACGGGCTTGCCCTCGATCTGCATGGGCTTGATGCGCTTGGTGACCACGGCGACGGCCTTGATGTAGCCGCGCTTGGAGCTGACCTTGACGCGGTCGCCTGCGGCAATGCCGATCTCCTTGGCCAGCGCCTCGCCGATCTCGACGAACTGCTCGGGCTGCGTCACCGCGTTCACCAGCGCATGCTTGGTCCAGTAGTGGAAGTGCTCGGTGATGCGGTAGGTCGTGCCCACGTGCGGGAAGTCCGCGGCCTTGCCGAAGGTCTCCCAGACATGCGGGAACACGCGCGCTGCGGGGCTGCTCGTGGCCTTGGGGTTCTTCGGGTGCAGCGGGTTGTAGCCCAGCGGCGTGTCGAAGGGTTCGTAGTGCTCGGGGAACGGCCCTTCGGCCATGCCCTTGCGGGCGAAGAAGCGCGCCACGCCCTCGGGGTTCATGATGAACGGGCCGGTGCCGGCCTCAGGCTTGATGGCCAGGCCGTAGTCGGGCACGTCGGCGCCGCCCCAGGACGAGCCGTTCCACTTGACCAGCACGCGCTTGGGGTTGAAGGGCTTGCCCTCCAAGTCGGCCGAGGCGCGGTTGTACAGCACGCGCCGGTTGGCCGGCCAGGCCCAGGCCCAGTTCAGCGTGTTGCCGATGCCGGTGGGGTCGCTGTTGTCGCGCCGCGCCATCTGGTTGCCGGCCTGCGTCCAGGCACCGGCGTAGATCCAGCAGCCGCTCATGGTGCTGCCGTCGTCGCGCAGCTCGCCAAAGCCGGAGACCTGCTCGCCCGCCTTGCGCAGCACCTTGCTCGGGTCGGCCGGATCGGTCAGGTCGACCAGCGCACGGCCGTTGTACTCCTTGGCCAGCTCTTCGGAGCTGGGGTGCTTGGCCTGGGCATAGGGCCACCAGAGATTGAGCATGGGATCGGGGAACTTGCCGCCGTCCTTGCGGTACATCTCGCGCAGGCGCAGGAACAGCGTGGACATGATCTCCACGTCGGTCTTGGCCTCGCCCGGCGGCTCGGCCGCCTTCCAGTGCCACTGCAGCACGCGCGACGAGCTGACCACCGCGCCTTCCTCCTCGGCGAAGCAACTGGTGGGCAGGCGGAAGACCTCGGTCTGCACCTCCTCGGTCTTGATGTCGTTGAACTCGCCGTAGTTCTTCCAGAACTCCGAGGTCTCGGTGGCCAGCGGGTCCATGATGACCAGGAACTTGAGCTTGGCCAGGCCCGAGCGCACGCGGTTCTTGTCCGACAGCGCCGCCAGCGGGTTGAAGCCCTGCGCGATGTAGCCGTTGACCTTGCCTGCGTTCATCAGGTCGAAGACCTGCAGCATGTCGTACTCTTTGTCGAGCTTGGGCAGGTAGTCGAAGGCCCAGTTGTTCTCGGCCGTGGCGGCCGAGCCGTACCAGGCCTTCATCAGGCTGACGTGGAACTTGGGGTAGTTCTGCCAGTAGCTCATCTGGCCCGGGCGCAGCGGTTTCTGCGTGCGCGCGGTGATGTACTTGCCGTAGTCCTGCTCGGCCTGGCGCGGTAGCGTCAGGTAGCCGGGCAGGCTGGACGACAGCAGGCCCAGGTCGGTGAGGCCCTGGATGTTGGAGTGCCCGCGCAGCGCGTTCATGCCGCCGCCGGCGATGCCGATGTTGCCGCACAGCAGCTGCACCATCGCGCCGGTGCGCAGGATCTGCGCGCCGATGGAGTGCTGCGTCCAGCCCAGTGCGTACATGATGGTGGCCGCGCGGCCTGCCACCGCCGTGCTGGCGAACTGCTCGCAGACGTGCAGGAACTTGGCCTTGGGCGTGCCGCAGACGCTCTCGACCACCTCGGGCGTGTAGCGCGAGTAGTGGGCCTTGAGCAACTGGTAGACGCAGCGCGGGTGCTGCAGTGTGGTATCGGTCTTGACGAAACCGTCCTCGCCCAGCTCATAGTCCCACGAGCTCTTGTCATACGTGCGCTTGCTCTCGTCGTAGCCGGAGTAGATGCCGTCGTTGAACGCGAAGTCATCGCGCACGATGAAGCTCATGTCCGTGTAGTTGCGGACATAGTCGTGGTGGATCTTGTCGTTGCTGATCAGGTAATTGATCACGCCGCCCAGGAAGGCGATGTCCGAGCCGGAGCGGATCGGCGCATAGAAGTCCGCCACCGAGGCCGAGCGGTTGAAGCGCGGATCGACCACCATGAAGTGCGCCTTGTTGTGCGCCTTCGCTTCGGTCACCCACTTGAATCCGCAGGGGTGTGCTTCGGCGGCATTGCCGCCCATGATCAGGATAACGTCCGCATTCTTGATGTCGACCCAATGGTTCGTCATCGCTCCACGGCCAAACGTCGGGGCAAGACCTGCCACCGTCGGGCCGTGTCAGACACGGGCTTGGTTGTCGAATGCGAGCAGGCCCCAGGAGCGGGCGATCTTGGCGGTGAGGTAGCCCACTTCGTTGCTCGCGGCTGAGGCGGCGAGCATGCCGGTGGTGGTCCAGCGGTTCACGGTGAGGCCGTCGTCGGTCTTCTCGACGAAGTTCGCGTCGCGGTCGGCCTTCATCAGGCCGCCGATGCGCTCGAAGGCCTCGTCCCACGAGATGCGCTTCCACTCGGTGGAGCCGGGCGCGCGGTACTCGGGGTAGTGCAGGCGGTTGGGGCTGTTGATGAAGTCCAGCAGGCCGGCGCCCTTGGGGCACAGTGTGCCGCGGTTGACGGGGTGGTCCGGGTCGCCTTCGACGTGGATCACCGCCTGGCGGGAGTTCTTGCTGCCGTCGCCGAGCGCGTGCATCAGGATGCCGCAGCCGACGGAGCAGTAGGTGCAGGTCTGCCGCGTGACCGTGGTCGCTGCGAGCTTGTACTGGCGGACTTCGGCGAGCGCGGCGGTGGGTGAAAAGCCCATCACCGCCAGGCTCGATCCCGCCAGCGTGGAGCCGGTCACTTGCATGAACCGGCGTCTGGAGAGTTGCTTCATGGGGCGTCCTCGCTTTCTCTGGGAAGGAGGTTATAGAAATGGAAACAGTTTGCCAAGCAACGATTCTACGGTCGATATGTTTTGCGTTGCGTGAATATTGTTTCGATAGAGAGCGGCTTTTGCGCCGGTGATGGCCCACTTGTGAATAATAGGCCGCATGAACGACGACGGTATGTACAAGGAAGGCGCGGCCTCGCGGCGCGAATGGCTGCTGGGCGCGGTGCTGGGGGCGGGCGCGCTGCTGGCGGGCTGTGCCTCGCGGCCGGCGGGGCAGGGCGGCGCGGCGCGTGGCTCGGTGCCGGTGCGCCAGGGCGGGGCGGTGGCCGAGGGCGTGAGCCTGGGGCTGGACGGCCAACTGCGCGAGCCGCTGTATGCGCGGTTGATGATGGTGGTGAACACGCCCTACACCTATGGTGGCAACACGCCCGAGGGCGGCTTCGACTGCAGCGGCCTGGTGCTGTATGCGGTGCAGGGCATCACCGACCGCCGGCTGCCGCGCACCACGGCGCAGTGGGCGACGGTGAGCGCGTCCATCGATCCGGGCCGGCTGCAGCGCGGCGACTTCGTGTTCTTCAACACGCTGGGCGGGCGCTATTCGCACATGGGCATCTATGCGGGCAACGACCAGTTCGTGCATGCGCCGTCTACGGGCGGCATCGTCAGGACGGTGCCGATGAACAACCCGTATTTCTCGCGCCGCTTCACCGATGCGCGCACGGTGTTTGCCGTTTAAAAAGCATAGCTGCTGGCGCTTGCTATATCTTGGTTTTAGTATTAAATACTATTGAAATCAAGACAGGATGAGCGGTGGTAGCTCATGTTTTTGATAGTTCATCCAGCGGCAGCTGCCAGGGCATCGCGTGCCAGGGATGCTGCGGCGAGGCGGTCCAGTCGGCCACGTCGGCCTCGCTGAAGGCCTTGCCCAAGGTGTCGGCGCGGCCCTGGGCTATCCATTGCGCGCGGCCCCGCGCCCAGGCCTGGCCGTAGGCCAGCCAATCGCCGAAGCATTGCTGGGCGCGGCAGGCGTTGAGCCGCAGCACCTCGCGGTGCAGGTCCTCGGGCAGCCAGCCGAGCAGGAAGGCGCAGCGCACATAGAAGGCCACGCGCGCGCAGGCAAAGGCCATGGCGGCGCGCGGATCGTCGCCGGCCTGCAGCTTGTGCAGGTCGAGCGTGAACCAGCGCTGGCGCAGCAGGTCGGGCAGTTGCTTGGCGATGCTGGCGTCGTCCAGGTCGGTGCGCATGCCGAGGTGGTGCAGCACCATGGGGCGCAAGCTGCGGGTCAGCGCATCGTCGGCGCCGGCGAGCTCGCGGTGGGCAAAGCCGCCGTGGATGCTGTGGAAGGCCATGGGGTGGGCCAGGGCCAGCGACCAGTCCAGCGTTGCGCTGCCCGCGCTGTAGCTGGTGGAGACATCACCGCGGCGGCGTGCCTCCTGCACCCGGCGCCAGCTGCCGCGCACGATCCAGAGCAGGCCCAGCAGGGCCACGGTGCCGAGCAGCCAGTGGATGCGGCCCAGCAGGTAGACCAGCACCCAGGGCGTGACGAGGAAGAGGAACTTGCGCATCAGGGCACCGTCCTGGCACGCCTTTCGCGCTTTTTCGCCAGCTCCAGCGCCTGCTGCAGCGCGGCGGTCTTGGGCATGTGCTCGACGATGGCCGCATCCACCTCGTCCTTGCGCGCGGCCACCATCCACTGCAGCAGGGGCGAGCGCAGGTCGAGCCGGGGCAGCAGGTCGGGGTGCTCGGCGAGCAGCCACAGCTGTTCGGCCTCGGTGTGCAGCTCGGCCACGGCGCACCAGGGCGCGGCCTCCTGGCCGGGGGGCAGCAGGTGGGCGGGCCGGCGCACGACGCCCATGGCGATGGCGTCGTCCGGCTCCTCGCCGCGCGGTTGCAGGTGGTTGAGCAGGGCCACCACGTCGCCCGCATAGCGCGCGATCGGCGGGCGGTTCTGCTTGCCCTTGATTTGCTCGACCTGCAGGCTGCCGTCCTTTTGCACCTGGGCGTTGACGGTGATGCGTGGCTGGGCCTGGCCGGTGCGGTAGCTGAACAAGCGCATGCGGCCCTGCTCGCAGGCCTCGGCATAGTGCTCGCCGTAGCCGCCTCGCAGCTGCTTGCGGTCAGCAAACTGGCCCACGCAGTGGCCCATCATCTGGCTTTCGTAGGCCATCTCCTGGCGCAGCTGGGGGCTGCGGCCATCGAACTCGACGAAGCTGCCGTGCTGGCCGGGCAGCAGGCCGCGCACGGCGGCCGGCGTGTGCTCGACCCAGCCACGGCTTTGTTTTTGCGCAAAGGCCAGGTGCTCCAGCGTCCAGCGCGCCAGCGCCTGCGGGCAGTTGACGCGCTGCAGCTTGCCTTCGAGCGAGGTGCCCTGGCGCGTGGACAGGAACTCCACCAGGCGCGCCTCCAGCGCCAGCACCACGGGCGCGTCGGGGTCCACCCACCAGAGCCGGGGCAGGGCTAAGCCGCGGGATTGTTGCTCCAGGCGCTCCAGCACCCAGCCGGGCGGCGCCTGGCGGCCGAACACCGCGGCCAGTGCCTGGCCGTCGGCGATGGGCTGCAGCGCCGGCGGCTCGGCCTGGAGGTTGCCGACGACATGGCGGTAGAAGTGGTTGCCCAGCCAGGCCGTGATCTCGGGCGCATCGCCGCGCGCGGCGCTGCGTTCGCGGATGCGCGCCTTGATGTGCGGGGCGTTGACCACGTCGCGCGCCTGGTAGGCGCTGCCTGCCTGGGCGCCGGCCTGGCTCACCAGAACTTCCACCAGGGCTTGCGCCCGGCGGCCGGGGACCGGCCCCGGGCTTCGGCCAGCTTGCGCTCGGCCTTTTCCAGACCGTCCTGCGACATGCGGGCTTCGGCCTCGTTGTCGTTGCCCAGCGCGAATTGCCGCTTGGCGTTGCGTCCCAGATGGGTCGCGGACTCGCGGTGCAGGGCCACGGCTTCTTCGAGGTGCTCGGGCCAGGCTTCGAGCGCGCCGGCCAGCCGGCGCAGCGGGTAGCTGTCCTGCAGGGCGCGCACCTCGGCCTGGTGGGCGCGCAGGCGCGGCAGCACCAGCTCGGGGCGGAAGACCGAGAAGAAGTCCAGCAGCGACATCATGCAGGCCAGGTAGTCGCGGCGCTCGTCGCGCTGCTCGTCCTCGTCCAGCCCGGCATACCACTCGTCCAGGCGTTCGAGCCAGATGCTGATCTCATCGCCGCGATCGAGCTTGTACAGCGACAGCGCCACGGTGGGGAAGTAGCGCGTCGGCTCATGGCGGCCGTAGCCATGGTCCTGCGCAAAGTGCCAGAGCTGTTCGGCCTCGGCGACGATGCCGGCATCGTCGTCGCGGCCGTTCGCGCACCACCACAGGCCGTCATGGTGCTCGGCGAACGGGCTGGCGGCCAGGCCCTTGCGGTGCAGCTCGGCGGCCTCGTCCCAGCGCTCCTGGTCGCGGTACTTGATGGCCAGGTTGTTGCACAGCATCGAGTACACGTGCAGGTCGGCATCCTTGAAACGGCCCTGGCCCGTGGCCCAGAAATGCTCGAAGCGCGCCAGGCCTTCCTCGTAGTAGCGCAGCACCAACGGCTCGCGCACCTCTTGCGCGGGCACGTGCTTCTTGCCGCCCATCAGCGGGGCGAGGTCGTCCTCGTCGTCCAGCACCACGCCGGCCGCATAGCACCAGTGGGCGCCGTGGGCCTCGGGGAAGGGGCGGGCCAGGGCCTCCTGCAGTGGCAGGGCCGCAAAGCGCGCGGCCCACAGCGTGGGCAGCTTGTCGCTGTCGGCGATCTCGGGGTGCAGGCCCACGGACTGCTCCAGCAGCGGCAGGGCCTGGGCCATGCGGCGCTTGGCCGCGTGGCCCATGCCTTCGATCAGCGCCAGCACGGGATGCCCGGGCTCGCTGGCGCGCACGCGCGCCAGATAGTCGTCGGCCGGCAGCGGCGGCAGGCTTTCGTCGGCCTGGGCCAGCAGCCGGCGCATGTCTTCCTCGATCTGCGCCCAGGCGAGGATCAGCGCCCAGGTGTTGGCCTGGGGGGATTCGGTGTCCGCCAGCTCCAGCGCGATGCGGTAGGCGGCCTCGGCCGAGCCGGGGCGGGCGTGGAGCACGCTTTCGAGCGCCAGCGGGGCCAGCTCGTCCAGGCGGCCGGCGTCGAGCAGCCATTGCAGCAACTGCGCGGTGAACGGGTCGCCATCGTCGTCGGTCAGGCTGAAGCGGCCCTGCGGCGCGAGCTGCAGCGCGGCGCCCTGCTGGCCCATCTGCTCGCAGGCCTGGGCCTGCAGGCGGGCGATCCTGACCCGGCGGTGGGCCTTCACGGCTTGCGACGGCGGCGGCACCTCGGCGCGCGCCAGCCATTGCTCGCAGGCCAGCAGCAGCGCGGGCAGGCTTTGCGGGGCCAGCGGCAGCAGGCGCTGGGCCACCAGCATCCAGCGGTCGAAGTCCAGCGCCTGGCCGGTATCGGCCTGGCGCAGGCCGTCGATGGCCGCCTGCACCTGGCGGGCCTGGGCGGTGTCATCGGCGCGCAACTGGGCCAGCTCGGCTTTCTGCAGGCAGGCCCAGGCTTCGCCGAAGGCCTGGTCGGCCTCGTGCTCGGAGCGGCTGCGTTCGTATTCGCGGCGCAGGTCTATGCCTTGCTCGGCAATGCCGTAGGCCTCGGCCTGCTGGGCCAGGGTCTGCCAGCCGTTCCAGTAGATCTCGGGGTCGGCGCTGTCGGGCAGCTGCGCCAGCAGCGTGGCCGCGGGCAGCAGCAGCGCACAGGCGCCATCGCGGTCGAAGCGCAGGCGGCTCTGGATGTCGCTCAGCGCCAGGCTGGCCGCGCCGGCCGCGCGGTCGCTCCCTTCGTGGGCCTGCAGGGCCGCTTCGCGGTGGGTTTGCAGCAGGGCGTTGGCGGCCTGCGGCTGGTCGAGCAGCAGCCAGAAATCGTGCAGGCGCTCCAGCTCGGGCACGCTGGCCGGCGCGAAGCTCTGCTGCTGCATCAGCTCGATGGCCGCGGCCACGCGGTCGCGGTGGTCGATGGCGCCACTGCCATGCCCGTCGTCGTGGAGCAGCTCATGGGCCTGGTCCAGAAAAGCGTGCAGGGCGTCGCCGTGCAGCGCGGCGGCTTGGCGTGTGGAATTCATGGAGCCTCGGTTGCAAAAGGGGGCGGCAGCCCCCACAAAAAACCTGCATCCTAGCCGCTGCGCACGCCGCCCCGGGGGCCGGCGGCCAGAGTTTCACCGCCTGTTACAAACCGGTGGCGGCCAGTGCGCGACGGTTCCAGGGCATCTTCATCAGCAGCCGCGCCATGCCGCAGAACCCGGTCAGGCCGGCGAAGACCAGGCCGCAGCCGACGAAGCCCGGCAGCAGGTAGAACCAGGGCGAAACCACGGTGCCCAGCGCCGTGCCGCCCGTCACCAGGGTGCCGGCTGCGATCATCACCTGGCGCTGCAATTCCAGAGGCTGCGAGGTGTCGCGCCGGACCGGCAGGCCGGCCTGCTTCCAGCCGTCGAGGCCGCCTTCGAGTACATAGGCCTCGCCGCTGGTGGCGGCCCGCAGCGCCTGGGCGTTGAGCCGGGTGCGCTGGCCCGAGCGGCAGTGGAAGACGACGGCCCGGCCCTGCAGCGCCGGCGCGGCGGCGGGCAACTGGTCCATGGGGATGTTGCGGGCGATGGCGATGTGCTCGCGCGCATGCTCGTCGGCCGGGCGGATGTCCACCAGCACGGCCTTGCCTTCATCAAGCAGGGCCTTGGCGGCCTGGGGGGAGAGGGACTGGAGGGTCATGGCAGTGCTCGCTTTCAGGGGCAGAAGATGTCTTTGAGCGTGGCGATCAGCTTGGCCACGTGCGGGTTGGCGATGCGGTAGTACAGGGTCTGGGCTTCGCGCCGGTAGCCCACCAGCCCTTCGTCGCGCATGCGCGCCAGGTGCTGCGACAGCGCGGACGGGCTCAGGCTCAGCTGCTCGAGCAGCGCGCCCACGGTCATCTCGCCATGGGTGAGCAGCAGGCACAGCACCAGCAGCCGGTGCTCGTTGCCGACGGCGCGCAGCAGAGCCGCGGCCTGGGCCGCGCCTTCCTGCATGAACCTTTGTTGCAGTTCGTCGTTTGACATGGATGATTGGATGGCTTTAATTTAGATATTTCTAATTTAGTGTATTCTAAATAAATCGAAAAACCCTGCGGACCTGACTGCCATGACCCTTGCCAACCACGTTCCCACTTCGCCCCGCATCCAGGCCTTCTTCGACCCGGCCACGTTCACGGTCACGTACCTGGTGTCCGATCCAGGCAGCGGCGAGGCCGCCGTCATCGACCCGGTGCTGGACTACGACCACCGCAGCGGCCGCATCAGCACCGCGTCGGCCGACCGCGTGCGGCAGGCCATCGCCGACCAGGGGCTCGCGCTGCGCTGGATCCTGGAGACCCACGCCCATGCCGACCACCTGAGCGCGGCGCCGTACCTCCAGCGGCACACCGGCGCGCCGGTGGCCATCGGCGAACACATCCGCGAGGTGCAGGCCCTCTTCGGCCCGGTGTTCCATGCGGATGACGTGTCGGGCGACGGCCGCGAGTTCGACCGGCTGCTGCGCGACGGCGAGGTGCTGGCGCTGGGCGCGCTGCAACTGGAGGTGCTGCACACGCCCGGCCACACGCCGGCCTGCGTGGCCTACCGCGTGGGCGATGCGGTGTTCGTCGGCGACACGCTGTTCATGCCCGACTACGGCACGGCGCGGGCCGACTTTCCGGGCGGCAGCGCGCGCCAGCTCTACCGCTCCATCCAGCGCCTGCTGGCGCTGCCGCCCGCCACGCGCCTGTTCCTGTGCCACGACTACCTGGCGCCGGGCCGCGAGGACTATGCCTGGGAGACCACGGTGGCCGAGCAGCGCGCGCGCAATGTGCATGTGCACGAGGGCGTGGACGAAGACGCCTTCGTCGCGCTGCGCGAAAAGCGCGACGCCACGCTGGCAGCGCCCGCGCTGCTGCTGCCGTCGGTGCAGGTCAACATGCGCGCGGGTCGGCTGCCGCCGGCCGAGGCCAACGGCGTGTCGTACCTGAAGATTCCGGTGCGGGTGGATGGCAGGTAAAAGTGTTGCAACAAAGGGTGAAGCGCGGGATGCAGGCCCGCAAATGGCTTTAAGGTAGCTGCCATTGGCCCTTGAGAGAGACCTGCCCATGGAAGAGATCAACGCGCACGAACCCGTGTCCCGCCAGTACCAGCGCCAGCGCCGCCGGGGCGGCATGGGCAAGGCCGTGGCGCTGCTGGTCCTGGTGCTTGCCGCCGGTGGCTACGGCTGGTGGAAATACGGCCGGCAGATGGTGGCGCCGGCCCCGCAGGCCGAGACACCGGCGCAGCCCGCGCCCGAGGCTGCCAGCCCGCCCAGCGCGGCTGACAAGGCTGCGTCCGAAGCCGAGGAGCACCACCCGCTGGAGCCCGCCGCCGATGCCCAGGGCAACCCGCCGCTGGCGCCCGATGCGAGCACCGCCTTCGACAGCGCCGTCACCGGCTGGCTGGGCCGCGAGCACAGCCTGCGCTTCGTGGCGGCCGACGGGCTGGCGCGGCGCATCGTCGCCACCATCGACAACCTGCCGCGCAGCCATGTGGCCTCGCAGCTGTGGCCGCTGCATCCGGTGGGCGGGCGCATGGCGGTCGAGGGCAGCGGCGCGGACCTGCACATCGCCGCCGGCAACGCGGCGCGCTATGGCGCGGTGGTGGATTTCGTGACCGGGCTCGATCCGGCCCGGGCGTGGCGCTGTACAAGCGCGTGTACCCGGTGCTGCAGCGCACTTATGAAGAGCTGGGCTACCCCGGCAAGCACTTCAACGACCGGCTGGTGGCGGTGATCGACCACCTGCTCAAGACGCCCGAGCCGGTGCAGCCGCTGGCGCTGAAGCTGGTGCAGGTGCAAGGACAGGTGGCACCACAGCAGCCCTGGCTGCGCTACGAGTTTGCCGATCCGCAGTTGCAGGCGCTGTCCTCGGGGCAGAAGATCCTGCTGCGCATGGGCCCGGAGCATGCAAGCCGCGTCAAGGCCAGCCTGCGCGCCGTGCGCGCGCAGATCACAAAATGATAGCTGCTCGCGCTTGATGGGCGGGTGCTAGAGGTCGATTTTGCTTGAAAATCAACCCTGCGTGACGACCTCGCCGCGCAGCGTGTAGGCCTTGGCCTCGGTGATCTTCACGTCGATCATCTGGCCGATGAGGCGCTCCTGTTTCCCATGCGCGGGGAAGTTCACCACGCGGTTGCACTCGGTGCGGCCCATCAGCTCGCTGCCGTCGCGCTTGCTGATGCCCTCGACCAGCAGGCGCTGCACCGTGCCCACGCGTTCCTCGCTGATCTCGCGGATGTTGGTGTTGATCACGGCCTGCAGCTCCTGCAGGCGGCGCAGCTTGACCTCGTGCGGCGTGTCGTCGTGCAGGCTGGCGGCGGGCGTGCCGGGGCGCGGGCTGAAGATGAAGCTGAAGCTGTTGTCGAAGCGCACGTCGTGGATGAGCTTCATCATCTTCTGGAAGTCTTCCTC